>JASBVN010000019.1 GCA_029961045.1 Alicyclobacillaceae bacterium | reverse complement strand
ACCGGGAATGGTGCAAACGGTGAGCAGGCTCCGGATTTTCTCCGGAGCCTGCTTTTTTTCCGGCGAAGGCCTATTGAAGATTAAAGATGTTAATCATAAAATCAACAATAGTAAGGTGAGGCTTTTAATTTGTAGATTCAAAGGGGGTGAAAGGGCGTGGTGACACGTTGTCCGGCCTGTTCCCATCCCCTCGCGGTGGTCGAGCTGGCGTGTGACCGGTGCGGCACTTCCGTCCGCGGACACTTTGCACCTCCGGCGTGGATGAAACTCAATCCGGAGCAGTGGGGTTTTGTCGAGTTGTTTTTGAAATGCCGGGGGAACCTTCGGGAAATGGAGCGAGAATTGGGGGTGTCCTATCCGACGGTTCGCGCGCGGTTGGAACAGATTTTGCAAGATTTGGGGCTGGACGGCGCAAGCGGCCTGCGGAAATCGACGGCGGAAGATCGGTCCGGGGATTCCCGGGCGGTGGAAGTCCTACTGGCGGTGGAACGGGGGGAGTTGTCCGTCGATGAAGCCGTTGCGCAACTGGAAGGATTGGATCAAGGGGGAAAATGACATGAATGAGGAACGGCTGTTGATCTTGCGCATGCTGGAGAACGGGCGAATCACCGCCGAAGAGGCGGAGCGCTTGCTCCGGGCTCTCGGGGATGCGCCTAAGGCCGGGTCCGGCTTTACAACTCGGGATCTCGGCTCTGTTTGGCAAGATGCGGCCCGGAACGTGCGGGAGATGGGAAAACAAGTTTCAGAGAAGCTCGTAAAGGAGATCCAACTGGCCATGGAATCGCTGGCCGCATTGCCGGAATGGTTTGGACGGTGGGAAATCGGCGGAGCGGCAGTGGAACAAGTGTACCGAGCCTCAGGAAGCGTAGAAAGTCTGGAAATTCGAACGCTTCATGGGAATGTCAAGTTGGTGGCGGAAGAGAGGGGCGATGTGGAGGTCCATGTCCGGGCGCAGGTCAGCGAGGAAGCGGCGCAGGGAGACGAACCTGTGATCGACCGCTTATGGAAGAATGAGGACGGGCACCTGTCTTTGATCGTGGACGAAGGTGCGCGGGGGATCCGGGGGGCCCATGTGGTGGTGCGGCTTCCCTTTGAGACGGTGCGGCGGGTGACCGTCCGGCAAACCAACGGGCGAATTCGGGCGGAACGGGTTCAGGCGCTCGAATGGGTCCTGTCCACCGTCAACGGCGCCGTGGAATTGGAACAGGTGCCCGCGATGCCCGGGGGTCGCGTGGAAGTGAAGGTGGTCAACGGGCGGATTGGATGGACGGTTCCGAAGGGAACCGCCTTGGAGGGGACCATTCGGACCGGATTCGGCGTCGCCGCGGTGGATGTGCCGGGGCGCCTGTCCGCCGGAAGCCGGGTTGTCCGCCGGCGGGGAGAGGTATTGCTTCGGGCGCCGGCAGGGGAGGAGCGTTGTGTGATGGAGCTGGATGTGCGCACGGGCAAGGCGGATGTGTCGGAGGTTTGAGGGGAAGGCGCCGACGGCGCGGCTCAGGGGTTGTTTGCGGATGTGCGCCGGCAGGATGGCCGCCTGAGCCGCTTTCCCCTCCCTTTTTGCCGCTTAGCCGGCCGTTGTTCTGTATTTGTAGAAAACGCGATTTAACATGATGACGGACCGCTTGTCTTTTTCCCGGAAGGCCTTGGCCAACTGATTCCGCAGCCAGCTGGGCACGGTGAATTTCCCCCTTCCTGTCTTTCAAGGACGCAGGATTTGCCCTCCATATATATGCCCCTACCCGGCGGATAGGAGCCTGTTCAGTCGATGATGGTCGAAAGAACGTCGGAAGGGGGATCGTAATGCTCCAATCTTCTAAATTTGATTCCCTTTTCCCGGAGAAGGCGCACGACTTTTTCATGGTCTTTGGGGTACGGACGGTGGTAAACGATTTCGGCGATGCCGCTGTTGGCGAGCAGGTTGGCGCAGGTCCAACAGGGCTCGTCGGTCACATAAACCGTGGCTCCGATCCGCTGGCTCCGATCCGTGAAGAGGATTAAATTCTGCTCCGCATGGATCGTGCGAATACAGTGCTGTTTTTTGACGATTCCTTCTTCGGTTTCCTCCAAGACGTCGACCAAAAGGCAACCGCCCTCGTAGCAGTCGGTGACCCCGGAGGGCGCTCCGTTGTAAGCGCTTCCCATCAGTTTCCGGTCCTGGACCAAAACGGCTCCTACCTTGCGCCGCGGACAGGTGGCGCGGGTGGAAGCCATGTAGGCGATGTCCATGAAATAGTGGTCCCAGGATTTGCGGCCGGAGGATGACGATCGTTGTCGCACGGCTGTCCCCCTTCTGCTTTTCCCGTTTTCCCCATTCTAGCCGCCGGCGGTATGCTTTGTCGAGGGTATCCGGTCCGGTTCCTTTCTGTCGGATACCGCCCTTTCGGGGCGAAATCCCGGGAGGATGGGAGGAACGTGTCGCAATTTTCCTCAAGGCGCCAGACGCCCTTTGACACACTTTGACCCGCCGCCTGGCCTATAATGGCGCTACTCTCAATTTTGACGGGTGGTGGACAAGATGGTTAAACAAACGGCAAACCTCGTGAAGGGCGGCCGGTGGAAAGCTTGGGCGGCCGGGATGGCGGACCGGGTACGTCGAACGGGGGATCAGTTCACGATTCTGTGGGGGACTCGGATCGTGTTGGCCGCCATCGGGTTTTTCCTGGGGCGGGCGTGGATTGTCGGTTTGTTTTCGCCGTTCTTTCTTCCCTACTACGCGGTGGTCCTGCAAACGCGGCGCACGGCGGCGCCCTTGGTATTTCTCAGTATTGCGGCGGGAGCGGCCACGGTTGCGGAAGATTCCCATCGCTTCTTTCAGAGTTTTACTTTATTGGTGGCGTACCGCATGGCGTACGGATGGATGTCCAGGCGTCAGAGTTTGACGATGCGGGAGGTGCCGGCGGCGGTTTTCGGAACGGATCTGTTGATCAAGGGTCTCGATCAGGCGGTGGCGGGGGGCGGGAATCCGTACGCGTGGTGGACGGTCGGTCTCGACGCCGCGCTCGCCTGTATTCTGAGCTTCATCTTTTTGCAGGCGGTTCCGGTTTTGAGCCACCGGGCCAAAGTGCGGCCGCTCCGGGTGGAAGAGATTCTCTGCCTGGTGATTCTGTTCGGCTCGATACTCACCGGAGTTCAGGGGTTGACGGTTCGAGAACTATCCGTGGATGCCATTTTAAGCCGGTATTTGCTGTTGGTGTTTGCCCTGGTCGGCGGCGCCGGACTGGGGGCTGCGGTCGGGGCGGTCACCGGAGTGCTGATGACGCTCGGCAATATGGCATCCGTGTACGAGATCGGCGTCCTGGCTTTCTCCGGGCTGTTGGCGGGATTGCTTCAGGAAGCGCGGAAATGGGGTGTCGGTCTCGGCGCCATGATCGGTTCGATTTTGTTGACGGCCTATGCGTCCGACTGGCATCAGGTGTTTCTCGGTTTGCAGGAGACGGTGGCGGCGTTTTTGCTTTTCGCCGCCACGCCCCGGCGTTGGATCCATTATGCGGCCCGGTTTACCCCCGGGACGCGGGAACACGCGGTGTCTCATCAGGATTACATCCGGAAGGCCCGGGACATGATGGCTGCCCGTATCGACGAAGTGGCTCGGGTGTTCGCCGAATTGGGTCAAACATTCGGGGCGATGACGGGCCGGGTGCCGCGCCGGGCGGAGGATTTACTCCACGAGGCGGTGGAGCGCGCGGCCGGGCAGGTCTGTCTCTCCTGTGCCAAGCGAAGCGCCTGTTGGGATCGGGATTTTTTTGCGACATACCGGGCCTTTTCCGAGACGTTGACGCTGATGGACATCGACGGGCCGGTTCAGCCCCGCGAAGCGCCTCAAGACCTCAGGCGCCGGTGTGTTCGCACGGAGCGCCTGGTGCCTGCTTTGTGGCAATCCCTTGAGATTTCTCGGAGGGACGTGTATTGGGACCGGCAGTTGCAGGAATGCCGGGGCCTGGTGGCGGCGCAACTGCAAGGAGTTGCAGACATTATGGCGGCCCTCTCCGGCGAAGTCCGGCGCGAGGTTCTCGAGGCCACCGAACAGGAGGAGCAGGTGTTGGCCGCCCTCGAACAGATCGGGTTGCACATTCAACAGGTGGACATCATGAGCTTGGACGAAGGAAAAGTGGAGATCGAAATCACCCAGTCCTCCTGCACGGGACACGAGGAATCCGCAAAACTGATCGCTCCTCTGCTGTCGGACATCGTCGGGGAACCGATCGCCGTGGGACGCATTCAATGCGGAGGCGGAGAAGGCCCCTGTTCGGTCCTCTTCGCATCATCCAAGGCCTTCCAAGTGACGGGCGGGGTGGCGGCGGCGGCCAAAGACGGATCGCTGTTGTCCGGGGACTCCTTTGTCCTTTTGGATATCGGCAACGGAAAATTCGCCATCGCAATCAGCGACGGAATGGGCAACGGAGAGCGGGCCAGGGAGGAATCGGGGGCGGCGATCCGGATGCTGGAACAATTGTTGAAGGCCGGTTTTGACGAACAGTTGGCGGTGCGGACGGTTAACGATGTGTTGATGTTGCGTTCTCGGGACGAGATGTTTGCGACTTTGGATTTGGCTTTGGTGGATCTGTTTACCGCGAAGACGGAGTTTCTCAAGATCGGCGCGGTTCCTAGCTTTGTCAAGCGGGGCGACGAAGTATTTCCGGTACACGGCCGGGGATTGCCGATCGGCATTCTGGACCAGGTCGCTTACGACGCCGTGGAACACACACTGCGGCAAGGGGACCTGTTGATCATGGTGTCCGACGGGGTGCTGGAGGCGGCGCGCCATGTGGAGGATAAGGAGGA
This sequence comes from Alicyclobacillaceae bacterium, assembly GCA_029961045.1. GTDB lineage: Bacteria > Bacillota > Bacilli > Kyrpidiales > Kyrpidiaceae > JASBVN01. The sequence continues at coordinate 16,697 of JASBVN010000019.1, read as the reverse complement.
GTGGCTCCGCCGGCAAATCGCGGAGATCGATTCGCGCGATCCCCAAGAGGTTGCGGATCTGCTGGTGGAAACCGCGGTGCGCATGAACCGCGGCGAATTGCCGGACGACATGACGGCTGTCGTCGTCCGGATCGACCCCTGCCGGCCCGAATGGGCGACCATCCATTTGCCGGGCGTCCGGCAGCTTCGCCGTCCCATGGGGCCATCCGGCAGAAGGAGGGCGGTGGAAGCGACTTAGAGGAACCCGTCTTAAGCGGAGGAGGTTGGAGCTGCGAGGTGGGACGTGTAAAATAGGAGGAAAAGCTGGGGAAAGCGATTTTTCGGCGCAGGGCCGGCCGAACCCGCTCGGCAGATCGGCCGGCCCCCGCGCGGGAGGAACAGGCGTGCTCGACAGGCTCTTGAATTGGTTTGCCCAACATCCGGAAATCGGCGGCGTACGGCGGATCCTCGCCGCCGTGTCGGGCGGAGTCGACTCGATGGTCCTGTTGGATCTGCTGGCCCGGGCCCGCGATCGCCTCGGTTTTACGCTGGTCGCTTGCCATATTGACCACGGGCTCCGGCCGGAGTCGGCGGAGGAACAAGGGTTTGTCCGGAGCAGGGCCGAAGCCCTCGGCGTGGAATTCGCGGGGGTAGAGGTGGATGTGAAACGCCGGGCGGACGCGACCGGGGAGTCTATTCAAATGGCGGCGAGGGCCCTCCGTTATGAAGCCCTGGCGGAGCAGGCCCGGAAGGTCGGGGCGGACGCTGTGGCGCTGGCCCATCACGCGGACGATCAGGCGGAAACGGTGTTGATGCGCATCCTGCGCGGGACGTCGACGGCCGGACTCGGCGGGATGGCCGAAGTGCGGCCGTGGGCGGGATTGTGGTGGCTCCGCCCCCTCCTCGGGACGTGGAAACAGGAATTGCGGACATATGCCCGGGAAAAGGGGGTGCCGTACCGGGAGGATCCCTCCAACCAATCCAACCGGTATTGGCGAAATCGGATCCGTAGGGAATTGATGCCCTTATTGGAGTCCTCGTACCAGCCGAGAATAAGAGAACATCTGGTCCAATTGGCCTCTTTGGCCCGGGACGACGAAGAACTGTTGCGGGAGATGGCCCTCCGCGCCTTTGAGGAATGTACCTCCGTCCGGGGGGCGTCGAGGGTTGTCGATCTCGAGAAATTCGGCTCCCTTCCCGTTGCTTTACAAAGGCGCGTAATTACACTAATATTATATTATCCTTCCGGGGGGGCCCCGGAGAATGACTCGGTTTGTTGGGATTCCGTTCACGTGGAGACGGTCCGGCGCCTTGCGGCGACTGGGCGAACCGGCGGAAGGGCGGATCTCCCGGGCGGATGGCAGGTGCGGCGCGAGTACGGGGAATTGATCCTGGTCCGGGCAGACACCGGACGGCCCGCCGAAGGGCCCGGCGCTGCGACGAGGCTCGCCGTTCCCGGGAGGACATCCTGTCCGGCGTTTGGCGTCGTGATTGATGCGGCCCTCGTTCCGATCTCGGAAGCAAAGCGGCGCATTCGCATAGAGATGGAGGATTCTTCGGGCGTCAAACCGTCGACTCCCTCGGTGGTTTATTTTGATTGGGGAGAGATGGAGGGGCGTCCGCTTTTCGTTCGTACACGGCGTTCGGGAGACCGGTTTGAGCCTTTCGGGCTCGGAGGTCGGAAGAAGCTGAAAGAGGTGTGGATCGACGACAAGATCCCGCACCGCCTCCGAGACCGTTGGCCGCTCGTGACGGACGGAGAGGACGTGCTGTGGATTGTCGGATGGCGCCGGAGCAGGAAATGGCCGGTCACGGCGCAGACCGAATCGGTTCTCCGGCTGGAAGCGGTTTGGACCGATGAAGAGATTCGTCGATGGCTGGACAGGAGGTTGGGGAGGGGACAATGAACGGAGACGTCAAAGAGGTCCTGTTCACCGAGGAGCAAATTGCCCGCCGGATCCGCGAACTCGGCGGAGAGATCGCGAAGGACTACCGGGGCCTGCGGCCTTTGGTCGTGGGCGTGCTCAAGGGTGCGGTCCTGTTTATGGCGGAACTGGTCAAGCGCATGGACATCCCGCTGGAAATGGATTTTATAGCGATCTCCAGTTACGGGGCATCGACGAAATCGTCGGGGGTCGTGCGGATTCTAAAGGATTTGGAACAAGACGTAGCGGGACGCCACGTGTTGATCGTGGAGGACATTGTGGACAGCGGGCTGACACTGTCGTATTTGCGGGATGTCCTGTTGCGCCGGAATGCGGCCTCGGTGAAAGTTGCGGCCCTATTCGACAAACCCGAGCGTCGGGTTGTGGAAATCCGTCCGGATTATTGCGGGTTTACCGTCCCCAACGCCTTCCTTGTGGGATACGGTCTCGATTATGCCGAACGGTATCGCAACCTTCCCTTCGTGGGGATTCTCAAAGAGGAAGTATATCAAGAGTCCGGCTATCCTTCTCCCTGAACGGGATCCGCCCCGGCTTTCGGTTGTGAGGGCCCCGGCCTCTGTGATACAATGGTTTCCGCCGTGGCCGAGAGGAGGTCAGGAATGAATAAATTCTTCCGGAGCGCCGCCTTTTATTTGTTGATATTTTTGGTGACCATCGGGATTTTTAGCTTCCTCACCACCGGACCGCAGGACCGGCAAGACATCACTTACAGCGACTTGGTGCGCTACGTGCAACAGGGCAACATCCAAACCCTCGACGTGACGTCGGACGGATTGACCCTGCGGGTTCAGGGTACCCTGGCGGACGGTCGCACTTTTGTGTCCAGAACCCTGTTCAGCGACCAGTTCGTCCAGGATTTGAATAAATTGGCCACTACGACGGGGACGAAGATTAAGATCAATCCACCGCAGAAAGAATCGGTGTGGTTGACTTTCTTGACGTCCATCGTCCCCTTTGTGGTGATCTTCATTTTATTCTTTTTTCTATTTAACCAAGCGCAGGGCGGCGGCACCCGGGTGATGAACTTCGGGAAAGCCCGCGCCAAAATGTATACGGAAGACAAGAAGAAAGTGACCTTTGACGATGTGGCCGGCGCGGATGAAGAAAAGGCGGAGCTGGAGGAGGTCGTGGAATTTCTGAAAGATCCCCGGCGCTTCTCCAGTTTGGGAGCGCGCATTCCCAAAGGAATTCTGTTGGTGGGCCCTCCCGGAACCGGGAAGACCCTCTTGGCGAGGGCGGTGGCGGGAGAGGCGGGAGTTCCCTTTTTCAGCATCAGCGGTTCCGATTTTGTCGAAATGTTTGTGGGCGTCGGAGCTTCCCGGGTGAGGGACCTGTTCGAAACGGCAAAGAAAAACGCTCCCTGTATCATTTTTATCGACGAAATCGACGCGGTTGGGCGTCACCGCGGAGCGGGTCTCGGCGGGGGCCACGACGAGCGGGAGCAGACTCTTAACCAGTTGCTGGTGGAGATGGACGGGTTTAGCGCCCACGAAGGAATCATTATCATCGCCGCCACCAACCGCCCGGACATTTTGGATCCTGCGCTGTTGCGCCCGGGGCGGTTCGATCGCCAGATCACCGTGGACCGTCCCGATATTCGCGGTCGGGAGCAGATTTTGCGGGTCCACGCCCGCAACAAACCGCTGGGGCCCGATGTGTCGCTGGAAGTGATCGCCCGCAGGACTCCGGGTTTTACCGGTGCAGACCTCGAAAACTTGTTGAACGAGGCCGCGCTGATGGCGGCCCGCCGCAACAAAAAGGTCATCAATATGCCGGAGATCGAGGACGCCATCGATCGCGTGATCGCGGGGCCGGAAAAGCGCAGCCGGGTGATCAGCCCCTCTGAGAAAAAGATCGTGGCTTACCACGAAGCGGGACACGCGGTGGTGGGTTATTATCTGAAGAACGCCGACGCCGTACACAAAGTGACGATCATTCCCAGGGGGATGGCGGGCGGCTATACCGTCATGCTCCCCAAAGAAGACCGTTTCTTCATGACCCGCTCGGAGATTCTGGACCGGGTTTCCGGACTGTTGGGGGGGCGGGTCGCCGAACAGCTCGTGCTCGGGGAGATCAGCACGGGGGCGCACAACGATTTGGAGCGGGCCACCGAGATCGTTCGGCGGATGGTGACGGAGTTCGGGATGAGTGAAAAGCTCGGCCCGATGCAATTCGGCCACCGCCAGGGACAGGTCTTCCTCGGGCGGGATATCGCCCACGAGCAAAATTATTCGGATGCCATTGCCTACGAAATCGACAAGGAAATGCGGAGGATCATCGACGAATGTTATCGGCGGACCGAACAGGTCTTGACCGAACACCGCGATAAGCTGGAGCTGTTGGCCCAGACCTTGCTGGAGCGCGAAACGGTGGATGCCGAGGAGATCAAGCAACTGATGGAATACGGAAAACTCCTCGACGAAGAGCCGTCGGACGTCCGCGTCACCATTCAAACGAAGGACGACAAGGTTGAGGAGGGAGACGTCGCCCGGAGCGGCCGGGACGCGACGGAGGAAAACAAGACCCCGCCGCGGCAGGGATGAAGCGGTATGAAAAGGGTGCCCGGCATGGGTACCCTTTTCCCTTGGCTGCAGCCGGAGTTGTCAAGGATGAGGAGGACAAGCCGTGCGCTTGACTTCGGTCGATCGACTGGTGCCGGGCGAACGCCTCGCCCGACCGATCTACGACGGTAAGGGCCGAATCCTGGTGGGGACGGGTGTCCCTTTGACCCAACAGATGATCAGACGCCTCAAAGATCTCGGAGTATACGCACTTTACGTTCAAGATCCGCGCACCGACGACGCGGAGGTCCAAGAGGCCGTTTCCCCGGAGACCCGAATGCGCGCGGTAGCCGCGGTCCGCGATCTACTCGAGCACCTGCGGGATCCCAGGAAAAGCATCCGGCGCTTTGCATATCGCAGGTTGGGGCGGAATGTGAGGACGGTCGTCGACGAGTTGGTGGACGAGGTCTTGCGCAACCGAGGCGTATTCCAACAAGTGATCAACATCTATACAGCCGACGGGTTTCTGTACCACCATTCCGTCAACGTCACGATTTTGGCAATCGCCTTGGGTCTGGAGTGCGGTTTGGAGAAAGATCGACTGCGGGAGCTGGGGATGGGGACGCTTTTGCACGACGTGGGAAAGCTGCGCATCCCTGCGGAGGTGCTCAACAAACCGGCGGCGCTGACGCCGGAGGAATATGAACTGGTGAAACGCCATACTGTATACGGTTTCGAATTGTTGCGCACCCTGGATTCGGTCTCCTTGCAAAGTGCGTACGTCGCTCTCCAACATCATGAACGGATCGATGGAAGCGGGTATCCCCAGGGGCTCACCGGCGACCAAATGCACCCGTACAGCCGGATAGCGGCGGTGGCGGACGTTTATGATGCTCTAACGGCCCACCGAATATACCGTCCGGGGTTCTTGCCCCACGAGGCATTGGAACACGTGATGGCCGGCAGCGGCAGCCAATATGATGCGGGGCTCGTGGAGTTGTTCGTCAGGCAGATCGCCGTCTATCCCGTCGGACAGACGGTGCGGCTCAGCACCGGGGAGGTGGGGATTGTCACCGCCGTCCCCGTCGGGTACCCGCAACGGCCGAGGGTCCGGATTCTGTACGATCCGGAGGGAAGAGAATTGTCTGTTCCGTTCGAACGGGACCTGTTGGAAGAATTGTCCGTGGTGGTGACCGACGTCTATTGTTGACCGCACCGGGACGAGCCCGTCGCCCGCGGCCCGTTCCGAAGCGAGATTGGTCCGCAAGGGGGCGGCTCTATGATCTCCTCGCGCTACATCATTCCCGTCGATCCCAGGGATGCGCCGGTTGTACGGGCCGGCGCAGTGGTAGTCGGATCCGGGGTGGCGGGTCTATACACCGCCTTGAAATTGGCGGATTTCACGGAAGTGGCGGTGCTGTGCAAGGGAGGGGTCTTCGACAGCAACAGTTACGCCGCCCAAGGTGGCATTGCGGCGGCGGTCGGCGCCGGAGATTCGCCGGATTTGCACGAAGAAGATACCCTGGCCGCCGGTGACGGGCTGAACATCCGGCCGGCTGTTCGCGTTGTGGTGAAGGAGAGTCCGGAGGCGGTGAAAGACCTGCTCCGGTTGGGCGCCCTCTTTGACCGGGCGGGCGAAGAGTTGGCCTTGGCCCGGGAGGCGGCCCACAGCCGGGACCGGGTTCTTCACGCCGGAGGCGACGCCACGGGGCGAGAATTGGTCCGGGCGTTGTGGGAACAGGTCCGGGGGAAGCCGAATATTCGAATTTACGAAAAGGCTGCGGTGGCGGACGTGTTGACGGTGAAAGGTCGGTGTGTAGGTGTGGTGGCCCACACCGGCGACTGCGGGTGGACGGTTTTCTCGGCTCCCGCGACGGTCTTGGCCACCGGGGGAGCCGGCCAACTGTACCGTCTCACGACCAATCCGCAGGGAGCGACCGGCGACGGAGTGGCCATGGCCTTTCGGGCGGGCGCGGCCGTTAGAGATTTGGAATTCATTCAATTTCATCCTACTGCTTATTCGGGCAGCGGGGCGCCTTCGTTTTTGCTGTCCGAGGCCCTTCGCGGTGAAGGGGCGATCCTGCGCAATGTTCGGGGAGACCGGTTTATGCCGGGCTATCATCCCATGGCGGAGTTGGCCCCCCGCGACGTCGTCGCACGGGCGATTGTCATGGAGATGGAACGGACGGAGTCCACGCACGTGTATTTGGACATTACGCACAAGTCGTCGGATTGGCTGGAGAAAAGGTTCCCCACTATTTATCGCTTTTGCCGGAGTCAGGGACTCCATTTGGGTTCCGACTGGATTCCGGTGGCGCCGGCCGCCCATTATATGATGGGGGGGATCGTCACCGATCTGTGGGGATGTACCACGGTGCCCGGCTTGTTTGCCGTCGGCGAAGCGGCTTCGACGGGAGTACACGGAGCGAATCGCCTCGCGAGCAATTCCCTCGTTGAGGGAATTGTTTTCGGCAAGCGCACCGCCGACCGCGTCCGCCGATACCTGGAGGAAGCTCCCGACCTCCCTTGGCCGCCGGGCGGGGACGGCGAGGAGGCCGCCGTTTGGCCGCCGGAGCGCCGGTGTTTGGCGGCGGGCGTGGAGGAGGATCCTTCCTCTTTGCGCCTCGAACTCCAGGCGATGATGTCCCGGGAAGTCGGGGTGGTGCGTTCGGCGGATTCCTTGACCCGGGCGCTGTCGGCACTGGGCCGCTGGTCTCCCTCTCTGTTGAGTGCGGGCCGCAACCGGGATGAAATCGAGTGGATCAATCTGATGACCGTCGCCCGCTTGGTTGCAGAAGCGGCTTGGTTCCGCACCGAATCCCGAGGAGCCCATTTTCGCCGGGATTACCCGGCTCGGGACGACGCCCGCTGGCGCGTCCACATCGTTTTCTCCCGAGAAGGGGGAGGTTGGAAGGTGAGGTGTCCCGAATGGAACTGAACGAACGAATGGTCCGGGAAATTGTGGAACGGGCCCTCCAGGAAGACATCGGGCACGGGGATGTGACGACCCGTCACATCGTTCCTCCCGGTGTCCGGGCCAAGGGCGTGCTGATCGCAAAAGGATCCGGAGTCATCGCGGGCTTGCCGGTGGCCGAAATGGTGTTCCGCACACTGGAGGAACGCCTGCAATTCCGGCGGTGTGTCGAGGAAGGGGATGCGGTGGGCCCCGGACAGGTCATCGCGGAAGTGGAAGGTCCGGCGGCGGCCATTCTCACCGGCGAACGGGTTGCCCTGAATTTTCTTCAACGACTCTCGGGAATTGCCACCAAGACTGCGCGGTACGTGGAACTGGTGCGATATTATCACGCCCGCATCACCGATACGCGGAAAACGACGCCCGGTCTTCGGATCTTGGAAAAATACGCGGTGCAGGTCGGAGGAGGGGTCAACCACCGTTTCGGTCTGTTTGATGCCGTCCTCATCAAGGACAACCACATCGCCTTGGCGGGAGGGGTGAAACAGGCGATCATGGCCGTGCGCCGGGGAGTGCCCCATACCATGAAAATCGAAGTAGAAGTGGAGACGTTCGACCAAATCGACGAAGCGCTCGAGGTCAAGGCGGACATCATCATGCTCGACAATATGACGGTGGAACAAATGCGGGAAGCGGTGGAACGCATCAACGGCCGGGCCCTCGTGGAAGCGTCCGGCTCCGTGACCGAAGAGAATCTGGTCGATATCGCTAAAACGGGGGTCGATTACATTTCCGTGGGGGCCCTTACCCATTCAGCGGCCGCCCTCGACATTTCCCTGGATATTCAAACGATTGAATCCTCGTCTACAGAATGTTAAGATGTGTTAGGATTGATCGCGGGAATGAGGGATTGCCGTGCTCTTGGCGATGGACGTGGGGAACACCAACATTGTTCTCGGTGTTTACAAAGGAAAGGAATTGTTGTATCACTGGCGAATCGCCACGGTGCGAGACCGGACGGAAGACGAATTGGGCATGATGGTGAAAAGCTTGTTTGCAGACTGCGGCGTTTCGCCCGAAGACATCGACGGCGTGGCGATCTCCTCGGTCGTGCCCCCTTTGATGTTGGCCCTCGACCGCATGTCGAGGAAATACTTCCATAAGAAACCGCTGATTGTAGAACCCGGGATCCGGACGGGGCTGCCGATCAAGATGGAGAATCCCCGGGAAGTGGGGGCGGACCGGATTGTCAATGCGGTGGGCGCCATTGAACTGTACGGCCCTCCCCTGATCATTGTGGATTTCGGCACGGCCACCACCTTTGACGTAATCAATGAACGCGGGGAATACCTCGGAGGGCCCATTGCGCCCGGAATCGCCATTTCCGTAGAAGCATTGTTCCAGCGCGCCGCCAAATTGCCTCGCATCGAATTGGTCAAGCCTCCGAGCGTGTTGGGAAGGAATACGGTCACGATGATGCAGTCCGGAGTAATCTACGGGTTTGTCGGGCAGGTAGACGGCTTGGTAAACCGGATTCGCGAAGAGCTTCCCTTGCCTTATCGGGTGATCGCCACCGGAGGGCTGGCCGATCTCGTCAGTTCGGAGTCGCGAACGATCGACGAAGTGAACCCGTATTTGACCCTTCAGGGTTTGCGCATCATATGGGAACGAAACCGGTGAGCGGCCTGGCGGGACGGGCGACAAGGAAACCGGAGATGCGTCGCGAGCCTTGCAGAAAAGGCTCTTTCTTTATCTCGTCCGGCCGAAGGGAGGATGTTTCCTTGCAGGATTACATCGTGCGCGCGACGGCGGTTTCGGGAAAAGTGCGAGCTTATGCTGCCCGCACCACCGCACTGGTGGAAGAATTGAGAAGGCGCCACGGGACGTGGCCGGTTGCTACGGCCGCCTTGGGCCGGACGGTCACCGCTGCGGCGATGATGGGGGCGATGTTGAAGGGCACCGAGCGCCTTACCGTCCAAATTCGGGGCTCGGGGCCCTTGGGCGAAATCGTCGCCGATGCGGATGCCGCCGGATACGTTCGGGGATACGTCCGGGAGCCGCGGGTGGATCTTCCCCTCAACGCCGCCGGCAAGCTGGATGTCGCCTCCGCGGTGGGGGAAGGATTTTTACACGTGATCAAGGACCTCGGACTCCGCGAACCGTACCGCGGCAGTGTGCCGCTCATCTCGGGGGAAATCGGCGAGGATTTCGCCTATTATTTTGCCGTTTCCGAGCAAATTCCGTCGGGGGTCGGAGTGGGAGTACTCGTGGAGCCGCCCGATCGGGTGAAGCAGGCGGGGGGATTTATCGTTCAGCTGTTTCCCGGTCTCCCGGAAGAGGAAGTGGCCCGGCTGGAGGAAGCGATCGCCCGGTTGCCCGCGGTGACGACGCTGTTGGATCGAGGTCTGACGCCGGAAGAGCTGTTGCAGTCCATGGTTCCGGATGTTCAACTGTTGGACCGGGTTCCCGTCTCCTTCCGTTGCCGTTGTTCTCGGGAAAGGATGGAGAGAGTGCTGGTCGCTTTGGGCCGGGACGAACTGGAAAGTCTCTACCGGGAGCAGGGAGGTGCGGAGATTCACTGCCATTTCTGTGCGGAAATCTACCGGTTTTCCCGAGAAGAACTGCAGAGGTTGATCGAGCGGGCCGCGGAGGCCGGAGAAAAACGGTAACAAAGGGAGGAGTTGGGGTGCTGGAGGGAGTGTGGGTGGTACACCTCGATTCGGTCCGGCTGTGGGAAGAGGAATGGCGGGAGTTGGGCGATGAGCCCGAAACCTTTCAGGGGCCGCCGGACCGGGAGCGGAGTCTGTCCCGTGCCGGCGGCGCCGGACCGATCCATGGACCGATCCATTTAACCCTCCGGATCGACTGGGCCGGGCCGCCGGCGGACGAGGCCAAACGGGCTTTCTTGACGGCGGGTTGCCGCGTGGACGCGGGCCGGCGCCACTGGATGGTGACGGGGACGCCGGAGGCCCTGACAGAGGCGGCGCAATCGTTCCGCCCGCAGGGTACAGAAGGACTCCTTCAACCGTCCCTGGCCGGCGCGGTGGGGGAAGCCGTCGACCGGGCGTTGCGGAGTCCGGCTCCCCTGCGGATCGGCGACCGGATTTTTCGGTGGAATCGCACCCTTGTCATGGGGATTTTGAATGTCACTCCCGATTCGTTTTCGGACGGGGGCCGCTACAACGACGTAGAACGGGCCTTGGCGCGGGCCAGGGAAATGGTGGACCAAGGGGCGGATCTTTTGGACATCGGCGGAGAATCGACCCGTCCCGGTCATGTGCCCGTGTCCGCCGAAGAGGAGTTGAACCGCGTCATCCCGGTGATTCGGGCGGTTTCCGCCGAACTGGATGTGCCGATCTCGGTGGACACCTACAAGGCGAAAGTGGCCGAAGCCGCCGTGAAGGCGGGGGCCCACCTCATCAACGATGTATGGGGGTTGAAAAAAGATCCGGAGATGGCCGGAACGGTCGCCAAACTCGGCGTTCCGGTCGTCGTGATGCACAACCGGCGGGATCCGGCGCCGCGGGACGCGGTAGGGACCATGTTGCGAGAGTTGGGAGAGTCCCTGGCGCTGGCCCGGTCGGCGGGAATTCCGGAAGACCGCATTATTCTCGATCCGGGTATCGGGTTCGGCAAAACCTACGAACAGAACCTTCAGATCATGCGGAGGCTTCGCGATCTCCGGTCGATGGGTTTTCCCGTATTGTTGGGGACATCCCGCAAATCGATGATCGGCAAGACCCTCGGCTTGCCTGTGGACGATCGCGTGGAGGGGACGGCCGCCACCGTGGCGTTCGGAGTCGCCCAAGGGGCCGACATTGTGAGGGTTCACGACGTGAAGGAAATGGTCCGGACCGCACGCATGATGGATGCCATGCTGGGGAAGGGGGAGTGAGGGGTGGATGCCATTCATTTGATGGGGATGGAATTCTACGGTTATCACGGCGTTTACGACGAAGAAAACCGTCTGGGACAGCGGTTCGTCGTCGACGTGACCCTCCGAATGTCCTTGAAAAAGCCCGGGCTTTCCGATGCGTTGCCGGATACGCTAGATTATAGTCAAGTTTACCGCCTGATCCGGGAGGTCGTGGAAGGCGAGCGGTACCGCCTCTTGGAGGCGGTGGCGGAGAATACGGCCCGCCGGATTTTGGACCGGTATCCGGTGGATTCCGTCCGGGTGCGGGTGACCAAGCCGTCCCCGCCATTTCCAGGCGCCCTGGGAGGGGTGGCGGTGGAAATTGAGCGGGACCGTACATAGCGTCTACCTGGGATTGGGCAGCAATCTCGGCGACCGCGAAGGGTTTCTTCTCCGGGCCCTGAACCGGATGACGGACCGGCTGCGCCCGGTGTCTCGCCGCGTTTCTTCGCTGTACGAGACGGAGCCGGTGGGGTGGACGGATCAACCTCGTTTTCTGAACGCCTGCGTTTGCTTCAAGACGACTCAGACGGTCGAAGAGGTCCACGCTGCCGCCCGGGAAGTGGAGCGGGAACTGGGGCGAGTACGGCTGCTGCGTTGGGGTCCCCGGACCATCGATATCGATCTCTTGCTTTTTGACGATTTGGTGGTGGAGACGCCGGAGTTGCAGATCCCCCATCCCCGGATGCACCTCCGGGCCTTTGTCTTGGTCCCGCTGGCGGAATTAGCTCCCGATCTCGTCCACCCGATTATAGGGGAAAGGGTGGCAACTCTGGCCGAGAAGGTTGGCGGAAGGGGTGGAATTCGCCGATGGAAAGCCGTGTGGGAAGACGAATCCGGGCATTTCGGAAACTGAAAAATTTAACCCAGCAGGAATTGGCCGACCGGATTCATCTGTCTGTGGCGGTGGTGGGAGCCATCGAACGGGGGGTGCGCGAACCTTCTTCCCAGATTCTCCAAGCGATCGGGCGCGCTCTCGGCGTCGGAGAAGAGGAGCTGTTGGGAGGCGGGCCGGAGGATCCTTGCGATTTGCAGCCGGGTCGCAGGGTATGATACGATGGAATTCAAGTCACACGGGAAAAACACAGGCCGGTGCGTCTGTGTTTTTCCATGTTCGCGTTGCGCGAGGAGGGTGGTTTGCGGTGGTGAAAACCGATCTTCGGATTGCAGACGTCCAGCTCGACAACAATGTGGTTCTCGCCCCGATGGCCGGCGTGTGCAATCCCGCGTTCCGGATCCTCGCCAAGGAGATGGGGGCGGGCTTGGTCTGCGCCGAAATGGTCGCCACCAAGGCCATTGTCAACGGGAACTCGAAAACGCAACGGATGTTGCACATTTTGCCCGATGAACATCCCGTCAGTCTGCAGTTGGTCGGATGCGACCTCGACTCGATGGTTCGCGCCGCCGAGACGGTCGGGAGGGCGACCAATGCGGACATCATCGACATCAACATGGGCTGTCCCGTTCTCAAGATTTATAAGACCGGTTCGGGAGCCGCACTGGCCCGGAATCCCGAATATGCGGCCCGCATAGTTCGCGCTGTGGTCGAAACGGTCGATAAACCTGTGACCGTCAAATTCCGCAAGGGTTGGGACGACGACCACGTCAACGCCGTCGAGGTAGCCCTCGCCGTGGAAGAGGCGGGCGCCAAGGCGGTCGCGGTTCACGGGCGGACCGCGAAACAGTTGTATTCCGGCAAGGCGGACTGGTCGATCATCCGCCGGGTAAAAGAAGCCGTCCGCATTCCGGTCATCGGTAACGGGGACGTGACGGGACCCGAGGAGGCCCGGCGGATGTTGGAAGAGACCGGTTGTGACGGTGTGATGATCGGGCGGGCGGCTCTGGGCAATCCGTGGATTTTCCGCCGGGTGGTCCATTACCTGCGGACCGGGGAGCGGCTGCCCGAACCGGATGTGCACGAACGGATCCGCGTATGTTTGCGGCACATGGAACTGCTCATCGCCGAGAAGGGCCCTTTTATCGGTGTCCGCGAGATGCGCAAACACGCCGGCTGGTACATCAAGGGCTTGCCGGGTTCCGCGGCGATGCGGCAAAAGATCAACCAAGCCGAAACGGAAGAGGAAATGCGCGGTCTCTTGCTCGCTTATCTCGAGGAACTCACCTGCGGAGCGGCCGTGTAGTAGGCGGGTATGAGCGCCCAGGAGCCGGTGCATACTGAGGGCGGTCGGAAAGAGTTGCCGGCAAGGGGTGGGCGCTCTGAAACGGGTTGTCAGTGTCAGTTTGGGATCTTCCCGCCGGGACCACGCGGTCACCGTGGAATGGGCGGGACAGCGACTGAGAATCGAACGCGTAGGCACCGACGGGAGTGTCCGGAAAGCCTTGAGCTATATCCGGGAACTGGACGGAGAGGTCGCGTCCATTGGGTTGGGAGGACTCGACCGCTATCTTTATATCGGAGGACGCCGGTATGTCTTTCGAACGGCGGAACGGCTGGCGATGGCCGCCCGCCGTACTCCGGTGGTGGACGGCAGTGGATTGAAACATACACTCGAACGGCGAATGGTCAAGCAGTTGCTCGATCATCCCCGGGTGGCCCTGCGGGGGAAACGGGTGCTTTTGGTCAGTGCCGTCGACCGGTTCGGGATGGCGGAAGCCCTAGTGGAGGGCGGTTGTCGGGTGTTGTTCGGCGACTTGATGTTCGGTCTGGGAGTGCCCGTGCCGATTCGCTCCCTCCGGACGCTGACGGCGCTCGGAAGTTGTCTGGGGCCGGTCGTGACCCGCTTGCCGATCTCTTGGATCTATCCCACCGGAAAAAAGCAGGAAGTCATTCGTCCCCGGTACGGATGGGCGTATCGAGAAGCGGAAGTCATCGCCGGGGACTATCACTTTATCCGGCGTCATCTGCCCGATTCGTTGCACGGAGCCGTGCTGTTGACCAACACGGTGACCCGGGAGGACGTCGAATTGTTGAGGCAGCGGGGTGCGGGGGGCTTGATTACCACGACCCCCGAACTCGACGGGCGCTCGTTTGGGACCAATGTTCTCGAGGCGGTATTCGTCGCCCTCGCGGGAGGCCCCCCTGCCGAGGTCGGGCGCGGCCGGCGGATTTATCCGGAAGAATCGTTTTACAACTACTGGATGGACCTTTTGGACATCCGGCCCCGTATGATCTTCTGGTCGTCCGGAATTGATTGACACCTTTTACATGAGGTTCGTATAATAGTGTGGCAGGTCGACATGGCACAGGTAAGCACTGTCAACAGCGGCGATGTTGACGGTGCTTTCTAACTCATTTGGGGAATTTTCAGGGCGCCGGGAGAACGGGGCCGCGTCCAGCGTCGAATACGGCTGAAACGCTGTTCATACGATGCTATACACGGTCTTAACGGGCGGGACGGAGAAGGCACTCGCATCCGGGTGCTTTGAAATTCGGATTTGATTTCTGGCGAGAAGGAGCGACCGGTATGTCGGAAAAGGAAGTGTTGCTGACTCCAAGCGGGTTGCAAAAGCTTGAAGAGGAGCTGGAATACCTCAAGTCGGTCAAGCGCCGGGAGGTGGCCGAACGCATCAAAACGGCCATCAGTTACGGCGACATCAGTGAGAACTCCGAGTACGAAGACGCGAAAAACGAACAGGCCTTTATCGAGGGGCGCATCATCACATTGGAAAAGATGCTCCGCAACGCCCGGATCATCAACGATGCGGACGTCGATACCGGAGTGGTGAGCATCGGTTCCACGGTGAAACTGAAAGACTTGGAATTCGGGGACATCGTCGAGTACACCATCGTCGGTTCCGCGGAATCCGATCCGGTGGAAAACAAAATTTCCAACGAGTCGCCGGTTGGCCGGGCGCTGTTGGGCCGCGCGGTGGGCGAGGTGGTGGATGTGGAAGTTCCCGACGGGATCCTCCAGTACGAAATCCTAGAAATCAAAAAGTGAATCATCGCGGGAGTGAAACGCATCGATGAAAGGGGAGGAACATCGGCCGGTACCGGCGGCGTCCGATCCGGCTGAGGAAGAAGAACTGTCTTCGCAGGAGATCAACCGGCTGATTCAAGTTCGGTTGGAGAAGTTGGAAAAACTGCGGTCCTTGGGGGTGGATCCCTTCGGCCGAAAGTGGGAGCCCACCCACTGTGCGGAGGAGATCCTCGCTATTGCCGGCGAGAAATCGAAGGAAGAGCTGGAGGCGTTGGGGCTGCGCGTCCGGGTGGCCGGCCGCATGATGACGAAGCGGGGCCACGGAAAGGCGAGCTTTGCCCATATTCAGGACCGCAGCGGCCGGATCCAGATTTACGTCCGGTGGGATCGGGTTGGAGAAAATGAATACAAAATTTTCGAAATGCTGGATCTCGGCGACATTATCGGGGTCGAAGGCGAAGTCTTGCGGACGAACCGCGGAGAAATCACCGTTTTTGCCGATCACGTGCTGCTGTTGACCAAGTCTCTGCGGCCGTTACCGGCCAAGTGGCACGGATTAAAAGATGTGGAGTTGCGCTATCGGCGGCGTTATGTCGACTTGATAGTCAACCCGCACGTTCGGGAGACGTTTGTGCTGCGTACCAAGATTATTCAAGCCATGCGCAAGTTCCTCGACGAGCGGGGATTTCTCGAGGTGGAAACGCCGACGATGCACGCCGTCGCCGGAGGGGCGGCGGCGCGGCCCTTTGTCACCCATCACAACGCTTTGGACATGCCCCTGTACATGCGGATTGCTCTGGAACTGCATTTGAAGCGACTGATCGTGGGGGGGCTGGAGCGGGTATACGAAATCGGGCGCATTTTTCGCAATGAAGGGATTTCCACGAAGCACAATCCCGAGTTCACCATGCTGGAACTGTACCAGGCCTATGCCGATTTCCGGGATATGATGGAGTTGACCGAGTCGATGGTGGCCTTCATCGCGGAGGAAGTACTGGGGACGACCCGGATCACCTATCAGGGGCGAGAAGTGGATTTGACTCCGCCCTGGCGGCGGGAGTCGATGGTGGATTTGATTCGCCGCCATACGGGGGTGGATTTTCGAACGGTGTCATCCGACGAGGAAGCGAGAGCCCTCGCGGAGGCGCACGGCATCGAGGTCGGTCCCCACATGCGGTTTGGACACATTGTAAACGAGTTTTTCGAACAACGTGTCGAGGATCATCTGATCGAGCCCACTTTCGTATACGGCCATCCCGTAGAGGTCTCTCCACTGGCAAAAAAAAGCGAAGAAGATCCAAGGTTTACCGAGCGGTTTGAACTGTATATCGTCGGGAGGGAGCACGCCAACGCCTTTTCCGAACTGAACGACCCGATCGATCAGAGGCGGCGTTTTCTCGCCCAACTGGAGGAACGGGATCGGGGAAACGAAGAAGCTCACGAGATGGATGAAGATTTTCTGATGGCGCTGGAATACGGAATGCCCCCGACGGGGGGGTTGGGGGTTGGGGTGGACCGGCTGGTCATGCTCCTGACCGACCAACCGTCGATTCGGGATGT
>JASBVN010000018.1 GCA_029961045.1 Alicyclobacillaceae bacterium | reverse complement strand
AAGGTCAAAGATAGTCAAGGTCAATCATGAATGGCGAAAAGTTGAGGAGGAGGGTCGATGCGAAACATCTCCGATCTCATCGAACACCATCTCAAATCGATCCTTCAGGCGAGCCGGGACGGTACCGTGGAGATTCAGCGCAGCGAATTGGCTGAACTCTTCAATTGCGTTCCCTCGCAAATCAACTACGTCATCAGCACCCGCTTTACCGTGGAAAAGGGGTACATCGTGGAATCCAAACGGGGCGGAGGCGGGTATATTCGGATTCGGAAACTCGATTTGGGTCAAGGCAGTCCCGTTCACGAAGAAGTGGTCCGTTTAATCGGCAAGGAAATCAGCCAGCGGGAAGCGATGGATATTATCGAGCGCCTGTACGAAGACGGGCATGTTACGGAAAGGGAGGTTCGGCTGCTGGAAGCGGCTGTTTGTCGCGATGTGTTGCAGGTGCCGATTCCCTATCGCGATCAATTGCGGGCCAGACTGCTGGGGGCGATGCTGGTCGCGCTATTGAAAGGGTGAAGCGATCATGATCTGCCAACAATGCGGAAAACGCCCTGCTACCGTTCACATGACCAAGATCGTAAACGGGCAGAAATCGGAACGGCATCTTTGTGAAAGCTGTGCGAACGAGTCGGGGGAGTTGCAGTTTGTTCCCGGTCCCTTTTCGTTCCCCAATATCCTGGGGAGCTTCTTCCATACCGACGCTCCGCCGGGTTCGCCGCCCACCCAGTCCCTGCGGTGTCCGACTTGCGGCTTGACTTACCAACAGTTCACCCAGGCCAGCCGGTTCGGATGTCCCGATTGTTATCGGGCGTTTTCGAACCTGTTGGATCCGGTTCTCCGCCGCATTCACGGCAGCGCCACGCACACGGGAAAAGTGCCCCGGCGCGGTGGGGGCAAGTTGCGGCTGCGGCGGGAATTGGAACATCTCAAACAGCAACTGCAGGAGAAAGTCCGCGCGGAGCAGTTTGAAGAAGCGGCGCGGCTGAGGGACCAGATCCGGGAACTCGAGCGCCGTCTCGGGGGATGACGGAGGTGAGCGCCGATGTCGTTGCATGATTTTGTTCGCAGAACCGCCAGCTATTGGATGCGCGGAGACGGTCCGGAAGACGAAATCGTCATCAGCACGCGGGTTCGGCTGGCGCGGAATCTGGCCGATTTTCCTTTTCCGATGCTGGCCACCGACCGACATCTGGAGCAAGTGACGGAGCGAGTTTCGGCTGCACTCGACTCCGAAGCGATTCGGGCCCTCGGGCGTTTCGAATTGCTTCCGATGCGGAACATGCCGGACCTCGACCGGCACGTCCTGATGGAAAAACACCTGATCAGTCCCGATCTCGTTGAACACCCCCGGCGGGGAGCCGTGGTGCTTCGGGACGACGAAACAGTGAGCATCATGGTGGGCGAAGAAGACCACCTTCGGATTCAATGCCTGTTTCCCGGCCTCCAGCTCAAACCGGCGTGGGATCTGGCGAGCCGCGTCGACGACGCCCTAGAAACCACTCTCGACTGGGCCTACGACGAAAAGCGCGGTTACCTCACCGCATGTCCGACCAATGTGGGCACCGGGATGCGGGCTTCGGTCATGATGCACCTGCCCGCCCTGGTGATGACCGACCAGATCCGGCGCATACTCGACGCCGTTTCCCACGTAGGTTTGGCGGTGAGGGGGATTTACGGAGAAGGAACCGAGGCGGTAGGGAATCTCTTTCAGGTGTCGAATCAAATTACATTAGGACAGTCGGAAGAGGAAATCATTCATAACCTGCAGGGAGTTGCGCGCCAGCTCATCGAACACGAGGGCCGTGCCAGGCAGATGTTGATGAGTCAACGGAGAGACGAACTGGAGGACAGGGTGTGGCGGTCTTACGGCGTTTTGCGTCACGCCCGGCGCATCGATTCCAAAGAAACGATGCAGCGCCTCTCGGACGTTCGCCTCGGCATCGACTTGGGCGTGATCACGGGCGTTTCGAAGGGTATTCTAAAGGAACTGATGGTTCTCACCCGTCCGGCCATGCTGCAAATGTACTTCGGCCGGGAACTGTCTCCGGAGGAACGGGACGTTCGCCGGGCTGCCCTGATCCGGGAGCGGCTCCGGCAGGAGGGGCCGGCGGTGGGAGAATGACGCACCGGAAGCGAAAGTCGCCGGCGGATAAAGGCCGGTTGCGCAGATCTTCTTTCATCATCCCATTTTGCGGAGGTGTCGCGCGATGATGTTTGGCCGGTTTACGGAACGGGCGCAGAAGGTGTTGGCCTTGGCTCACGAAGAGGCGGGACGCTTGGGGCACTCGGGAATTGGGACCGAGCACATTCTGCTCGGATTGGTCCGAGAAGGCGAGGGCATCGCGGCCAAGGCCCTCATGAGCCTCGGGGTGAGCAGCGAAAAAATCCAAAAAGAAGTGGAGAAGATCATCGGGAGGGGTCCCGGCCAGGGAGCGGCCATGACCTACACGCCGCGGGCGAAAAAGGTCATCGAATTGTCCATCGATGAAGCCCGCAAGTTGGGGCACAACTACGTCGGTACGGAACACATTTTGCTGGGGTTGATCCGGGAAGGGGAAGGCGTGGCGGCCCGGGTCCTGAACAATCTCGGCGTGAGCCTGTCCAAGGCCCGGCAACAGGTGCTGCAATTGCTCGGCGGAGATACGGTCGAAAGCAATCAGGAGAATCAACAGGCCGCGAACACGCCGACCCTGGACAGCCTGGCCCGCGATCTTACCCAAATGGCCCGGGACGGCAAACTCGACCCGGTCATCGGGCGCAACAAGGAGATCGAGAGAGTCATTCAAGTGCTGTCTCGCCGCACCAAGAACAATCCGGTTCTCATCGGCGAGCCGGGAGTCGGAAAAACGGCCATCGCGGAGGGGCTGGCGCAGCGGATCGTAGCCAATGAAATCCCGGAGACCTTGCGCAACAAGCGGGTCATGGTCCTCGACATGGGCACGGTCGTGGCCGGGACGAAATACCGCGGCGAGTTTGAGGATCGCCTGAAGAAAATCATGGACGAGATCCGGCAGGCCGGCAATGTCATCCTGTTTATCGACGAGCTGCATACCTTGATCGGGGCCGGAGGGGCCGAAGGGGCCATCGATGCCTCGAACATTCTGAAGCCTGCCCTGGCCCGCGGCGAGTTGCAGTGCATCGGGGCCACGACCTTGGACGAGTACCGCAAACATATTGAGAAGGATGCCGCCTTAGAACGGAGGTTCCAGCCGATCATCGTCGATCAACCGACGCCGGAGGAAGCCATTCAAATTCTTCACGGACTGCGGGACCGCTATGAAGCCCACCATCGGGTAAAAATCAGCGACGAAGCCCTGGAGGCGGCGGTCCGCCTGTCCGATCGCTACATCAGCGACCGCTACCTGCCGGACAAGGCCATTGATCTGATCGACGAGGCGGCTTCCCGGGTGCGCCTGCGCACCCATACCGCACCGCCCAATCTCAAAGAGTTAGAGGAAAAGTTGGAGGAGGTGCGGAAGGAGAAAGAGGCGGCCGTGCAAAGCCAAGAATTTGAGAAGGCGGCGGCCCTCCGGGATAAGGAGCAAAAGCTGCGGGAGGAACTCGAAAACCGCAAACTCGAATGGCAACAAAAGCAAGCGGCAAAGGATTCGGTGGTGACCGAAGAAGACATCGCCGAAATTGTGTCCAGCTGGACGGGAATTCCCGTCAAAAAACTGGCCGAGGAAGAGTCGGAGCGCTTGCTGAAGATGGAAGAGATTCTCCATCAACGGGTGATCGGCCAGGACGAAGCGGTACGGGCGGTTTCTCGAGCCATTCGGCGGGCCCGCGCAGGGTTGAAAGATCCGAAGCGGCCGATCGGTTCGTTCATCTTCCTCGGTCCGACCGGCGTCGGCAAGACGGAATTGGCCCGAGCTCTGGCCGAAGCCCTCTTCGGCGACGAAAATGCCATTGTCCGGATCGATATGTCGGAATACATGGAGCGGCACACCACGTCGCGGTTGATCGGAGCTCCTCCCGGCTATGTGGGATATGAAGAAGGCGGGCAGTTGACGGAAAAAATCCGTCGCAAGCCCTATTCGGTGGTGCTTTTGGACGAGATTGAGAAAGCCCACCCGGAGGTGTTCAACATCCTGCTCCAGGTCCTCGACGACGGTCGCTTGACGGACGGAAAGGGCCGGACGGTGGATTTCCGGAACACGGTCATCATCATGACGTCCAATGTCGGCGCTCAGAGCATCCGCAAGGGAGGCACCCTCGGTTTTGCCACGCGGGACGACGGCGGATACCACGACATGAAGGACAAGGTCATGGAGGAACTCAAACGGCAGTTCCGCCCGGAGTTCCTCAACCGGATCGACGAGGTCATCGTCTTCCATCCGCTGTCTGAGGAGGACATCAAAAAGATCGTCGACCTCATGGTGGAAGAACTCCGCAAACGGCTGCGGGACCACGAGATCGACTTCGAACTGACCGACGCGGCCAAGGAGTTTCTGGCCAAGCAGGGATTCGATCCGGTTTACGGAGCCAGGCCGCTCAAGCGGGCCATCCAGCGGCACATCGAGGACCGGCTCTCGGAAGCCCTCCTCAGCGGAACCATCGTCAAAGGCGATCGGGTCCGGATCGACGTCGAGGAAGGCGGCTTGACGGTCCGCAAGCTGGAACCGTCCTCTTCCACCGCCTGATTCGGGAGATCGCGTATGGGCGCGAGACCGCTTTGGGCGGGAGGTCTTTGGGCTGTCCCTCGGGGGAGCGATTCTCCTCCGGGGCGGCCCCTTTTCCGTTCTGGCGAAACGGCCGGTTTTGGGATATATTCTACAATGGAAATTTGTATTCATTTAGGAAAGGGCGGTTCCGGTGCCGAAGTTAAAAATGAAATATGTTTGTCAACAATGCGGCTATGAGGCAGCGAAGTGGCTCGGACGCTGCCCCGCATGCGGCGAATGGAACAGCTTGGTCGAAGAACCGGTTCGTTCCGCCGGGACCGGAAAACGGCGTTCCGGTGCTTCCGCCTTGGCCGTGACCGACATCCGCGGGTCCGAGGAGCAACGGCAACACACCGGATCGTCCGAATTTGATCGAGTTCTCGGGGGTGGCTTGGTCCCCGGGTCCTTAATCCTCGTCGGGGGAGATCCGGGAATTGGCAAATCCACCCTGTTGCTACAAACGTCGTCCCGGATGGCCCGGGGCGGCCGCAGGGTTCTCTATGTTTCAGGGGAAGAATCGGCCGGACAGATTCACATGCGGGCCAAGCGGCTCGGGGCCCTCGAACCGTCCTTGTATATTTTGCCGGAGATTGACCTGGAGTCGGTGGAAGCCGCCGTGGAACAAGTCGATCCGTGGTGTTTGATTGTCGACTCCATCCAAACCATGCACATTTCCTCGGTGCCCTCGGCTCCCGGCAGCGTGGCCCAAGTGCGGGAGTGCACGGGGCGGTTGCTCCGGCTTGCCAAAGAAAAGGAACTGGCGACGTTGATTGTCGGCCACGTGACCAAGGAAGGAGCCATCGCCGGGCCGCGGGTCTTGGAACACATGGTCGACGTGGTGATCTATTTCGAAGGAGCCCGGCACCACACCTACCGCATTTTGAGAGCGGTCAAAAACCGTTTCGGTTCCACCAATGAGATCGGGATTTTTGAAATGCGCGACAGCGGACTTCACGAGGTAGCCAACCCTTCGGAGCTATTCCTGACCGAACGACCGGTCGGGGTCGCCGGCTCGGCGGTGGTGGCCAGTTTGGAGGGAAGCCGGCCCATTCTGGTGGAAATCCAGGCTCTGGTCGCCGATGCGGGATACGGCGTGCCGAGGCGCACGGCGTCGGGGGTCGACGTCCAACGAGTCGCCTTAATTCTCGCCGTACTTGAAAAGCGGCTCGGTTTTTCCATGCAAACCCAGGACGTCTACGTGAACGTCGCGGGCGGCGTCCGGCTCGACGAACCGGCCGTCGATCTCGGCCTTGCCGTGAGCCTGGCCTCCAGTTTTCGGGATTGCCCGGTCCCTCCCGCCGACGTATTCATCGGCGAAATCGGCCTGACCGGGGAAGTGCGCGCGGTTTCCCGGGTGGAACAACGGTTGGCGGAGGCGGTCAAGCTCGGTTTTCGCCGTTGCGTACTGCCGCGGGGCAACGTCCGGGGGTTGCGGGTCCCGCCGGGAATCGATGTCGTCGGAGTCGACTCGGTGGGCGAAGCCTTCGAGGCCGCCTTTGAGGGGTGAAGACGATGCGGGATGAGATGAACGTCAAGAAGGAAAACCTGCTGATCAAAATGTTGCGGCTCATCGCACCGGGCACCCCGCTTCGGGAAGGCTTGGAAAATGTATTGCGGGCCAAAACAGGCGCGTTGATCGTCGTGGGCAATACCCCCGAAGTCCTGGAGCTGGTGGACGGCGGGTTCCAAATCAATTCCGAATTTACTCCGGCCAGCCTGTACGAGTTGGCTAAAATGGACGGGGCCATCATTCTCAGCGAGGACGGGAAGCGCATCCTGTACGCCAATACGCAATTGAATCCCGATCCGTCGATTCCATCCTCTGAGACGGGAACCCGCCACCGGACGGCGGAGCGGGTGGCCAAACAGACCGGGCAACTGGTCGTCTGTATCTCCCAGCGCCGCGGCGTGATCACCCTCTATCAGTCCAACATCCGGTATGCTCTTAAGGACATCGGCGTGATCTTGACCAAGGCCAATCAGGCCATTCAGACCTTGGAAAAATACAAGGCGGTGCTCGACCAGGCCCTGACGAACCTCAGCGCGCTAGAGTTTGAAGAATTGGTTACACTCCAGGAAGTGGCCCAGGTGATCCAGCGCATTGAAATGGTGCTGCGCATCAAGGCGGAAATCCGGCGGTACATTGTGGAATTGGGAACCGAAGGCCGCCTGATTTCCATGCAGTTGGAGGAACTGGTGTCCAAGGTCGATGAAGAAGCCTATCTGCTGGTGAAAGATTATTGTCGGGAAGGCATCGATGCCACTCCTCATCACATTTTGACCGACCTCCACGAACTGTCGTCCGAGGAACTCCTGGATCCCTCCGCGATTGCCAGGGTTTTGGGTTATTCCGGAAACGTGAACGTCGCCGAAGAGCCGGTGTCTCCTCGCGGTTACCGGCTTTTGAACAAAATTCCCCGCCTGCCTCAGCCGGTCATTGAGAATCTCATCGCCAAGTTCCGGGGATTGTCCCGGGTGATGTCTGCGTCCATCGAAGAGTTGGACGATGTCGAAGGGATCGGAGAAGTGCGGGCTCGCGCGATTCGCGAGGGACTGAAGCGGGTGCGGGAACTGGCTTTGATCGATCGCCACATTTGAGGGCGGCCCCTGGGGCGCGCCCTTTTCCTTTTTGATTTCCGCCTATTCCGACTTGAGAAGCGCGAAGGGCCCTGCGGACATTGACGAATTATGTCGCTCCGTGATATTATGTTAATTTTAAAATTGACACATGGTTTTCCTTGTGTTATTCTGGGGACGATCCCACATGAAATTGAAACCCAGAGGTGCATGACATGTTTAATGTTGGGGACCGAGTGGTCTATCCAATGCACGGGGCGGGTGTGATCGAGTCGATTGAAGAACGGGAAGTATTGGGCAAAACAGGCCGTTATTACGTCATGCGGATGCCGGTGGGAGACATCAAGGTGATGATTCCCATTGAACAGACGGACGCCGTGGGATTGCGGGAAGTGGTCGGGCCCGAGGCGGTGAGGGAAATTCTCTCCATCCTCTACGACGACGGGGTTCAGGAGACCACGGCCTGGAACCGGCGTTACCGAGACAACATGGACAAGATCAAAAGCGGAGACGCTTACGCCATTGCCGGAGTCGTTCGCCAGCTCGCTTGGTTGGAACGCCACAAAGGATTATCGACGGGAGAGAAGCGCATGTTCGATTTGGCGCGCCAAATTCTCTTCAGCGAGTTGTGGTTGGCGGTACCGGAAGAAGACAGTCAATTGCGGCGGGAATTGCTCGAATGCTGGAAGGCCGGCAAGGAGCCGCGATGTTAGGGAATTTGCGGCGGTCCGGCCCCGCGGAGGTTGGCGCGCCGGAAAGAGGTCTATAATGGGGGTATAGGAGGTGACTTCATGATCAAGCGGATTGTCCAGTTGTTTTTCATCGTCATCGGCATTCTGCTGGGCTACGCGTTGGTCCCCCTGTTGTTTCAGGCGATGGGTATCGCGCGGCCTCCGTTTGACAGTCCATACTTCGGCGCCGTTCTGGGCGGCGGGGTGTTTTTGGCCGTCGCCGGATGGCTCGTCAATTATATACTTAGCCTCATCCGGTGGGTGGAAGACCGGTTCTCCAAGATGCCGCTTCCCGACATGATTGCCGGGATCGCGGGGCTGGTCTTCGGATTGATCATCGCGTATCTGTTGACGCCCACCGTGGTCCGGATTCCGATCGTCGGCACCGTCGTGCAGATCTTTTTGAGCGTGCTGTTCGGCTATTTGGGTTTCCGGATCAGTTATGCCAAACGCGAGGAGATCAAATCCATTCTGCCGGGAAAAATCGGCCACAAGGAAAAAAAGAACCCGGTTCGCCCGGGGGAATATAAGATTCTCGATACCAGTGTGATCATCGACGGACGGATCGCGGATATTGTCTCCACGGGATTTTTGGACGGAGTAATCGTGATTCCGTCTTTTGTTCTCGAAGAGTTGCAACATATCGCCGACTCCTCGGACGTTCTGAAGCGGAACCGCGGACGGCGGGGATTGGACATCCTCAACCGGATTCAGAAGGAATCGGCGGTCAAGGTTCAGATCGTCGACCGGGACTTTGAAGACGTCCAGGAAGTGGACAGCAAACTGATTCGGTTGGCGAAGGCCATGCAAGGAAAAGTGGTCACCAACGATTTCAACCTGAACAAGGTTTGCGAACTGCAAGGAGTCCCTGTGTTGAACATCAACGACCTGGCGAATGCGGTGAAACCCGTCGTTTTGCCGGGGGAAGAGATCGTGGTGCACGTGATCAAAGACGGCAAGGAGTACGGACAAGGAGTGGGGTACCTGGACGACGGCACGATGATCGTGGTGGAAGGCGGGCGCGAGTACATCGGTACCCATCTCGACGTGCTGGTGACCAGCGTGCTGCAGACCTCGGCGGGCCGCATGATCTTCGCCAAACCGAAACTGTTGGAAAAGGCGCTGTAAAGTGCGGAGCGGGACGGGAAGTCCCGCTTTTTTCTTCACAAGCCAAGGCGCAGCAAAGCCTCGGCAAGGGCCAGGTCCTCGGGGGTCGTAATCTTGAGATTCGACGGAGATCCCGGGACCACCGAAACGGTGATTCCGATCCGCTCCAGCAGGGACGCGTCGTCCGTTCCATACCATCCTTCGGCTCGGGCCCGGTCGTGAGCGAGGAGCAACAGGTCCGTCCGGAACAGTTGCGGCGTCTGGGCCAGCCACAGGTCCTCCCGGGGGACCGTTTCCTCCACCCGGCCGTCGATCACCCGTTTCACCGTTTCGCGGACCGGAACCGCCAGCAGGGCTGCACCGGACTTTTCCGCTGCGGGAACAAGCCGGCTGATGTCGGAGGGCCGAACCAGGGGGCGCGCGCCGTCGTGCACGAGGATCCAGCGGCTATCGCAAGCCGCCATAAGGCCGCGATAGACCGAATCTTGGCGATCTGGACCGCCCGTTGTGACCCGGTGAACCTTTGTGATAGAGTGTTCTTCAAGTAATCGGCGCGTCAGGTCCACGTCCTCGGGAGCCGCGACCACGACGAGACGGTCGACCTCGGGCGCCGCCGCGAGCCGTTGCGCCGCATGAATCAGCACCGGTTTGTCCCCGAGGGCGAGAAACTGCTTCTTAACGGCCGTACCCATTCGCGTGCCGCGGCCAGCCGCCACGATGACCGCCGTGATGTCCATGACTTTTCGACCTCGCTCCGGAAAATGGATCCCCGATCCGGCCGGTCGGGGACAGGCCCATTATATCATGTACCGGCAAAAGGCAAAGGAGGGGGACCATGCGGGTGGGAATTGGAATCGACGTTCACCCCTTTCAAAATATCCCAGGGGAAATTCGGCTGGCCGGGGTCCCGGTTCCATACGAAAAAACGCTGGTGGGGCACTCGGATGCGGACGTCGTCCTTCATGCGGTCATGGATGCGCTGTTGGGGGCGATCGGCGCGGGGGACATCGGCAGGCACTTTCCGGACGGCGACCCCGCCTTCCGGGATGCCGACAGCGCGGAGTTGTGCCGGCAAGTGTGGGGGCTCGTCCGGGCCGCCGGATACCGGCTCGGCAACTTGGATGTGTCGCTGTTGGCGGAACGCCCGCGCATCGCTCCACACGTTCCGGCCATGACCGCCCGCCTGGCCGAACTCCTGGAGGCGCCGGCAAGTGCGGTGAATGTGAAGGCGACTACGACGGAAAAGCTGGGTTTCATCGGGCGGGAAGAGGGAATCGCCGCTCAGGCGGTGGTTCTTCTGTTGCCGGGGTGATATAATGCTGACAGGTTGCCGGTCCGGAAGGCGGGCCGGCGGGAAGGAGCAGGCGAAGGTGAGTGTGCGAGTTCGGTACGCCCCCAGTCCGACCGGACACCTGCATATCGGCGGGGCGAGGACGGCGCTGTTCAATTGGCTGTATGCACGCCACTGCGGCGGAACCTTTATTCTCCGCTTTGAGGATACCGATCGCGCCCGGCAGGTAGAACGGGCGGAAGAAAAGATGATCCGGTCCTTGCGGTGGCTGGGTTTGGATTGGGACGAAGGCCCCGACGTGGGCGGCCCCTGCGGCCCGTACCGTTCTACCGACCGGTTGCCGGTTTATCGAGAGCATGCGGCCCGACTTTTGGAAACGGGTTGGGCCTACAGGTGTTACTGTAGTCCCGAGGAACTCGAGGCCGAGCGGGAGCAGATGCGGGTTCGGGGCGAAATGCCCCGGTATTCGGGAAAATGCCGGCACCTGACGCGCCGGGATTGGGATCGGCTCGATGCCGAAGGCCGCCCTTATACCGTCCGCTTTCGGGTCCCGGAGGGGCGCACCTTGCGGTTCCGGGACTTGGTGCACGGCGATGTGAGCTTCGAGAGCGACGGGATCGGCGATTTTGTCATTTTGAAATCGGACGGAATGCCCACGTACAATTTCGCCGTCGTCGTCGACGACGGCCTGATGAGGATTTCCCATGTCATTCGGGGGCAAGAACACCTTTCCAACACCCCGAACCAGATATTGATTTACGAGGCCCTGGGATGGGAACCTCCGGCCTTTGCCCACGTCTCCCTCATTTTGAACGAGTCGGGGAAGAAATTGAGCAAGCGGGACGAATCGGTCGCCCAGTTCATCGAACAGTATGAAGCGCTGGGATACGTGCCGGAGGCGATGGTCAATTATCTGGCGTTGCTCGGCTGGTCGCCGGGGGGCGAGCGGGAGATGTTCTCCTTGCCCGAGTTGGTCGAGCAGTTTTCCTTGGAACGGGTGGGAAAGAGCGGTGCCGTTTTCGATCCCCAGAAATTGCGGTGGATGAACGCCCAGTACCTGCGCCGCCGAAAGGATGAGGAATTGCTGGACCTGTGTTGGCCCCACCTCGTTCAAGCGGGGTTGGCGGATCCCCGTTCCGGTCCCGAGGGGCGGGAGCGGATGCTGGCTCTGGTCCGGCTTTACCGCGATGAAATGGAGTATGCGGCCCAATTGCCCGAGTTGGCGTCGTGGCTGGTGGAAGGAACCGGCGAGATGGGGCCGGCAGAAGAAGAGGTCCTTTCCAGTCCTGCCGCCTCCGTCGCGGTGACGGCGTTTTACCGGGAAGCCGAAACGCTCCCCGCGTGGACGCCCGGTGAAATTCAGAACGCGCTGAAACGGGTTCAAAAGGCCACCGGACTCAAGGGCCGGGCCTTGTTCATGCCGGTCCGGGTGGCGGCGACCCGCCGCGGACACGGGCCCGGATTGCCCGAGGTCCTGGCCTTTCTGGGGCGGGAGACGGTGTTGAACCGGTTGCGGTCTCTGGTCGGTGAACGGTGGGCCGACCAAGTCGACATCCAAACACAGGGAGAAACCCGATGAACGGGAGGAGTACCGGACGAATCGCCGGACAGAGAGGGCCGGACCCCGGAAGACGAGGGGTGGCTGAGAACGGCCTACGGGACGGCGTCCGGGAATGCGCCCGTTCCGTGGGGCGAGAGGAACGGCGGCGACGAGGCGTCGCCCCTAGTAATGCTCGACGGCTGCCTCCCCGTGACCGGAGGCGAGAGCGGAAGGGGCGAGGCGTCCCTTCAACCAGAGTGGAACCGCGGGAACACCGTCTCTGAGGAGCCGGTGTTCTCTTTTTATACACGGTTTATACACGGTCGATCCACGATTCAGTACCGGCGTCCAAACCGGATGGGCCGCGGCCGCCGGGATTTCCCGGGGCGCGGTTCCGGGGCGGCGCCCGGTTGCGGAATGACCGGAAAGGGGGAGCGGACCATGTTTCGCCGGTTGCGCGAAGATATCGCCTGCGTCATGGAGAGGGATCCGGCTGCTCGCAGCGCCTTGGAAGTGATTTTGACCTACTCCGGGCTTCACGCCATTTGGTTCCACCGAATCGCCCACTGGTTGTATCTCCGAAAGCGGTACACACTGGCCCGGATGTTGTCTCAATTCGCCCGTTTTCTGACGGGCATCGAAATCCACCCGGGCGCACGGATCGGCCGGAGGCTGTTTATCGACCACGGCAGCGGGGTCGTCATCGGAGAAACGGCGGAGATCGGGGACAATGTCACCATTTACCAAGGGGTCACCCTGGGCGGTACCGGCAAGGAGAAGGGCAAGCGCCACCCCACCATCGGGAACAATGTGCTCATCTCGGCGGGGGCCAAGGTGTTGGGGTCGATCACCGTCGGGGACAACAGTAAAATCGGAGCCGGTTCCGTCGTGTTGAAAGACGTACCGCCCAACTCCACGGTGGTGGGGATTCCGGGCCGGGTGGTGGTGCAGGACGGTCGGCGAGTGGACGATCTCGACCACGGGAATCTTCCGGATCCCGTCGCCGATCTGCTGCGGTCGATGCAACAACAGATCGACGAACTTCGGTGCGAGATCATGAGGCTGAAAGGAGAAGTCGTGGATGCCGATCCGCGTGTACAATACGCTGACAAAACGAAAGGAAGTGTTTGAACCCTTCGATCGGGATCTTGTGCGGATGTACACCTGTGGGCCCACCGTCTACAATCATTTCCATATCGGAAACGCAAGGGCCTTCGTGGTCTTTGACATGGTTCGGCGCTATCTGCGCTACAGAGGCTACCGCGTGCGGTACGTTCAGAATTTCACCGACGTGGACGACAAATTGATCCGCCGGGCCGCCGAAGAAAAGACGACGGTGCTCGCCCTGGCGAATCGTTACATTGAAGCCTATTTTGAAGATGCCGACGCACTGGGGATTGAAAGGGCCGACGTCCATCCCCGGGTGACGGAGCACATTCCCGCGATCCTCGAAATGATCGGCACCTTGATCAAAAAAGGGTACGCTTACACCGTCGGTTCGGACGTCTATTTCGACACGTCGACCGATCCGGCATACGGCAAATTGTCCGGCCAAGACTTGGATGCGTTGGTGGCGGGCGCTCGGGTGGAGGTAGATGAGCGGA
Source organism: Alicyclobacillaceae bacterium (assembly GCA_029961045.1). GTDB lineage: Bacteria > Bacillota > Bacilli > Kyrpidiales > Kyrpidiaceae > JASBVN01. The sequence goes on along the minus strand of JASBVN010000018.1, from coordinate 53,174 downwards.
AGCGCCACCCCCTCGATTTCGCCCTTTGGAAAGGGGCGAAAGAGGGGGAGATCGCCTGGGACAGTCCGTGGGGGAAGGGCCGCCCCGGTTGGCACATCGAGTGTTCCGCGATGAGTCGCGTGTATCTAGGGGATACCATCGACATCCACGCCGGGGGCCAGGATTTGATTTTTCCCCACCACGAGAATGAAATCGCCCAATCGGAGTGTGCCACGGGCCGGCCTTTCGTCCGTTACTGGCTGCACAACGGCTACATCCAGCTCGACGACGTCAAAATGTCCAAGTCCTTGGGCAACATCGTCACCGTCCGGGAACTGCGGAACCGATTTCGGCCCCGGGCCATCCGCCTGTATCTGCTGTCGGCCCATTACCGCAATCCGTTGAACTTTTCCGTGGAACAACTGGAACAGGCCGAGCGGGGATTGGAACGCATCGAAGCGTGCCTCAGGGATTTGGACGATTTTCTCGGTGCGGCCGGCGCGCCGCGCTCCGGCGTTCCCGAGGAAGGGGGGAAATCCGCCGTGGAGGCGGCCGGCGGCGCGGGAGCTTGGGAAGGCCCCGGTGAGGTCGTGGCCGTCCACGACAAGTGGGTGACCGCCATGGACGACGATTTCAACACCGCGGACGCTCTCGGCGCCTTGTTTGAGGGGGTCCGCTTGGCCAATCAGGCGGTTCGGGAACGGGATCCGCTGTTGGCGGCCGCCTGGAGGGATTGGATCGGGCATCACGCTCAGTGGATGGGGTTGGTCGCGGATCGGGCGGAGGGGGAAATGACCGATCCCGAAATCGAGGAACTGATCGCCCGCCGGGCGGCTGCCCGGCGTCAGAAAGATTGGGAGACGGCGGACCGGATTCGCGCGCAATTGTTGGAGATGGGGATTATCGTCGAAGATACGCCCCACGGGGTCCGGTGGCGGCGAAAGGGGGCACAGCGGTGACTCAGCGGCGGAAATCTTCAGAGGGCGGCTCCGGGGAACGGGTGTCCGGTCGCCAGCCGGTGCTCGAGGTGCTTCGCTCCGGCAGGCCTCTCAACAAATTGTTCGTCGCGGAAGGGGCGGAAGGGGGCAGTATTCGAGAAATTCTCGCCCGGGCGCGGGAGCGGGGCGTGGTGGTGGTGCGCGTCCCCCGCGCCAGGTTGGATGAATGGACCGGTGGGATCCACCACCAGGGCGTGGTGGCCGACGTGGCTCCCTACGCTTATGCCGACGTGGACGACCTCTTGAACCGGGCCGCGCAGAGCGACCGGCCGGGGCTTTTTCTTTTTCTGGACGGCATCGAGGATCCCCATAATTTAGGGGCGATTTTGCGAACGGCGGAGGCGGCCGGGGTGCAGGGGGTCGTCATTCCCAAGCGGCGGGCTGCGCAGGTCACCGAGGCGGCCAATCGGGCGTCGGCGGGGGCGGCGGCGCACGTTCCCGTGGCCCGCGTGACCAATCTCGCCCGGACGGTGGCGCAGTTTCAGGAAGCCGGTTATTGGGTCGTCGGGACCGACGGCCGGGCGCCGAAACCCTATTTTGAAGCGGACTATACCGGCCCGACGGTGTTGGTCGTCGGCGGGGAGGGCGCCGGGATGAGCCGGCTGGTCCGGGAGCGGTGCGATGAAGTGGTACATATTCCTATGCTGGGCCGCGTGTCCTCGCTCAACGCCGGTGCGGCGGCGGCCGTGGTGCTGTTTGAAGCGGTTCGGCAGCGGTCGCGGGCGGCGCGATAGGGCGGGGCGCACATGGAAGAATACGTGATTGTGGACGCCTATAATGTGATCGGCGCCTCGGAGGAATTGGCTCGATTGCGGGATGCGAACTTGGAAGAGGTTCGAAACCGCCTCTTGGACTGGCTGGCGGAGTACCAAGCGTATGTGGGGAGGCGGGTCGTCGTCGTTTTCGACGGACAAACCTCCGACTCTCCAGAACAGGCGCTCGCGGTGCGCGGTGTCGAAGTGCGCTTTACCCGCGACCGGGAAAGCGCCGACGAGTGGATCGAGAGAGCCGTTCGGGAAAGGCTCCGGCAGGGGAACGTTCGGCTTTATGTGGTCACGTCGGACGAATTGGAGCAGCGGATCGCTTTCGGATGGGGGGCCCTGCGGGTGCCGGCCCGGGAGTTTCTCCAGGAACTCGCGCGTGTGAGGGAAGAGATTTCCCGCCGTGTCGAAAACATTCCCCAAAACCGGACACCCGTCGAGGAGCGGTTGGAAAAAAATATAGCAGAAATATTTGAAAAGTGGCGGCGAAACTCGTTTTCTTTCATTGACCGTGATAGAGACCCTCCGGTATAATAGAACCTACTTGCAGCCTTGGTCGGAGGGATGCGCATTGGTCTACCAGTCTGAAGCGGCGATTCCAAAAGGCCTTCAGTTACAGTCCCTCTCCGATGAGGATTTGATCGACCGGGTACGCGAAGGAGACGAGGATGCCCTCGAACATCTGATCCATCGGTATAAGAATTTTGTGCGTGCCAAAGCGCGTTCCTATTTTCTCATCGGTGCTGACCGGGAAGACATTGTGCAAGAAGGCATGATCGGGTTGTATAAGTCGATCCGCGATTTCCGCAACGACAAGCTGGTGTCCTTCCGTGCTTTTGCCGAGCTGTGCATCACCCGACAGATCATCACCGCGATTAAGACCGCCACTCGTCAGAAACACATCCCGCTGAACTCGTATATTTCCTTGGACAAGCCCATTTACGACGAAGAGTCGGACCGCACCTTGCTGGACGTGTTGTGCGGGACCTGTGTGGCCGACCCGGAAGAGTTGATCATCAATCAGGAGGAATTCGACGATATCGAAGTCAAGATGGCGGAAGTCCTCAGCGACCTCGAGCGAAAGGTGCTGATGTTGTACTTGGACGGCCGTTCGTATCAGGAGATTGCGGTGGACCTAAAACGGCACGTCAAGTCGATTGACAACGCTCTGCAGAGGGTCAAGCGCAAGCTGGAGCGCTATTTAGAGATGCGAAATGTGGGGACGAGCGCTTCTTGATTGCATTCGGTCCGCGATCATGCCCCGACGGCCGGCCGTCGGCGAAACCCTCCGGATCCCGGGGGCGGCGCCCGGCCGGGCGCGGGGTGTTTTTGTCGTTGGTTGACATGGGAATACTGCTGTGATAGAGTATTTGAGGTATCCGGACGGAAACAGGGATGGATGTTCCGGGAGGTGTTTTTTGTTGCGCGTCAATATTACTCTCGCGTGTACGGAATGCAAGCAGCGCAATTACGTGTCGCGCAAGAACAAAAAGAATAATCCGGACCGGTTGGAATTGAGGAAGTACTGCCGGTGGTGCAACCAACACACCCTTCACCGGGAAACCCGCTGAGGGCCTGGGGATTGCGAGGTCGACGATGGGATTCGTACAGGCTTTGCGGACGGGGTCGTCTCGCGTCATCGGATATTTTCGGGACGTGATCGGGGAACTGAAACGGGTTCGGTGGCCCAACCGCCAGGAATTGGTGAGTTATACGATCGTCGTGATCACGACGGTGTTGGTCATGGCCGTTCTTCTCTATCTCTTCGATCTTCTTTTCTCCTTGTTCCTCAATGCGATCGGTTTGGGGACGAGGTAGGACATCACCCGCAGGGGAGGTTGGGGCGCTTTGCCCCGGGTTTCTATGGAGGAACTGGAAAAAAGGTGGTACGTCGTACACACCTACTCCGGGTTTGAAAACAAGGTCAAGACCAACCTCGAAAAGCGCGTCCAGTCGATGAACATGGGCGACAAGATTTTTCGCGTCTTGGTTCCGACCGAAGAAGAGATTGAGGTAAAGAACGGCAAGAAGCGGTCGGTCATGAAAAAAGTCTTCCCGGGATACGTTTTGGTCGAAATGATCATGACCGACGATTCCTGGTACGTCGTTCGCAACACTCCCGGAGTGACGGGGTTTGTCGGATCTTCCGGCGCGGGGTCGAAGCCGGTTCCCCTGCACCCGACGGAGGTGCGGGCGATTCTCAAACAGATGGGCATGGACGAACCCCGCCAGAAAATCGATCTTCGGGTCAAGGACGCGGTACGGGTCATCGATGGGCCTTTCGCCGATTTTGTAGGCAGTGTGGAAGAAGTGTACCCGGAAAAGCAGAAGGTCAAAGTCCTCGTGTCGATGTTCGGGCGAGAAACCCCTTTGGAGTTGGATTTTTCCCAAGTGGAGAAGATGTGAAGGCGGTTGCCGCCGACGGCTGGCGAAGGAGGTGAGAAGCGTTGGCCAAGAAGATCATTAAAGTGGTGAAGTTGCAGATTCCGGCCGGCAAGGCGACTCCCGCTCCGCCGGTGGGGCCGGCGTTGGGTCAGGCGGGGGTCAACATCATGGGGTTCTGTAAAGAGTTCAACGCCCGGACGGCCGACCAGGCGGGCATGATCATCCCGGTGGTGATCACCGTATACGAAGACCGTTCCTTCACGTTTGAAACCAAGACGCCTCCGGCTTCCGACTTGTTGAAAAAGGCCGCCGGCATTGAGCGGGGTTCCGGAGAGCCGAACAAGAAAAAAGTCGGGGTCGTCAAACGGGCAAAAATCCGCGAAATCGCGGAATTGAAGATGCCGGATCTCAATGCGGCATCCCTGGAGGCGGCCGAGCGCATGATCGAGGGCACGGCCCGCAGTATGGGAATTGTGATTGAGGATTGAGGTGTGTCGTGGGAGGTTCGCGAGACCGCCGAACCACGAAGGAGGATGACGGAATGGCGCGTGTGGGCAAGCGTTATGCAGAAGCCGCGAAGTTGGTCGACCGGAACAAGCTGTACGAGCCGGAGGAAGCCTTGGCGCTGGTGAAACAGGTCGCCACGGCTAAGTTCGACGAGACGGTGGAAGTGGCCGTCCGGCTGGGCGTCGATCCGAAAAAGGCGGATCAGCAGGTCCGGGGCACGGTGGTGTTGCCGCACGGCACCGGTAAATCGGTGCGGGTCCTGGTGTTCGCCAAAGGGGAAAAGGCGAAGGAGGCCGAGGCCGCGGGCGCCGATGTCGTCGGGGACGAAGAACTGATTGAACGCATCCAGAAAGGGTGGCTGGAGTTCGATGTGGCGGTCGCGACGCCGGATATGATGGGGGCGGTGGGCCGCCTTGGACGGATCTTGGGACCCAAGGGCCTGATGCCCAATCCCAAAACCGGCACCGTGACCTTTGATGTGGAACGCGCGGTGAAAGAGATCAAAGCGGGTAAGATCGAATACCGCGTCGATAAGGCCGGGAATATACATGCTCCCATCGGCAAAGTATCCTTTGATACCGAAAAGCTGGTGGAGAACTTTCACGCCCTGATGGACGCCGTTCAGAAGTCGAAGCCGGCGAGCGCAAAGGGACAATACATCCGCAATGTCACGGTGACCTCGACGATGGGGCCCGGCATTCGGGTCAATCCGCTGCAGATCGCAGCAGCCCGGTGAGGGGTGGCGCGTCGGGGTGTGTGCCGGTTGTGCCGGTCAAAACTGCATCGGAACCACGCCGTAGACAGCAGGGGCGTCCGCAGGACGCTTAATCATCCTGCCGAGGCGCGAAATGCAAACCAAAGGACCGGAATGTTCCAAGCGTCCCGGGCCCGCGTTTGCCGTCGTCGCCTCCGTCTGCGGAGGCTTTTTTCGTGGTTTCGGGTGGAGGGGGAGGTGTAGAGATGGCTGTTCGGGAAGAAAAGGTGCGGGCGGTTGAGGAATTGACGGCGAAATTCCGCGAAGCCAAGGCGGCGATCATCACCGATTACCGGGGGCTCAACGTGGCGGAAATGACGGAACTCCGGAAGCGTCTCCGCGAGGCGGGAGTCGAGTTCAAGGTTGTCAAAAACACGCTGACCCGCCGGGCGACCCAGGCGGCCCGGCTGGAAGCCCTGGATCAACATCTCGTCGGGCCGACGGCGATCGCTTTCGGTTTTGGCGATGTCGTCGCCCCTGCCAAGATTTTGACCGAGTTTGCAAAGGACCACAAAGCCCTCGAGATCAAGGGCGGTTTGATCGAAGGAAAGCCGGTGGACGCCGCCGGTGTGGACGCCTTGGCGCAGTTGCCGTCTCGAGAAGGGCTCTTGTCGATGTTGCTCAGCGTGCTCCAGGCGCCGATGCGGAATTTTGCCTATGCCGTCAAACAGGTGGCCGAACGGAAGGAACAGGGCGAAGGCGCGTCGCCGGCCGAAGCGTGACCATCTTGATTTTGGGAGGGATACGGCGTGACCAAGGAACAAATTATTGAGGCCATCAAAGGCATGTCTGTGCTGGAATTGAACGATTTGGTCAAGGCGATTGAAGAGGAGTTCGGAGTAACGGCGGCGGCGCCGGTGGCGGTAGTCGCCGGAGCGGGAGCCGGTCCGGCCGAAACGGCGGCTGAACAGACCGAATTCGACGTGATTTTGGCGGCGGCCGGCGCGTCGAAGATCAACGTGATCAAAGTGGTGCGCGAAATCACCGGGCTTGGTCTCAAAGAGGCGAAGGACCTGGTGGATGGGGCGCCGAAACCGGTGAAGGAAAAGGTCTCCAAAGAAGAGGCCGAGTCGATCAAGGCCAAACTGGAAGAAGCCGGGGCGACCGTCGAAATCAAGTGATGTCCCGGTGCCGATTCGTCCTGCCCGGAGCCGAATGCTGCCGGGCAGGACCGTTTTTTCACGATCTCCGGGGGTGACGGGAGTGGCGGATCATTACTTTTCTTCCCGGCCGAAGGCGGTTTCGGCGAGGCGCGCCATCGCCATGCGGGTCCGGGGGCTCGACGTGTCGTTGATGACCGACGCCGGAGTGTTTTCCCGAAACCGGCTCGATTACGGGACGCGCTTGCTGATCGAGGCGATGGACCTCCCCGAAGAGGGGGATGTGCTCGACCTGGGGTGCGGATACGGCCCGATCGGCATTGCGGCAGCGCTGCTCCGCCCCCGCCTGCGGGTGGTCATGACCGACGTCAACGAGCGAGCGGTGGAGCTGGCCAAGGAGAACGCGCGGCGCCTTCGCCTCCACCGCGTCGAAGTGTTGCTCAGCGACGGGTTCGAATGCCTGGAGGGGAGGATGTTCGACCGGATCCTGACGAATCCGCCGGTCCGAGCCGGGAAAAAGGTCGTGTACCGGTTGGTGGAAGAGGCCGCTCGTCACCTGCGGCCGGGGGGGCAGTTCTGGGCTGTCGTGCAAAAGAAGCAAGGGGCGGACAGTTTCAAACGGGAATTGGAGCGCCGGTTCTCGGCGGTTGAAGATGTGGCGCGGGGAGCGGGGTTTCGCGTGTATTGTTCCACCGTTGACTAGGTTGTTGTCTTGTGATATCTTTATACAATGCGGACTAGGATCTTCTCCAACACCTTCGCATATTTTCTTCAAGAATTGGAAAACGCTATTGGATAATGGAAATCATGACCAACCGGGACGATGGATCAAAAGCGGCGCGCCTATACTTCGACCCATTTTTTGTTTTTGGGGATCGTTTCGCCGGATTGGCGGCGGAGGCCACGACAAGGTGTGAGGGGTGACGGCATTGCGCGGGCAGTTGGTTGATTACGGACGTCGCAAACGATGGTCCTTCGCGCGGATTGAAGAGGTTCTGAGTTTGCCGAATCTCATCGAGATCCAGCAGAATTCCTACCGGTGGTTTCTGGAAGAAGGGCTGCGCGAAATGTTTCAAGACATTTCGCCGATCACCGACTTCACCGGGAACTTGGTGCTGGAATTCGTCGACTACACCTTGGGAGAACCGAAGTATTCCGTCGAGGAAGCCAAGGAGCGCGACGTGACCTATGCCGCGCCGCTCCGGGTCAAAGTGCGGCTGATCAATCGAGAGACGGGGGAAGTAAAAGAACAAGAAGTCTTTATGGGCGATTTCCCCCTGATGACCGAGACGGGCACCTTTATCATCAACGGAGCCGAGCGGGTCATCGTCAGCCAATTGGTGCGCTCGCCGAGCGTCTACTTCAGTGCGAAGGCGGACAAGAACGGCAAACGCACCTACGGGGCGACGGTGATTCCCAACCGGGGGGCGTGGTTGGAACTGGAGGCGGACACGAAAGACGTGCTTTACGCCCGAATCGACCGGACCCGCAAAATCCCGGTGACGGTGCTGTTGCGGGCTCTGGGATTCGCCACCGACGCCGATATCCTTCAACTGCTCGGCGAAGACGAATACCTGCGCAACACCCTCGACAAAGACAACACCGACAGCGTGGAAAAGGCGCTGCTGGAGATTTACGACCGCCTGCGGCCTGGGGAACCGCCGACTTTGGAGAACGCCCGGGCGCTGTTGGCGTCCCGGTTTTTCGATCCGAAGCGCTACGACCTGGCGAACGTAGGGCGGTATAAAATCAACAAGAAACTGCATCTCAAGAACCGGCTCCTGAACCAACGGCTGGCGGAGGACCTCACGGATCCCCGCACAGGCCAAGTGCTCGCCCGGGAGGGCCAGGTTCTGGACCGCCGGACCCTGGACAAAATCGTGCCGGCTATTGAAGCGGGCATGAACATGGTGGAGTACCGCAAATCCTCCGGGGTGGTGGATGGCGACGTCATCCGGGTCCAAGAAGTGAAAATTTACAGCCCCCTGGAAGAGGGGCGTATCATCAAGGTCATCGGCAACGGCATGGTCGACAAGTCCGTCAAGTACTTGACCCCCGCCGACATCATCGCGTCCATCAACTATTTCATCAATTTGCTGCACGGCGTGGGGGACGTCGACGACATCGACCACTTGGGCAATCGCCGCCTGCGCTCGGTGGGCGAATTGTTGCAAAACCAATTCCGGATCGGCCTGTCTCGCATGGAGCGGGTGGTTCGGGAGAGGATGTCCATTCAGGACGCCAACGCCATCACGCCGCAGGCGTTGATCAACATCCGGCCGGTCATCGCGGCCATCAAAGAGTTTTTCGGATCGAGTCAATTGTCGCAGTTCATGGACCAGACGAACCCTCTGGCGGAATTGACCCACAAACGCCGTCTGTCCGCCCTGGGACCGGGAGGGCTGACCCGGGAACGGGCCGGTTTCGAGGTGCGGGACGTTCACCACTCCCATTACGGCCGGATGTGTCCGATTGAGACCCCGGAAGGGCCGAACATCGGCTTGATCAACTCCCTGTCCACGTATGCCCGCATCAACGAGTACGGGTTCATTGAAACCCCTTACCGGCGGGTGGACCCGGATACCGGGGTGGTAACGAACGAAATTCATTATCTGACGGCCGACGAAGAAGACAATTACGTCATTGCCCAGGCGAACGCCGAACTGGATGAGACGGGGCGTTTCAAACACGAACAGGTGATCGCGCGGTACAAGGAAGAAATCGGCCTTTTTCCGCGGTCGCGCATCGATTACATGGATGTTTCGCCCAAACAGGTCGTGTCGGTGGCCACGGCGTTGATCCCATTTTTGGAAAACGACGACGCCAACCGGGCCTTGATGGGTTCGAACATGCAGCGTCAGGCGGTGCCCCTGTTGGTGACCGAGGCGCCCTTTGTCGGCACGGGCATGGAGCACAAGGCCGCCAAAGATTCCGGCGTCTGTGTCGTCGCCAAGCGGGGCGGCGTCGTCGAGCGGGTGACGGCCAGCGAGATCTGGATCCGGGTTCAAGAGGAAGTCGACGGGCGCATCGTTTCCGGCGACCTGGACAAATATAAACTTCTCAAATTTGTGCGCTCCAACCAGGGAACTTGTATCAACCAGAAACCGATTGTCCGGAAGGGAGACATTGTCAAAGCGGGCGACATCATCGCCGATGGACCCGCCACCGACCAGGGCGAGCTGGCGTTGGGCCGGAACGTTCTCGTGGCTTTCATGACGTGGGAAGGATACAACTACGAAGACGCCATTTTGCTCAGCGAAAAATTGGTCAAGGAAGATGTGTACACCTCCATTCACATCGAAGAATACGAGTGTGAAGCCCGGGACACGAAGCTCGGCCCCGAAGAGATCACTCGGGACATTCCCAACGTGGGCGAGGACGCTTTGCGCCACTTGGATGAACGGGGCATTATCCGGGTCGGGGCCGAAATTTATGCCGGCGACATCCTGGTGGGCAAAGTGACGCCCAAGGGCATGACCGAACTGACTGCGGAGGAGCGGCTTTTGCACGCCATTTTCGGCGAAAAGGCCCGGGAGGTGCGGGATACGTCGCTGAGGGTGCCCCACGGCGGCGCGGGGATTGTCGTCGACGTGAAGGTGTTCACGCGCGAAAACGGCGATGAACTGCCCCCCGGCGTAAACCAGTTGGTCCGGGTCTACATCGCTCAAAAACGCAAAATTTCCGAAGGGGACAAAATGGCGGGGCGCCATGGAAACAAGGGCGTCATCGCGCGCATCCTGCCGGAGGAAGACATGCCCTTTTTGCCGGACGGCACGCCGGTGGAGATTGTGCTCAATCCCCTCGGCGTTCCTTCCCGGATGAACATCGGGCAGGTGCTGGAGACCCACCTTGGGATGGTCGCGAAGGTGACCGGCCTGCACATGGCGACTCCGGTTTTCGACGGCGCCAACGAACACGACATATTCGAAGCGCTCGAAGAGGCGGGCTTGGCCCGGGACGGAAAGACGATTTTGTACGACGGGCGCACCGGAGAGCCGTTCGACAACCGGGTGACCGTCGGGTACGTGTACATGTTGAAACTGGCTCACTTGGTGGACGACAAAATCCATGCCCGGTCCACCGGCCCCTATTCGTTGGTGACGCAGCAGCCCCTCGGAGGAAAGGCGCAATTCGGCGGCCAGCGGTTCGGGGAAATGGAGGTCTGGGCCCTGGAGGCGTACGGAGCCGCCTACACGTTGCAGGAGATTCTGACGGTGAAATCGGACGACGTAGTCGGCCGGGTCAAGACCTACGAAGCGATCGTCAAAGGGGAGAATGTCCCCGAACCCGGCGTTCCCGAATCGTTTAAAGTGTTGATCAAGGAATTGCAGAGTTTGGCCATGGACGTGAAGATCCTCTCGGAAGACGAACAGGAGATCGTCATGCGGGATTCGGACGACGAGGAGGAAGACAAACTGCACCTGAACCTCGAGACGCGAGAAGCCGTGGAGGACTAACGGGAGAAGCCCAGCGGAAAGGGAGGAGCGCCCCTTGTTGGACGTCAACAACTTCGAATTCATGAAGATCGGTCTGGCGTCACCGGAGAAGATTCGTTCCTGGTCCCATGGCGAAGTCAAAAAGCCCGAAACGATCAACTACCGAACCCTGAAGCCCGAGAAGGAAGGCCTGTTCTGCGAAAAGATTTTCGGTCCCACTCGGGACTGGGAATGCCATTGCGGCAAGTACAAGCGCGTGCGGTACAAGGGCGTGGTGTGCGACCGCTGCGGGGTCGAGGTGACCCGGGCCAAAGTCCGCCGGGAGCGCATGGGCCATATTGAACTGGCGGCCCCGGTTTCTCACATCTGGTATTTCAAGGGGATCCCGAGCCGGATGGGTTTGGTCCTGGATATGTCGCCCCGGGCGCTGGAAGAGGTGATTTACTTCGCCTCGTACGTGGTGACGGATCCCGGGGACACCCCGCTGGAAAAAAAGCAGCTGCTGTCGGAAAAAGAATACCGCAGCTACCGGGAAAAGTACGGCTACGCCTTCGAGGCGGGGATGGGAGCGGAGGCGATCAAAAAACTCCTGCAAGAGATCGACCTCGACAAAGAGGCGGAACAGCTCAAAGAAGAACTGAAAACCGCCCAGGGGCAGCGGCGGAACCGGGCCATCAAACGGCTGGAGGTCATCGAGGCGTTCCGCCAATCGGGTAACCGGCCCGAGTGGATGATCCTCGACGTACTTCCGGTCATTCCGCCCGAACTGCGTCCGATGGTGCAGTTGGACGGGGGACGGTTTGCCACCTCGGATCTCAACGACCTCTACCGGCGGGTCATCAACCGCAACAACCGGCTGAAGCGGTTGTTGGATCTCGGTGCGCCGGACATCATCGTCCAGAATGAGAAGCGGATGCTGCAGGAGGCCGTGGATGCCCTGATCGACAACGGGCGAAGGGGCCGGCCCGTCACCGGACCGGGCAACCGGCCCCTGAAGTCCCTGTCCCACATGCTCAAGGGCAAGCAGGGGCGATTCCGGCAGAACCTTCTCGGAAAACGGGTGGACTACTCCGGACGTTCGGTCATCGTGGTGGGCCCGGAACTCAAGATGTACCAGTGCGGCCTTCCCAAGGAAATGGCCCTGGAATTGTTCAAACCCTTCGTGATGAAGGAATTGGTGAACAAGGGGCTGGCCCACAACATCAAGAGCGCGAAGCGGAAGGTCGAACGGGTGTCTCCGGAGGTCTGGGACGTCCTCGAGGACGTGATCAAAGAGCACCCGGTGCTGCTCAACCGGGCGCCGACTCTGCACCGTTTGGGCATTCAGGCCTTTGAACCGGTCCTCGTCGAGGGCAGGGCGATCAAGCTCCATCCTCTCGTGTGTACGGCGTACAACGCCGACTTCGACGGCGACCAAATGGCGGTGCACGTGCCGTTGTCGGCGGAGGCTCAGGCGGAGGCCCGGATCTTGATGCTGGCGGCCCACAACATTTTGAATCCGAAAGACGGGAAACCGGTGGTCACGCCGACCCAGGACATGGTCTTGGGCAGCTATTACCTGACCATCGAGAAGCCCGGAGCCCCCGGGGAAGGGCGGGTCTTCTCGAGCCCGAACGAGGCCATCGCCGCCTACGAGCAGGGGGTGGTGACCCTCCAGAGCCGGATCGCCGTCCCTGCGGCGTCCCTGAATAAGACCTCGTTCACCGAGGCCCAGCAAAAGGCCCTGTTGATGACCACCGTCGGCAAACTGATTTTCAATGAAATTTTCCCGCCCGACTTTCCGTACATCAACACGGGCAATAAGGAGAATCTCCTGAAAGGGATTCCGGACCGTTACTTCATTTTCGAAAAGGGGGTTGACGTCCGGGAGCGCATCCGGGAATTGCCGCCCAGTGAAGCGGTGGTCAAATCGTTCCTCGGGGCGATCATCGCCGAATGTTTCCGGAAGTACGGCACGACGGAGACGGCGGTGATTCTGGACCGGATCAAGACCTTGGGATTCCGCTATTCGACGAAGGCGGGCATCACCATTTCCGTGGCGGACATCATTATTCCGGAGGAGAAAGAAGCGATCCTGGAAGAGGCGGAAAAGAAGGTCCAAACGGTTCAGGCCCAATACCGCCGCGGGTTAATTACCGAAGAGGAACGGTACGACCGGGTCATCTCCATTTGGACGAAGGCGAAGGACGACCTCACCGAGGTATTGATGAAAAAATCCCTCGACCGGTTTAATCCCATTTACATGATGGCCAACTCCGGGGCGCGGGGTAACGTTTCGCAAATCACTCAGCTCGCCGGGATGCGCGGTTTGATGGCCAATCCCTCCGGGCGCATCATCGAATTGCCCATCAAGTCGAATTTCCGTGAGGGGTTGACGGTTCTCGAGTATTTCATCTCTACCCACGGCGCGCGGAAGGGACTCGCGGACACCGCGTTGCGCACCGCCGACTCGGGTTATCTGACCCGCAGGCTGGTGGACGTGGCGCAGGATGTCATCGTGCGGGAGGAGGACTGCGGAACGGACAAAGGGTTTGAGGTGGACGAGATCCGGGACGGACGGGAAGTGATCGAGGATCTGTTCGACCGGATCAACGGCCGCGTGGCCTTCCAGAATGTCCGGCATCCGGAGACCGGCGAAATCATTGTGCGCCGGAACGAATTGATCGACGAAGACAAAGCCCGGGCCATCGTGGAGGCGGGCATTCAGAAGGTAGTCATCCGCACCGTTCTCACCTGCCGGACGCGCCACGGCGTTTGCATCAAGTGTTATGGGCGGAATCTCGCCACCGGTAAAATGGTAGAAATCGGCGAGGCCGTGGGGATCATCGCGGCCCAGTCCATCGGCGAGCCGGGGACCCAATTGACGATGCGGACCTTCCACACCGGCGGGGTAGCGGGGGACGACATCACGCAAGGTCTGCCCCGCGTCCAGGAACTGTTTGAAGCCCGGAATCCCAAGGGACAGGCCATCATCAGCGAAATCGACGGCACGGTGACCGACATCCGGGACGGCAAGGACAAACGCGAAATCGAGGTCGCGGGGGAAACGGAGACAAAGGTGTACGCCGTTCCCTACGGTTCCCGGATCCGGGTGAGCGTCGGTCAAAAGGTGGAAGCCGGAGACGAGCTGATCGAGGGCTCCGTCGATCCGAAAGACATGCTCCGCGTCAAGGGCCTCAAAGGGGTTCAGAACTACCTGCTCCGGGAAGTCCAGCGGGTGTACCGGTTGCAGGGGGTGGACATCAACGACAAGCACATTGAAGTCATGATCCGCCAGATGCTTCGAAAAGTGCGGATCGTCGACAGCGGGGACACCGATCTGCTGCCGGGAACCTACGTCGATCTGCGGGACTATGAAGAGGCGAACCGGCAGGCTTTTGCCGCGGGGAAAGAACCGGCGATTGCCCGGCCGGCCCTGTTGGGGATCACGAAGGCTTCCCTCGAGACCGATTCGTTCCTGTCGGCGGCCTCGTTCCAGGAGACGACGCGGGTGTTGACGGACGCGGCCATCAAGGGAAAGGTGGACCGGCTGCTCGGCTTGAAAGAAAACGTGATCATCGGCAAGCTGGTGCCGGCCGGTACGGGAATGGCCCGTTACCGGAATCTGAAACTGGAAGAAGAGGCGCCGCCGGCAGAGGCGGGGGAGGGTTCCGGGGACGTTCTGCCGGCGGAAGACGAGGCGGAAACCGTTACGGAACCTTAAACGGCCTCAAGTTGACACCGATTCCGGCGCGGTGTTAATATAACTGAGTGTGTCCACGGCCGGTGTCTAAGGAGGATGGTTGGATGCCGTACGACAGGATTCGGCGCGCCAGAAAGGTCGTAATTGGCACCAATCAGACGATAAAAGCCTTGGAACAGAAGATGCCGCTGGAAGTCTATGTGGCCAAGGATGCGGACCGGCATGTCGTGTCCCGAGTGATCGACCTGTGCGAGCAGAACCGGGTTCCGATCACGTGGGTCGATTCCATGAGGCGGCTCGGAAAAGCGTGTGGCATCGACGTGGGCGCCGCGGTGGCTGCCCTGCTCGAGGACGGTCCGTGAGGGCGGCGGAAAGGGCGCTTGCCCTCACGCCGGGCCCCTCGGCGGTGCGTCCCCGGCCGTCGACCGGATGCGGAGGATTCACCCGGGCCTGTGGACTTGAGTTGGGAAGGAGGTGTCGGCATGCCGACCATCAATCAATTGGTGCGCCGGGGGCGTAAAGCGGTTCAGAAAAAGTCGACCGCGCCCGCTCTGCAAAAGGGGTACAACACCTTCACGAAAGAAGAGATCGATCTACCTTCGCCGCAAAAGAGGGGCGTCTGTACCCGTGTGGGGACGATGACGCCGAAGAAGCCGAACTCCGCGCTGCGGAAGTACGCCCGCGTGCGGCTGACGAACGGAATCGAAGTCACCGCCTACATTCCCGGCATCGGCCACAACCTCCAGGAGCACTCGGTGGTGCTGGTGCGGGGCGGCCGCGTGAAGGATCTTCCGGGCGTGCGCTATCATATTGTCCGCGGCACCCTTGATGCGGCGGGAGTGAAGGACCGTATGCAGGGACGTTCGAAATACGGAGCCAAGCGTCCGAAACAGAAGTAAGGCGCTGGAAACAGAAGTAAGGCGTTGTAGGAAGGCGGACCGGAGGGACTTTTGCCCGTCAGGAAAAGCCGTGAGAAAGGAGGTAGGGATATGCCGAGAAAAGGTCCCGTTCCCCCGAGGGATATCATGCCGGACCCGATTTACGACAGCAAACTGGTGGCCCGGCTGATCAATAAAGTCATGCTCGACGGCAAGAAGGGCCTCGCTCAGCGGATCGTCTACGGCGCCTTCGACATCATTCGGGAGCGGACCGGTCGCGACCCGCTGGAAGTCTTCGAACAAGCGCTGAAGAATACGATGCCGGTGTTGGAGGTCAAGGCCCGGCGGGTGGGCGGCGCGAACTACCAGGTCCCGGTGGAAGTGCGGCCGGAGCGGAGGATCACCCTTGGGTTGCGCTGGCTCGTGACGTATGCCCGGGAGCGGAACGAAAAGTCCATGCAGGAGCGACTGGCTCAGGAGATAATGGACGCCGCCAACAATACCGGCGGTGCGGTCAAGAAGAAAGAGGATACCCACCGAATGGCCGAAGCCAATAAAGCCTTCGCCCATTACCGGTGGTGAATCCCGACCGTCCGGCGCCCCTCCTCCCGGCGGGGCGAGGTCGGACATTCTCTGGAAAGGGGGAAAACGGCGTGGCAAGAGAATTCCCCTTGGAAAAGACGCGAAACATCGGGATCATGGCCCATATCGACGCCGGCAAGACGACGACGACCGAACGGATTCTGTTCTACACCGGCCGGGTTCACAAGATCGGCGAAGTGCATGAAGGGGCCGCCACGATGGACTGGATGGTCCAAGAGCAAGAGCGCGGGATCACGATCACTTCGGCGGCCACTACGTGCCAGTGGAAAGGCCATCGCATCAACATTATCGACACGCCCGGCCACGTGGACTTTACCGTCGAGGTGGAGCGGTCGCTGCGGGTGCTCGATGGCGCCGTCGGCGTCTTTTGTGCCAAGGGCGGGGTAGAACCCCAGTCGGAGACGGTGTGGCGCCAAGCGGACAAATACCGCGTGCCCCGGATCGCCTATGTCAACAAGATGGACATTGTCGGGGCGGACTTTTATCGGGCCGTCGGCCAAATGAGGGACCGCCTGCGGGCCAACGCCGTTCCCATTCAATTGCCCCTCGGGTCGGAAGATACCTTCGAGGGCGTCATCGACCTGGTTTCGATGCAAGCCTTCTATTACCTCGACGACTTGGGCACCAAGAGCGAGGCGAGGGAAATCCCGCCGGATTACCGTGAACGGGCTGAAGAATACCGGCAGTCGCTTCTTGAGGCGGTGGCCGAAGTCGACGAGGATCTGATGGTGAAGTACCTCGAAGGGGAAGAAATCACGGCGGAGGAGATTAAAGCCGCCCTCCGGAAGGGTACCATCAGCGGCCAGATCGTGCCCGTTTTGTGCGGGTCCTCGTACCGGAACAAAGGGGTTCAGTTGTTGTTGGACGCGATTGTGGATTTCCTGCCGTCGCCCGTGGACATTCCGCCCGTGCGGGGGACGACGCCGGACGGCCAGGAAGTCGAACGCCGTTCCAGCGACGATGAGCCTTTCGCAGCACTTGCGTTCAAAATCATGAGCGACCCATACGTCGGAAAACTGGCGTTCTTCCGGGTGTACTCCGGTACGCTGACGGCGGGGTCGTACGTCCTGAACTCCACGAAAAACAAACGGGAACGGATCGGGCGGATCGTCCGGATGCACGCCAACCACCGGGAAGAAATCGACGCGGTGTACGCCGGAGATATCGCTGCGGCGGTGGGACTGAAGGACACCACCACAGGCGACACCCTCTGCGACGAAAAGAACATCGTCATCCTCGAATCGATGGAGTTCCCGGAACCCGTCATCTCGGTGGCCATCGAGCCGAAGACAAAAGCCGATCAGGACAAGATGGGCATCGCCCTCCAGAAGCTGACGGAGGAAGATCCGACATTCCGGACCTATACCGACCAGGAAACCGGGCAGACGATCATCGCCGGGATGGGCGAGCTGCACTTGGAGATCATCGTCGATCGCCTGCAGCGGGAGTTCAAGGTCGAGGCCAACGTGGGCAAACCCCAGGTGGCCTACAAGGAGACCATTCGCAAGAAAGTCAAGGTCGAGGGCAAGTTTATCCGGCAAACCGGCGGTCGCGGGCAATACGGCCATGTGTGGCTGGAGCTGGAGCCCCTTGAACGGGGTCAGGGATATGTCTTTGAAAACAAAATCGTCGGCGGTGTGGTCCCGAAGGAATACGTTCCGGCCGTGGACGCGGGCATCCAAGAGGCGATGCAAAACGGCGTTGTGGCCGGGTATCCGCTGATCGACCTGAAGGCGACCCTGGTGGACGGGTCCTATCACGACGTCGACTCTTCGGAAATGGCTTTTAAGATCGCGGGTTCAATGGCTTTGAAATCCGGAGCTGCCCAGGCGGATCCGTACCTGCTCGAGCCGATCATGAAGGTGGAAGTGGTCGTTCCCGAAGAGTACATGGGCGACATCATGGGAGACATCAACTCCCGGCGGGGTCGCATCGAGGGGATGGAATCCCGCGCGGGCGCCCAGGTGATCCGCGCGTACGTGCCGCTGGCCGAGATGTTCGGCTACGCGACGAACCTGCGCTCCAGAACCCAGGGCCGGGGCACCTATTCGATGGAATTCTACGCGTACGAAGAGGTGCCCAAGTCCATTGCCGAAGAGATCATCGCTAAATCGAAAGGCGCATGACCATTCAGTTAGGAGGAGTGGAGAACCATGGCGAAACAAAAGTTTGAGCGTACCAAACCGCACGTCAACATCGGGACGATCGGCCACGTCGACCACGGGAAGACGACCCTGACGGCGGCCATCACCACGGTTTTGGCGAAATACGGGCGCGCTCAGGCGACCCGGTACGACGAGATTGACAAGGCGCCGGAAGAGCGGGAGCGCGGGATCACCATCAACACCGCCCACGTCGAATATGAAACCGAAAATCGCCACTACGCCCACGTCGACTGCCCCGGCCACGCCGACTATGTGAAGAACATGATCACCGGGGCGGCTCAGATGGACGGCGCGATCCTGGTTGTATCCGCAGCGGACGGCCCGATGCCCCAAACCCGGGAACACATCCTGCTTTCCCGCCAGGTGGGCGTGCCGTACATCGTCGTATTTTTGAACAAGTGCGACATGGTGGACGACGAAGAGCTGCTCGATCTCGTAGAAATGGAGGTCCGGGATCTGTTGAACGAATACGAATTCCCGGGCGATGAAGTGCCGGTGATTCGCGGGTCGGCGCTCAAAGCCCTGGAAGATCCCAACGGTCCCTGGGCGGAAAAAATCGAAGAACTCATGAAGGCCGTCGACGAATACATCCCCACTCCGCAGCGGGAAATCGACAAGCCGTTCCTGATGCCGGTGGAAGACGTCTTCACCATCACCGGGCGCGGAACGGTGGCGACCGGCCGTGTGGAACGCGGGACGGTGAAGGTCGGCGACGAGGTGGAGATCGTCGGGCTGCGGGATGAACCGAAGAAGACGGTCGTCACCGGCGTCGAGATGTTCCGCAAACTGCTGGATGAAGCGGTGGCGGGCGACAACATCGGCGTTTTGCTCCGCGGTGTCGACCGCAAGGAAGTGGAACGCGGTCAGGTTCTGGTGAAACCGGGCTCGATCAAACCGCATACCAGCTTCCGGGCGGAGGTCTATGTGTTGACCAAGGAAGAAGGCGGACGGCACACCCCGTTCTTCAATGGTTATCGTCCGCAGTTTTACTTCCGCACCACCGACGTCACCGGGGTCGTCAAACTGCCCGAAGGGACGGAGATGGTGATGCCCGGCGACAACGTTACCATGGAGGTTGAGCTGATCAGCCAGATCGCCCTCGAGGAAGGAACCCGCTTCGCGATTCGGGAAGGCGGTCGCACGGTGGGCGCCGGTGTCGTGACGGCGATTTTGAAATAACCGTTGGGTCGGGGAATCCAGTCGGGCCTTCGGGCCCGACTTTTTCCTGTAACCCGGGATCCGGATCGGGAAGGCGGCGCCCGGCGGTTTCTCCTTGAGTTTCCTGGATTCCTTATAGTATAATTTCGACTGTTGGTCATTAGCTGCGATGATGCAAAAGGTTGCCGAAGTGCCTGGCCATATGGGCACCACTCGGGGAATTTTTGCGGAGTAGGTCCAGACATTGGGCGACGAAGGAGGGACATTCATATGGCGAAACAAAAGATCCGGATCCGGCTGAAGGCGTTCGACCACCGCATCCTCGATCAATCGGCCGAAAAGATCGTGGAGACGGCCAAGCGGTCCGGGGCGAGCGTATCGGGCCCTGTGCCCTTGCCGACCGACCGGTCCGTCATCACCATCTTGCGGGCTCCGCACAAATACAAGGATTCGCGGGAACAGTTCGAAATGCGGACCCATAAGCGTCTGATCGACATTCTGAATCCGACGCCCCAGACGGTGGACGCCCTGATGCGGCTCGACTTGCCGTCGGGGGTGGACATCGAAATCAAATTGTAGGCGAATTTCGGCGATTGTCGAGGAGGTGGCGACATGAAGGGCATTTTGGGTCGAAAACTCGGGATGACGCAGGTTTTCGCCGAAGACGGCCGGGTGATCCCGGTCACGGTCATCGAGGCCGGTCCCTGCGTCGTCCTTCAGAAAAAGACCGTGGAGACGGACGGCTACGTCGCGGTGCAGCTGGGATTCGGGGAAAAGAAGCCCAACCGGGCCAACCGGCCGGAGAAGGGACACGCGGCGAAGGCCGGAACGACTCCCAAGCGGTATATTCGGGAAATCCGCAACGTGGACCTCGATCAATACGAAGTAGGGCAGGAATTGAAGGCCGACGTCTTTGCCCCGGGCGAGCTGGTGGACGTGACGGGCATTTCCAAGGGAAAGGGCTTCGCCGGCGCGATCAAGCGGCATAACCAGTCGCGCGGCCCCATGGCTCACGGTTCGAAATACCACCGGGGACCGGGTTCTCTGGGTTCCATCGCGCCGAACCGGGTGTTCAAAGGGCAAACTCTTCCGGGGCGCATGGGCGGCGAACGGGTGACCGTTCAAAACCTCGAAGTGGTAAAGGTCGACCCCGAGCGGAATCTCCTTTTGGTCAAGGGGGCCGTTCCCGGTCCGAGAAACGGTTTTGTCACGGTGCGGTCCGCCGTAAAGGCGACAGCCCGGTAATGCTGGGAAGAAAGGAGGATGCTCCATGCCGAAAGTAGCCGTGTACAACACAGCGGGCGAGCAGGTCGGCGAGATCGAGCTTTCGGAGCGGGTCTTCGGGGCGCCGGTGAATTCGGCCGTCCTGCATCAGGCGGTGGTGGCTCAACTGGCCAACGCGCGGCAGGGGACCCACGCTACGAAGAACCGGGCGAAGGTGAGGGGCGGCGGCCGGAAACCGTGGCGTCAGAAGGGAACCGGGCGAGCCCGGCAGGGCAGTATCCGGGCGCCGCAGTGGGTCGGCGGCGGCACGGTGTTCGGGCCGCAACCGCGGGATTATTCCATTCGTCTTCCGAAAAAAATACGGCGGCTGGCGATCCGGGGGGCCCTGACTTCCAAAGTGCAGGAAGGAACGCTGATCGTTCTGGAGGACCTTCAGCTGGAGGCGCCCAAGACCAAAGAGATGGTGCGCATTCTCGCCAATCTCAAGGTTCCGGGCAAAGCGCTCGTCGTCGGAGAAGGTCAGAACCAGACGGTGTACCTGTCGTCCCGCAACATCCCCGGAGTGAAGTACCTCCCCGCCACGGATATCAACGTGGTCGATCTGTTGCATCATGACCACCTCGTTGTGACGAAAAACGCGGTGGCGCGGATCGAGGAGGTGTTCGCGAAGTGAAAAACCCGTACGACATCATCCTGCGGCCGGTGATCAGCGAAGAGAGCACCGACCAAATGGAGCAGCGCAAGTATACCTTCTTCGTCGATCCGCGGGCGAACAAAGTCGAGATCAAAAAGGCCGTGGAGGAGATTTTCGGCGTGAAGGTCGCCAAGGTCAACACGATCCGGGTGCCGGGCAAGAAGAAGCGGTACGGCCGCTACAGCGGATATACGGCGTCGCGCAAAAAAGCGATCGTGACCCTAACCGAGGATTCGAAGGAGATCAAGATTTTTGAGGGCGCCTGAAAGGGCGCTGGACGCTTGGACGACAAAGGAGGGAACGGCCGGTGGGCATCAAGAAGTTTAAACCGACGTCGCCCGGGCGGCGTTTCGTGACGGTGCCGACCTTCGAAGAGATCACGGCCACGGAGCCGGAACCTTCGCTGGTGGTGCCGCTGAAAAAGCACGCGGGCCGCAACAATCAGGGACGGATTACCGTCCGCCACCGGGGCGGCGGAAACAAGCGGAAATACCGCATCATCGACTTCAAACGGGACAAAGACGGAATACCAGGGCGCGTTGCCACGATTGAATACGATCCGAACCGGTCGGCCTATATTGCGTTGATCCACTATGCCGACGGAGAGAAGCGCTACATCCTGGCGCCCCACGGCCTGTCGGTGGGCGATGTGGTGTATTCCGGGCCGGACGCGGACATCAAGGTCGGAAACGCCCTTCCCCTCGCCAATATTCCGGTGGGTACGATCATCCACAACATCGAACTGAAGCCGGGAGCCGGAGGGCAGCTGGTGCGGGCCGCCGGTGCGGAAGCCCAGTTGCTGGCGAAGGAAGGAAATTACGCGCACGTGCGCCTGGCGTCGGGGGAAGTGCGCCTCATCCGTTTGGAATGCCGGGCCACCATCGGTCAGGTCGGCAACCTCGACCACGAAAACATCACCCTCGGAAAAGCGGGTCGCTCTCGGTGGAAAGGACGCCGTCCGGCGGTCCGGGGCGTGGTGATGAACCCGGTAGACCACCCGCACGGAGGCGGCGAAGGGCGGTCTCCGATCGGCCGGAAAGCTCCGGTGACGCCGTGGGGCAAACCGACGCTGGGTAAGAAAACCCGCAAAAAGAACAAGCCGAGCGATAAATTTATTGTGCGGCCTCGCAAGAAATAACAACCCCGGGCGGGTAAGAAAGGAGGCTGTTGGAGATGGGGCGGTCTCTGAAAAAGGGTCCCTTCTGCGACGCCCACCTGTTGAAGAAGATCGAAGAGATGAATGCGAAGGGCGAGAAGAAGGTCATCAAAACGTGGTCGCGGCGTTCGACCATTTTTCCCCAGTTCGTCGGACACACCATCGCGGTGCACGACGGTCGGAAGCACGTGCCCGTTTACATCACGGAAGACATGGTCGGCCACAAGTTGGGTGAATTCGCTCCGACGCGAACCTTCCGGGGGCACGCCGGAGACGAAAAATCCTCCCGCAGCCGGTGACGGCCAGCGGTGGAAGGAGGGGACGAGATGGAAGCCCGAGCCGTGGCTCGGTACGTACGCATCGCGCCGCGCAAGGTCCGGCTGGTGGTGGACCTGATTCGCGGCAAGTCGGTGGGGGAAGCCCTGGCGATTTTGCGGTACACGCCGAAGGCGGCCTCCCCCGTCGTGGAAAAGGTTCTCCGCTCGGCGGTGGCCAACGCGGAGCACAACTACAAGATGAATACGGACCGTCTGTACATCAGTAAGATTTACGTCGATCAGGGGCCGACGCTCAAGCGGTTCCGTCCCCGGGCGCGGGGGCAGGCGTATCGGATCCACAAGCGCACCAGCCACATCACGGTCGTCGTCAGCGAGAAGAAGGAGGGATAGAACTGCATGGGGCAAAAGGTGAGTCCGGTCGGGTTGCGGATCGGCATTATCCGGGATTGGGAATCCAAATGGTACGCGGGTAAGAAGGACTACAGCAAGCTGTTGCTCGAGGACGTCCAAATCCGCGACTACATTTTCAAGCGCCTCAAGGACGCCGCCGTGGCCTCGGTGGAAATCGAGCGGGCCGCAAACCGGGTCAACGTCACCATTCACACGGCGAAGCCCGGCATGGTCATCGGCAAGGGCGGAGCGGAAGTGGAAGCCCTGCGCAACGCGCTCACCAAGATGACGAACAAGCGGGTGCACATCAACATCGCCGAAGTGAAAGTACCGGAATTGTCGGCGAAGCTGGTGGCGGAAAACGTAGCTCAACAATTGGAGCGGCGGGTGGCGTTCCGCCGCGCCATGAAACAGGCCATTCAGCGGACCATGCGGGCGGGAGCCAAGGGCGTGAAGATTCAGGTCTCCGGACGCTTGGCGGGAGCCGAAATCGCGCGGACGGAAGGGTATTCGGAAGGCACGGTGCCGCTGCACACCCTGCGGGCCGACATCGATTACGCTTTGGCGGAAGCTCATACGACATACGGACGGATCGGTGTGAAGGTTTGGATCTACCGCGGAGAAGTCCTCCCGGTCCGCGGAGAGAAGAAGAGCGGAGAGGAAGGGGGCCAATAAGGGATGTTGATGCCCAAACGCGTCAAGCACCGGAAGGAACACCGCGGCCGGTTGAAGGGGCGGTCCAAAGGCGGCAACGAGGTGGTCTTCGGCGAATACGGCCTGCAGGCGTTGGAGCCGGCGTGGATCACCAACCGGCAGATCGAAGCGGCCCGTGTCGCGATGACCCGCCACATCCGCCGCGGAGGAAAGGTCTGGATCAAGATTTTTCCCGCCAAACCGGTGACGAAGAAACCCGCCGAAACCCGGATGGGGGGAGGCAAAGGTTCTCCGGAACAGTGGGTGGCGGTGGTGAAACCCGGCCGGATTCTTTTCGAATTGGCGGGAGTACCCGAAGACGTCGCTCGGGAAGCCATGCGGCTCGCTTCTCATAAGCTCCCGATCAAAACGAAATTTGTGAAACGGGACGAAGTGGGTGGTGAGGTCCATGAAGGCTAAAGACTTTCGCAACCTCAGCGACGCGGAGATCCGGAACAAAGTCAAGGACTTGAAGGAAGAACTGTTCAACCTCAGATTTCAATTGGCGACCGGCCAGCTGGACAATCCCATGCGAATCCGGCAAGTGAAAAAGGACATCGCCCGGGCCAAGACGATTTTGCGGGAACGGGAACTGGGCATCCGGTGAGCGGACCCCAGAAAGGAGGATCGGCGTGAGCGAAACCAGAGGGCAACGGAAAGTTCGCATCGGAACTGTGGTGAGCGACAAAATGGACAAGACGATCGTCGTCGCGGTGGAGACGACGGTCACCCATCCCCTGTACGGCAAGACCGTGAAACGGACAAAAAAATTCAAAGCTCACGACGAACACAACGAGGCTCGGATCGGCGACCGGGTGAAGATCATGGAGACCCGCCCCCTGTCGAAGGAAAAGCGGTGGCGCCTCGTCGAGATTCTCGAGCGCTCGGAAGTCGTCTGAGCTCTGACGGGTCGGGGAGTTGAAAAAAAGGAGGGACGGTCGTGATTCAACCGCAAACGAGACTGGTGGTGGCGGACAATTCCGGCGCCAAGGAGATTATGTGCTTCCGGGTCCTCGGCGGCTCCAACCGGAAGACGGCCAACATCGGGGACATCATCGTGGCGTCCGTGAAAAGTGCAACGCCAGGAGGCGTTGTCAAAAAAGGCGATGTCGTCAAGGCGGTGATCGTTCGGTCCAAGCGAGGGGTTCGCCGCCCGGACGGCAGCTATATCCGGTTTGATGAAAACGCCGCAGTCATCATTCGCGAAGACAAGAGCCCCCGGGGTACGCGCATTTTCGGGCCGGTGGCGCGCGAGCTTCGGGACCGCGATTTTATGAAAATCATCTCCTTGGCTCCTGAAGTGCTGTGAGTGCGGTTCGCAACCCGCGGCGAAGGAGGTGGATCGGATGGCTCAGGCCAAAATGCGGATCAAAAAAGGCGACCTGGTCGTGGTGATCGCCGGTAAGGACAAGGGGAAGAAAGGGCGGGTCCTCGCGGCATACCCGAAGGAGCAGCGGGTTCTGGTCGAAGGCGTCAACCTCGTGAAGCGCCATACCCGGCCGAATCCCGCCAATCCCCAGGGCGGCATCATCACCAAAGAGGCACCGCTGCACGTGTCGAACGTGATGATCGTCGATCCGAAAACCGGACAGCCCACCCGCGTCGGCATGAAGATTCTCAGCGACGGGACAAAGGTCCGGTATGCAAAGAAATCGGGCGAGATCCTCGACAAGTAGGCTGTTGAAAGGAGGGTGTGCGAGTGGCAGCCCGACTATTGGAACGGTACAAACGGGAAGTCGTCCCGGCCTTAATGGAAAAATTCGGCTACCAAAACATCATGCAAGTTCCCAAAGTGGAAAAAGTGGTTCTCAACATTGGCCTCGGAGAGGCGGTTCAAAACCCGAAGGCCCTCGATGCCGCCGTCGAGGACCTGACCCTGATCGCCGGCCAGAGGCCGGTGGTCACCCGGGCCCGCAAATCGATTGCCAGCTTTAAGTTGCGGGCCGGCATGCCCATCGGGGCGAAGGTTACGTTGCGCGGCGAGCGAATGTATTATTTTCTCGACAAATTGTTCAACGTAGCCCTCCCGCGGGTGCGGGATTTTCGGGGGGTCTCTCCGCGGTCTTTCGACGGGCGGGGCAATTACAGCCTCGGATTGCGGGAGCAATTGATCTTTCCGGAAATCGATTACGATAAAATCGACAAGGTGCGGGGTTTGGAAGTGGTGATCGTCACTACCGCCGAAACCGACGAAGAGGCGCGGGAATTGCTGGCTCAACTGGGAATGCCGTTCCGTGCGAGCTAATCCAATGGCACAGGGGGGAGGTGCGCCGAGTGGCGAAAAAGTCGTTGATCGTCAAGGCGCAGCGGAAGCCGAAGTTTAAGACGAGGGCCTATACGCGTTGCCAACTGTGCGGCCGGCCGCACGCCGTTTTGCGCAAATTCGGGGTGTGCCGGATCTGCTTCCGCCAATTGGCCTATAAAGGTCAGTTGCCCGGGGTTAAGAAGGCCAGTTGGTAATTGAGCCGTGTCAGGAGGGAGGGTATTGCGATGGTGATGACCGATCCGATCGCCGATATGTTGACGCGCATCCGGAATGCCAACCTGGTCGGCCACGAAAAGGTCGAGATCCCGGCGTCCAACGTCAAGCGGGCAATCGCGAACATCCTGAAAGAGGAAGGATTTATTCGCGACGCCGAGTTTATACCGGACAACAAGCAGGGGATTATCCGGGTGTTCTTGAAGTACGGGCCGAACAATGAACGGGTCATCACGGGTTTGAAGCGCATCAGCAAACCCGGTCGCAGGGTCTACGCCAAAAAGGACGAGGTTCCGAGGGTCCTGGGGGGACTGGGCATCGCCATCTTGTCCACGTCCAAAGGGATTATGACGGACAAGGAAGCCCGGCGCAACGGGGTCGGCGGCGAAGTGATCTGTTACGTTTGGTGACGAAGCGGCGAGGGAACGGAGGTGAGTGGGGATGTCGCGGATTGGGAGAAAGCCCATTGAGATCCCGAGTGGCGTCGAGGTGAAAGTCGAGGGGCAAACCGTCACCGTGAAGGGGCCCAAGGGCACGCTGACGCGGACGGTTCACAAAGATATGACCGTGACGGTAGAAGGCAACCAGATTAAGGTGATCCGGCCGAGCGATGAAAAGCTGCACAAGAGCTTGCACGGAACCACCCGGAGCGTGATCGCCAACATGGTGGAAGGCGTCACGAAGGGATTCGAAAAGTCCTTGGAGTTGGTGGGCGTCGGTTACCGTGCCGCAAAATCGGGGAACAAAATCACGCTTTCCGTGGGATTTTCCCATCCGGTGGAGATCGTGCCCGATCCCGGGATCGAAATCGACGTGCCGGCTCCAAACAAGCTGGTGGTCCGGGGCATCGACAAAGAGAAGGTCGGAACGGTGGCGGCCTCGATTCGCCGGATTCGGGAACCCGAGCCGTACAAGGGCAAGGGAATCAAGTACGAGAATGAAGTCATCCGCCGCAAGGTCGGCAAGACCGGCAAGAAGTGATGAGCGGAGCGGCGGATGTGCCGCGTGAGGGGAGGTTGTGTGCATGTTGACGAAGGTGAACCGGAAGGAAGCCCGCCGGCGCCGCCATTTGCGGGTGCGCAAGAAGGTGTTCGGCACCCCGGAACGTCCCCGGCTCAATGTCTTCCGGTCGGCCAAACACATCTATGCCCAAGTCATCGACGATACGAAGGGGCACACCTACGTGGCGGCCTCGACCCTCGATCGGGAGTTGCGCAACGAGATCGCATACGGCGGCAATGTGGAGGCCGCCCGGAAGGTCGGCGAGTTGGTGGCCAAGCGGGCCTTGGAAAAGGGCATCCGGAAAGTGGTCTTTGATCGGGGCGGATATTTGTACCATGGACGGGTGAAGGCTCTGGCGGAGGCGGCGCGTGAGGCCGGCCTCGAATTCTGATCCGGCAGGCGAAGGAGGGGATGGCATGCGCATTGATCCGAATCAGTTGGATTTGACGGAAAAAGTCGTGGCCATTAACCGGGTGGCCAAGGTTGTCAAGGGCGGACGGCGCTTTAGCTTTAGCGCCTTGGTGATCGTCGGCGACGGCAACGGCTGGGTCGGCGCGGGACTCGGAAAAGCGGGAGAGGTTCCGGACGCCATCCGGAAGGGTATCGAGGATGCGAAAAAGAATCTGATCTATGTTCCGCTGAAGGGGACCACGGTGCCGCACGAGATCATCGGGCATTTTGGCGCGGGAAAAGTGTTGATCAAGCCGGCGTCTCCCGGTACCGGCGTGATCGCGGGCGGCCCGGTGCGGGCCATCATGGAACTGGCCGGGGTGAAGGATATCTTGACCAAATCCCTGGGTTCGAACAATCCGCTCAATATGGTCAACGCCACCATGGACGGCCTGAAACGGTTGAAGCGGCCGGAGGAAGTGGCGAGATTGCGCGGGAAGAGCCTCCAGGAAATCTTGGGATAGGGGGGAGAAACCGTGGCGAAACTGGCCATCACACTCGTTCGCAGCACGATCGGACGCCCCGAAGATCAACGGGCGACCGTGCGCAGCCTGGGACTGCGTAAAATTCGCCAGACGGTCGTCCACGAAGATACCCCGACTATCCGGGGCATGGTGCAAAAGGTGAATCATTTGGTCCGGGTTCAGGAAGTGTCCGAGTAAGGGGAATCCGAAAGCAAGGAGGTGGCGAGAGTGAAATTGCACGAGCTCAAGCCGGCGCCCGGGTCCCGAAAGGCACCGAAACGCGTTGGCCGGGGGATCGGATCCGGTCACGGAAAAACGGCGGGACGCGGCACCAAGGGGCAGAAGGCGAGATCGGGCGGCGGCGTGCGCCCGGGTTTTGAGGGAGGACAGACCCCTCTGTACCGCCGGTTGCCGAAGAGGGGCTTCACCAACGCGCCGTTCAAGCGCAATTGGGCGGAGATCAACGTCGGAAAGCTGAACCGCTTTGAACCGGGAACCGTCGTCACTTTCGATCTCCTGCGGGAAGTGGGACTGGTCAAGGGGAAAAAAGATGGAGTCAAGATTCTCGGACAGGGGGAGCTGACGGTAAACCTGACCGTCAAGGCCCACGGCTTCTCCAAGACCGCCGTGGAGAAGATCCAGGCGGCCGGTGGCACCGCCGAGGTGATCTGAGATGTTCCGGACCATCTCGAACATTTGGAAGGTCCGCGACCTGCGCAATCGCGTGCTTTTCACCCTCGGCATCTTGGCGGTCTTCCGGATCGGCAGCTACATTCCGGTCCCTAGCGTCAACGCCGCGGTTCTCAAACAACTGGGCGAAAATCCGGTGTTTGGCCTGTTGAACACCTTTTCCGGCGGCGCGCTGCAGAATTTCTCGATTTTCGCCATGAGCATCACGCCTTACATTACGGCGTCCATCATCGTCCAGCTGCTGTCGCTGGACGTCATTCCCAAATTTTCGGAGTGGGCGAAAGAAGGCGAGTCCGGCCGCCGCCGGCTGGCGCAGATTACCCGGTACTTGACGGTGGTGCTAGGATTGATACAGGCCATCGGCCTGTCGATTTCCTTTAACCGCACTTTGCCGGGCTTGATCGTCAATCCGGGGTTCGCCACTTACGCCTTGATCGCTCTGACGCTGACGGCCGGGACCGCCTTCCTCATGTGGCTGGGCGAACAGATTACGGAAAAAGGGGTCGGGAACGGAATTTCGATCCTGATCTTTGCGGGTATTGTCGCCAGGTTGGAAGGTGCGGTGCGCACCGTGTATCAAACCTGGTTCTACCAGCATCCGGACCAGTTGTTCATCAACATCGTCAAAGTCGTCCTCATGCTCGCGGGTATCGTGCTCGTGATCATGGCCGTGATTTTCGTTCAGCAGGGCGTCCGGAGAATTCCCGTCCAGTATTCGAAGCGAGTGGTCGGGCGCCGGATGTACGGCGGGCAGACGACCCACATTCCTTTGCGCGTCAACGCCGCCGGGGTCATTCCGGTGATCTTTGCGACATCCCTGTTGTTGTTTCCGGCGACGATCGCCCAATTCTTTCCCGGGCACCGCTTTACCGATTGGTTGCTTTCGGTGTTCAATTACCGTTCGACGACCTATCTGGTGCTGGAGGTCTTGTTGATCATCGGATTCACGTATTTTTATACGTATGTCCAGATCAACCCCCAGCAATTGGCCGACCAGATGAGGAAGTACTCGGGTTTCATCCCGGGCATCCGACCCGGCAAAGCCACGGAGGCCTACATCACCCGGGTGATGAACCGCATCACCCTTGCCGGAGCTCTGTTTCTCGCCGCTGTAACGATCTTGCCGATCATTTTCGGCAATATCACGGGCTTGAATTTGTATTTCGGCGGTACGGGATTGCTGATCGTCACCGGCGTAGCCCTGGAGACGATGAAGCAGATCGAAAGTCAGTTGTTGCAGCGGCATTATCGAGGATTCATCCGGTCGTAGCCCGCGGCAGGAATGCCTCCGTGGACGCGACCGCCGTCGCCATGCTTTGGGGGGATGAAGATGCAAATTGTGTTCATCGGCTTGCCCGGTGCGGGCAAGGGAACCCAAGCCGCCCGGATCGTGGAGGAGTACGGCATTCGCCACCTTTCCACGGGGGACATGTTCCGCGCCGCGGTGGCCGAGGGAACGCCGCTGGGACTCAAGGCCAAAACGTTCATGGATCAAGGACAGTTGGTGCCCGACGACGTGACCATCGGCATTGTTCGGGAGACCCTCGCGAAACCGGAATACCGCAAGGGGTTTCTCCTCGACGGGTTTCCGAGGACGGTGCCCCAGGCGGAAGCCCTCGACGACATTCTGGCGTCTCTATCGCTCGCCCTCGACCACGTCATCTATCTGGAAGTGTCGAGGGAAACGCTGGTGGAACGCCTCACCGGCCGGAGGGTCTGCCGGAAGTGCGGGGCCAGCTATCACGTCGCGTTCCGGCCTCCCGCCCGGGCGGGCGTTTGCGACCTGTGCGGTGGGGAATTGTACCAGCGGAGCGACGACAGTGCGGAGACAGTGGGGAAACGGCTGGACGTCAATTTGCGGCAGGTGGACGCGCTGCTCGATTACTACGAGACCAAGGGGCTTGTCCGCCGGGTGAACGGCGAGGCCCCGATTGACGAAGTGTACAGGCAAATTCAAGACGTGCTGCGAGGGCGGCCACAATGATCGTGAGCAAGTCGAAGGCGGAGTTGGAGTGGATGCGAGAAGCCGGCCGGATTGTGGCGCTGGCCCACCAGGCGGTCGCCAAAGCGGTGGCGCCCGGCATCACGACCCGGGAACTCGACCGCATCGCCGACGAAGTCATTCGAAAGCACGGCGCGGTGCCATCCTTTAAAGGCTATCACGGATATCCCGCTTCCATCTGCGTTTCGGTCAACGAAGAATTGGTGCACGGAATTCCGGGAAAGAGGGTCCTCGAGGAAGGGGATATCGTCAGCATCGACATCGGCGCTTCCTATCACGGGTACCACGGTGACGCAGCCGTCACCCTTCCGGTCGGGAAAATCTCGGATCTGGCCAGGCGACTCTTGGAGGTCACGGAAGCGGCGCTCTACAAGGGGATTGAAAAAGCCGTCGTCGGCAACCGGCTTTCGGATATCTCCCATGCCGTGCAAGTGCACGTCGAGTCTCACGGCTTCTCGGTGGTCCGGGATTACGTAGGACACGGGATCGGCCGGGACATGCACGAGGATCCCCAAATTCCCAACTTCGGGCCGCCGGGTCATGGACCGCGTTTAAAACCGGGGATGACGTTGGCCATCGAGCCCATGGTCAACGCCGGCACCTACCGCGTCAAGACACTGCCGGACAATTGGACGGTGGTGACGGAGGACGGGTCCCTCGCGGCGCATTTCGAGCACACCATCGCCGTTACGGAAGGGGAACCGGAAATTCTCACCCGGCTGTAAGCGAGGTGACGCCCGATGGCGAGAGTGTACCGCCCGCCGGACGTCGGGGATATCGTGGAAGTTCGCCAAGGCCGGGAGACGGGCCGGTTTATGGTGGTGATCGGCCGGCTCGACGACCGGTACGTGTGGTTGGCGGACGGCGATCGCCGCACGGTCGAGCGGCCGAAAAAGAAGAATGTCCTGCACGTTCGGCCGACGGGCAAAAAGGCCGAGGTCGTCGTCGAGCGGCTTCATACAATGGGTAGGGTTACCGATGCGGACCTGCGGTTTTCCATCCGCCGGTTTCTCCGGGACGAGGCCGGAAACGCCGAGCACTGAGACCAGAAACGCGGAAAGGAGAGTGGACCGATGGCCAAAGAGGATGTCATTGAAGTGGAAGGCACGGTGATCGAACCGCTGCCCAATGCGATGTTCCGGGTCGAACTTCAGAACGGGCACAAAATTCTCGCCCACGTATCGGGGAAAATCCGGATGCACTACATTCGCATTCTCCCCGGCGACCGGGTTACGGTCGAACTGTCGCCTTATGACTTGACGAGGGGCCGCATCACCTATCGCTATAAATGAACCGGCGGGGAGGAGGGAATCGGCGTGAAAGTCCGTCCTTCGGTGAAACCGATTTGCGAAAAATGCAAAGTGATCCGGCGCAAAGGAACGGTTCGGGTCATCTGCGAAAATCCGAAGCACAAGCAGCGCCAGGGATGAGGACTGGCGGCAGTTTGGGATATTCGAGCGATCCACTTGAGGAGGTGTCTGTCGAATGGCACGCATTGCCGGTGTCGACCTGCCGCGGGACAAGCGCGTGGAAATCGGACTCACCTACATTTACGGCATCGGGCGGTCGACGTCGAACCGCATCCTGCGGGAGACGGGGATCAATCCCGACACCCGCGTCCGGGATTTGACGGAGGAAGAGGTGACGCGCCTCCGGGATTATATCGACAAGAATCTCAAAGTCGAGGGAGATCTGCGCCGGGAAGTGGCGATGAACATCAAACGGCTCATGGAAATCGGCTGTTATCGGGGGCTGCGCCACCGCAAGGGCTTGCCGGTCCGCGGACAGCGGACGAAGACCAACGCCCGCACCCGGAAGGGGCCCCGCCGCACCGTGGCCGGGAAGAAGAAGTAACGCGCACAGCTAGAGGGGGGAATGGGACTCCATGGCAAAACCGAAGCGGAAGACGGTGACCCGCACAAAGCGCCGGGACCGGAAGAATATCGAATCGGGCATCGCGCACATCAAGTCGACGTTCAACAACACCATCGTGACCATCACGGATGCGGCGGGCAACGCCATCGCCTGGGCGAGCGCCGGAAACGTCGGGTTTAAAGGTTCCCGGAAAAGCACTCCCTTTGCGGCGCAAATGGCGGCGGAGGCGGCCGCCCGCAAGGCGATGGAGCACGGGATGCGCACCGTCGAAGTGTACGTGAAAGGACCCGGAGCGGGACGGGAAGCGGCCATCCGGTCCCTGCAGGCCGCCGGGTTGGAAGTGAATCTGATCAAAGACGTCACGCCGATCCCCCACAACGGGTGCCGGCCGCCGAAGCGCCGTCGGGTCTGAGGCGGCGGAGCGACCGAAACGGTGGGGGGTATACAATTCACTGGGGGGTGTCCATACTAGAATGGCAAGATATACTGGTCCGGTTTGCCGTCTGTGCCGGCGGGAAGGGCTGAAGCTGTATCTGAAAGGCGAACGTTGCTATTCCGACAAATGCGCCATCGATCGCCGGGCCTATGCGCCCGGTCAGCACGGCCAAGTCCGCCGGAAACCGACGGAATACGGCATGCAATTGCGCGAAAAGCAAAAGGCGCGCCGAATTTACGGCGTTCTGGAAAAGCAATTCCGGCGTTACTACGAGGAAGCCAGCCGCCAGCAGGGCATTACGGGCGAAATTCTCCTCCAATTGCTGGAGAAGCGGCTGGACAACGTCGTGTACCGCCTCGGATACGCTTCGTCCAGAGCCGAGGCTCGACAACTGGTTCGGCACGGTCATTTTACCGTCAACGGTCAGCGGGTGGACATTCCATCTTATCAGACTAAACCCGGCGACGTGATCGCCGTGCGGGAAAAAAGTCTCAAGTCGCCCAAGATCAAAGAACTGGTGGAATCCGCCGAGTCCAAGACCGTTCCCGCATGGCTTGAACGGGATATCGCCTCCGCATCGGGACGGGTGTTGCGCGTGCCCACTCGGGATGAAATCGACACTCCGGTGCAGGAGCAGATGATCGTCGAGCTGTACTCGCGTTAATGAGCGGCGGACATTGCCCGCACCGGTGCCTCGACCGATCGCACCCGACCGCAACTGCCGGAAACGTCGAGATGGTCGAGAAGGAGGGTCACGTGGATGATGGAAATGGAAAAGCCGAGACTGGAAACGGTTGAAATGAACGAGTCCGGGACATACGGCAAATTCGTGATTGAGCCCTTGGAGCGCGGGTACGGCATCACCCTGGGCAACGCCCTGCGGAGGATTCTGTTGTCATCTCTACCCGGGGCTGCTTGCACGTCGGTGAAAATCGACGGGGTACTCCACGAATTCTCGACCATCCCCGGCGTCGTCGAAGACACGACGGAGATCATTTTGAACCTGAAGCGGCTTTCGCTCCGGATTCACTCCGACGAGGAAAAAACGCTGATCATCGACGCGGAAGGGGAAGGAGAGATCAAAGCGGGGGATATCCAGGCCGATTCGGACGTGGAGATTTTGAATCCCGACCTGCACATCGCCACCCTTGCCGAAGGAGGGCGCTTGTACGCAGAAATCAAGGCGACCCGGGGGCGGGGATATGTGCCGGCGGACCGCAACAAAAAGCCCGACCAGCCGATCGGCGTCATCCCGATGGACTCGATTTTCTCCCCGATCAGCCGCGTGAATTACAGCATTGAGAACACCCGCGTCGGGCAAGTGACCGACTACGACAAGTTGACCCTCGAGGTATGGACGGACGGCAGCATTAAACCCGATGAGGCGGTCAGTCTGGGCGCGAAGATTCTCACAGAACACCTGGCGTTGTTTGTCGGCCTGACCGACCATCATCGCGACAGCGAGATCATGGTGGAGCGGGAAGACGATCGGCGCGAAAAGGTGCTGGACATGACGATCGAAGAACTCGATCTTTCGGTCCGCTCGTATAACTGCCTCAAGCGGGCCGGTATCAACACCGTGGCAGAGCTTTGTTCCAAGACGGAAGAAGAGATGATGAAAGTGCGCAATCTGGGGCGGAAATCCTTGGAGGAAGTGCAGGAGAAGCTGGCCGAATTGGGCCTGTCCCTGCGGAAAGAGGAATAGTCCGCATTGTTTGGAAGGGAGGGATCGAAGTGGCCTACCGGAAATTGGGCCGGCGTTCCGAAGCGCGCAAGGCGCTGTTTCGCGGCCTCGTGACCGATTTATTCCTGTACGAGCGAATCCGGACCACCGAGGCAAAGGCCAAGGAGGTGCGGAAGGTCGCCGAGAAAATGATCACCTTGGCCAAACGGGGAGATCTGCATGCCCGCCGTCAAGTGGCCGCCTTCGTCTACAAGGAGACGGCGGACGAGCAGACCAATCAAAATGTGATTCAAAAGCTGTTTTCCGAAATTGCTCCCCGGTACAAGGAGCGCAACGGCGGCTACACGCGAATCCTGCGGATCGGACCCCGCCGGGGAGATGCCGCGCCCATGGTTTACCTCGAACTCGTGGAATAGGGCGGTTCCGGAAAACCGAACGCGCGGGCGAGGTTTGTCCTCAGCGGGCAAGCCTCGTTTTCCGTATGGTCGGCCTCCAGAAGGGAGGAACCGGGTGTGGCCAACCTCAAGCTGACCGTGGCCTACGACGGGACTCGATTCAGCGGCTTTCAGCGCCAGCCGGGGCGGCAGACGGTGCAGGGGGTGCTGGAGGAGGTCCTGGGGGAGTTGGCCGGGCGCGAGGTTCAGGTGTTCGGGGCGGGGCGGACCGACGCCGGGGTGCACGCCCGGGCTCAAGTGGTTCACCTCGATTGGCCCGGCCCCGTTCCTTGGCAGCGGCTGCCCCAGGTGTTGCTCCGGCGGCTGCCCGACGATGTGGCGGTGCTGGACGCTGTCCCCGCGGCCGAGGATTTTCACGCGCGGTATTCCGCGGTGGGGAAGTGTTACCGGTACACCGTCGACCGGAGTCCCGTTCCGGATGTTTTTCGGCGGCGGTACGCTTATCACGAACCCCGTCCCCTGGCCGTGGACGCGATGCGGGCGGCGGCGGAGCAACTCGAGGGGACTCACGATTTCACGAGTTTTTGCGCTGCGGCCACTCCCGTCTCGAACAAGGTGCGGACGGTGTATGCCGTTCGATTGGCCGAAGAGGGGTCTTTGCTGCATGTGTACGTGATCGGAGACGGATTTCTGTACCAAATGGTTCGCATCATGGTGGGGACTTTGTTGGAGGTCGGGCTGGGGCGGCGGTCGCCGTCGGCGGTGGGGGAAATTCTTGCCGCGAGGGACAGACGGCGGGCAGGGGTCACGGCACCCGCCAAGGGCTTGACCCTGTGGGAAGTCTACTACAGCCGGGACGAGCTGGAGGATGCGCTGCGCCGCCTTTCTTGACTTGACACCGGGGGGCCGGTAGAATGATCGTGGTGTTTTTGACCCCACGGAGCCCCGGGTTTGAAAATACACGCTGGAGGGACTCGGTTTCATGCAGAGAACGTATATGGCGAAAAAGGAGGACGTAGACCGCGCGTGGTACGTCATCGACGCCACCGGGCATACGGTGGGCCGGCTGGCTGCCGAGATCGCCACGATTCTCCGCGGAAAGCATAAGCCCCAATATACACCTCATGTGGATACGGGGGACCATGTCATTGTCGTCAACGCCGAAAAGGTGGTCTTTACCGGAAAGAAATGGACGGATAAGCTTTATCGCCGTCACTCGGGCTATCCCGGCGGTCTGAAAGAGATTCGCGCGAAGGACATGCTGGCGCGCCATCCGGAGCGGATTTTGTACCTGGCCGTCAAGGGGATGTTGCCGCGCACGCCCCTCGGGCGGCAACAGTTGAAGAAGTTGCGGGTCTATGCAGGACCGACCCATCCCCACGAGGCCCAGCAGCCGAAGCCGTGGACGCCGCGCTACAGCGGGGAAGGGAGGTAAGCAACTTGGCTCAAGTCCAGTATTGGGGAACGGGGCGCCGGAAGGAGTCGGTCGCCCGGGTCCGGCTGATTCCCGGGGACGGGAAGATTATCGTCAACAAGCGGCCTTTGGAAGAGTATTTCGGTCTGGAGACGTTGCGGATTCTGGTGAAGCAACCGCTGATCCTCACCGACAACGCCAACCGGTACGATGTGTATGCCAACGTGCGTGGAGGCGGTTTTTCCGGCCAAGCGGGGGCCATTCGCCACGGCATCGCCCGGGCCCTGTTGAAGGTGAATCCCGATCTGCGGAGTGTGTTGAAAAAGGCCGGACTCTTGACCCGGGACCCCCGGATGAAAGAACGGAAGAAATACGGTCTCAAGAAAGCGCGCCGGGCGCCGCAATTCTCCAAACGGTGACGGCGATCGGAGGAAAAGCCTGTCCGCTTGCGGCATGCGGGCGGGCTTTTTTGTCGCCCCAAAACCGGCGGGACCGGCCCCGCCTGTCCCGTCGTTGTCTTTTCCCCACTCCGGGGGTACAATTCCTGTAAAGGAGGCTGAGGCCATGAGTGAGCTGTCGCAGGAAGCGGTGCTCGAAGCACTCCGGCCGATCGAGGATCCCGAAGCCCACCGCAGCATCGTGGATCTGGGCATGGTGCGAAAGATCGAAATCCGCGGCGACCACGTCAAAGTGGAAATCGCGTTGACCATCACCGGATGTCCGCTGCGCAATGTCATCCAGGAGCGAGTCGAAGAAGCCCTTCGCCGGCTCCCGGGGGTCGGCGGCTGTGAAGTCGTGCTCGGCACGATGACCGACCAGGAGCGGGCCCGCTTTCGGGAAACGCTGCAGGGAAGCGCGACCGGGGGACAGGGGGCCGTTCCGCCGCTGCTCCGGCCCGAAGTCAAGACCCAGTTTATCGCGATCGCCAGCGGAAAGGGAGGCGTGGGCAAATCCACCGTCACGGCGAACCTCGCCGCAGCGCTCGCAGTCCAGGGATACCGCGTAGGGGTGATCGACGCGGATATTTACGGTTTCAGCATTCCGGGGCTGTTCGGGGCGGCGGACCGGAAGCCGACGCTGATCGACGAATTGATCATGCCCGTCGAAGTCGAAGGCGTCAAGATCATGTCCATGAATTTCTTCGTTCCGGAGAACACCCCGGTGATCTGGCGAGGACCGATGCTCGGCAAAATGTTGCGGAACTTCTTTGCCGAGGTGCATTGGGGAGATCTGGACGTCATGTTGCTGGACTTGCCGCCGGGCACGGGAGATGTGGCCCTGGATGTGCACCAATTGTTGCCGAAGGCGAAGGAAATCGTGGTGACGACGCCGCAGGCGAATGCGGCGGAGGTGGCGGTTCGCGCCGGTATGATGGCTTTGAAAACGGGCCACGAAGTGCTGGGCGTCGTGGAAAACATGTCGTATGCCTTGTGTTCGCACTGCGGGAAACAAAACGACTGGTTCGGCCGGGGCGGGGGCCAGCGGGTGGCGGAGGATCTAAAGGTTCGGCTGCTCGCCCAAGTGCCGTTGCAATCCGGCGTGAAGCCGGGAACCGGCCTGTTCGAGCCCTCCACAGAGGCGGGAAAAGTCTTCGCCGAGTTGGCTAAGACGGTGGGCGGTTTGATCGCGGCCGGTTTGGTAGCAGGACGTTGAAGCCGGGGGCTCTCTCGCGTGCGGGCATCCTGCGGAAACGGGGGAGAGCATCCGCCCCCGTGTTCCGCGGGTGCCGGCTCCCCTTTATTCTTGCCGCTCCGAATCCTGTTGATCCCCCTGCTGGTTGCGACCTTCCTTTTGTTGCCGATCCTGCTGTCCCTCTTGGCCTTGTTGGGGCGATTCTTGTCGCCCTCCTGGGGCTTGAGGTCCAAGTTCTTGAACCGCCCGCTTTAGACTGTCCATGAAGAGCAGTTTAAAGTCGGGGTTTTGGAGGGCCTCCTGCATGATCTTCATGGTCTGTTGCCGGTAGGGCGGGCTGTTCATGAGGGATAGGACTTGTTTTTGAAAATCGGGGGTTTTCAACAGATCGAGCATCATTTGTTGGTACTCGGGATCTTTCATGAGTTCCTTCAGGAGGCGGCGGTTTTGCTCCTTTGTGGCGTCGGCAAGAGCCTTGGCAAACTGCGGTTGTTGAAGTTGTTGCTGTAAAAGGTTCCGATTTTCGCCTTCGGTCAGGGCCTTCTGCAAGACCTTTTGCATATCGGAGTCGGTGAGGACCATGGCCCTGCGGATTTCGGGGCTTTGCATCACTCCGCGCAGGGCGTCCATCCCTTCTTTAGAGTGCAGAATGTCGATGACCATGGTCTTTGTCTCCTGGTATTGAGGCGTCCGGTCCCGGGGTTGATCCCCCGAAGACCGGGCGCATCCGGCCAGAATCGCCGCGCCGCACGCCGCGGAGAGGATGATCTTCGGCAGCCTTTTCACGGGCCTTCACCTCGCTCCGTTCTACCTTGTTAATATGGGCGGGCGGGTCGGCGTTATGCGGGGGGCCGCCTGGAAGGGAGGACCTGCGTGAACCTGCAAAAACTTCTCTTTCTCATCGGAACCACCGTCGTGCTCGGCGTCGGGGCGGGTGGGGCCGCCGCCCTCTGGACGGGAATCGACCTGCTGCACGGCGCCATTGCGGGAGGTTTTGCGAGTGCGACCAGTTTGATGGGACTGTGGGCCTATCTCACCCTCAACTTCCTCGTGAGGGGCTTTTTGCCCCCCGCGTTTTGGAACGCCGTGCAGTTGCTGATCGTCGCCGTCGTGGCCGCGGACTTGGTGTACGTCCGGTATGTGGTGGCGCAGGGGGCAGGCGGTTGGTGGCCGTATGTGCGGTTTGTGCTGTTGCCCTTGGGGTGGGCGGTGGCTGCGGCCGTTCTGCGCGCCTGGTTGTCGGGGATTCGGGCGTTTATTCCCGCCTTGTTTTTCATGTTCGTGTTCACCGTCATCGAATGGTTTCCCGCCCTTCGGGCGGGGGTGGGGGTACCGTCCCTGCAACTGGGGTTGATCCTTCTGAGCTGCAACACGTACCTCCTCCTGATCCTCCGCCGGCTTGTCCCGGCAGAAAAAAGACCCCCCGCCGGGGGAGCGCGCCATCCGGCCGGCGAAGGGCCTTAGTTCATTCCGTTTTGCTCTTGGGAGCGGCGTCCTGCAAGAGTTCCGAAACCGTGACGAACTCGAACCCCTTTTGTCGCAGGCCGTCGATGATCGCCGGAAGGGCCTGGTCCGTCTGTTTGCAAGTGTCGCTGGCGTGCAACAGGATGATGTCTCCGGGGACGGCCCGGCTCAACACCCGCTGGACGATGGTTTCTACCCCCGGATTTTTCCAATCCAGGGAGTCCGTGTGCCACTGGATCACGGTATATCCCATATCATGAAGAGTGCGGAGAACCCGTTTGTCAAAGTCCCCGTTGGGGGTCCGGATGAGCCGGGTTTTCACCCCGGTTACTTCTTCAATGGCCTGTTCAGCTTTTGAAACTTGATCCCGGATCCAGTCGTTGCTGTGTTCGCTGAAATTCTCGTGTTTATGGCCGTGACTGCCGATCTCGAAACCCATGTCCTTGATGCGTTTTGCGATCTCCGGTTTCTGGGCCGTCCAAGGCCCGGACAAAAAGAAGGTGGCCTTGTGAACCCCTTTTTTCTCCAGCACGTCGAGCACCTTTGGTGCGGTGCGATCCCCCCAACTGATGTCGAAGGTCAGCGCCACCACTTTGCGATCGGTGTCGACTTTGTAAATGGCCGAGGGTCCCGATTGGCCCGCGAGGGTCCAGACCGCGCCGCTCTGCGCGTAAAAGACGGCCATGAACATGGCCACGGCCGCGGCGGCGACGGCGAGCTGTTTGAGCGTGCGCGCCCGCCAGACGACGAACATGTTCGGCCTCCTTTCGACCCGGCTAGGTTCTTGTACCTATGGATATGCTCTGTCCACAAGGTATAGCATGGTTTCGAGAAGGGTGAGACATTCGCGGAGGTGACCGAATGGGCGGTTGGATTTGGAACAACCGGCGCTATCTGTGGTTGGTGCTGATCGTCTTCGTGGTTGGAATTGCCGCGGGGTTTGCAGAAGCGGAACCCCTCAAAGCGGTATTGGCTTCCCAGTTAAGCCAACTTCAGGAGCTGGCAAAACAGGCGTGGACGCGGGGCAGTCCCGTCTATACGATCGCCGTGATTTTCTGGAACAACGTCAAAGCCGTGTTGATGATCCTCGCGACGGGAATTATCGCGGGCATCCCCGCCATTTTAGGGGTGTTCGGCAACGGGGCCCTCATCGGATTTGTGCTGGCCGCCCTCGCCGAACAAGGGGTACCCCTGGGATCGTTGCTGGTGTTCGGCATCCTTCCCCACGGCATCTTTGAGATTCCCGCCTTTCTGCTGGCGGCCGCTTTCGGGGTGAAATTGGGATGGGGATGGTGGCGGCCCCAACCCGGGCAAACTCGGGGTGAAGCGTTTCGCCGGGTTTTCGGGGAAGCCGCCCGGGCCGCGGGAGTGTCGGTGGTTCTTCTGGCGGTCGCGGCCCTTATCGAGGGGACGGTGACCCCCTACCTGTTGTCGCGCTTTGTGTTCCACCCGCAATAAAAGGAGGGGTGCCATGGCCAAACGGCTGAGCGTCATCGGCGTGCCTCTGGATCTGGGACAGAGCCGGCGGGGAGTCGATATGGGGCCGAGCGCCATCCGGTACGCCGGACTGCAAGAGCGGCTCCGGCGGATGGGGCTGGAGGTCCGGGATCGCGGCAACGTGCCCGTTCCGGAGGCGGAAGCCCGGGCCGTCGAGGACCCGAAGCTGAAATACCTCCCCGAAATTCGCCGGGTGTGCGAAGAGTTGGCCGCCCGCGTGCGCCAAGCGGTGGAGGAAGGCGACCTGCCGGTGATCCTCGGGGGAGATCACAGCCTGGCCATCGGCTCGGTGGCCGGCGTCGCTTCGGTCAAAGGGGACCTCGGGTTGATTTGGTTCGACGCCCACGGAGACATGAATACGGCGGAGACCACCCCTTCGGGAAACATTCACGGCATGCCGCTGGCTGCGACGCTGGGATACGGGCATCCGGGGCTCACCGGAGTCGGGGGATTTAGTCCCAAAGTTCGCCCGGAGAAAGCCGTCCTCGTCGGTGTCCGTTCCATCGACGAAGGGGAAGCGAGGCTGATCCGGCAAATTGGAATCCGGGTCTTCACCATGCACGAAATCGACCGGCTCGGGATCGGGGCGGTCATGGAAGAGGCGGTCCAGCTCGCCTCCGGGGGAACGAAGGGCATCCATCTCAGCCTGGATTTGGACGCCCTGGATCCGGTGGCCGCGCCGGGGGTGGGCACGCCGGTTCACGGAGGGATGACGTACCGGGAAGGACACCTGGCTATGGAAATCCTGGCGGAATCGGGGGCCCTGTGTTCCGTCGATGTGGTGGAAGTCAATCCGATTCTGGACATTGCGAACCGGACGGCGGAGATGGCGGTGGATCTTCTCTGCTCGGCGCTCGGAAAGAAAATCCTGCCGTAGTAGGGAGGCAGGAAGGGGGCTTTCCAAAAAGGTTGGGCCGGCGGCACACGCAGCCGCCGGCCTTCGTCTGTTCGTTGGAGCACCCGGATGGCATAGTCGGGTGTTTTTATTATTCATATTGACTAACTTGGATAACTGGGATATAGTATCTTGTGATCTTGTGAATCAGAAAATCGCATTCACCCCTCTGGGCGTCCACCCGTATGGTAGAGGAGACCTCGATCGCCCGACGAGGAGAGACGGAGGTGCGAATGGGTGACGTGGGAAATCGCTGAGCCGAGGGTCGATCGGTCGATCGACGAACGGGAAGTGGCGCGGTGGAACGAGGAGCTGACCGGCAAAGACCCTTGGGATGTCGTCGCTTGGGCGCTGGAACGCTTTCACCCCCGCATTGCCCTGGCTTGCAGCTTCGGCGCCGAGGATGTGGCGCTGGTGGACATGGTTCACCGGGCGCGGCCGGATGCCCGGATCTTTTACCTGGATACCGGCCTGTTGTTTCCGGAGACCTACGAGGTCCGGGACCGGATCGTCCGGCGGTACCAACCCGCCCTCTTACAGGTGCGGCCGGAATTGACGGTGGAAGAACAGGCCCGCCGGTTCGGGGAGGCCCTGTGGAGCCGGGACCCGAATGCCTGCTGCAATTTGCGCAAGGTGGAACCGTTGAAACGCGTTTTGGCGGGCCTAGATGCGTGGATCACGGGGATTCGCCGGGAACAGGCCCCCACCCGGGCCAACGCCCAGGTGGTCGAAGTGGACCGGAAGTTCGGGTTGATCAAATTCAACCCCCTGGCCCACTGGACCCACCGTCAAGTGTGGGCGTACATTCACCGGCACCAGATTCCTTACAACGTGTTGCACGACCGGGGCTATCCCAGCATCGGGTGCGCCCCTTGCACCCGGCCGGTGCAGCCGGGCGAGGACCCGCGGGCGGGGCGCTGGTCCGGATTCAATAAAACGGAGTGCGGACTCCACCAATAACGGAGGAGATCCGCGGGATTTGCTGTGGGGTGCCGGGCGGAGGCCGGCGGCCGGGAAACAGAGGTGGACGACATGGGTTGGGAAGTCTCATTGGGAGGATTCGTGGTCGGCCTGTTGATCGGTTTGACCGGAATGGGCGGGGGCTTCATCATGACGCCCATGATGATCTTTATATTCGGCGTCGCTCCCTCGGTGGCCATCGGAACGGATCTCGTTTACGCGTCGGTGACGAAAATGGTGGGGGCGTGGCAGCACTGGAGACAGCGGACGGTGGATCTGGTGGTGGTCAAGTGGCTGTCCGCGGGCAGTGTCCCCGGAGCGGTGTTGGGCGCGCTCGGGGTTCACGAAATCCACCGGTGGATGGGGGCCCAAGTGGACGAGGTGCTGCGGCACGTCCTCGGCGTGACGTATTTGCTGGTGAGCCTGACCATGCTGGTGCGCATTCGCCGGCGGGCGCCGCAAGGAGACGACGCCGCGCTTCGCCCGGCTCCCTGGAAGTTGATCGTGCTGGGGGTCGCCGGGGGATTCATCGTGGGATTGACGTCGGTAGGCAGCGGTTCTCTTTTCATGGCGGTTCTCACCCTCGTTTATCCCGTGGCGGCGGTCAAACTGGTCGGGACCGACATTACACAGGCGTTCTTGGTGACGGGTGCGGCGGGACTTGCCCACCTGGCTCTAGGAACGGTGGATCTCGGATTGGCGGGCCGCCTGCTGTTGGGATCTGTTCCCGGCATCCTGCTCGGCAGTTGTTTGAGCGCCCGGATTCCCGACGGCGCTGTGCGCATCAGCCTGGCCGTCATGCTGGTGGTGTCCGGAGTGAAGTTGTTGTAGGAGGCGTTGCAAGTGGTCGATTTGACGGCACCCCACGGTGGAGTTCTCGTCGACCGGCGGGTGGACGGGGCAAAGTGTCAGGAATGGGAATTCGAAGAAAGCCCTGAGATTGCCCTCGACCGGTGGGCCCTTTCCGACTTGGAGATGATCGGTGTCGGCGCTTACTCGCCCCTCACGGGGTTTATGAACCGGCGGGATTACGAACGGGTCGTCGGCGAAATGCGCCTCGCGGACGGCGTGGTGTGGAGTTTGCCTGTCACGTTGCCGGTGGATCAAGACACCGCGCGTGCCCTGCGACCCGGACGGCGGGCGCGGCTGGTCGGGGCGGAAGACGGCGTGTTGTACGGATGGATCGAAGTGGAAGACGTCTACGCGGTGGATCCGAAAAACGAAGCGGAAGAGGTGTACCGGACGGCCGACGAGGCTCATCCGGGGGTGAGGAAACTTTTTTCCCGGCCCCGTTGGCGGGTCGGTGGCCCTGTGTGGCTGTTGCGGGAATCCGACCGGGGGATTTTTCAAAAATATTGGCTAAGACCGCGGGAGGCTCGGGAGGTGTTTCGCCGGCTGGGGTGGAGGACCATCGTCGGGTTCCAGACCCGCAACCCGGTCCACCGCGCCCATGAGTACATCCAAAAGTGCGCCATGGAAATCGTCGACGGGTTGTTCCTCCACCCTTTGGTCGGGGAGACCAAGGCCGACGATATACCCGCCGACGTGCGCCTTCGGAGTTACGAAGTGTTGTTGGACCGCTACTAT
Source organism: Alicyclobacillaceae bacterium (assembly GCA_029961045.1). Classification (GTDB taxonomy): domain Bacteria; phylum Bacillota; class Bacilli; order Kyrpidiales; family Kyrpidiaceae; genus JASBVN01. Next base: position 8,407 of record JASBVN010000018.1, on the reverse strand, counting down.
CCGAAGGACCGGGTGGTGCTCGGAGTGTTTCCGGCCGCCATGCGCTATGCCGGTCCGAGGGAAGCCGTGTTTCACGCGCTGGTCCGCAAGAACTTCGGCTGTTCCCATTTCATCGTGGGCCGCGACCACGCCGGGGTGGGCAATTACTACGGCACCTACGACGCCCAGAAAATTTTTCTCCGGTTTGCTCCGGAAGAGTTGGGCATCACGCCGTTGTTTTTCGAACATAGTTTCTATTGCCGCAGTTGCGGGGGAATGGCTTCTTCCAAGACATGCCCCCACGCTCCGGAAGACCGGGTGGTGCTGTCCGGCACCAAGGTCCGCGAAATGTTGCGGGAAGGGATTTTGCCTCCCCCGGAGTTCTCTCGTCCCGAGGTGGCCCGAGTACTGGCGGAGGGATTGCGGGCGGAGGTTCAATGAGTGAGGATGGCGGCTGATTGGCGGTGGGGCCTTCCTTTTTCCAAATGGAAGGCCCTTTGTATTTTTTGAGGGGATTCTGTAGGCCGAAAGGAAATGGGCCCCTTGAGGCGAATACTAGAACAGGGATGAATTTGCGACGGGTGTGCGGGATGGAGCGGTTTTGGAGTGTATGGAGCCATTTTAATATCATCACCGATGTGTTGGATATTCTGCTGGTGACCTATGTCTTATACCGGATGATCCTCCTGATCCGGGGAACCCGGGCAGTCCAGCTGCTCAAAGGGATCGTGGTGATTCTGGTGGCGACGGGCCTCAGCAGCTACCTCCACTTGCGGGCGATGAGCTGGTTGCTGGACAAGGCGTTGACCGTCGGGCTGTTCGCCATTCCCGTGGTTTTCCAGCCGGAGTTGCGGCGAGCCTTGGAACAATTGGGCCGCGGCCGGCTGTTTTCATGGTCTTTTCCGGCCTCCGGCGAGCGAGAAGCGGACCGGTGGATCACCGAATTGACCCGGGCCGTGCAGATTTTGGCGAAAAACCGCATCGGGGCGCTGGTGGCCCTTGAACGGGAGACCGGGCTGGGCGATTACGCGGAGACGGGGATTCCGGTGGATGCGCGGGTGAGCGCCGAACTATTGGTCAACATTTTTATTCCCAACACACCCCTTCACGACGGGGCGGTGATCATCCGGCAAGGGAGAATCGCGGCCGCCGGTTGTGTGTTGCCCCTGTCCGACAGCCAAGATCTGGCCAAGCAGTTGGGAACGCGCCACCGGGCCGCAGTGGGGTTATCCGAGCACTCCGATGCGGTGGCGGTGGTGGTGTCCGAGGAAACCGGACAAATTTCTTTGGCAGTGGAAGGAACGCTGAACCGGGATTTGGACGAGCAGGCCTTGCGGGAAATGTTGCGCACGCTGTTCCAGCCGCAGAAAGGCATTTTTGTTTTGTTCCACAGGAGGTCTTCGGCATGAGGTCGAGGTCACGGTTCCGGTATCGGTGCGGCCGGCCCGCGGGGTGTAAAAATCGCGAATGGACCGGAAACCGGCCAATCCGGGTGGTTTTCAATCCGGACGCCAAATGAAGACTGCCGGACTCGCCGTTGCTCCCGCTGGCTCCGCCTGCCGTTCCGGTTCTCCGTCTCGATTTCTTGCAGGCCCTCTGCTCTCTATGAGAAAATAAGTGTGTTCTGTGTCACATTCGGGAGAAATGGGGAGTGGACCTTGGCACGTTTGTTTGGGACGGACGGAGTTCGAGGGGTGGCCAACGCGGATCTGACGCCCGAGTTGGCTTATCGCCTCGGCCGTGCGGCGGCGCACGTGCTGGCGCGGCGGGCGGAGAGGGATGCGGGCGCCGCGGGGGAGTCCGGAGGGGTGAAAATCGCGGTAGGCCGGGACACGCGGGCTTCCGGAGATCTGCTCGAGTCGGCTCTGATAGCGGGGATTCTATCCGTCGGGGTCTCCGTGTTGCGATTGGGTGTAGTGCCGACCCCCGGCGTCGCCTACCTGACGCGATCTTTGTCGTGCGCGGCGGGGGCGATGATTTCCGCATCCCACAACCCGGTGGACGACAACGGCATCAAGTTTTTCGGGCCGGACGGATTCAAGCTCTTAGACGAAGTGGAAGATGAAATCCAGAAGTGGATGGAGGAGGAGTACTGGCTGCGGATTCCGCGGCCGGCCGGCGTGCGGGTGGGGCGGGTGATCGAAGGTCAAGATCGGGTGGCCCGGTACGTTCAGTATTTGACCGGGACGGTGCGAGCCCGTTTCGACGGGCTGAAGGTCGTCATGGATTGCGCCGAAGGCGCGGCGTACCGGGTCGCTCCGGAGGTCTTTCGGAGCCTCGGCGCCGAAGTGGTGGTGCTTCACGACCGGCCTACCGGCGACAACATCAACGTCGGGTGCGGTTCGACTCATCCGGAGGTGATTCAGGAGGCGGTGTTGCGACACGGGGGAGAGGTCGGCCTCTCCTTTGACGGCGACGCCGACCGGTTGATCGCCGTGGACGAAAAGGGCGAAGTGCTCGACGGAGATCATGTGCTGGCCATTTGTGCCAGGCGGTTGAAGCAGTGCGAGGAACTGGACGGCAATACCGTCGTGGCGACGGTGATGAGCAACGCCGGCTTGGAGAAGTCGCTGCGGGAAGTGGGCGTGTCGCTGGTGCGGACCGCGGTGGGAGACCGTTACGTCATGGAGGAAATGGTGCGGAACGGGTACGTGCTCGGAGGGGAGCAGTCCGGACACGTGATCTTTCTCCGGCACAACACCACCGGCGACGGGATTTTGACGGCTCTTCAACTGGTGGATACGATGGTGGCCTCCGCCCGGCCCCTCAGTGCGCTCCGGTCCGTCATGACCCGTTATCCGCAGAAGCTGGTCAACGTCCGGGTGGCGGACAAGACCAAACTGGACGGCAGCGGTCCGGTGCGGGAGGCGGTGCGGAGGGCGGAAGAGCGGCTTGGAAAGGAAGGGCGCGTGTTGGTCAGACCGTCGGGCACGGAACCGCTGGTGCGGGTGATGGTCGAAGGGCCCGATGAAAACGTGGTGGAGGCCTGCGCGGCGGAGCTGGCGGCGGTGATCCGCGAAGCATTGGGCGCCGCTCCATGAGGCGGGGCCGCGGTCGGTAGCGGAGCACCCTCCGGCCGTTCCTCGCATAAAGTGGGCGAAAGGGGTGCTGTGGGGCGGCGGTTACGGCGGCCTGCGGCCGGCGCGGCGGTGTGCCTGTTTTGTGAGATTTGAAAGGGGGTGGGAATGAAGAAGGCGGAGGAAGTGGAGGTGTTGGAGGGAAGTTTGCCGGTTTTCGGTTGAGGTCGAAAGCGCCAGGACTGTCCGCGGGACGGGTCGGAGGAGGGCGGCGCGCCGCCCTTCGAGAGAGGCGGGCAGTCGACGAGGGGGAGGTTCATCGAGGGATTCGGCGGATACCTCCCGGCGCGGCTCTGTCGCCGTAACGAAAGGGGGAAAACCTTCGGCGACGAAGGCACAAAGACCTTTCGAACAGAGCGGCTCGCTACACTTTTGTGCCCCCGGCGCCTGCACGGGGGCCCGCCCCGCGTGTGGGACGTCCCGGGGGCTTCACGAGGAGGATGTCCCCTATGTGCGGGATTGTCGGTTATATCGGCGCGCGGGAAGCACAATCGGTATTGTTGCAGGGATTGGAAAAGCTGGAGTACAGGGGTTATGACTCGGCGGGGATCGCGGTGTATGACGGTTCGGTCATTCGGGTGAAAAAGCGCCTCGGGCGTCTGTCGAACCTGGAAGAGCAGTTGAACGGGCACGGCCTGCCGGGTTCGGTGGGCATTGGGCACACCCGGTGGGCGACCCACGGACGCCCGTCGGACGAAAACGCTCATCCCCACGAGGATTGTTCCGGCCATTTCGTAGTTGTCCATAACGGGATTATTGAAAACTACCGGATGTTGCGAGAACAGCTCCGGCGGGAAGGCCACCGCTTCCGTTCCGAGACCGATTCGGAAGTGGTCGCCCATCTCATCGAATCTTTGTACGACGGCGATTTGTTGGGAACGGTGTTGAAAGCGGCCAACCGGCTGCGCGGGGCCTACGCCCTGGTCGTGATGAGCGTCCGGGAACCGGATCGCTTAGTGGCGGTGCGCAAACACAGTCCGCTGGTGGTCGGCCTCGGAGAGGGGGAGAACTTTATCGCCTCCGACATCCCGGCCCTCCTCTCGTACACCCGGCGGGTGTACGTGTTGGATGAAGGCGAAGTGGCCGACGTGACCGCTTCCCGGGTGGCCTGTTACCGCCTCGACGGAACGGGGGTGGACAAACAGGTACTCGAAGTGACCTGGGACATGGCGGCCGCCGAAAAGGCCGGATACGAGCATTTCATGTTGAAGGAGATTTATGAACAGCCGAAAGCCATCGCCGACACCCTCACCGGCCGGCTGGCCGAGGACAACCGGGCGGTCCTTCCGGAACTCGGATGGGATGAGGACACGGCGAGGCAAATCGACCGGATTCACATCATCGCCTGCGGGACGGCCTATCACGCCGGGATGGTGGGGCGCCAAATCCTAGAAAGATTGACGCGGATTCCGGTGGAAGTGGAAGTCGCCTCGGAGTACCGCTATCGCGAGCCGGTGTACACCGAGAACACGCTGGTGATCGCCGTCAGCCAGTCGGGGGAAACGGCCGATACCCTGGCGGCCCTTCGGGAGGCCAAAAGCCGGGGGAGGAGGGTTTTGGCGATTACCAACGTGGTGGGGAGTTCCGTGGCCCGGGAGGCGGACGATGTGGTGATCACTCAAGCCGGCCCGGAGATCGCGGTGGCTTCGACCAAAGCGTATACCACCCAGCTGGTGGCATTCTACCTGTTTGCGTGCTACCTCGCCCGGCTGCGCGGGTCGGCCGATCCGGAGGCGATCCGCGGGATTTTGGAGGCGGTGCGGGGGCTGCCGGAAGCGGTCTCCAAGGTGTTGGACACCGCTCCCGCGATGAAGCAATTCGCCCGGCGGTTCGCGTGGAAGGAAAGCGCCTTCTTCATCGGGCGCGGACTCGATTATGTGGCCGCGCTGGAAGGCGCGCTCAAGCTCAAGGAAATTTCGTACATCCACGCCGAGGCCTACGCCGCGGGGGAATTGAAACACGGGACTCTCGCACTCATCGCGGAAGGGGTTCCCGTGATCGCCCTGGCGACCCAGGATCACCTCTACGAGAAGACGGTGAGCAACATCAAGGAAGTCAAGGCGCGGGACGCGTACGTCTTGGCCCTGACCTGGGCCGGGGATGGCGAAATGGCCACCGTGGCGGACGAGGTTTTGTACCTCCCGCGCACCAATCCCTGGGTCGCTCCGGTGGTGGTGGCCGTGCCCCTTCAACTTCTCGCCTATTACGCGGCGGTGGAGCGGGGCAATGACGTCGACAAGCCCCGCAACCTGGCCAAGAGTGTGACGGTGGAGTGATGCGACCGGCCGGACCGGGCGGGACCAAAAAAGGGGGGGCGACCCCCTTTTTTGGTGTCCCGATTTACTGCTCTCCCGTTTCAGGGGATGTGCGATCCGGGCGTGGAGAATAGAGCAAGAGAGCCGGAATCGCGCTGAGCAGGCCGAAGACCAGCGCGGCGAAAAAGGCGTCGTGGAACGCCAGGACGGCAGAAGCCTTTTCGACGATTTGCACCATGTAGGCGGTGGTCAGTTGCTGGGCTTCTTCGAGTGTATGGCCCGTGCTCTGGAGGACGCCGGCGGCTTCGTTCCACGCCTGTTGGGCGGGAGATCCGAAGGTGATGGACTCGGCGTACCGGGTCAAATAAACGGGTTGTCGTTCCTGGAGAATGGTGGTCAACAGCGCCACGCCGAGGGCGCTGCCGATCTGCCGGATGAGGTTTAAAAATGCCGAGCCCTGATTCACCAAGACGTCGGGAAGAGTATTGTAAGCCATTGTCACGGCCGGCATGATGCCGAGACCGAGGCCGCATCCGATGACGGCCAGATATTGTTTGAGCGCCTGGAGGTCGGTGCCCAGTTCGAGGGTTGTCAGGGGCATCATACCGACGGTCATCACGGCCACACCGGCGATGGTCAGCCAAGTGGCCCCCACCCGCGGCAGGAGCAACGCGCTGATCGGGACCAACAACGCCGCCCCCAGCACTTCGGGAATGAGGGCGAGCCCCGTCTCCACAGGGCCCATGTCCCGCAATTGCTGCAAAAACAGCGGCACCAGATACAGGCTTCCGAAGAGGCTCATCATGAAAAAAAAGGTGACCACGGTGGCGGAGGTGTAGATGCGCTGCCGGAAGAGGCGCAGGTCCAGCAATGGCTCGGAGACGATCGTTTCGACCCACACAAAGAGCATGAGGCTGGAGAAAGAAAGGAAAAACAGTCCGACAATCGAGGGGGAACTCCATCCTTCCTCCGGACCGTTGCTGATGGCGAGCAGAAGGGTCGAAAACCCTACGGCCGAGAGGATGAACCCGGGACCGTCAAATTTTTTCTGCATCGTTTCAAATTCCCTCAAGACGAACCAGGAGGCGATGACGGCCGGTACACCCACGGGAATGTTCAGCCAAAAAATCCATTGCCAGCTGGCGTGTTCCACCAGGTATCCTCCCACCACCGGACCGACGGCGGGAGCGATCAATAGGGGGATGCCCATTAGACCCATGGCCAGCGGCAATTCCTGTTTGTCGAAGACCTTTTGCACGATGGCCATGGACAATGGCATGATCATGCCTCCACCTACCGCCTGCACGACGCGGAAGGCGATCAACGACTCGATGCTCCACGATTCGGCGCATAACGCGGAACCGAGGATAAACAGAATCAGGCTGAAGATGTACATTTTTTTCATGCCGCGAGTATCGGCCAGGTAGGCGGTCACCGGTTCGACCAGTCCGATGGTCATCATGTATGCGGTCACCACATATTGGGCCAAGTGGAGATCGGTTCCGAATTGATTGATGATATCCGGTATCGCTACCTCCACGATGGTCATATCCAAAAGGTCCAGCGACAACCCGAGGACCACTACGACGAGTACGAGCCATTTCTGCAACGCGCGACACCTCGCCTCTCACTGGACTTGCCGGAGCGCCTCGGACAGAAAATCGGCCAGCCGCACCCGCTCGTCCTCCGAAAGCTCCTGGATGCTGCTAAGGGCGCGGCCAATCAGGCGGGCGGTCTCCTGCCCAAGTTCGCCCTTGACCGAATGGATGACGATCCCAAACATGACGCCGATGAAGACGAGGATGCGAGCCTCCGGCCTTTCGAGACTCGCGGTCATGTGCTCAACGGTCGCCCGGATCGGTTCGTCCAAATTCTTGAGAAAAAGACTTAACACTCCCAATAGAGAAAGGCAAAAGGTGATGCCGCTCGGGGTTTGAGACACGGATTCGATCAGGCGGGTCATGGCAAGGCCCATTTCCGCCCGTTGCAATTCTTGCAACAACCGGATCATATCCCTTTCTGTCTCATTCCCGTGAGAGGACGAGGGGTTGTCGCATATCCGGGACACCAGCTGAACGGCCTTTTCCGTGGGGCGGAAGACGACTTGGGACCTCCCGACTCCTCCGCGAGGGTGCAGGTAATCCCGGGATAGGTATCCTAATTTTTCTAACCCCCGCAACATGTCGTAGGCTGTCCACTTGCTGACTCCCACGGCGTTGGCCAAGGTTTCGTAATGAACGGGCTGTTGTGTTTTTTGGTACAGGCCCATGAGGTGTTGCAGGAATTGCTTGCGGCGCTCTGTCAAGGGCATTGTCCATCACCCAAAAATCCAATAATCGAAGACCATAGTAAGCAAGGAAAGGCGCAGGTGTCAAGTAAAAAACCAAAGAAACCAAAATAATAAACACTCCACTACTATTGACAGAAGGGGATGATCCTGTTACCTTTGGTCAAAATAAAAAGAGCGGAAGACCAACTGTACAGTTTCGGCGAAGACGATTCGAGACCCAAGGCGAAAAGGAGGTTCAGCTAGTAAATCTATACGGCGGTAACGGCGGCAATACTTCGCCCTATCCACCCGATTTCCCGTTCCACCAAGCGCAAATGGACCTGGTGTGGTTCGTTCTGGTACCGCAGGTAATCATTTTCTACTGGTGCTCATTTCTACTCTGAGACAGGGCGCGGATTTCGAAGCAGAGGAACAGCCGAAGAAATCTTAGTCCCGCAAATTGTGGTTTTCCTTCTGTCCATAATTCCGTTTTGAGCATTACAACCGAAGATGCTATCGAAGGCCCGCAATGAACGCGGGCTTTTTTCTTTTGCAAGGCTAAAACACCCGCCCGGTAAGTTAAATCGGGCCGGGAGTAATCCCGGCCCTCTCTATGAGAAAAACGGCGATTTTTGGTAGAATAGAAATGGCGGATAAGAAAACGCTCGCCTCCGCCGGGGGGAATTCCACCCCGAAAGGAGGCGATGCGTACGGGACCGCCAAGAGTATCGCGTGGCAATGGTATTGCTCACGCTAATCTCGGTTCTTGTTGGCATCGTCAGCCTAGCGGTTCGCCATTGAAGCGCTAGCCTCTGACGAGCCGCAAC
>JASBVN010000017.1 GCA_029961045.1 Alicyclobacillaceae bacterium | reverse complement strand
TTTGATACATATCGACCGTTTCGTTTTAACACAGTCGCGAAAATGTGCCGCAAGATTTGATCCATTGGACTAGTCCGTTTGTCCATTCATCTCGACCGCGCGGGACATAGAGTGTACTGTACCTCTGGTGGAGGCGCAGAGGTCGTGGTTTCCTCCTTTTTGACCCATCGCCTCCGTGCAGCCCTACTCAAAAGGAGGTAAGAAACATGGCCAGATTCCCGTTCCGCAAGAAGCGCCGCGAAGCGTGCATTGCCGCCGTGATCCGCAGCGGCAATTCCCACGTCGTCGTCGACCAGACGGCTGTGGCGCAAGCCTGGGCTCGCGCCTTGGCCGCGGCGCTCCAACGCCAAGAACAGGAACAAGAACAAGAGCAGGAACTGGAAGAAGACTGAGACGGATGGGGTGAAGGCCGCCGGAAGGGTACCTGCCGGTATCCTTCCGGACTTGCCCCTTTTACAAGGGGAGAAGCGAAGTGAGAACTTCGCGCCGCACCAAGGCGGTATCAAGCGCGCCGGCCATCGAAAAAAGCGGAAACTGCCATGTCTTCGTCTACGTCGATACATCCGGCGTCGCCTATGCCCTGCTTTATGCGCTCCGGGCAACCGGACATCTGAACGACCGGCAGTTTCGGGAAGCCATGCAGATTCTCCGGCAACTGTATGAGAAACAAAGAGCGGCGATCCCGAATCCGGCCTCCGACATGGTGGACACCGGGACGACCCCCGGCCACCTCGTACCTCCCTCGTGAAAGCGGCCACACAAACCGACAACCCTGCAGCGATCCGATCTTTCTGCTGCAGGGTTGTCGATTCTCACTACCGGATGCCGGTCCATCACAGGTGGAGCAACTCCGCCACCGGGCGGCGGACCACCTTGACGCGCTCCAGATTCGGGTCGTCCGTCCCCTGGACCGGCAAACCGGCGCGCATGTGTTCCTCAATGTAATCCAAACTGTCTTCGGTCACAATTTCCCCCGGCACCAGAATCGGAATTCCGGGCGGATAGACCATCACCATTTCCGCAAAAATGCGCCCCACCGATTCGCGAAGAGACACCACTTCCACATCGGCGTAGAAGGCTTCTCGGGGCGACATGGCCAAAAGAGGCATGGCCGGCCGCTTCACTTCCACGGGGTACTTTCCGATCTGATGGCGAAACTGCCAGGCAATGCCGCGGAACGCGTCGATCAGGAGCCGGATCTCCCGGTCGGTGTCCCCGGGCGATACAATACACAGAACATTGTACAGATCGCTCAACTCCACTTCGATTCCGTATCGCTCCCGCAGGAGGCGCTCCGCATCATAGCCGGTAATTCCGAGGTCTTTGACGCAGATGGTCAACTTCGTAGGATCATAGGCAAACACCGCCGATCCCTTCAGCGCTTCGTCCCCGAAACAATACAGCCCCTCAATCTCGTTGATCCGGCGCCGCGCCTCCTGGGCCAGCCGGATCGACCGGTCGATCATCTCCCGGCCCCGAACGGCCAACTGCCGGCGCGCCGTATCCAGAGAAGCCAAGAGCAGGTACGAAGTGGAAGTGGTGGTGAGCATGCTGAAAATCGACTGGACGTGGTGCGGATCGACAAGACCTTCCCGAACATTCAAAATCGAACTTTGAGTTAAGGATCCCCCCAGCTTGTGGACGCTGGTGGCCGCCATATCCGCCCCCGCCTGCATGGCCGACAGGGGCAACTCTTCGTGAAAATGGATGTGAACACCGTGGGCCTCATCCACCAGAACGGGAATGTTCCGTTCGTGGGCCACCTCGACGATCCCCCGCAAGTCCGCGGCAACGCCGTAATAGGTCGGATTGATCACCAGCACCGCCCGGGCATCGGGATGCCAATTGAGCATCGTGCGCACGGTGGAGACGCTCACCCCGTGCGCAATCCCAAGCCGTTCATCGATTTCCGGCGGCATAAAGATGGGATGAGCGCCGGATAAAATGATGGCCGACATCACCGATTTATGCACGTTGCGCGGCACGAGGATCTTGTCCCCGGGCCCGCACACCGCCATGACCATCGTCATGATCGCGCCGCTCGTCCCCTGGACGGAAAAAAACGTATGATCCGCCCCGAAGGCCTGGGCCGCCAACCTTTGGGCCTCCCGGATGATCCCCTGAGGATGATGGAGATCGTCCAAAGGCGAGATGTTGATCAGGTCGATGGCGAATGCGGCTTCCCCGAGGAATTGCCGGAACTCGGGATCCGCCCCCGCCCCGGCTTTGTGGCCCGGTATGTGAAACTGCACCGGCTTGCGCCGGGCGTGTTCCACTAGCGCCGTGAACAGGGGCGTCCTCCGTTGGTCCACCGCATCGCCGTCTTCCCGGTTCATTCCGAGATCCGGTCCCGAATTTCCCGATCCGTTGCCTCCCATACTTCGCCGTGCTCCTCTGCGAAAAATCTGGCCAAGCGTTGTTTTTGTTCACGGGACAGAGCTCCTAACTCGATCCGGCCCTTGACGGCCCGGTCCATCTGGTTCACGTGTTCGGCCAATCGCTTATACCCCGTTTTGGATTCGTCGTCAATCCACATGTCGCAGGCGGCAAGCCCCTTCAGACACGGCCGGCCCTCGGTGCTCCGCCCCATCGACACCCAGACCACCGCCACCCGACGGCCCCGCCCCCTGCGGGCTTCGTCGTCTGAAAATTGGATTCCCCGCTCGACCCGGCTCTTGGCGTGCAACGCCGCCCGGTCCACCCAAATCGCGTCCCCGTCTATGACCACCGCCGTAAGCCCCTCCAGACCTTCAGGCGTATCGTGACGGGAGCGTCCCGTCAGACTCAACTCCTCCATCCGCCGCCCCCCTTTTTTGCCGCGTTCCGGTTTTGCCGCGTTCCGGAAACCCGCATCCGCAAAATCGTAAAAGTATTATACCGGCCTAGATATCCTCCCGCAACCATCGCCACTTCAGGTACGAGCGCCAAAAAGCCGGAATCTCCCGCCAAGCGTATAACCAAATATAGAGGGGGTTGCCAAACCCCGAGGCACAACCCCACGCCTCCAAACCGACCTTTCTCGCCAGCCACAGCGCCCGGGGAAGATGATACGGGCTGGTGACCAACAACGCACTGCGCAAACCCGCCGCCTTCATGATTCGGAAAGAGAACAAGAGATTCTCCACGGTGTCCGATGATGCCGTTTCCCGGATCACCGCGTCCGGGTGAATGCCCACCCTGTCCAAGTAATGGGCCATGATGTCCGCTTCGGCTGCGCCGGTCTCCCGATCCCGCCGGCCTCCGCTGACCACGATCAGGGGGGCATAGCCTTCCCGGTACAGCCTCACCGCCCTCCGGAGCCGCCTTTCCATCGCCGGACCCGGTTCGGCTCCCTTCGCCTTGGCCCCCAACACCAGAATCGCATCGGCCGGCCGGGGCCGGCACGCCAACCCCGCCGCAGTCAAACCGAAAGGAACGCCCACGATCACCGCCGCCGCCAGGACCCCGATCATGCCCCGCCGTCCCTCCCGAACCCGATTTTTCGTTATGTCTATGCGCCGGAATCCGTCTTGCACTCTCTTTTCTTTCGTGGTATAGTGGCTGTCGGGGAAAGATAATGATTTTCATTATCTACTTCGCTTCCAGTGGGGACTGTTCAACCCCATCTTTTTTCGGTTCTCAATTGAGAATCGTTCTCAAAACTGATTCCGGGTCCGGGAGGCGCCACCGGCCCGATGAAAAAGGGAGGCACCCCGACCATGAGGAAACTTCTCTACCTACTCTCCGCCGTCTTCCTCCTGTTGGCGGCGGCTGCTCCGCCCGTCCTCGCCGCGGCGACTGACGACATGCGGGAAGCGGCGGCTCAAGTGAGCCAAGCCATCGATCGGGCTCGTCAAGGGGATCTGGCGGGGGCCCGGGAGCGTTATCAGCAATATTCACAAACCTGGTTCGCCAAGGAAGACGGAGTCCGGGAGACCTCCAGGCAAGCTTACAAAGACATCGAAGAAGCGATGGGCGAGGTCCAGCTCGAACTCGCCCGGAACCCGGCCGACCGGGACCGCATCGTCCATTCCCTGACCCGGTTGCACGATCGCCTCATCCGGTTCGCCGAAGGAGGGTATCCAAAGGATTCTCCGGCTTCCGGCGCACAAGGCAAGGCCACCGTCGGCACCCTGTTGGACATGCTCCGGGAGGCACACCGGAACATTCAGGAAGGCCGCACCGCCGAGGCAGCCGAGTGGATCGAAAAGGTCCAGACATCCTGGATCGACGTCGAAGGGACCGTCCTGGCCAAGTCGCCCAAGGTGTACACGGCCATGGAACAGGACATGGTCACGGCCAAAGCCCTCCTGACCAAGAATCCGCCTGAACCCGCCCAGGCGCTTCAGGTGGTGGAACGGATGGAGGCGGCCCTCGCGCCCCTTGCGGACGATCAAACGTATACCTTTGTCGACGCCGCCATGGTTCTGTTGCGAGAAGGGCTGGAAGCCCTGCTGGTGATTGTCGCCTTGCTGGCCTTCTTGCGCAAAGCGGGATATCCCGACAAAACCAAATGGGTCTGGAGCGGAGTCGGCGCCGGCGTGTTGATCAGCATCGCCCTCGCGGTCATCGTCCAACTCGTGTTCACCAGCGGGACTTTCGGGGCCGACAACGCTCTGGTCGGCGGATGGACAGCTCTTTTCGCCGCCGTGATGCTGTTGTACGTCAGTTATTGGCTGCACAGCAACGCCAACATCGCCAAATGGCAGCAATACATTCGGGAAAAAACCCATAAGGCTCTGGCGACGGGGAGTTTCGCTTCTCTGGCCCTGCTGTCCTTCCTCGCCGTTTTCCGCGAGGGAACCGAAACGGTTTTGTTCTACATCGGAATGGCTCCATCCATCGGATTGAAGGGTCTCCTGTTGGGGTTGGCGTCCGGTCTGGGCCTGTTGCTGATCATCGGCGGTCTGATGTTCGCCGTCGGCATTCGCATCCCGGTGCGCCCGTTTTTCTTGATCTCCAGCATCCTGGTCTTTTATCTGTGCTTTAAATTTGTCGGCGTCGGGGTCAATCATTTGCAATCGGCGGGAGTCGTGCCGGCCACCCCGGCCTCTTACCTGCCCAGTTGGGATCTACTCGGCCTGTACCCGACGTGGCAGACCACCATCCCACAATTGGCGTTGTTAATCGCCGCAGCAGCCCATCTGGTCTGGAGCAGGCTGCGGGACCAGCGTTTGCGCCGTGACGCCGCAACCGAACCGTGAACCGGCCGGAGCCACCTTCGTTGAAAAGGATGGAAAAGGAGGACGATTCCCATGAAATACTGGCTCATTCCCGCCGCCCTGTCCGGACTTTTGGCACTCGCCGGATGCGGAGCCCCCTCCTCGCAGCCCCAGGGACCCGCATCCCAACCCGCAGGCGAACACGGCCAATCCCATTCGACCGGAACCACCGGCATCAAGGACGGAGCATCCCGGATGCGAACCCAGTTGCAATCCTTGCAAAAGGCTTTGGCCGGCGGCGACCTCCGTCAAGTAAAGGAGGCCGCCAAGGAATTGGAAGAGACCTGGGAATCCTTCGAGGACCGCGTCAAATCTTCCGCTCCGGACTTCTATTCCAAGGTGGAGGACCCCTTGGGAATTTTGACGGCCGGCAGCAAGGCAGAGAGTCTGGACAAGCAGACGCTGACCGACGCAGCCGCCAAACTCGACGCCGTCTTGAAACAACTGGAGGAAAAGAACTGAAGACTGTAGCCGAAGTTGGAAGGCGAAAAAAGTCCCCCGATCCGGTCGCAAGGGACCGGAGCGGGGGATTTTTACGTCCGCCCTCTCCGCCGCTATCACAGATCGAAGTAGAGATAGAATTCGTAGGGATGCGGCCGGATGTTGACCTGTTCCACTTCGGTGGATCGCTTGAATTCGATCCACGTGTGGATGAAATCCTCGGTAAACACGCCCCCTTGAAGCAGAAACTCGTGGTCCGCTTCCAAGGCCGCCAGGGATTCGGCCAAGGATCCCGGCACGCTGCGAATGCCCTCCCTTTCTGCGGGCGACAGTTCATAGATGTTCTTGTCGATGGGGCCGAAGCCCATGTCCCGGGGGTCCATCTTCTTCTGAATGCCGTCCAAACCGGCCATCAGCATGGCCGCGAAAGCCAAATACGGGTTCGACGTCGAATCGGGAGTCCGGAATTCGATGCGCGCCGCTTTCGGCGTAACCGCCGCCACCGGCACCCGGATCGCCGCACTCCGGTTGGCCTGGGAAAACACCAGATTCACCGGAGCCTCATAACCCGGAACCAGCCGCTTGTACGAATTGGTGCTGGCGTTGGAAAAGGCCAGGATCGCCGGCGCATGATACAGAATTCCGGCGATGTACTGAAGCGCCAACTCGCTCAGGTTGGCGTAGTTCCCTTCCTTGTAGAACAGCGGCTCATCGCCCTTGAAGAGACTCTGATGGACGTGCATGCCGGAACCGTTGTCCCCAAAGAGGGGCTTGGGCATGAAGGTCGCCACTTTGCCGTGTTTGCGCGCGACATTGCGAATGATGTATTTGTACAGCAGCACGTTGTCCGCCGTCTTGGTCAGCGTCGCAAACCGGAAGTTGATCTCCGCCTGACCGGCGGTCGCCACCTCGTGATGGTGCCGTTCTACCGGCAATCCGGCCTCCTCCAGCTTCAACACCATCTCCGAGCGGAGATCCTGCTGGCTGTCCAGCGGCGGGACCGGGAAATACCCGCTCTTGTTCTTGACCTTGTACCCCAGGTTCGGCCCCTCGCCCCGTCCGCTGTTCCAAATTCCTTCCTCCGAGTCGACGGAGTAAAATGCGCCGTTTTGACCGGAGTCAAACCGCACGTCGTCGAAGATGAAAAACTCGAGTTCCGGACCGAAGAACGCCTTTGTGGCAATCCCCGTCCGCTCCAGGTACATCTCCGCCTTCTGGGCGACAAACCGCGGATCCCGTTCGTACCGGACCCCGTTTGGCTCATACACGTCGCACATGATGTTGAGGGTCGGCACAGCGGCAAAGGGATCGATAAACGCCGTGTCCAAGTCGGGCCGCATCACCATGTCGCTTTCTTCGATGCTCCGGAATCCCTGGATGCTGGACCCGTCGAAGGCCAGCCCCCGGCGGAGCACCTCCTCGTCGATTGCGGAGGCGGGCACCGTCACGTGGTGCTGCCGTCCCGGCAAGTCGACAATCCGGAAATCCACCATTTTGATTTTGTCGTTCCGGATCAAATCCAGTACTTCCTGTACATTCATTTGCCTCTCTCCCATTTCAAACGTTGCTGTCATTATACGCGAGTTTGGGAGAAAGGTCAACTCAATATGTTAGATTATATTACATTCCAAATGAAAAAGTTTTGGACATACGGATTCCGCCTCCTACCAGCTGCGGATCGGGGGAGAACCCGGTTCCGGATTTTGCAACATCTCCCACACCGGCACCCCGTAGGCCACCAGGATCAGCACGGCGGTCACCGCGATCCAAAGGGACCAGCGCTCCAAAATCCGGGGTGGCCGTTGGGCGGGATCCAAAGGTGTCCCGATGGGATATTCGGCGGCGGTTTCCAACCTCGGGGCAAAGGCCCACAGGTATACGACGATCCCCAAGAAAAGCAGCACCGAGAGGACGACGAACACGGTTGCGACGCCCATCACCTGCCAATAGGGCAACCACACTTCCACCACCGGATGGTCCCGGTAGGTGGTATAAGCCGTGCGGCGAGGTTCTCCGAACAGCCCGACGATGTGCATGCTGCCGGCCAAAAGCAACATGCCGAGGAACCACAGCCAACTCTGGAGGATCCCCAAATTGTTGGCCCCTCGTGTCAGTTTCCGGTTCGTCAGAGCCGGAACCAACCAGTAGGCGATCCCGAAAAAGGTCGAGACGACGGTGGTGGCCAGAGCCATGTGAAAATGTCCGGTAACCCAGAGGGTATTGTGCACCACTTGATTCATCTGGTAGCTGGCGTTCACCACGCCGCCCGCCCCCGCCGGAATGAACATCGCCATCCCGAGGACCGGCGCAAAAAACCGCACGTCCTTCCAGGGCAATTTGCGAACCCATTCGAATCGCCCCTTCGCCCCTTTGAGCCGCCCCGACAATTCAAAGGTGGCCAACATGGCAAAAGCGGTCATCAACGAAGGGACGACGACGATCATCGTGAAGAAGATTTGAAGAAACTTCCAAAAAGCTCCGATGCCCGGCTCCATGAGTTGATGGTGAAACCCGACCGGCACAGAATACAAAATGAACAGAAGAAACGTCAGCCGCGGCAAGGAGTCGCTGAATAACCGGCCTTTGATGATTTGCGGAATGTTGACATACCAATAAATGTAAGCCGGCAGCAGCCAGAAGTATACCAAGGGATGGCCGAAATACCAGAACAGCGCCCGGCTCAATTCAACGTTGATCCGGGCCGTCCACCCGAAAGACCAGGGAATCAATTGGAACAAGACTTCCGCGGCTACACCCAGGGTGGCAATGATCCAAAGAATCATCGTCGCCACCGACATGTAGGCGAACAGCGGAGAGACTTCCCCGGGATGCGCCTTCTTCCACCTATAATAGCTCGCAAAAATGGTCCAGCCGCTGAACCAGCTTCCCACAATCACCAGCGCCAAGCCGATGTAAAACCAGGGAGCCGCCCGCATCGGCGCATAAAAGGTGTAAAGGACTGTAGCGTCGTTTGTCAGAATCATCAGCAAGCTCATCACGGTACCGGCCGTCATGAGCACGAAACCAATCCACGCCAACGCGCGTTCAAACGGGCGAAATCGGCCGTCCAGCGTCTTGGCCGTTCCCGAATACAGAAATCCGATAATGAAAAACGTTGTAAAGATCAACGCCAACGACACGCCGTGAGCGGTCAAGAGCTGGTAGTATCCCACGGCCTGGGGCAATTGAATAAACCCGGTGCGTTGCAGACCTTGAAACAGACCGGCGAGTGCGCCGATCAGCAAAGCCGCAAAGGACACTCCCAAATGGGCCAAAATCAGGGCCCGGTCGCGACGGTCGAAAGTCCCTCTTTCGAAGGGAGCCGGCCCGTCGGGCCGAGCCGGTTCGCGGACGGTCTCGTTCATCGGTGTTCCTCCTTCTTCGCCAGTTCGGCGGTTCACTGCACGGTGATGCTCCCCATCATCACTTGGTGCCCGCTCCCGCAATATTCGTTGCACACGATGAGATGATCTCCCTTTTTCCGGAACGTATAGGTAAATTCGGTGATGTGGCCCGGGATGACCATCATATTGACGTTCGTTCCGGGAATCTCAAAACCGTGGACTACGTCGGGACTCGTCACTTCAAAGTGCACGGTCGAACCGGCCGGCACCGTCATAGAGGCGGGCTGAAAGGTGAACATCTGGGCGACGACGGTCGCCCGGTATTCATTGGGGCCGATTTGCTTCAAACCGGGCTTGTCGAACGGCGGCGTCGTCCTCACCGCTTCCGGTGCAATCATCCGCATGTTCCCCGGGGGATTCAAATCCCCCAACAGGGCCAGAAGAGCGAGGATGATGAGAAACAGCACCAGAGAAGCTCCCCCGATCCACAGCCAAATCCGCTCATACCGGGGAAGATGGATGTTAAGCACGGATATCCCCCCTTTTTACACCCAAAGCCGGTAGAGATACAGGCAGAATACGGCCACCCAGACGGCGACAATAAATCCTCCGACGAAAAAGACGGACAGAAAGGTGTCCCGAAAATTTTCTTCTTCGCTGTTGCGGTTTTCCTTCGGGGCCGGCCCTTTCATCTTCATTTCCCTTCCTTCTCCGATTTTCGCTGTTCTTGATTCCCAGTATGAACCTCGCAAAGTAAATTTAAACTGAGAATCCCGTGCCACCGAACCGGTCCGAGGGCCGGATGGGAGAAAGCGCCCGTACAAAAAAACAGGCCCCGCGGTTTTTCTCTCACCGCGGGGCCGGTTGTCCCACAGCTTCACCCTTGAGTCGAAATTTCGAGAGCCCGGTGCAATTCCTCCACCTTCCGGGCAAACGCCTCATCCGAAAGGACCGGTTCCCCTTCCGCCGGAACCGGTTCTTCTAAACGGACCCACGATTTACACCCGAGATACCGATCACAGACGGGAATCTCCGCCGGACGGGAAAGTCGGAAAACCCTCAACACCAGCACGTGCAGCGGCTTTTTCGGTTTCCAGTGCAACCGTTCGGCGGCGTAATCGGGGGCCCAGATGTGAAAGCCGTCGATCCGGCGAAGTTTGGTTTCATCGAGCAGTTCGACATCTTCCACCACCCGGGCGCCGTGGGTGATCCTCACCCTCTTCGGAGGCAATTCCATTCCCCGAACGGTATCCTCCAGATCCGCGTGCCAGGACGGCTTGACCAGTTCCTTCCTTTGATGTTCATAGGTTGGGTAAAAGAAAAAATCCGTGCCCGCCACGCGAAATTCCTTGGTTTCTTCCACGATGCCGCCCTTGCGCAGAAGAACGATCTGTTCGCCCCTGTCCAGAGCCCGGAGAGCGACGGCCCATTCCTTGAGGGCCAGTCCTCCCTCGACTTGCAAACCGGGCTCCGCACCCGGAAACGTGCGCACCATCAACACGCAGATTCCCCCTTCTTCACCCGGCCCGAACCGGCTTCCGGGCGTCGAAAACCGGACTTCCATCCGATCCGGCTTTGGTTTCATTATAACGTCCACCGCCCGAAGAACCAAAAGAAAAGGAACCCGGAACGGGTTTGTCGAATGACTATGGGGAAAAAGGCGCGGGAGGTGCAAAGCGTGCGGCGTCATCGTCCGGACTTCACCCTTTTCTTCATCGTCCTGTGCCTGGTCGGGGGCGGGCTCACCATGGTCTACAGCGCAAGCAACATCACCGCAATCAACGACTACGGCCGTCCCTCGTACTTCTTCGTGCGCCAGTGCATTTGGGCCGTCCTCGGTCTGGCGGTCATGGTCTTGTTGATGAACCAGAGCACGGCAGGACTGCGCCGCATGGTCAAACCCCTGTTTTTGTTCAGCTTGATCCTCTTGGTCGCCGTGGCGATCCCCCAGATCGGCACCACCGTCAACGGAGCCCGGCGATGGCTCGACCTGGGGCCTCTGAGCCTGCAGCCGTCCGAGTTGTCGATTCTGGCGGTGATCCTTTACGTTTCTTATTTATTGGAAAAAAACGGGGATCGACTGGCCGATTTCCGGGCGGGAACCGTCCCGCCCCTCGTCATCGCCGGACTGGTCTTCGGCCTGATTATGTTGGAACCGGATCTGGGAACCGGCATGATCGTCCTGGGATCCACCCTGTGCATGCTGTTTTTGGCCGGTATTCCCCTCCGCCATCTGATCACCCTGGGGACGGCCGGCGCCGCCGGGATCGTCCTGTTGATCCTCGTGGAACCGTACCGCCTCTCCCGGTTGATGGTTTTTTTAAACCCATGGAAAGACCCCTTGGGAGAAGGGTACCACGTCATCCAGTCCTTTTACGCCTTCGCCTCGGGCGGTTGGCTGGGGCGGGGACTGGGCTACGGCGTGGGAAAGTTTCTGTGGGTGCCCATGCCCCACACCGATTTCATCTTTGCCGTCATCGCCGAAGAATTGGGCGTGGTCGGCAGCATCGGAGTGGTTGGGCTGTTCGCCCTGTACGTCTGGCGAGGCCTGTGGATTTCCATGCACGTGCCGGACCGATTCCTGTCCCTGGTGGCCGGAGGAATCTCCGCCATGATCGGCCTCAGCGCCTTCGTCAACCTCGGGGCGGTGACCGGCTTGCTGCCCGTGACGGGAATTCCCCTTCCCTTTATCAGCTACGGAGGAAGTTCGCTGCTCATCAAAATGGCGGCGACGGGAATTTTGCTGAACATTTCCAGGTACACCCTGCAAAACGAAAACCCGCGGGCCGATCTCACCCCCACCAGGCCGAGCCGCCGGCCCGCTTGAGCGGGAGTTCGCCGGAACCCGGGACCCGTTGTGTTAAAATAGAACAAACCCAATGGCCATTCAAACTGCGAGGAAAGGGGTTTCTGAACGTTGAGCCGATCGCACATGAATCTGGGGGACGGTATTTTCATGGTAGACTTGATGGAAAGGGGGCTGCAGGGCCGGACGGGAAGTTATGTCTTCCCCGGTTCTAAAAAAGCCCTCATCGAGACGGGGGGAAGTGTATCCCTCCCGCACCTGCTGCGGGGTCTCGACGAATTGGGCCTGAAGCCGGAGGAGATCGACTACATCATCGTCACCCACATCCACCTCGATCACGCCGGCGGAACGGGGTCGTTGATTCAAAGGTGCCCGAAAGCCCAGGTCATCGTCCATCCGCGGGGCGCTCGCCACCTGATCGATCCTTCCCGGCTCGTCGCGGGAGCCAGAACCGTCTACGGGGATCAGTTGGACACTTTTTACGGAGAGGTTCTCCCCGTGCCGGAGGAACGCGTGCAGATCAAGGGTCACGGAGAAACCCTCGACCTGGGCGACCGGGTTCTCACATTCTACGACACCCCGGGACACGCCAAACACCACTTCAGCATTCACGATTCCCGAAGCGGCGCCGTGTTCACCGGCGATACCGCCGGTGTGCGTTTTCACCCGGAATTGACCGGCCTAAACGCCGATTACATTCTCCCTTCCACCTCGCCGAGCGATTTCGATCCGGAAGCAGTCCACCAATCCATTCGATTGCTGCGGTCCCTGAAACCGACCAAAGTGTTCCACGGCCATTTCGGGGCCAGCGAGGACGTCGAGCGGGTGTTCAGCGAAACCGAACGGCTGACGGACGCCTTTGTCGAACTGGCAGAACGCCTCGATCGGCCCGACCTGCAGTGGGAAGAAATCGCCACGGCCTTAAAGTCTTTGGTTTTGCAGGATATGGAAAAGCAGGTCGGACTCCCGCGAGACCCGCAGGTCCTCGATCCCGACATCACCTTGAACAGCATGGGTCTACTCCACTGGTTGCGGACCCGGCGGCAGAGGTGACGCCTCTTCCGGGGGAGCCAGCGGATAAGTCTGGACCACCCGGTAGACCGGTCCGCCGGGCGTCGTTTCGGACCGGTACAAGTGGACGCGGCTCACTTCGAACGGCGTACCGGCCAGGGCCGCGCCCGCCCCGGATTGCAGGTTTTCCGGCCGCCACGGCCGGGACAGGCGCCCCAGCGTGATATGGGGGCGATACGCGGGCCGGTCATTTCCGGTCGCCCCCAGGGCTTCGGCCGCCTTCCACAAACGGTTCCTCAGGTCGAACAAAGGAGGCGAGTGATGCAATCCCTGCCAAATCACGCCCGCCCGGGGAAACACGCCGATGCGATCCAGATGCACCCGAAAGGCCGGAATCGAGCGAACTGTCTCGCCGGCGGCGAATCGGACCTCCTCCAGACAACCGTCGATCCGATCTCCGAAAAAGAGCAACGTAATGTGGAACTGGGAACTCCCGTACCAACGCTTCGCGGGAATCGACGGCCCGTAGCGGCGAATCCAGTCTTCCAACAGCCGGCCCACCGCCGCCGGCACCGCAATTCCCCAGAAATGTCGCGCCACCGCCTTCACCTCCGTCTATGCGAAAAAAACAAACCCGCCCGAAGGCGGGCCAGTCCCCGGCCGGAGATCAATCTTCCCATTTTACGGACTCCGTGGGACACCCTTCGAAGGCATCCCGGGCATCCGCCACAAACTCTTCGGGGATCTCCACAAACCCTTCCTTGCCGCCGGGCAGTTTGACGTAAGCAAATCCTTCCTCATCGCAATCGTAGACGTCCGGACACGTGGAATAGCAAGCCCCGCAGGCGATGCACGTGTCCCGGTCCACCCACGTTTTCGGCACTTTTTATTCCCTCCTGAACCGATTCCGACCGCACAACCGCCCGGGCCTCAAACGCCGAGAGCCCGCCGCCAGCGCTCGGGGTCAAAGCCGATCACCACTTCGGCATCCGTCCACAAAATCGGTCTCCGGTATAATTTCCCTTCCCGTGTCAACAGATCCTCCCACTGATCCGGGGTCAATTCTTTCCCCCGCAGTTCCAATTCCCGGTACCGGGTGCCTTTTGGGTTGACCAGTTCTTCCGCCGTCACGCCGGCGGCTCGCAACAACGCCCGGAGTTCCTCAGCCGTCAGGGGCCGCGCGACGATGTCTCGCTCGTCGAAAGACACCCCTTGTTCCGCGAGCCACGCTTTGGCCTTGCGACAAGTGCTGCACTTCGGATATCCTAAAAACGTCACCATGGACAAGCCCTCCCGACCCAGTATATCAATAACGCCGCTGTTCTTCCACAAGCACAAGGCCGGCGGGAAGGCTGGACATGGAAGGAGATCGAGCATGCTGCATCCCTTTGCCCGAACGGAACTGTTGATCGGTCCGAAAGGGCTGGAAATTATGCGCAACAGCACGGTGGCCGTCCTCGGAATGGGCGGAGTCGGATCCTTTGCCGCGGAAGCCCTAGCCCGAACGGGAATCGGGCGGCTCATCCTCATCGACCGGGACGTGGTGGACATCACCAACCTCAATCGCCAGATTCCCGCGTTGGTGTCCACGATCGGCCGGCTGAAGGTCGACGTCATGAGAGAACGGATCCGGGACATTCATCCGGAATGCGACGTCATTTCCTTGCCCATCTTTTTCAGCCGCGACACGCAGGAAGAGTTGTTCCGCCATCGCCCCGACTACGTCGTCGACGCCATTGACACGATCACGGCGAAGATCGACGTCATCGAGGCGTGCGTCCGGCGGAACATTCCCGTCGTCTCGAGCATGGGGGCGGCTAACAAAGTCGATCCGACCCGTTTTCGCGTGATGGACATCAGCGAAACCCGGATCGACCCCATCGCCAAAGTGGTACGCCGCGAACTGCGCAAAAGGGGAATTGCCGGCGGCGTGCGGGTCGTGTGTTCCGACGAACCGCCGAGACCACCCCGCCGAGACGTGCTGGAACGGATAGTCCCCCCCGAACAGAGAGCTTCGGCCCCGACGCGAAAAGCCCTGTTCCCGCCGGCGAGCATCGCCTTCGTACCCCCGGTCTCCGGCATGATCCTCGCCAGCGTCGTCGTTCGAGATCTCCTCGGCTGGCCGGTGTAAAACATCCGGGGCAATCGCCCGGCTCTCCGCATAAGGTAACCGGAGAACCCCGACGAGGGGACCGGAGGAGGGAGAATATGGGCAATCACCGCGAAGTCGGCCCGGAATCGAGCGTGGAAGAACACCGGTTTTGGCTTTTCATTTTGGGCGATCACGGGCGTTTCATCGCCGACGCCCTCTCCGCCGGAGAGCAGCAAACTTTCGAACAGACCCGCCGTTATATCGGGGCTTTTGACCGCTTTCTCGCCCGCGTGGAATCGGAGCCGCATTTGGTTCGAGAACCGGCCTTTCTGGCGGAAATCGACCGGATCACCCGTTCCTTTGTCACTTTTCAAACC
Organism: Alicyclobacillaceae bacterium; assembly: GCA_029961045.1. Lineage (GTDB taxonomy): Bacteria > Bacillota > Bacilli > Kyrpidiales > Kyrpidiaceae > JASBVN01. The sequence goes on along the minus strand of JASBVN010000017.1, from coordinate 55,488 downwards.
GCCTTGCTGAAAAGGCACCTCCAATGTGCGGTGCGCCTCCATCTGCCCCCCAGCTTCGTGGATCACATGATCCGGGAGGCGGAAGAGTACCTCCGGATTTTGACCGCCTTGGGGCGGCCGGCCGCGGAACCACCGGCGAGGTACCGCATGCGGCAACACCTGTTGTGGCTGCCGGATGCTTCCGGCCACGCCGCCGCTCTCGCCGCGTCCGTCGATCCCCAGGAACGCGCCCTTTTGGAACAGTTGCGCCGGTATACGGCCTATTTCGATCAACTCACCTTGCAGGCCCAGGAAATGCTGACGAAGTTCCGGATCGGTTGGGACCCGGTCCCGGCCCTCTCCCGGCTGGATCGGTTGGGCGTTTCCGGATTATCTGTTTTTAGAAAATTTTTGCTTCAACTAGAAGAAATGAGGAAAGAGTGCGCCCTACTCGGAACGCTGACTCCCGAACTGCTCCGGCATATGCAACTGGAAGCCCGGTACTACATTCGACAACTGGAGGCGGCCGGCGCCGCTCACGGGACCGATGAGACCTAAAAACGGCTTCCCGTCCGACCGGACGGGAGCCGGTACATATAGACGGAACCACGGGCACAGGATATCATGGAAACGAGGAGGTCACTGCCCATGACGGCCGAACGGCAGCTTCGCTACCACACCCATCCGGTGCGGGTAGCCAAGCATTTCACCTTTGACGCCGCGCACCGCCTGGATGCCTACGACGGGCCGTGCGCCGATTTGCACGGACACACATACCGGTTGGAAGTGGAGATCAAGGGGCTTCCGGACGAACGCGGATTGGTCATCGACTTCAACGAAATCAAATCCATCGTGGACGGTGTGATTCTACAAAAGTTCGACCACCGATACTTGAACGAGCTCGTCCCGTTCAACACCACGGCCGAGAATTTGGTCGTGTATTTTTACGAGCAACTGCAAAAAGCGCTGCAATCGTCGGCAAAAGACCGCCCGGTCACTCTCGAGCGGCTTCGCCTCTGGGAGACCCCGACCAGTTACGCGGAAGTTCGCAGGGAGGATCTACAGCACCCATGAAAGTCAATGAGCTGTTCTTCTCCATTCAGGGGGAATCTTCCTCCATGGGGTTGCCGACGGTTTTCGTGCGGTTTACCGGGTGCAACCTCCGTTGCTCCTATTGCGACACCACTTACGCCTATTTCGAAGGAAAGCGGATGACGCCGGAGGAGGTGTTCGCACGGATCGAGGCGTACGGAGTCCGGCGCGTCTGTCTAACCGGAGGCGAGCCGCTCATCCAGCCCCGCGACGAACTCCAGAAGCTGCTCAACCTGCTGGGCTCCGACCAATACGAAGTCTCGATCGAAACGGACGGATCGGTCGATATCGACCGGATTCGATTGCGTCCCAGGCAGAGGTTTATTCTCGACGTCAAAGTGCCTTCATCCCAGATGCACCTGTACATGGACTTCGACAATTTGCGCCGAATTGTCCCCGAGCGAGATGAAGTCAAGTTCGTCGTGGGCACGGAGGAAGACTATGAATGGTCTAAAGAGATCATCGACCGGTACGACATTCGGCCGGAGAAGGGATATTCCCTGCTGTTCAGCCCCGTCTTCGGCGTTCTGGAACCGCGGAAATTGGCCGAGTGGATTCTGCGGGACCGCCTGAACGCCCGCCTTCAGGTGCAATTGCACAAATTCATTTGGGATCCCGCCACCAGGGGGGTGTGAGGCGTGAAACCGGAAAAAGCCTCTCTTTCCCGGCGGGCGGTCGTCGTCCTGTCAGGAGGACTCGATTCCACCACCTGTATGGCGGTGGCCGACCGGGCCGGATACGAACTGCATCCGGTGACGTTTTCGTATGGGCAGAAGCACGCCGTGGAGCTGGAATCGGCCAAACGGGTCGCCGCCTATTACGGCGCTGCCGCCCGCCACCGCATCTTTGACTTGGGCGGCTATATCCGGGGGTCGGCTCTCACCGACCCGGACCAACCCGTTCCGACCGGGCGGAGCGAACAGGAAATCGCTTCCGAAATCCCCTCCACGTACGTCCCGGCGCGCAACATCGTGTTTCTGAGCCTGGCCCTCTCTTACGCCGAGGCCATTGGGGCAGAAGCCCTCTACATCGGGGTGAACGCCCTGGACTATTCCGGTTATCCGGACTGTCGCCCGGAATTCCTCGACGCCTTTCAGCGGGTGATCGACGTGGGAACGGTGGCCGGCGCCCACGGCGCGGGCATCCGGTTGCAGGCTCCTCTCGTCGGGCTCACCAAGGCCGAAATCGTGCGCCTCGGCTCAGAACTCGGCGCGCCGTTCGAATTGACCCATTCTTGCTACCAGGGGGCCCGGCCGGCCTGCGGGATTTGCGATTCCTGCCTCCTGCGCATCAAGGGGTTCCGAGAGGCGGGCTTGGCGGACCCGATTCCTTACGCGGTTCCGGTGGACTGGACCCCTTCTTCCGGTTAAATTCCGCCACGGTCTCCCGCAGTTAGGCGGTCATCGTCACGGGGACGCGTAGGCCGTCGAGGAATTGAAGGGCATCGGCCAAGTGATTGAAATAGGAAGCCCGGGGATGAATTCCCCAGCATTTCGCCATGCGCATCAAATCCAGCAATTGCCGGACATCATTGGCGACGTAGGCCACATGGGGAACCGCCCATTCGTTCAGCAAACGGTGCAAGGCGATTAAATCCGCCGACTTGGCGATCTTGCCGCCGCACCCCCCCACCACGTGGATGACCGCGGGTTGTGCCGGATCGGTGACGGCCGCTCCTCCCGAACGGGGAGGACGCCGTCCCCCCGCCGCGCCGAGCATCCCGTCCTCCAGGGTAAACACGGTGATGCCGTTGTACACATCAGTCCAACAAAACATGAGGCCCCATCTCCTTTAGCACAAAAGGAGCAGGAACAGGCTCCCCTCCTGTTTTCGGCAGCCGAACGGCCATAGTCGCTTTTGCGACCACAGGCTCTGGCTTTGCGCCCCCAGGTTTCCCTGGGTTTGCCGTTTCGAACAGAATCCTTTGCGGCGGGCGCGGCACCGGTCCCGACGTCTCCACAGGAATTCGAAAATCGATTCTTTCTTCTGACGGTTGGCCGTCGACCGCCCCGGTAGTATTCCGAGAAGTACCGGTAACTTAAATTCTCCTAATTCATCCTAAAATCCTTCAGAGAATGATGGGAGTTTTTGTCGAACTATATTTTTACATCCGAAAAAAAGCCCGGTCTCACGGCTTCGACCGGGCCACGGGCAACAGGCGATCCCAACGGATCGTCCGCACCGGAGTCCAGGTATTCGGGTCGTTCTCGTCAAAGCGCTCCAAAAAATCGATCACTTCCTTCGTGATCGGCGTGGGCGTCGAAGCCCCCGCCGTCACCCCGACTCGCCGGCATCCCTTGAGCCACTCGACGTCGATCTCCGAAACGTCCGACACCCGCCGCGCGGGCACCCCCGCGATCTCTTCCGCCACCTGCGCCAGGCGGGCCGTGTTGTTGCTTCTCGGATCGCCGACGACGACGACCAAATCGCAACCCTTGGCCTGCTCGGCCACCGCCTCCTGGCGCAGTTGGGTGGCGAGGCAAATTTCGTTTTGCACCTCCGCCCGGGGAAAGCGTTCCTTCACCCGTTTCATGAGGGCGGCGGTATCCCACTGGCTCATGGTGGTCTGATTGGTGACCAACAAGGGAACGTCGGGCAACTGCAAGGCGTCGATGTCCGCTTCGTCTTCCACCAAGTGCACCCGGTCCGGCGCCACGCCGACGGCCCCCTCCGGTTCCGGGTGGCCCCGCCGGCCGATGTAAATCACATGATAGCCCCGGGACACCCGGTCGCGGATCAACTCGTGGGTGCGCATGACATCCGGACAGGTGGCATCCACCACGGTCAGTCCCTTTTCCCTGGCCCTGCGCCGCACCTCCGGAGACACTCCGTGTGCCGTAAAGACCACCGTGCCCCGATCGATCCGCTCCAGCAGAGCAAGCCGGTCTTCGCCGTCCAGGGTGATGACCCCTTCCCGTTCAAAGGCTTCCACCACGTGGCGGTTGTGCACGATCATGCCTAAAATATAGATGGGCCTGGGCATCGCGGGATCGTCGGCCGCGCGTTTCGCCAGGACCATGGCGTCCACGACCCCGTAACAGTAACCGCGGGGGGAAATTTTTACGACTTCCACGCCGCTGCGCCTCCTTTCGGGGACGGCGCCGATCGAACGGGTCCGTTCCCAGTTTCATTATACCAGTCTCGTGATATCCGTCTCGTCATAGACGGAACTCGCCGCAAAGGAGTCGATCCATGAACGACGAATTCATCCCGATCTTGCCCGAAGCCTTCGTCCGGCGCATGCAGGCCTTGCTCGGCCCCGAAGCCGAATCGTTTTTCGACGCCCTGCACCGCCCCCGGGATCGCGGGCTGCGAGTCAACACCTTCCGCATCACCCCAGAGGCGTTTGCCACCCGGAGCCCCTTTTCCCTCCAAACCCTGCCCTGGATTCAGGAGGGGTTCGCGTACCGGCGTCCGGACCGGCCCGGCCTCCATCCCTGGCACGATGCCGGTGTCTACTATCTGCAAGACCCGTCGGCGATGGCGGCGGCGATCCTGCTGGATCCCCAACCGGGGGAACTGGTCCTCGACTTAGCCGCCGCGCCGGGCGGAAAAACCACGCACCTCGCAGCCCGGATGGACAACCGGGGCCTAGTGGTGGCCAACGAACCCCATCCTCAACGGGTTCGGGTTTTGGGGCAAAACATCGAGCGGCTGGGAATTCGAAACACTCTCGTCATACAGGAAAAACCCGAAAACCTCGTCCGGAGATGGCCCGGGCAGTTCGATCGAGTCTTAGTGGACGCTCCCTGTTCCGGCGAGAGCATGTTTCGAAAAGACCCCGTCGTCCGGTCCGCCTGGCGGGAAGAAGCCGTCGCCCGCAACGCCCGGGTTCAACGGAAAATCTTGGCCGCTGCCGCCGAATTGGTCCGGCCGGGAGGCCGGCTGCTGTACGCCACCTGTACCTTCTCCCCGGAGGAGAACGAACAGGTCGTCGCCTGGTTTCTCGAGACGCGGCCCGATTTCAGGCTCGTCCCTGCTCCATTGCCCGGTTCGTCGCCCGGGCGGCCCGAGTGGGGAGGGCGGGACGATCTCGTCCACTGCCTGAGGTTTTGGCCTCACAAGAGCCCGTCGGACGGCCATTTTTACGCGCTGATGGAACGGGCCGGCCCCGCCGGATCTTTTCGTCCCCGGCCGAAATCCGGCCGAAGTTCCCGCCACGTCCGGGACGAATTCCGCCCCATCCGGCTTCCCGGCCCGGTGGCGGAAATTTTCCGGGAATACCTGCCCGGGGTCCCGCTTCCCGAATGGTGGGAAAAACGCGGAGACCTCTGGATCGCGCTGCCCGACGATTTTCGCCTCCTGGGCGATCTAAGCGGCATTCGGTCCGTCTCCAAAGGGGTGGCGTGGGGATCCGTGCAGGGGCGGCATTTTACCCCCGCTCACGCTCTGGCGATGACCCTCCGGGCCGCCGAGGTGCCAAACCGCCTCTCTTGGCCGGCCGGAGCGCAAGAAATCGACGATTGGCTCCGGGGCAAACCCCTTCCCGCCCCTTCCTCGGCGGAGCCGGGCTGGGTTTGGATCGGGGTGGATGAATTTCCCCTCGGATGGGGAAAAATCTCGGAAGGACAAGTGAAAAACCACTATCCGAAAGGCTTGCGCCGGCCGGTGGAATAAAGGGCTCCGCCTCGCCGCGGGAGGCGCAACCGGGCGAACCGTTTGCCAGTTCCGCCGATAAGCGCTATGATAATCATACCTTCTTCTTTATTCATCGCCTGTCGAAAAACCACGGGACGAGGTGAGCCACATGGAGGACATCCACATCCGCATCGAGTATTGCACCGCTTGAGGCTACCTGCCAAAAGCCGTCGGTCTGACGGAAGAACTGCTCAACCGGTACAAGAACAACATCGCGTCGTTGACCCTACAACCGTCTTCCGGAGGCGTTTTCGAAGTCACGGTCAACGGAGATTTGGTATTTTCCAAGAAAGCCACAGGGCGGTTCCCGGAACACTGGGAGATCATCGAAGCGCTGGACGGCCGTTCGATCGGGAAGTAGACGGAAGCGGCCGGAGGGCGGGGGCGTCCGGTCCCCCGGTCCTCCGGCCGCGCCTCTTCCGGATGGACACTTCCGGGTTAGAGGAATTTCCGGGAAACCTGGTCTTCCCGGCAGGTAAACAACACCCGAAGTCCGTCCACGACCGTTTCCAGGTGAACCGGTCTCCCCCACAAGGCATAGACGTACGGAAGGGTTTTTTCTACATACCTCAGGTCGAGTTCCAACGTCTCGTACTCGTGCTTCAGGTACAACTCCCCGCGTCCCTCGAAATCGCCGTCGAGAACCACCAGATAGGGAAATCCCCCGTTGTTCCGGCTGAGGATCAACCTTTCCCGGACGGCCTCCCAGTCCTTGTCCACCACCCGGTACTCCGTCCCGACCCGTTGATACACGTATAGATCGAGACGGTCCACAATCTCCTTGGTCAAATAGTTCCGGAGGAGACTCTGATCCGACTCGATTTCCCGGATTTCAAACAGGGCTTCTTCTCCTTCGCGCCGGGCAATGTCCTCGAGAATCGCCAGCCCCAGCGCATAAGGATTTACCTGGACCGGAGAGGGGGCCACCACTCCGGCGTGAAGCTTAGCAAATTCGAAACTCTCGCCCGGAGACAGGTCGAATTCCCTCATGATGCGCAGGTGCCAATAGGTCGCCCACCCCTCGTTGAGGACTTTGGTTTCGATCTGCGGCCAGAAATAAAGCATTTCCTGCCGAATGACGGTGAGGACGTCGCGCTGCCAATCTTCGAGAACGGGACTGTTGTCCATCAGGAACAACAGCACATCCTTTTCCGGTTTTCGCCGGCGCCGGCGCTCGTCCGCCCTCTCCTTGATCTTTTGGATCACCGTTCGAAGGGCTTCCTCCTGTTCCGTGCCCGTTTCTTTCCGGTCCCACTCCCATAAATCGTCGTACGGTCCCCGCCGCCCCACGCGGTTTCCCCGTTCCAAAGTTCCCGGTTCCGGATCCCCCCTGCCTCCGGCGGGGGGGACCCGGGTCGGATCGATGTGTTCCTGGATCGCCAGAACCGCATCGAGAAACGATTCCACCGTCCCGGCGCCGTACTCCCGCTCGTATTGCCGAAACCGCTCCGCCGCCGCCGCCATCCGGTCCACCATGTCCCGCGGCGTTCGAGAAAAGTAGGCGTTGTTTTTGAAAAAATCGCTGTGGGCGAGAACGTGGGCGACGATCAGCCGATTCTGAACCGGAGTATTGGTATCCAGCAAAAAAGCGTAACAGGGGTCGCTGTTGATGACCAATTCGTAGATTTTGCTCAACCCCAGGTCATACTGCATTTTCATCCGGTAAAACGCCTTGCCGAAACTCCAATGGGAAAAGCGGGTGGGCATTCCGTAAGCGCCGATGGTATACAGAATGTCCGCCGGACAAATTTCATACCGCATCGGAAAAGGATCCAGGCCCAAGCGAAGGGCCTGTTCGGTGATCCGGGCGATATCGTCCTCCAACCGTTTGATCTCCGCCTCGGATATAAGCGGAACCGTGCGTTTCATCGCGCCCCCTCCTTTGCCGGGGTGAAAAACTGGCGCAGGGCGCCGAGGATGTCCGACCGTTCCCGAATGCGCAGGAGCCGAAAATCCGGGTGATCCAACTGCTGCAACTGGCTGATGAGAAGGGAGGGCCGGTTATACGGATTCACCTCCGCAAATCCCACCGCACAGGCCAGCTCCAGCAACTCCCGGATGTGTCGCAGGCAGGGCTCGTTGTCGGATGGCAAGTTGTCCCCGTCGGAGACATGAAACGTGTAAATGTTGTAACGCGACGGGGAATACTGGTCCCGAATCAAGTCGAGGGCGAGCCGGTAGGCGCTGGAACACGCCGTTCCCCCGCTTTCGGCCCGGGTGAAAAATTCTTCTTCGGACACCCGCTTGGCCGCCGTATGGTGGGCGATAAACTCGATGGCCACCTGCCGGTATTGCCGGCGGAGAAACCGCGTCATCCAGAAAAATGCGGTTCTCGCCGCATATTTTTCAAATTCTCCCATCGAGCCGGAGGTGTCCATCATCGCGAAAATCACCGCCCGGCTGTCGGGCACGGGATGTTCTTCCCATACTTTGTACCGCAAATCCTCTTCCCGGATGCGCCCGATTCCCCGGACGCCGCGAGCGGCGTTTCGCCTCAAATGATGCAGCAGAGTGCGCCGCTTGTCGAGGTTGCCGCTCAGGCCTTTGGGGCGGACATCGGTCCACGCCAGGCCGTCCGCCGTACTCTGAACCTCGTCCTTGCGCTTTAGATTCGGCAGGCGCCAATCGGCGAAAACCATATCCTCGATCTCTTCCAACTCGACATGGACCTCGTAAGTATCGATCCCGGGCGCTTCTCCCGCCCCCGGCCCCATTCCCCCGCTCCCGGGCAACGCGCCGCCGGCTTGGCCGAGGACATCGCCCACCCGGCTGTCTCCCCGTCCCGATCCCACCCGCTTTCCTTTGTTTTCGTTAAAGCGAAAACGAAATTCGTCCAGCGACCGGATCGGGACTTTGACCACCTGTTTTCCGTCGGTCAAAATGATGCTCTCGTCGGCGATCAGGTCCGGAAGGCGCTGGCGTATCGCCTCCTTTACCTTTTCCTGGTGACGGCGCTGGTCGTCGTATCCCTTGCGGTGAAGGGACCAATCTTCCCGGGACAGGATAAAAAGCGGTTCCCTCACGGACCTTTCCCCCTACCGATTGAGCAAACTGCCCGTGTACCGGAGCAATTCGTTGGCGCACACCGGACAATAGCCGTGTTCATCGATCAACCGGCGGATCACTTCGTTGATTTTTTTCAGTTGCTGTTCATCCGGAACGGCGGTGGAGGCGGTGATCTTGATCACATCCCGGAGATCGGCGAAGAGCTTTTTCTCGATGGCTTCCCTCAGCCGGTCGTGGGACCGGTAATCGAACGCCTTCTGCTTGCGGGCATAACTGGAGATCCGGATGAGGATCTCTTCCCGGAAGGCCTTTTTCGCCGTCTCCGACACCCCGATTTGCTCTTCAATGGAGCGCATGAGATTTTCATCCGGTTCGATTTCCTCGCCGGTGATGGGGTCGGTCAACTTCTTGAGGCGGCAATAGGCCTCCACGTGATCCAGATAATTGTTCAACAACATCTTGGCCTGTTCTTCAAAGGAATAAACGAAGGCCTTTTGGACTTCGGTCTTGGCCGTCTCGTCGTACTCCTTGCGCGCCAGGGACAAAAAGTGCAGGTAGCGTTCCTTGTCCTCTCGGGCGATGCTCGGGTGGCTGTCCAATCCCTCTTTCAGGGCCCGCAACACGTGTAAGGCGTTGATGCAGGAAGTCTCCTGTCGTATCAGGGCGCTGGAAATGCGGTTGATGACATATCGCGGGTCGATGCCGCTCATGCCTTCGTCCGGGTGTTCCTGTTTCAGCTCCCGTACGTCCGCCTCACTGTAACCCTCCACGTCCTCACCGTCGTACAGGCGCATTTTCTCAACTAAGCTGATGGGTTTACTCGACTCTTTCAGCCTGGTCAAAACCGAAAACACCGCCGCCGCCCTCAGGGCGTAGGGAGCGATGTGCACGCCCTTTACGTCGCTTTGTTCAATCAACTTCTCGTAGATTTTGACTTCCGCACTGACTTTGAGATTGTAGGGAACCGGCATCACAATGATGCGGGAATGAAGGGCTTCGTTTTTCTTGTTGCCGATAAAAGCCCGGTATTCCGTTTCGTTGGTATGGGCGATGATCAGTTCGTCCGCGGAGATGAGGGCAAAGCGCCCGGCCTTGAAGTTCCCTTCCTGGGTCAAGGAGAGGAGATTCCACAAAAATTTTTCGTCGCATTTGAGCATCTCCTGGAATTCCATCAATCCGCGGTTGGCCTTGTTCAATTCCCCGTCGAACCGGTACGCCCGGGGATCGGATTCCGACCCGTATTCGGCGATGGTAGAAAAATCGATGCTCCCGGTCAGGTCGGCAATGTCCTGGCTCTTCGGATCCGAGGGGCTGAAGGTCCCGATGCCCACCCGGTCGTCTTCGGACAACAAGACGCGCCGGACCATCACCCGGTCGACCCGCCCGCCGTACCGTTCCCGAAGATTGAGACGGCAGACCGGGCACAGGTGTCCCTCCACCCGAATGCCGAACTCCTTTTCGAATTGCGGACGCAGGGAATCGGGGATGAGGTGCAGGGGATCTTCGTGCATCGGGCAGTCTTTGATCGCGTAGACCGCTCCCCGGTCTGTCCGGCTGTACGCCTCCAGTCCCCGCTTGAGCAGGTTGACGATCGTCGATTTGCCGCCGCTGACCGGCCCCATCAACAAGAGCACCCGTTTGCGCACATCGAGCCGCCGGGCGGCCGAGTGAAAATACTCTTCCACCAGCCGTTCGATGGTTTCTTCCATTCCAAACAGGGCGTGATCAAAAAAATGGTAACGGGTTCGCCCGTTTTCCTTGGTCACCCCCGCATCGACGATCATGTTGTAAATCCGCGAATGGGCCGTTTGGGCCAAATGGGGGTTTTTCTCCACCAACTCCAGGTATTCGGCGAAGGTCCCCTCCCAATGTAGCCGCTGTTCCTCTTCGTGGTATTCCTCGATCAACTTGAGAATGCCCATCGTCGTACCTCCCCTTTTTGGGGCGGCCCCCTCCCGTTCGGCTGTTCCTTGGTACGGCATCGTCTGCGGAGCCGCTCCTCGTCCAACGTCGTCTTTCTCGATTGTCAGTATGGACGCAGCGGGGGAAAGGTAGACCTGCCGGAGACGAACTTCTTATTGTGTCCGACGACAGAAAAAACCCCCGCCTCTGCGGGGGTCGAAACGGCATTAGGGAAGGGGAACGCTGGCCGCTCCCGGAGGAAATTCGGGGAGATTCAAGGGCACCGCCTTTTGTTTGACTTCCTCCGGAACGTTCACCGGCGGAGCGCTGTTGAATTGATGGATGTCCTCGTCGAGCGCCACCTTGAGCTCTACGCCCGGAGCCTGCGAGATCGATTCTTCCAAGTGGACGGCCGTCGTGTAGAAATCCGCCTTTCGAATGGTGAAATCGTAATGAATCGAGACCGCCGCATCTTCCGGAAGAGGCGGCACAGGCGCGGGCGACGCTTCCGCTTCCCCGAGGAGTTCCTCGATCTTTTTCATCATCGACGGATTCAGATCCACCGAAATGATGTAAGAGTCTCCCGCATCCCGGAGTTCCGCTCCGGGGACTATCAAATCCCGAATCTCCTTATCCACGGGGTTATCGGGCTCTTTTAGCAACTGCTCGAGGAACTGGGTGTCAAAGGGCATGAAATACCACTTCTGATCGAGGGGATCCATCACGTACAGGCGGCCCTCCGCCAAATACGCCCGGAGCGGCATGGGCGGAACCGACACCGGTCCGCCGGTCAAGGACAGCTGCCCCTCTGCGGAGAGGGCGAGCGGGCTGCGCTGGTACACCGCCCGGAGCGTTCCCGTCGCGGTGAAATGCTCCTCCGTAGCGCCTTCCTTCGCGCGGCCCTCCAAGTTCAAGCGCACATCCGCGGCACAACGGTCCAGACTCTGGGAAGCTTTCGTCGTCTTGGCCAACAGATCGCGAATTGTTTCGATCTCCTGGAGCCGCTGTTCGGAGGGCCGGATCGCCACTTTTCCGTTTGTACCGTCCCATTCCACCCGGTAACCCAACTTTTCCGCCAACAGGCGCAGAGGCACATAGGCAGCCCCGTCGCGGATCCGAACCGGCCCCGGGAGTTGCTCCGATGCGCCGCCGACTTTTACCCGATCGGAACCCACCTCGAAGGACAGTTCCGTCGCTCCACGCCGGACGGATACCACGCCGTCGTTCCAACCGACTCCGGCGTGCAGAAACTCCGCCGCCTTCCGGACCGGGACCCAGCTGGTCCCATTCTCCACGACCACGGGCAAGCCTGCGATTTCCTGCCCGTCCACCTCCACGCGCAAAGCCGGTGGGCCGGAGGCCGCCGCCAATCCGGCCGCAGGGGAAGCGGCGGATAACAGGATCGCCAGGGGCACCGCCAGAACCGCCCGCCTCCTCATCCGTTTCCCTCTCCCTCTCGCCATCGATTCTCCTCCCTGCTGGTTTACTAACATTTGCATATAATGGTATAGCAGAGGAAGAACCGTGGGGAAAGGGCCGGGTGCATCTTGTCAAAATCTCGGCAAGTCGGCGCGGGCCCGGGCCGCCAGGGCGGCGAGTTGGGTCCGGTTTTTGACGTCGAGTTTGGCCATCATGTTTTTGATGTGGTTCTTGACCGTATTTTCGCTGATCACCAACTCCTCGGCGATCTCCCGGTTGGACCTCCCCTCCGCGATCCGGGCGAGAATGTCCCTTTCCCGCGGCGTGAGCCGCCTGGCCACCTGGGAGGAAACCGGTTCTCCCGCCGGGACGAATTTGGTCACCAGCCTCGCCGCCACCTCTTCGGAGATGGGTGAGGCGCCGTCCGCCACCGCCCGCAGATACGAGATCCAATCGGAAGGATCGAGGCTCTTCACCAAATACCCCTGAGCGCCCACCCGCACCGCCCGGAGCAAGTCCGCCGGATCGTGGGAAACCGTGAGCATCACGATTTTGGCGTCCGGCAAGCGCTTTTTTAATTCCCCGGCCAGGGCGATCCCATCCATCCCGGGCATCCGGATATCCACCAGGATGAAGTCGGGCCGGACGGCGGGAATCTCCTCCAAGGCCATCCGGGCGCTCTCCGCCTCTCCGACCACCCGGAAAAAGGGATCCCCCTCCAGAATCGTCCGCACCGCCTGCCTCGCCCGCCGGTTGTCGTCCACGATATAGGTGCGACAGACCATGTCACCCTCGGCTCCCTTCCATCTCCCTCAACATTTGCTGTACCCGCAGGCCTCGCACTCGAAACATCCGCCCTGGCGGACAAGCGAATGCCGGTGACAGTTGGGGCACAGGTCCTTTCCGACGTTAAAATCCCGGAGAGGCCGCCCGTTTCTGTTTTTCCCACCCACTCCCGGAGCATCCGCCCCGCCGGCGGCCCCTGCCGCCATCTGCTGGGCCATCCGGCGGAGGGGGAACGTTTCTGCGTGTTCGATCAGCGATTTGGCAATGGCGTCCGGGACGCTGGTGATGCGCCGGTCCCCGAAGCCGACGGCGCTGTACCCGCCGATCCCCGAGAAGTGCCTCACCAGCACCGCTTCCTTTTCAGGATTTTGGGAATCCATGAGGTAGAGGGTGATCGCCCGCCCAAGGGCTTCGTTGGCCGCGTACACATCGCTCCCGGCCTTGCCGATGTTGACAAAAATCTCCCGGGCCAGGTGATCTTCAGGGTCGTCGTTGATCGTGATGTACGCCGTCCCGAGGGGCGTTTCCTTCTTGTAGGTGGCGCCGTACAACACCTCCGGCCGCTTCCGCTTGACGTACCCCTTTCGTGCCGTCTCCGGATCGCCGGCGGCCCGCGAGGCCGCCGCTTCCGCGTCTCCGCCGCCCTGCCGGCCTTCCCGGCCCGCCTCGCGCTTGAGGCCCTCCTCCGTCAGGGCCAGGACCTGCTCCGAGCGCGACCCGTCCCGGTAGATGGTCACCCCTTTGCAGCCCAATTCATAGGCCAAGTCATAGAGCTTCTTGGTATCCTCCACCGTGTAGGAATTCGGGGCGTTGCATGTTTTGGAAATACTAGAATCAATCCACTTCTGTAAAGCCGCCTGGACCCGCACATGCTCCTCCGGCGTCAACTCCATGGCCGTGACAAAATACTCCGGAAGGCTGTTTTTATCGGCACCGGGGTGAAGGGCCAGGTACTCGTCGACGATCTGGGCGTTTTCCTCGAACATGCCCAGCCGCGAGTTCCGGAAATAAGACCAGGCGTAATAGGGCTCGCACCCGGTGGAGCAACCGACCATCGTCCCGGTGGTGCCGGTGGGGGCGATGGTCATCGTGGTCACGTTCCGCACCCCATGCCGGCGGATCGCTTCCGTCACGTGCGGCTTTTCCTCGGCCATCCGGCGCATATAACCGGACTGAAGAAACTTCTCCGCATCAAACATCGGAAACGGTCCGTTTTCCTTCGCCAGCTCCACCGACTCCAAATAACACCACTCGGCCATCATGCCCATCAGGACGTCGATCAGCTTGGTCGACTCTTCGCTTCCGTAGCGAACGCCGCAATAGATCAACAGGTCGTGCAACCCCATGATTCCGAGCCCCACCCGCCGCTCGTTGAGCTGGTTGCGCCGGTTTTCCTCAAAGGGATAGTAGGTGGCGTCGATGACCGCATCCTGGAACCGAAGCCCCGTCCGGGTCGTTTCTTCGAGTTCTTCCCATTTGATGTGATGCAAGAAGAACTCGGCCCGTTCCTTGTCGAAATGGCGCTCCAACTGGCGGCGGATGTACTCCTCTTTCGCGGGGTCGGCAAAGGCCACCTTTACGCCGCTGTCCTCGAAACCGGCGGCAAATTTGCTGAGCACCACCGCTCCGAGGTTGCAAATCCCAAAAGCAGGAAGACCTTGTTCGCCGCAAGGATTAGTTGCAATAATCGGATTAAAATACCAACTGTTGCTCATGGCGTTGTACCGGCCGAGAAAGACCACGCCGGGTTCCGCCGATTTCCAAGCCGAGGTGACGATCTCGTCCCACAGTTCTTCCGCCGGCAGGGTTTCGGTGATCACCAACTCCCGGCCGGAGGCCTCCCATTCCCGGAAGTCCCCGTTGAATTCGTCCATCTCCTCCAGGCGGGGAAAACCGAGGCTCCACATCCCGCCGGCCTTTTTCGCCGCCATAAATTCCTCGGAAATCCCCACGGAAACGTTGGCTCCCGTGATGACCCCGTCCGTTTGCTTGGCCCGGATAAACTTATGCAGATCGGCGTGGCGGTCGTTGAGAATCAACATCAACGCGCCCCGGCGGGAACCGCCCTGGAGGGTCAGTTGACAGCCCACCGACATGATCTCCCCCACGCCCACCGGCCCGAAGCCTTCGGCAAAAACCTGGTGGCCCTTATCGTACAGGATTCCCCACGAATACGCGCCGGAACTTCGCCCGTTGACTCCTTTCACGTATGTGTACCGGGGCCGCAGCGAGGACAAGACCACTGCGACCCGCCGCCCGGCCGTTAAATGTTCCCACATGTCGCCCAGGGTATCGGCGATCGTCCCCCGGCTGTCTCCCGGCGAAAGGACGGCTCCCAGCAGCTCTTCTTCCACCACCACGACACCGCTGTCGAGGATTTTGTCGTAAACGGTGACCGCCGGCATCGTCTGCCCGTACCGAACCGGCAAATCCCGTTTCATCCAATGTTCGAGATCTCCGTCCCACAACTCGTCGTACCGTTCAAAGGAAGTATCGGGAAACACAAAGGTCCAATCGGCCCGTTCCTCCACCGCCTGCAAAAACGCACGATTGATCCGGACCACTTTGGTGCTGTTGGGATAAGATTCCTGCAAGAAATCGAAGAGATCCGGGTGCCACACGTCGAGCACCAATTGCAGATTCGACCGCCGCAAGGTGGAAACCGGGACCAAGGACCCCTGCGGAGGAACTTGAGACAAATTCATGCCCACGCCTCCGGACCGGGCTTGGATTTCCAAGGTCTGCCCGAAGGACCGGGCGTAGTCCCGGGGACGCGGCCCGACATTGGGAATGACGAAACAGTTGTAGCTGGTGGTTTGAATGCCGGTCCCCATGGAGGCATTGATCCGTCCGCCGGGAACGTATTTCCACCCGCTTTGCAGCCGGTAGAACCGCTCTTCCCAATAAACCGGATCCCGGGTCGCCCGGGCCGCCCCCTTTGCGATCCGCCGCCACATTTCTCGGGGCGCCGTCTCCTTCAGGACGTCGATGTCCTCAAAGGCCAGTTCCATCCGGTGCCCGTCCCGGAATTCCACCGTCACTTTCCGGGCGGATTCATCGAGTCCGACCACCCGCGCCAACTCGTGATAGGCCCGTTTTTTGTCCACCACGGCCACCACGAGACTGCCGACCTTCAATGTCTCTTTTTTGATATCTTTCAAAAGATACCGGTCGGCGACAATGCGCTCTCCCGTCGGAGACAGGTAATCCTCTTCCGTAAACGGCAGCATCGTCTTTTGCTGTTCCCCGATCACAATTCCCGACTCCTCTCTCTACCGATCAGCGGCAAAATTTCTTTCAAAAAAGTCTCTACATCTTTGAATTCGCGGTATACACTGGCAAAACGCACATATGCCACCTGATCCACTTCGCGGAGCGCCGCCATCACCCGTTCGCCGATTTGGGACGTCGGAACCTCGCGTTCAAATTCCTGTCGCAACTCCCGTTCCACCTGATCCACCATGGCTTCGATCGTCTCGGAACTGATCGGGCGCTTTTCACAGGCTTTGAGAAGGCCCCGGCGCAGTTTTTCGCGGGAGAACGTCTCCCGCATGCCGTCCTTTTTGATGACCTGCAATGGAGCCATCTCCACCCGTTCATAAGTTGTGAAACGCCGGCCGCAGTTCAAACACTCCCGCCGGCGGCGGACGGCGTCGGCCGTTGTCCGGCTTTCGATCACCTTGGACTCTCCGTTTCGGCAGAAGGGGCAATTCATAGTGTCTTTCCTTTCGTTTATTTAGGTAAAAACACTATATATAGTGTTTGGTGGACAAGTTCATTGTAACGGTTTTTTTCCCCTTCGACAACTGCCGCATCCGGCGGTCATCCATCCCTGACGGGCTTGTTTCGCGCGATTCGCTCCCGAATCTTCGCCTTGTGGCGCCGGCGGAAACGGCACACAAAAAGAAAACGCCCTTTGGTAACCAGGTAAAGAACCCAACATCACCAAAGGAGCGTTTTCGTTGAGTAACGTCGTTCCGCCACCCGCTCAAAAGGCAACCCTCACGGCCCGAGAGCGGCCACAACATGCGGCCTACCAGGGATGCGCACGATGACCATCATCCTTGTCAACCGGGAACAGGAGCACTTCTGCTTTCTCCTGCTCGTCCCGCTTTCTCTCTTTGCGTACCCACACCCAGAAGATATAGCCGATCGCGCCAATATAGGCCATCTCTTGCGTGAGCTTCATAATGATTCCGCCCAATTGTTGATCGACATAAACGGACAAAGCAGGAATTAACCTGGGCATCATCACGTAAGACCCGTAAAGGGGGCCGTTGGAAAAGATGAGGAATGCGCAGGCAGGCGTCAATAAAATGGCATCCAAAAAGAGGTACAAAATTTTTTGCAGTTCACCCATCCGGTTCATTTCCGGCAGAGGATGGATGATCGGCAACCAATTCGAAAAAGCAGTAATCATCAAAAGCACATCGGCGATAAAGGCCGCGACTTCGTGGTCCATGATATAATCAAAGACATAAGGAACATGATACGCTGAAAAAAGCAGGTTGAACATCGTCAAGGCAAACAAGGGCTGGCTCATCAACCGGAAAAACGCTCTGAACCGGCGAAAATCCATCAACGGCCTGACCATCCAATCCGCCAAGCCCAACAGCACCAGGGGCGGCACGACAATATACTGGATCGCCATGGTCGTCATATGCACACTGAAAAGATACATGTGCCCAAGGTAGTACAGCGGCGATCCCCCAAACAGGTAAAAAAGGGCCAGGCCACTGTAGAACGAAATCATTTTTCCCGTTTTTCCCATGCCGACTATGTTGGCGCCGGATCGATCTTTCCCCTCTGACCGGCGCCATGAAACGAAATAAAGCCACCCTGTCGCCAGCACGGCCAGCAACAGGGGGATATTCCACATCGACCACAGTGATGTGCCGTCAGGAAGGCCACAGTACGGCATCGGAAATCCCTCCAATGGTTCCTAAGTGGAACCTTTATCGCCCCTCTCCGAACCTTCCGCAGGATCTTCCCTACAATCTTTTATGGCCACAGTACCATGACAACGATAAAGATCAAGCCAAAGAGCGCCCCCGAAGTAATGAAGAGAGTAGGAAACGAATGGCCCCTCTCTTTTAGGTGCATAAAATCGTACAACTGCAACACCACCTGGATGACGGCCAATGCCAGGATCACGGGCACGACCATCGCCGGGGCGATTCCGGCTCCCACCAGGACAAATGCAACCACCGTCAGAACAATCATAATCGCAAAAGAAATTACATGCACGCGCACGGAACCGTGAGACGGTTCATGTTGCACCCGGTCTTGGGTTTCAGTGGACATGTTCGACATCGCTCACACCACCTTTTCAAACCGCATGCATTCATTGCCACATTGCGTTACTTTGCTTTTAAACCCCCATGATCCCCATGAGGTATACCACCGTGAAGATAAACACCCAAACCACATCCACAAAGTGCCAGTACAGGCTGGCGATGAACACTTTTGGCGCTTTTCTGGCGGTAATACCTTCTTTTTTGAGCTGGAGCATCAGGGTGGAGATCCACATGACTCCAAACGCCACATGGCCGCCGTGGAACCCCACCAGCGCATAAAACGCACAGGAGAACGGACTGGTGGAGAATCCAAAGCCTTCGTGCGCGTAGGTGATAAATTCAATCACCTGAACGGCCAAAAAGGCCAAGCCCAACAGCACCGTTACGCCTAACCATCGCAAAAGAGAGCGCCGGTTTCCCCGGTGCATGGCATTGATGCCCAGCACACCCGTTAAGCTGCTCGTCAACAGAAACAGCGTTGCAAGGCCGATAAGCGGCAAATTAAACAATTCCTTCGCCGTAGGACCGTGCAATGTCTGCCCGTGCAATGTCAAGTATATGGCAAACAGGGAAGCAAACAAAGCGCATTCGCCGCCCAGGAACACCCAAAAACCAAGGACTTTGTTCCTGCCCTCCAGCGTCGACGTTTCAATCCCCAACTGCATCCGGTCCGTCGCGTTGACCAGCGTCTGTTGCGACTCCATTACGCTCCCTCCCCCTTTGCCAAAGGCTGCTCTTCTGGGAGAACATGATATCCCTCATCGTCGTTGAGAGAATGATAGAGCATGGCCAACGCCAAAATCTCCAAGCCCAATACGGTGAAGAAGAGCCGGTGGTAAATCACCGCTAAACCGGCAATGAACAGGCCGACCGCCATGACCAGGGGCAGGTACGAATTTGAAGGCATATGGATAGGACCCAGCGGCTCGGCCGGCGGCACCGTCGCTTTCCCTTCCTCTTTGGCCATCCACAACGGATCCAGCCCGCGCACCAGCGGTCTCTGGGCAAAGTTGTATTCCGGCACGGGCGAAGGAATGGTCCATTCCAGCGTACGGGCATCCCACGGGTCATTACCCGCTTTTTTCCCGCGGATGAAGGCATAGGCCACGTTCACCGCAAAGAGCACAATCGAAACGGCCATGACGAATGCGCCGATGGTGGAGAGCTGATTCCAGATCTCCAGTCCCACCCCCGCATTATAAGTCGGCACGCGGCGAGGCATCCCGTACAATCCGGCCAAATGCATCGGGAAAAACGTGAGATGGAATCCGATAAACATGAACCAGAAATTCAAGTGGCCGAGCCCCTCGTGCATCAGCCGTCCGGTCACCTTCGGGAACCAGTAGTACAGCCCGGCGAAGAAGCCGAATAACACACCGCCGATCAGCACATAGTGGAAATGCGCAACGACAAAGTACGAATCATGATATTGGTAGTCGGCCGGCGCCGCAGAGAGCATCACGCCGGTAATCCCGCCCAGCACAAATGTGGGCAAAAAGCCCAGCGCGAACATCATCGGCGTCTTGAAGCGGATCTGGCCGCCCCACATCGTGAAGAGCCAGTTGAACACCTTAATCCCGGTCGGAATTCCGATCAGCATGGTGGCGATCGCAAAGATCGAGTTGGCCATCGCCCCGAACCCAACCGTAAACATGTGATGGATCCACACCATAAAGCCGATAAACCCAATTAAAACCGTGGCAAACACCATCGACGTATAGCCAAAAAGGCGCTTTCTCGAAAATGTGGCAACCACTTCCGAAATCATCCCAAAGGCGGGCAAGACCACGATATACACTTCCGGGTGGCCGAAAATCCAGAACAGGTGCGCCCACAGCACCGGGTTGCCGCCCATCGCGGCGTCAAAAAAGTGGCTCCCGAACAGCCGGTCAAACATATAGAGGAACAGCCCCACTGTCAGCGGCGGGAATGCAAACAAAATGAGCCCCGATGCAACCAGTGATGTCCACGTAAACAGGGGCATCCGCAGGAGCGTCATGCCCGGCGCGCGCATGTTCAAGATCGTGGCGATGAAGTTGATGGCCCCCATCAAGGATCCGAAACCGGCAATCTGTAATCCTATGATGAAGAAATCCATTCCATGGCCCGGACTAAATTGATTCAAACCGATGGGAGCGTAGGCAAACCAGCCGGCGCTCGGCGCGTCGCCGAAAAACCAGCTGATGTTCACCAGAAGGGCTCCAACGAAGGTAAACCAAAGGCTTACCGCGTTCATGAAGGGAAAGGCCACATCACGGGCACCGATCTGCAACGGCACGATGAGGTTCATCAGCCCAAAGATGAGCGGCATGGCCGCAAAAAAGATCATGTTCGTCCCGTGCATGGTGAATAACTGATTGAATAACTGATAACTGACAAAATGGTTATCCGGCGAAAACAGTTGCACCCGCATCAACAGCGCCTGAAGGCCGCCCACGATTAAATAGAACACCCCGACGAGCACATACATCTGGCCGATCTTTTTATGATCGACCGTAGAGAGGTAGTCGAGAAGCCAGAAGCGCTTCTCGGGCGTCACAACGGTATGCACGGGATGTCTCATCACTTCTTCCAGCGGTTTCGCCATCCCTCAAGCCCTCCTTCTCAAGAAAACTTATACTCTTAGAAAATGAACAGTCCCTTACACGCACTACTTTAAGCTACGGAGAAAGGCAGTCACGGCGGAAATCTGCTTTTCATTCAACGGAAGCCGCGGCATCTTCGAATCCGGTTTGATCGCAGCCGGATCGGCAATCCATTTGCGCAGGTTCTCCTCGTTGTTCTCCAGCACACCGGCCACTTTGCTGCGTTCGGCGAATCCGGTCAAATCCGGACCGAGCGTCCCCTTGTAGTTCGTGCCCGCCACAGCGTGGCAACTGGCGCAATTTTGCGCGAACAGCTTCTCTCCTTCTGCGGCCAGTTCGCTCGCGGGCTTCACCTGCTGGTTTTTCATCTTGTTGACCCAGGCCTGGAATTGTTGCGGTTCTTCCGCTACGACGAGGAAATCCATCACGCCGTGGCTTGCACCGCAATACTCCGCGCACTTCCCCTGGAATTGGCCCGGCTGGTCCGCTTGAATCCACATCGTGTTGGTCCTTCCGGGAATCAGATCGGTCTTCCCGGCAAGCCGCGGCACCCAGAAGGAATGCATGACATCCGTTGTTTCAAGCTGCAGGTTCACCTTGGTGCCGGTGGGTATGTGTAGTTCCTGAGCGGTCACAATCCCCAAGTCCGGATACTCAAATTGCCACCAAAACTGGGAAGCTTTCACCTTCACGTTGAGCACATTTGGGCCCGCAGGTTTTTCGTCCAATACGAAAGCAGAAGTGACGGTCGGAACGACCAAGATGCCAAGTAAGATAATCGGAATTACGATCCAAATCAGTTCAAGAACCCAACTACCTTCTACTTGTTTGGGCGGTTGATTCTGCCCCCTGCGGCTCCGGTAACGAATCAGAACATACACCAAAATCCCCATCGCAACGACAAATATCCCGCTCATGATGTAGATGCTGATCATAATGATCGATAATTGCATCTTCGCTACAGGACCCGCCGGATCGAAGACGGACATCTCGGCCCTCTGGCATCCGGTCAATCCAAAAAGGAGCATGATCATGAGGAGCAATAACCCGATGCGGTTTTTCAGCCTCATAATAGCAAAATCCTCCTTTTCACAATAGCAAAATCCTCCTTTTCATACCTCCCATAGACATCCCATAAAGCGGCCACTTGCCTCCAGTAGGGCTATATTTACAATGTTAATAGTACCAACAAATCAATGATTTGTTTGTGAACAAAATATGACATATACACCTGGTAGTCAACGCCCATGCCGGGCGCACAAAAAAAGCGGCGCCCGTCTCGGCCGCCACAAGGAAACGCTCACCCTTCTTCCGCCCAGCCGAAATCGAAAGCCACCTCGAAGATGTCTTGCGGGGGGATATATTCGACCCGGGAGATCATGAGGCGAAGAAGGCGGTCCCGTTTCACCGGGTCGTGCGGATAGAGGGAGAGGGCCCCTTCCACTTCCGACAACACCTGGCCGACGCCGATGCCGGAACGGACGGCCAAATCCAGAGCCGAAGCCACAAAACGGCCGTAGTCTACCTCTTCTTCCAGCACGGCCCGGAGCGCCTCCAGGATCGCCTCCTCCACTTTTTTCCTTGGCACCGAAGCCAAACAGTGGGGACAGACATATTCCTCCAGCCCCCGCCGGTACATGGGCATTCCCTCGCATTGACAATAGAGCAGGCCATCCATCCCCCTGCGCTCCCCCATTCCCCGACATCCCCCGCGGCCACCGCGCATCAGGCGGAGTATCCCTTGTCCCGCAGCTTGCGGAGGTGGCGGGCTACCGCCTCATCCACCGCCGCCCCTTCCCGGTCTCTCAGCCAGTACAGCATCGTGAAACAACATTGGGCGATCTGCAGCAGGCACAAACCGGCTCCTCGAATCACTTCGTCGAGGGGACGGACATCGGATTCTCCGCTCTCTCCCCGGAACTTGCCCGTCCACTGGGCAAACCTTCCGGTAAGCTTGGCGATGTTCAACACCGTCCCCTCCGGAGAGGCGTTGGGAATGTCCAGAGCCGGCAGGCTGAGATACCGCCATCCGTCTTCGGTGCGCCGGAACACCGGCCCCCCTCCCTCGATCCGGTATCCGTTGGCGCGAATGTTTTCCAGATAGTGACCCACGAGATGATCCAAGGCATATCCGTAGACGTCCTCAAAAACAAACATGAGCGAGATGCACGTCTGGGCGACGTCCAACAGTTCAGCCAGCACGTCGTCCCGCCGCCGGTCCGAAGGATCCTCCCGCCAGCGGAGAACTGCCCCCGCCAGTTCCCCCTGTTCCTCCACGAGCTTCTTGAACGTGCCGTCCACCGTCGGCCGGAGGCGGTTCAATCTCGGCAGCGCGAGGACCACCTCTCCGCTCATCGGCCGTCCGCCCCTTCCCATGGCTATTCGTTTCCATTCTACCACGAACGGCCCGGCCGGATGTTCACTCCAACACCTTGGACTGAACGCCGTCCTTCCGGCAGGTGAAGCGTACGGGCCTGCCGTCCACCACCGTATCCAAGTGGACGTCGCGCCCCCAGAGGCGCCGCACTTGGACGAGGGCCTTTTTCAAATGCCGCCCGTCCAACTCCACCCCTTCGTACCGGTGACGCAACCACAAGTCTCCCGGCCCGTCTTCTTCCCCTTCCCACACGACGATGGTCGGCAAACCGCCGTGCACCCGCTGCGCTACGAGAGTATCCCGCACCCTTTTCCAATCCCGGTCGGTCACCTTCAGTTCTCCCCGAACATTTTCCCAGATATAGAGATCCTCCGCCTCCACCAATTCTTTGGTGAGATAATTCCTCAGGAACGATACGTCCGAATCCACTTCCCGGACCTCGAACAGTCGCTCCTCATCCCCTTCCAGCGATTCGAATACCGCCAAACCCAGCCGGTATGGATTGAGGGTGCGGGGAGACCGCTGGGTCACTTGGCTGTGCATCCGGGCGAATTCCACCGCCTCTTCCGGCGTGAGTTCCATTTCCCGCATGATGCGCAAATGCCAATAAGTCGCCCACCCTTCGTTCATGATTTTCGTCTCTAACTGGGGCCAGAAATAGCGCATCTCTTCCCGCAGCATCGCCAAAATGTCCCGCTGCCAGTCCTCCAGCACCGGACTGTGATCGATCAGATGCTGAACCACGTCCTCCTTCTCCCCGTCCTCCGGCCGCCCGCCTCCGCTTCCCCGCTTTTTCCGGTCCGTCCCGCTTCCCTCGGGAAATCGGGGCCGGACGGGAGACGGAGGGGCCACGTGTTCATGGATCACGAGGGCGTCGTCGAGAAAAGCTTCCACCGCATCTTGACCGTGCTGCAGTTCGTACCGGCGGATTCGTTCCGCGTACACGGCCATCCGTTCCACCATATCCCGCGGGGTGGTTGAAAAATACACGTTATTTCGAAAAAAGTCGGAGTGAGCCAGTACGTGGGCGACGATCACCTTGTTCTGCAGCAGGGTATTGGATTCAAGAAGAAAAGCATAACAGGGGTCGTTGTTGACGACCAACTCGTAAATCTTGTTCAACCCGGTATCGTATTGCATTTTCATCCGCTGAAAGGCTTTTCCGAAACTCCAATGGGAAAACCGGGTCGGCATGCCGTACGCCCCCACCGCATAAATGACGTCGGCGGGGCAAATCTCGTAGTGCATCGTGAACGGCCGCAACCCGAACGATTCGGCCTTCTCGGAGATTTGTTCCACCGCCCGCTCCAAAGCCAGCCGCTCCTGCCTGTCCACAGTCGATCCCCCCATCGTCCCGCGGGACGGTCGAACCCGGTGCGCCGGGGCGGTTCTCAGGAGGCTTCACGGGAGAAAAATCCGCTCAGGGCTCGAAAAATGTCGCCTCGCTCCCGGATGGTGAAAAGGCGAAAGTGGGGAGCTTCGACGGCCCGGAATTCGTCCATGAGGCGGCTCTCCCGGCCGTGAGGCGCCACTTCCGCATACCCCATGGCGCTGGAAACCTCCAAAAGCCGCCCGGCCAACTCCACGCACCGGGCGTTGTCCGACGCCAGGTTGTCCCCGTCGGTAAAGTGAAACGGGTAGATATTGAAAAGCGCCGGCGGATACCGCTCGGCCACAATCTGCAGGGCCAACTCGTAGGCGGAAGAACAACGGGTTCCGCCGCTTTCCCCGCGGCTGAAAAACTCCTCCTCGCCCACTTCCTTCGCCTCGACGTGGTGGGCGATGAACACCACCTCGACCCGGCGATATTTTCTCCGCAGGAACCGGAGCATCCAGAAATAAAAGGTGCGCGCCGCATATTTTTCAAAGGTGCCCATCGAACCCGAGGTGTCCATCATGGCGAGGACCACTGCGGCCGACTCCGGCTTGGGCACGTCGTCCCACGTTTTGAACCGCAGATCGTCCGGCCGCAATTCGATCCGCGGGCCGCGCCCCTCCCGGGCATTGCGGCGCATCGACTCCAGGATGGTGCGCTTTTTGTCCAAATTGGCCATCATGCCCTTTTTGCGGATGTCGTTGAATTCGATAAAATCCGTTTCGACTTCCTTCTGCTGTTTGGGCCGCCGGTTTGGCAATTCCCAAGACTCAAAGACGATGTTCTCCAATTCTTCCAAAGTGACTTCGGCCTCGTAATAATCCACGCCCGGCTGGTCTCCCGCCTCTCCGGTCCCGCCCTCGCCGGCCTCCCGCACCCGGCCGAGGACGTCTCCCACCCGGGTGTCCCCGTTGCCCTGTCCGACGCCGGGCTGCTTGTCCCACTGATACCGAAAACGATACTCCTCCAGCGATCGAACGGGAATCCGGAAAATCGTCTGCCCGCGGGACAGGACGATGCTTTCTTCGGTCACCACGTCGGTCAGGCGGTCCCGGATCGCTTGACGAACCCGCTGGCGGTGGCGCTCCTGGTCGAGATATCCCTTCCGGTGCAGGGACCAATCCTCTTCGCTGATGGAAAAGGTCGTCCGGCCCATGCTTCCTCCCTCCTCTCCGGCATCCGGGCCGCCGGTCCGGCGCCCCGGATCACCGGTTCAACAAACTGCCCGTGTATTGCAGCAACTCGTTGGCGCACACGGAGCAGTAGCCGTGATGATCGATCAACCGGCGGCATACATCGTTGATCCGTTTAAGCTGTTGTTCGTCCGGCGTTTTGGTGGACGTGGTGATTTTGATCACGTCCTTCAGATCGGCGAACAGCTTTTTCTCGATCGCTTCCTTGAGCAGGGGATGGGAGGTGTACTCGAACCGCCGGCCCTTGCGCGCGTACATGGACAGGCGGATGAGGATCTCCTCCCGGAAAGATTTTTTCGCGTTTTCGGTAATTCCAATTTGTTCTTCTATAGATCGCATGAATTTTTCGTCAGGATCCATTTCTTCCCCGGTGATGGGGTCCCGGATCTTCTGCCAGCTGCAGTACGCTTCGACATTGTCCAGATAATTCTCCATCAGGGTCCGGGCGGATTCCTCAAAGGAATAGACGAAAGCCCGCTGGACTTCCCGTTTGGCGATTTCGTCGTACTCCCGCCGGGCCAGAGCGATGATGTTGGTCAGCCGCTCCCTTTCTTCCGCCGTGATGGAGGGATGCTGATCAAATCCGTCCTTGAGCGCCTTGAGGATGTCCAGCGGACCCAGGCAGGGAGCGTCGGAGCGGATCAAAGCGCTGGAAATGCGGTTCATGACGTACCGGGGATCCACTCCGAACATCCCTTCGTCCGGCGCCTCCGCCCGCAGCTCCTTGACGTCCTTTTCCTGGACCCCTTCCACCGATTCCCCGTCGTACAGGCGCATTTTTTTCACCAGGTCCATACCGGCCTTTTTCGACTCCCGGAGCCGGGTCATGACGCTGAACATCGCCGCCGTCCGCAGGGCATAGGGGGCCAGATGGACATGGCGCAGCTCGCTTTGGCCGATCAACTTCCGGTAGATTTTCTCCTCTTCACTGACCTTGAGGTTGTAAGGGATCGGCATCACGATCATCCGGGAATGAAGGGCTTCGTTTTTCTTGTTGCTGATAAACGCACGGTATTCCGTTTCATTGGTGTGGGCCACGATCAATTCGTCCGCCGAAATGAGGGCGAACCGCCCCGCCTTGAAATTTCCCTCCTGGGTCAAGGAAAGCAGATTCCACAGAAATTTCTCGTCGCATTTCAGCATTTCTTGGAACTCCATGATGCCGCGGTTCGCTTTGTTCAGTTCGCCGTCGAAACGGTACGCCCGGGGATCGGACTCCGATCCGTATTCGGCAATTGTGGAGAAGTCGATGCTGCCCGTCAGATCGGAAATATCTTGGCTCTTGGGATCCGACGGACTGAAAGTGCCGATCCCGATCCGCTTGTTTTCGGAAAAGATCACCCGCTCCACCCGCACATCTTCGATCCGGCCGCCGTACTCGGTCTCCAGGCGCAACTGGCAGTGGGGGCACAATTCCCCCTCGATCGCCACGCCGAGTTCCTCCTCCACTTCCTTGCGTAGAGGGCCGGGAATGAGATGAAGGGGTTCCTCGTGCATGGGACAGCCGGCAATGCCGTAGACCGCCCCTTCCTCCGTCCGGGTGTATCGCTCAAGCCCCCGCTTCAGCAGGGAAACCACCGTCGACTTGCCCCCGCTGACGGGGCCCATCAGCAACAACAGCCGCTTGCGTACGTCCAGGCGTTTCGCCGCCGGGTGAAAATATTCTTCGACGAGCCGTTCCAGGGCTTCGTCGAGACCGAACAACTCGTCGGAGAAAAATTTGTACCGCTTGTGTTCCCCCACGGTTTCCACCCCGGCCGAAACGATCATGTGATAGATTCGGGCGTGGGCCGATTGGGCGATCCGGGGGTTCTTCCGAACCAGCTCGAGATAGTCGAGGAACGTGCCTTCCCAGGCGAGGCTCTCCTCTTGCCGGCGGTAAGCTTCCAGTTTTGAGCGAAGATCCATGGCCGCTCGCCCCTTTTGTGATAAAGATGAGAAAACGCCACATGGCCCGGTCACGACGTCCTTCCGACCGCACGACCGACATTCCCGACGCGCACCGACAACCTTGTGACGTATTCTTCTGTGACATAAAATTCGACAAAGACTCGCGAAATCCTACTTAAGATTTTTGAATTTTTTCCGTCCAACCGGGTGTATTTACAATTTGTTCATACTTCTCCGCCTGCGCCGCGACGGCCCCCATGCTACAATATAACGGAGAACGAAATGGGCGCCGATCGTGCCGCTTCAGTGAGGAGGATGAAGATGAAATACCGGACGATTCCTGGGACGGAGATCCGGGTATCGGAAGTTGGGTTCGGCGTGTGGTCCGTGGCCACCACCTGGTGGGGCGTCAAAGACCGCAACCTGGCCATCCGCCTGTTGCAACAGGCATTCGATCTCGGGGTCACGTTTTTTGACACCGCCGACGTTTACGCGCGGGGCGATGGGGAGACCATTCTCGCCGAGGCCTTCCCCGGCAAGCGCGATCAACTGGTCATCGGCACGAAATTCGGATACGACATCTACAGCTACACCGGGGAACGGAAGGGGTTTGCGGAGCTTCCGCAAAAGTGGACGCCGGAATTCATCCGGTTCGCCTGCGAGCAGAGCCTGAAGCGGCTGAAAACCGACTATATCGATATCTATCAGCTGCACAACACCCGCATGACCACCCTCCAGCAGGACAGCGTTTTCGAAACCCTGGAGCGGCTAAAAGAGGAGGGCAAGATCCGCGCCTACGGCCCGGCCCTGGGCCCGGACATCGGATGGCGGGACGAAGGCCTGTACGCCATCGAAAACCGGCCGATCCGGGTCATGCAGGTGATTTACAACTTGCTGGAACAGTGGCCTTCGCTGGACCTGTTTCCGGCGGCGGAACGCCGCGGAGTCGGCCTGATCGTGCGAGTCCCTCATGCCTCGGGCCTGCTCGACGGTACCTACAACCCGGAGAAACATTTCGATAAATCGGACCACCGCAACCACCGGAAACACGACTGGATGGGCCGGGGATTGCAGGCGGTGGAAAAGCTCCGGTTTCTCACCGACGGCACCGGCCGGACCATGGGGCAGGCAGCCATCCAATTTGCCCTGGCGCAACCGTCGGTGGTCACGGTTCTTCCCAATTTCACCAGCGAAGAAAACGTCAAGGAATTTTGCGCCGCTCCCGACACGCCACCCCTCACCCGAGAGGAACAGGACCGGATCCGTCGCCTGTGGGACGAAGAACTGCGGGAACTCCTGGACCAACCCTACGCGAACAGCGAAAACAAGCCCATGCCGGTGGCCCGGGCTTGACCGTCCGTGCGAGCGACCGCCGGAAAACCGGCTGGAACGTTGGAGAAGGAAAACCCGCTCCGGTGGATGTGCCGGAGCGGGTTTTTGCCTCAGGAGGCGTCGGGAGGCAGGTCCCGAGTCTCCCCGTTCAAGGTGTAGCGCACCTCGAGGGCCGCGTTGAGGGAATGGAGCGCAGAGCAGTAGACCCGGCGGGACAAATCGATGACCCGGACGACCTTTTCGTGGGTCAAATCCGGCCCCTCCAGAATGTAATGCAAGCGGATCCGCGTGTAACGCCGGGGATCCGCTTCGGCCCGTTCCCCTTCGAGCCGCACCTCGAATCGCTCGAGGTGGAGCCGCATCTTCTCCAGCATCAGCGCCACGTCAATCCCGGTGCATCCCCCCGCCCCCATGAGGAGGAGTTCCATCGGCCTCGCGCCCCCGTCCTCACCGCCCACCTCGGGGGCCGCATCGATCCGCACCACATGCCCGCTGGGCCCCACTGCCTCAAAGGCCCGTTTTCCTTGCCAGCGCACCGTGACTTCCATCTCTTCTCGCCCTCCTGATCCGCCGCCTCGGAGCGGCCCATCTCCGCTCTTAGTTTACCTCAATCGGCCAGCCCGCGCCGGACGAAGGCCGGAAGGGCAAAACTGGCCTCGGCCAGGTCCGCCGTCACGTATCGGGTCTCCCCGTCGCGAATCCGCTCCCGGAATCCCCCGTCGCCGGGATCCGGTCCCAACGAAGCCAAGGTGAAGGTCCACAACCCTCCGGGGTACGTGGGAACCGAAGCCCAGTACGTCCGGGTTACCGGGAACAGTTCCGACAAGATCCGATAGGTATTCTTCAAAACCGGCATATAAAACAGCGGGGATTCGCTCTGGCATGTCATGACCCCGCCGGGAAGGAGGACGCGCCGGACATTGCGGTAGAACTCCTCTTGAAACAGCGCAGTGGCCGGACCGAAGGGATCCGAGGAATCCACGATCACCACGTCGTATTGTTCCTTGCAGTCCCGCACATACGCCACGCCGTCCTCAAAGCGCAACCGCACCCGCGGGTCGTAAATCCATCCGGCCAATTCGGGCAGATGTTCATAGCAGGCCGCCGTAACCCGTTCGTCGATCTCCACCATGTCGATGCTCCGCACAGAAGGGTACTTCAAGCACTCCCGTACCACGCCGCCGTCGCCGCCCCCGATGACCAAGACCCGCTCCGGCCGGGGATGGACCGCCAACGGGACGTGGCTAATCATCTCGTTGTATATGAATTCGTCTTGAACGGTGGTCTGCACCACTCCGTCCAACACGAGGGCCTTCCCGAACGTCTCCGTTTCCACGATCGCGATCTCTTGAAACGGGGAGCGTTCATAGTGCAATACCCTCTTCAACTTCCACTCTAGGCGCAAATGCCCGGACTCGACCTCCGTCAGCCATAAATCTCCGTCCTTTTCCCGGATGAACGCCGGAAGACTCATCCTCATTCACCACCTCGTTAATCCGCTGCTGACATGCCCAGTATAACAAAAACGTTTCAAAACAAACAAAAAGGAAGGACCTGTTAGCCCTTCCTTTTGTTTCGCTTGCCGGGCGTTTTGGCCCCGCCTGCAACCGGCACCCGCCAATCCTTACTCCGCCAACACCTTCTTAAATTCCTCCGTCAACATCGGCACCACTTCAAACAGATCGCCGACAATGCCGTAGTTGGCCACTTTGAAGATGGGGGCTTCCGGATCCTTGTTGATTGCCACGATCACCTTCGAGTTCGACATCCCGGCCAAGTGTTGAATCGCTCCGGAGATCCCGCACGCAATGTACAGATCCGGGGTCACCACTTTACCCGTCTGTCCAATCTGCAGCGAATAGTCGCAGTACCCCGCGTCGCAGGCCCCCCGGGACGCTCCGACGGCCGCCCCCAGCACTTCCGCCAACTCATACAGCGGTTTGAAACCGTCCGCACTCTTGACGCCGCGGCCGCCCGACACAATGATCTTCGCCTCCGTCAAATCCACCCCGGAGGTGCTCTTCTTCACCACTTCCCGAATGAACGTACGCAGGGCGTCGGCGGAAATTTGCGAGGGGACCGTTTCCACCGCCGCGGTGCGCCCGGATTCCGGTTCCACCGCCGGCAGGTTATTCGGCCGCACCGTCGCAAACACCCGTCCCTCCCGGAACTTCACCTTCGTGAACGCCTTACCCGCGTAAATCGGACGGGTGAAGACCAAATCCCCTCCTTCCTCCGCCACATCGATCACGTCGGACACTTGGCCGGCCTCGAACCGAGCCGCCAGTTTCGGAGCGAGATCCCGCCCCACCGCCGAATGGGCCATGAACACGACATCGGGCTCGGCCGTCCGGATCAGCCGGTCCAGCACCGAGCTGTAGGCGTCGGGGATATAGTTCTCCAGTTGGGCGTCCTCCACCACGTATACCTTATCGGCTCCGTAGGCACCCAAACCTTCCGCCAGCCTCGCCACGTCCTTGCCAAGCAGCGCCACCGACACCTCGCCGCCGCCGCTGAGCCGCCGGGCCGCTCCAAGGATCTCGTAAGTCACATTCCGCACGTTTCCGTTTCGCAGATCCGCCAATACCAAAAATTTGCGCGCCATTTCGGTCTCTCCTTTCCATGCGCCGGGATTACAAAACTTTCTCTTCCGTCCGCAGGGCCCGGACCAATTCTTTCACCTGGTCTGCCAAATCCCCTTCCAGAATCCGCCCGCCGGTTTTCGGCTGAGGCAAGAACGTCTCCACAATCTCCGTCCTGGCCCGCACGGCGCCGGCATCCACCCCGAGGTCCG
Organism: Alicyclobacillaceae bacterium; assembly: GCA_029961045.1. Classification (GTDB taxonomy): domain Bacteria; phylum Bacillota; class Bacilli; order Kyrpidiales; family Kyrpidiaceae; genus JASBVN01. The sequence continues at coordinate 23,823 of JASBVN010000017.1, read as the reverse complement.
CCGCCGTGAAGCGCGTCAAGGATTTCTTGTTGGCCTTCCGGATCCCGATCAGAGAGGGGTAGCGGGGCTCGTTCAATCCCTGTTGGGCCGTCACGAGCACCGGCAGGGTCCCTTCGACGACTTCCACATCGCCTTCCGCATCCCGGTGCGCCGTCACTTTCCCGCCGGCCACCTCCAGTTTGGTGATGGTCCCGATGTGCGGGATCCCCAACAATTCGGCCAAACGCACCGCCACCTGGCCGGAGCCGTCGTCCACCGCTTGATTCCCGCACAAAATGATGTCGTAGGGGAATTTTTGGACGGCCGCCGCCAGCACGCGCGCGGCGGTATATTCATCCCCGAAGAGGGACGGGTCGTCGATGATGACGCCCTCGTCCGCGCCCATGGCCAAGGCGGTGCGCAGAGCCTCCTCGGCCCGGCTCGGCCCGAGGGTGATCACCGTCACTTGACCTCCATGCTGTTCCTTCAGCCGAATGGCTTCCTCCACCGCGTACTCGTCGTAGGGATTGATCACGAATTTCACGCCATCTTCCTTAATTTTCCCATTTTCAAGAACAATCCGCTCTTCGGTGTCGAACGTCTGTTTCATGCACACGATGATGTTCATCCGATGGACTCCTTTCTCTCCCAGTCTCCTGTGAGCCATGGCCCTTCCTCGCGGCGCACCAGTCCGCCCAACAGCAGATCCACCACCGGTACCGCCAGCGAAACCAGGTCGTATTTGGCTCCCGTCAACACCCACGCCGTCACCGTCTCGTCCATGGTGCCGAAGATCATTCTCCGGGCGATCCGGCGGTCGATCGTCGGGCGAAACAGTCCTTTCTCGATCCCTCGATCGATGATCCGGTCGATGATGCCGTAGTAGGGCTTCATGATATCGCCGATCTGCCGGCGGACGTCGGGATTGGTCTGGCGGAGATGAACCTGGGTCACCATCGCCAGGTCTCTGGTCTCGGCCAGTCCTTCAAAATACAGCCGGACCAACCGGTAGAGCATCTCCGCGGGGTCGGCGACACCCTCCAAGGCCCGGTTCACCCGTTCGATGATTTCGCCGATCGTCTCCCGAAGAATCGAGATCAGGATGTCTTCTTTATTTTTGAAGTAGAGGTACACGGTTCCGTCGGCAACTCCTGCCTCACGGGCGATGCGGGACACTTGGGCGTTGTAGTACCCCACCTCGGCCATCACCTTGATCGCCGCCTGCAAAATCGCTACGTACTTGCCACGGTCTTTTCGCAGCGCAATCGCTCTCACCTCAAAAATGAATGGTGATTCATTCATTCTCATTGTATCGACCGGATGTTCGACTTGTCAACAAAAAAAGTGGGAGAAAACAACAGCTTTCTCCCACCCGAGGTGCCTTTCCAGCCTAGCGACTCTCCCTCATACCCGGAATAGGACCTTTACCATGTACGGAGGGGAGGTGAGCCAGGCGGCGCATTTTGAATCACGTCGATCACCGGATAGGCATACGCGATGACAATGAGGAACACCGCCAGGGAAAGAATCACCGACCACCGTTCCATGAAACGGGGCGTCGTTTCCGCCGTATCGTCCAACTCCCCGATGGGATACTCCTCGAACCCCTTCGGAGCAAAGAAGGCCAGATAGAGGACAATCCCCACCATCAACATCGCGCTGATGAAAAGCAGACTGCCGCCGAGGGCCATAACCCCCTGCAAGGGCATCCAGCTCAGGGCCGTGGGATCGTTCATGTACGTAGTGTAGGCGGTTCGCCGCGGCGAGCCGAGCAGCCCCAGGATGTGCATCGATCCAGACATGAGCAACATTCCGGTGGCCCAAATAACCGCCTGGACCAACCCCAGCCGGTTCACCGCCGGAGTCAGCTGCCGCCCGGTCAGGTGGGGGACCAACCAATAAGCGATGCCGAAGAACGTCATCGCCACCGCCGTTCCCACGGTGAGATGGAAGTGGCCCGTGACCCAGATCGTATTGTGGACGACCTCATTCATCTGGTAACTGGCATTGATGATTCCGCCTGTGCCTCCCGGAATGAATGCAATCATGCCCGCAACAGGCGCAAAGAAACGCACGTCGTTCCACGGCAGTTTTTTGAACCACCCGAACAGGCCCGTGGCTCCTTTCGCGCGCCCGGCGCTCTCAAACACCGCAAACATGGAGAAGGCCGTCATCAGAGAAGGAACCACCACGGCCATCGTCAACAGGACATGAAAGAATTTCCACTCCGGCGAAATCCCCGGATCCATCAACTGGTGGTGGAAACCGACCGGCGTCGACAAGAAGATAAACAGAAGAAAGCTAAGACGCGCCAAGGAGTCGCTGAATATCTTCCCGCCGATGATGCGGGGAATGTTCACATACCACATGGCGTATACCGGTAACAGCCAGAAGTACACCAACGGGTGGCCGAAATACCAGAGCAACATCCGGCTCAGGAGCACGTTGATCGTCGGCACCCATCCAAACGACCACGGAATGAGCTGCAGGACAACCTCGAGAGCCACGCCGATGGTCGCGATCTGCCACAGCACCATCGTGCATACGGCCATGAACGTGAAGAGGGGCGAGAGCTTGCCGGGATTTTTCCGTTTCCATGCACGGTAGCTGGCAAAGATGCCGAAACCGCCCACCCAGCTCCCGACGACGAGCAGGCCGGTTCCGATGTAAAAGTACGGTGACGCCTTCATCGGGGCATAGAAAGTATACAGGACTGACGCATTGTTGGTCAGGACGGTCACCGTCGCCATGACCAGGCCGACGACCATCATCCACCAACCCGTCCACCCCAGCCGGAGTCCCGCCGGGGGAAGAGATCCTCCGGTGGTTCTAGCCACGCCGGAGAAGAGGAATCCGATGATAAAGAATGTCGTGAAGACCAAGCCCATGTAAACCCCGTGGGCCGTCAGGACTTCATAATAGTTGAGCCACTTCGGCAGGGTGATGACGCCCCCCCGCACCAACCCCTGCAAGAGTCCCGCAATCGCCGCGATCCCGAAGGCGAGAAACGCCACGAGGACATGAGCCAAACTCAACCGCGCTGCAGGCCGGTCGACGCGCACGTCCTGGACATCCGCCATTTGTGCTTGGGCCATACTGCCTCACATCCTTTCTGGATCATTTCACAACCACGTGAGCCGCCATCAACTGATGGCCGGCGCCGCAATATTCATTGCATAAAATCAGATAATTCCCCGGTTTCGTAAAGGTATGTGACGCGGTGTTCACCAATCCCGGAACGACCATCATGTTGACATTTGTCCCCACAATCTGAAAACCATGGACAACGTCTTTACTGGTCACGCGAAAATGAACGGTGGATCCCACCGGCACTTCGATCGTCGCCGGGGCAAATCCGAATACAAAGGCGGTCATCGTCGCGTCGTACTCATTCGGGCCGATCTTTTTCAACCCCGGTTGGTTGAACGGCGGGGTCTGGTCCACTTTGGTCGGATCGATCATCTGCCTGTCGCTAGGCGGCATCGCCCCCATGGCAAAGGCGTTGATTCCCGCGACAATGACAAAGGCGGCCAGGGTCAGAATTCCCACCGTCAACCAGATCTTTTCGTAGCGATGCAAATGCATGCCCGAACCTCCTTTCCATTCCCCTTGCCAAAGCGACCGGAACGGTTGGCCTTATCATTGTCTGGTCAAAAAGAGAATGAATACGCCCAACCAGCACACTACGATAAAGGTTCCCAAAATCATCACAGAAGCCAGCGTTCCGCGCAATGACTCGGTATGTTCCTCATGTCGTTGCTGCGTCTGCGGCGCCGTCGTCTGCGCCATCGCGTCCCCCTCCCTTTTTGAATGGTTCATCATTGGCCGTTGGCCAGACTGCACCGTTTACAAGTTCAGTTTCCCGCTTTCCCCGGGGAGTCGCATGACAAAAACGGACCATTGGGGCTAGTACAAAATTACCAGTAGAGTTAATTAGTCACAATTTGGTTAAAAAACAGACCCAATTTCGCCATAAAAATAAGGTTTCCGGGGCAGGATTTTACCGACCTACCCCGTGAAACCCTTGAAATGACGCCGGTCCCCGCACCGCCGGGAAAAGGGCTGTCAAAAAAGTGTCAGAGATTCCGCCGGTCCGTTCCCGACCGCACACCGGCCAGGGGATACGCCCGTTCGATCCCCAGGGCGATCATCCCGGCCAGCACCGCCTTGATCAAATCTCCGGGCACAAAGGGCAAAACGCCCTGGACAATCGCTTGAGTCGCGGTCAGATGGTGGACCCGGGCGAGCCACCAGGCCCCCGGTATGTACGCCGCCAGTGCACCGCCGGCGATACACCCCAAAATATATCGCCACAACACCGGTTTTCCCCGAGCAAACCACCCGGTGATGAATGCTCCCACAATAAAGCCGATGAGGTATCCGCCCGTCGGGCCGGCCAAGACGCCCAAGCCGGCATGGCCTTTAGCCCCGATCGGCACGCCTAAGGCCACCAACATCACGTAAAGCAGAATGCTGAATCCTCCCCACCAAGGCCCCAGCAACAGCCCGGCCAACATCACGCCGAGATTTTGGCCGCTGATCGGAACTTGGGTAAAGGGCAACGGAATCGCCACATAGGCCAACGCCCCAGTCACCGCCGCCATCAGGGCGGCCAGGACGAGGCCCCGTACTTCGGTTCGCGCGCTGGTAGGCGCCACCTCCAACCCTCCTTTTATCTATCTGTATCTATTTATATCTGTCAGATTTTGCCGCGTATTCGGCGGATTTTCGCCGCGCCGCCCGGTTCTCGCCGCTCCGCCCCTTCGCCGGGCCACCCCCGCCGCCGATTGCCGGGATGTTTCCGGTGCACTACAATGCAAGTGAAGGAAGGGACGCGCAACCATGCTGGCACTGTACGACGCCACCGTCGTTTTCGGAGACAACGATCGGTCCGTCCCCGCCCTGCGCGGCGTCCGGTTCGAGGCCCCAAAAGGGCAGTGGACGGCCGTCGTCGGGCGCAACGGATCGGGCAAATCGACGCTGCTTCTCGCCTTAGCCGGAATGGTCCCCCTCCAGGAGGGGGTTCTGACGGTGGACGGCCGCCCGGCCGGAGACCCGCAAGAAACGGTCGCAAAGGCCGTCCGCCTGGTCACAAGCCGCCCCGAGCACCAAATTGTCGGGGCCACACCCCGGGAGGATATCGCCTTTGGATTGCAAAACATGGGGCTGCCCCGGCCGGAAATCGAGCGCCGGGTGCGGTCCGCTCTGCAAGCATTCGACCTGGAGCCGGTGGCGGACGTCCCGGTGCACCGGCTGTCCGGCGGCCAACTCCAGCGTTTGGCCCTCGCCGGGGCGTGGGCCGCGAAACCGGAGTGGATCCTGCTGGACGAACCCACCGCGATGCTCGATCCCGACCACCAGGATCAAGTGCTCCGGTTGCTGGACGGATTGCGGCGGAGCGGAACGGGAATCATTCACACGACGCATTTTCTCGAAGAAATCGACTGGGCCGATGCGGTCTACCTCATGGAAGCCGGACAGGTTTTTCCCCTCGGCTCTCCCGCCGAGATCCGGATTCAGTGGGAACGGCTGGAATCCGCCGGTTTTCCGAAACCGTGGAAATGGCGGATCGCCGATGCCGTCCGGCTCGCGGGAGTAAACCGGCCGGTGGACGGCCGCACCCCTTGGTCGGCTCTAGCCGCACACCTCGCCGGCGCGGATCTCATCGATGGCCCCCCGGAAACCTCCGCTCCTCAGGCCCCACCGGACACCCCGGCGGCCGGACCGGAGCCCCTTGGCCCTTCGAGCCGCCGTTCCGGAGCGCGGGACAGCGGGCCACCGGTGGCCGCGATCCGGAAACTCGAGGTCGGGCAGGGAAGGCTCCACGTCGGGGAATGCGACATCCGCGCCGGATTGACGGCCGTCCTGGGAGCCAGCGGCGCGGGAAAATCGACGTTTCTGTACACCTTGCTCGGTCTGATGCCCTCGGTCCGGGGCGTGTACGCCGCCTTCGGCGGAGAGCCCTACCGGAGCCGGGAAGCCCTGGCCCGGTTGCGAGCGCACGCCGCCATGGCGCTGCAGTTTCCCGAACAGCAATTTTTCGCCCCTACCGTGTACGACGACATCGCCTACCCTCTTCTCCGGCGGAACCTGGATCCCCGCGAGGTGGACCGGCGGGTGCGCGAAACGGCCGATATGTTGGAAATCGAGTCACTTTTGAACCGTTCGCCCTTTTCCCTCAGCTTCGGCGAACAGCGCCGGGCCGCCCTGGCCGGGGTTTTGGCCCTCGAGCCAACCCTCGCCGCCCTCGATGAACCCTTCGCCGGTTTGGACCCCGCCGGGCGCGCCCATTTGGCCGGCCTGATCCGGGAGTGGGCGACCGAACACGGGGCAGCCGTTCTCGTCGCCACCCACCACATCGACGAATTGCTGGAGTTTGCCGACGAATGGATGGTCATCCACCGCTCGCGGTTGGCGGCGCGCGGTTCCCTCGCGGACTGCGCCGCCGCCTTCCGACCCTGGGCTTCCGAAGATCCAGAGGGGTGGGCCCGGCTGATTCTGGCCGCCGCCGGGCGAAGGACGGCGGTGCCGGCCCCGCCAGGGCCGAGCCCTCCGGCGGGCGCGGCAAACCGGAAGGAGGGAGGGGAACACCCGTGAACGGGGAACCGCTTCTCGCCCAATACGTACCGGGGACCGGCCTGCTCCACCGCCTGGACGCCAGGAGCAAATCCGTCGCCGTCGCGCTTCTGACGGCCGACGTCCTTCACGCCTCTTGGCCTCTGGAGGTTTGCGGTCTCGCTCTGCTCGCCGTCCTCGGCATTCGATTGGCCGGGATCGGGGCGCGGCAAGTGTGGCGTTCCCTACGGCCCCTCTTCTTCCTGGTGGCCTTCAGCGCCCTGATGAATCTTCTGTCCGTCCCCGGCGATCCGGCGTGGCGGCTGGGTCCCCTGACCGTCACCCGGGCCGGCCTCCTCACCGCCCTGGAAACCCTGACCCGGATCCCGGTCCTGATTCTCACGGCCTCGATCCTGGTGTGGACGACGCCGCCGGGAGCCCTCATCGACGGCATGACCGCCGCGGCGCGCCCCCTGGCCCGGCTCGGCCGCGCCGGCACCGCCCTGCAGGACTTGGCCCTGTTCGCGGGGCTCGCTCTGCGTTTTCTCCCGATGGTGCACGAATCCTTTCACCGGGTCCGGATCGCCCGCCTGGCGCGCGGCATCGATCTGGAGGGCGGTCCGGCCTGGGTGCGGTGGAGAAACCTGGCGGAGTTGATCATCCCGTGGCTCATCGACGTCTTTCGCCGGGCCGACGCCGTCGCCATCGGACTCGCCGCACGCGGATACCGCCGGGGGACGGTGCGCACCCCCTGGCAGATTCGCCGCTGGAGTGCGGCGGATTACCTCTTGGTCGGAATCGGACTCCTGGTCACCCTCTGGGTGTGGCGTCGAGAACTGTTCCCGGCCCCGCCGCTTTGAGCCCGCAAGACCGGGCGGGATCCCTCTCGAAACGCGCCGTCCGGGTGCCAGGTCCCACCGATCCGGACCGGGTCCGCTTCACACGAGGGTGCACTTCAAGACGCGGTCCATGTGCTCCAGGGCCATCTCGTGGGCCCGGGAATTGAAAGACGCCACCCCGTTGCGGTGAACGGCGATCTCCAGATCCTCCCGTTTCGTCACCCGGTGTTTGTACAGTCCTAGACAAGTGCTGACCACGCAAATGTCGGTACACACCCCCAACACGTGCACCCGGCCGATCCGGTGTTCGTCCAGATAATCCAACAGGGGCGTTTCGTAGGTGGCATCGTAGGTTTTTTTCGGCCAGGTCACGTAGCGGTCGTATCCTTCCACCAGGGCTGCAAGACCGGCTTCCAAATCCCGCCCCGGCGTCCCGATCAAGCAGTGAGGGGGAAACAGGCCCGCCCGAATTTCGAAATCCTCCATCGTATGGGCGTCCCGAATGTCCAAGATCGGCCGCCCATCGCGCCGGAACTGCTCGATCACCTTCCGGACGTACGGCAGAATTTCCTGACCGGCCCGACCGCAATTCAGCGAACCGTCGAGGTCGATGAAATCCCGGGCCAAATCGATCAACAACAGCGCTTCCATCGATTCTCCCGTCCTTTCTCCTCCGAAACGTTTTGGAGGGTTGAGGGTTTGGCCCCATCATAACAAATTCACCGACTCCTCGGCCAGCGCCTCCAACAAGCGGTCCTGTTCCCGGGCCGGGAGGACCGCCACCCGGAAATACCGCCGGTCCAACCCGAAAAAACTGCGGCAGTCCCGCACAAAAAGCCCCCGTCCGGCCAGCCGGGGCCAAACCCGGGCGATGTCGAAATCGTCCCGCCGGACGAGTAAAAAGTTCGCCTCCGAGGGAATGGTTTCAAAACCGAGCGCCTCGAGCCGCCGGCGGAACCTCTCCCGGGCGCCGGCCAACCACCCTCGGGTTTCCAGGCGAAAGGATTCCTCTTCCAGCGCCGCCATTCCGGCCGCCAGAGCCGGCCCGTTGACCGCCCAAGGGGGTCGAAGCCGGTCCATGGCCCTCACGATGCCCGGGGAGGCCACTCCGTAGCCCAGTCGCAGTCCGGGGAGGCTGTAAAATTTCGTCATCGAACGGAGAACAAACAGCCCCTCCGACCGGGCGGCCCGGGAAATGCGGGTGAGGCGGCGCTCTCCGGGACAAAAATCCAGAAAGGCTTCGTCCAGCATCACCCGAACCCCCAGGCGCTCCGCCTCGTCCAGCACATGTTCAAGTCCGGCGGGATCGACAAGGCGGCCCGTGGGATTGTTCGGATTGGCCAGAACCAAGAGGTCCGCCGTCCTCCGCCGCAATGCCTCCGCCAACCGGTCCGCATCCACGGCAAACCCCCGCCTCGGATCCAAGACGATCCGCTCCACCGCCGCCCCCTCGGCCGAAGCGGCCTCCTCGTATTCGCCGAACGCCGGGGCGACGGTGAGAAGGCGGCGGGGCTTCCACACCCGCATGAGCAAAAAAATCAGCTCCGCCGCTCCGTTTCCCGCAATGACCGACTCCGGAGCCACCTCCCAAAATCCCGCGAGGCGCGCCCGAAACTCCTCCTGACGCGGGTCCGGATAGTACCGGATTTCCCCGAGAGCCCGGATTACCGCCTCCCGCACGCCTGCCGGCGGCCCTAAAGGGTTGATGTTGGCGCTGAAATCGATCCATTCCCCCTCTGCCGGACCGAAGGCCTCCCGGTACGCCCTCACCTGTCCGCCGTGGTTCATGAACCCCCGATCCGTTCCATCCACGACTCCGCCACCTCCGCCGATGCCAAGCACACGACTTGGGTCATCACACACAGCGCCCCATAAACGTCTCCGGTCAATCCCCCCAGCCGGCCGGCGATTCGCCCGGCCGCCCTCCACGCCGCCGCCCAGGCGGCCGCCGATGCCACCAGCACAGACAAGCGGCCGTTTCCGATCGCCATGACCGCCGGAATCAGCAAAGGAATGGCCGACCACACCGCATCCGAGCGCCGGGCTCCCCGGAGAGCCGCTCCCATTCCTTCTTCCCGGGCGTAGGGGTAAACGACCACCGCCCACGCCATCACCCACCGGCTCCATCCCCAGGCCGCCAGCAAAACGTCCGGCGCTGCGCCCCGAATCCACCACGTTTGGAGAAACGCCCATTCGACGAGGAGCGCGCACACGGCAGCCAAGACCCCCATGGCTCCCACGCGGCTGTCCCGCATGATCTCCAGGATCCGCTCCCGATTCCGGTGACTGCCCAGTCCGTCGGCGGCGTCCATCCACCCGTCGAAGTGCAGACCGCCCGTCCACCACACGTCCACGGCGACCAGTAGAGCGGCCGCCCCCGGGGCGGGGACCCGCAACTCCCGCAGAGCCAGGGAAACGGCCCAGAGAAGAAATCCCAACAAAACCCCGACGGCACCGTACCAGCGAAGGCTGCGGCGCAAATCCTCCGGGGAGGGCGGGGTTTTCGGGGCGATCGGGATCCGCGTCAACAGTCCCGCCGCCGCCGCGAAGGCCCGCATCTCCTCGCCCAGTCTCCGCCGCAACCGCCCGAGACCCGATCCTACCACCAACCGAGCCCACCTCCGACCGCCAACATCAACAGAGACAGTTCGGCGGTCGTCCAGGCCATGAGTTCCGCCGCCCTGCCGATGTCCCCGACTTCCAACGGCCGCTTGGCCCGCCCCAGATACGGCCGAAACGACCGGCGGCCGTGATAGACGTTCCAACCCCCGAGGCGGATGCCCAAAGCACCCGCCACCGCCGCCTCGGGCCACCCCCCGTTCGGACTCGGATGGCGGCGGGCGTCTTTCCGCACGGCCCGACATGCGCCCCGGGCGTCGTAGCCCAACATCCCGGCCGCCGCCGTCAACAAAACGGCCGTCAGGCGGGCGGGGATCCAGTTGAGCACGTCGTCCAACCGGGCCGAGGCCCACCCGAAATCCCGGTAGCGGCGGTTCCGGTACCCCACCATCGCATCGAGGGTATTGGCGGCCCGGTAGGCCATCGCCGCCGGTCCCCCGCCGAAAAAAGCGTACAGAAGGGGCGCGACCACGGCGTCGACAATATTTTCCGATATGCTCTCGACGGCGGCGCGGACAATCTCCTCCTCGGGAAGGTCTTCGGTGCACCGGCTGACGATCATGCCCGCCGCCCGGCGGGCGGCGGGCAGATCCCCCCGCCGGAGGGGTTCCGCCACCTTTCTCCCCGCCTCGGCCAAACTTCGAGGGGCCACGGCGATCCACGTCCAGGCGGCCGAAACCGCCGCCCCGAAGGCGGGGTGCACGCACCCGGCGGCCCATACCGTGGCCCAGGTCAAAGCCCCGACCGCCCCCACCACCCCGACGGCCAGAACCGCGCCGGCCGCCCGTTCCCTCCCGGCCCGCAACACGTCCGCCATTCCCGGTTCCCCGCCGGATCCGGCGCCGGAAGCCCCTGTACCGGTTCCTGTATCGGACGGCGGCCCCCCCGTCCGGGAGGACCCTCGCGCCGGAGCGGGGCCACCGTCCCCTTCCGGAACCGGCACGGCAAAGAGCCGGCGCAATCCCTTTTCGCCGAGGTGAATCATCCGGCCGATGCCCACCACCGGATGGACCTTTCCGGGCGGCTCTCCCAACCCGAGATCCAACAAAAGTCCCCCCAAGACGGCGATCACCCCACTCCGCCGTCCCTCCCGAAAACAACTCCCCTCTCGACCGGAGCTGCCGCACCCGATCCCTTCAGTTTCACCGGGATCCCGGCGACCACCGCGTACACCTCGTCGCACCGGCCCGCAAAAACCTGATTGACTAGTCCCAAGGCGTCCCGGAACCGGCAGCCCGCCGCCGTGGAAGGCGCCACTCCGGCGCCCACTTCGCCGGTGACCACCACCACCGGATGAGGATGGCGCCGGCACCGCTCGATTACGTTTTTGGCGCGAAGCACCAAATCGGCTTCTTCTTCGGGAGTCAATTCCCACCTCTCGGCGATCCCGGTGTCCGCCGCCCGCCGCCGTTCCTCGAGCCACGACGCCACCCAAAGGGAGAGGCAGTCCACGACCAACACCCCCGCATCGGGACCGAGAGCCGCCAACCGGGCCTCGAGGTCGTCCGCCGCCTCCTCGGTACGCCAATGACTCGGCCGGAGCCTGCGGTGGCGGTCGATCCGCTCTTCCATCCCTTCCGGGCGGGCGGTGGCCACATACGTGACCCCGATGCCCCGGGCGGAAGCCCGCGCCTCCGCCCATCTTTCCGCCCACTCGCTCTTGCCGCTTCGCGCCCCCCCGATCACCAGGGCCACGGGAGAGGGCGAAACGGGAGGGGGCGAAAAGGCCCGCTCCTCCCCCTCCCCGGCCTCGAGGGCTTCCCCCAGCACCCGGTGGACTGCGGCCGCGAGCACAGCCCCCGCCCGGGAACCGGGACCCGCATAGGGAATCTTTTCCCCTCCTGGTCGGAACAAGACCGCTGCGGCGTCGGTGCTGGTGCCCGTGGCGGGGAGGCCCGATTGGGCGCACACCACGCCACGCTCCCGCAAAACCCGAACTTTGACCTCCGTCAGGGTGATCATCGCATTGACCGCCGCCGCTTCGGACAAAGTCCCGTCAAAGGCGGCGATGATATTGATCGTCCCCGGCCGCCCCGGGCCCTCGTCCGGCCATTGCGGCCGCTCTCCGGCGCAAAACGCGTTCGCGATTCCCGCCGTCGCCGTCACCAGCCACCGGCCTTCCGGGCCTTCCGCCACCGTCCAACGGGCCGTCCGCACATCCACGGCGGTCATCATTCCTACAGCCGGCTCGGGCACCCCGGCCTGCCGCAACCGCCGCTCCACATCCCGGGCGGGGTCGCGCCCGTCGTACCCCGAACCGACCGTCACGTTGGCCGCCGCCCGGATTCCGGAACGGCGGCCTCCACCGAAAACGGCCGAAGAAAGGCTCTCCCAAGGCCGTCCCGACTCCAGCCACAGACAGTCCTCGCTCCAGCACAGCTCCACATCCATCTCCGGCACGGCGAGCCGGGTCGTTCCCGCTTTCAATCCCTTCCCTCCCCTCGCGGAGACGGCGAAGAAAGCCCTCCGCCCACGCCCCTTCGCGGCCCCGGCAGGCCCACGAGCGCGTAGATCCGTTCCCAGTCCACACAAGCCCGCAACAGTTCGGCGAGCCGGTTAAAAGATTCTTCCCGCACGGCCCCCATGTCCGGGCCCGCCTTTGCACGGGGGGGGAGGCCCTTATCCGCCCGCACGCGGTTCAGCCAACTGCGGCGGAATTCGGGCCGGTCGAACAGGCCGTGAAGATAGGTCCCCCACACCCGGCCGTCCGGGGACACCGCGCCGTCCGGCGAAGGCTGCCGCTCTCCGGAACGGGTCAACAGGGCAAAAGGCCGCATCTCTTCCCAGGAGGCCCAGTGCGTCCTCCCCATGTGGATTTCATATCCTTCCAGCGGAATTCCGGCGAGGGAAACCAGAACCTCCCCCCGTCCCGCCACGCATCCCTCCGCGCGCACCGTGCGCTTGTGGGGATCAAACACCGTCTCCGTGGGCAACAGTCCCAAGCCGGAGGATTCCCCCGGTCCGGCGCCCTCCACTCCTTCCGGATCCACCAGGCGCCGGCCCAGCATCTGAAACCCTCCGCAGATCCCGACCACCCACCGGCCCCGCCGCGCCAGATCCGCCGCCGCCTTTCCCAATCCCGTATCCCACAGCCACTGCAAATCGGCCATGGTATTTTTCGTGCCGGGTAAAAGGAGGACGTCCGGATCCCCCAACTCTTCGACCCGTCTCACCCACCGCAACCGGACGTCCGGTTCCGCCAACAGGGGATCGAAATCCGTAAAATTCGATACATGCGGAAAGTGCACGACGGCCACATCGATCTCTCCGTCCGCCTTTCCCGCCGGCAGGGCCAGAGAATCCTCGGCGTCGACGGCGATGTCCGACCAGGGAATCACTCCGAGGACCGGCAGGCCGGTCCGTTCTTCGAGCCAACGGATCCCCGGTTCCAGCAGGGAACGATCCCCCCGAAATTTATTGATGAGAAATCCCTTGACCCGCCGGCGTTCCTCTTCGTCCAGTAAGGCCAGGGTTCCTACAAAGGATGCGAACACCCCGCCCCGGTCGATGTCCCCCACCAGGAGCACCGGGGCGTCGGCCATGGCCGCGACCCGCATGTTCGCGATATCCCGGTCTTTGAGATTGATCTCCGCAGGACTGCCGGCGCCTTCGATCACCACTACGTCGTAACTCCGCCGCAGGCGGTGGAGGGACGCTTCCACGGTTTCGACGATCCGGGGTACGCATTCTTCCCGGTATTCCCGGGCTCCTGCATCCGCCCACGGCCTGCCCCGGAGAACCACCTGGCTCCTCATCGGGCCCTTGGGTTTGAGCAACACCGGATTCATATCGACGACGGCTTCCACCCCGGCAGCTTCCGCCTGGATGCCTTGGGCTCGCCCAATCTCCCCGCCGTCCTTCGTCACATAGGAGTTGAGTGCCATATTCTGGGATTTGAACGGCGCAACCCGCCAGCCGTCTTGGGCGAAAACCCGGCAAAACCCGGTGCACAGCCAGCTCTTGCCCACGTTCGACGCGGTCCCCTGAAGCATGACGGTCCGGGCGAGCCGGTTTGTCCCCGCGATCCCGTCACCGCCGAGCATCCGAAACCCCCGCTTCCTCAAAAGTGGCCATGTCCGACAAAATCCGCACCGCCGCTTCGACAAAGGGAATCGCCAGTACCCCCCCGGTCCCCTCTCCGAGGCGCAAATCCAAATCGAACAGCGGTTCTTTCCCCAGCCACCGGAGAATCCGGTCGTGGCCGGGCTCCACCGATCGGTGGGAAGCAAACAGGTACGGCACCGCCGCCGGATCCAGGTGCACAGCCGCCAGGGCGGCCGCGGTGGAGATATAACCGTCCATCAGGACCGGAATGCGCCTCGAAGCACAGGCGAGCACCGCCCCGGCCAGACCGGCGATTTCCAATCCCCCCACCTTGGCGAGGACGTCCACCGGATCCGCCGGGTTCGGCCGGTTCACCTCCAGAGCCGTCCGCACCGCCTGCAGTTTTTTCTGCCTCCGCACCGGATCGACCCCGCTGCCGGTGCCGACCAAATCCGCTTCGGGCAAGCCGGTGAAAGCGGCAGCCACAGCGGCGCTGGCGGTGGTGTTGCCGATGCCCATTTCGCCGGTGACGAGCAGGCGCACCCCGGCATCGATCATCTCCGACGCCGCCTCCCAGCCGACCTGGATCGCCGCTTCCGCCTCCTCCCGCGACATGGCGGGCCCTGCCGTCATGTCGGCGGTCCCGGGCCTGACCTTTCTGATCCGAAAGGCCGCGCCGGATCCCTCCGGAGCACCGGACTCCTCGGCCTCCCGAAGGTCCGCCGCGACTCCCACGTCCACCACCCAGACCTCCGCCCCGACCAGCCGGGCCAAGACATTGACGGCCGCCCCTCCCCGGAGAAAGTTCCGCACCATTTGAGCGGTCACCTCCGACGGATAGGCAGACACCCCCGCCCGGACCACCCCGTGATCCGCCGCCATCACCAACACTCCGGCAGGCCGAACCTGCGGCCGTTCCTCCCCGACGGCCGCCGCCAGTTCCACCGCCAGGCGTTCCAACCGCCCTAGACTGCCCGGAGGCTTGGTGAGCCGGTCCAACCGGGCTTTCACCGCGTCGCACAGATCAAAAGAAGGAGCGGGAATTTCCCGCCCGCGCCAATCCGACAGACCCATCCCTTATACCCCCTCGATTTTCCGGACATTCTGGAATGGCCCGCACTCCAACCTCACTCTCCGCAGACGGGTTCCCCCGTTTCCACAGCCGGGCCGTCCCACCGGTACCCGCCGGCTCCCCGGCGTTTGAAAAACTTATGAAACCGCTCCTTCGGCGCCCCGTGTTCCACATAGTCCTTCAAAATCGCGTCCAGCACTTCGCCGATCGCTTCCGGCGCCACTCCCTCGGCGACTTTGACTCCGGGGTGGGGACTGCGCCCTCCCTTCTTGCCGCCCAGATACACTTCGAAAGCCCCTCGCCGGAACACCAAGCCGATCTCCTCCGTCGCCGCTCCGTAACAGGCCATGCCGCAGCCGTTGATGGCCACGGTCAATTCGTGGGGCACCGGGCGGCCGTCGAACCGCTCCGCCAATTTCCGGGCCCAATCCGCCGCCTCTTCTTTTTCCCCCTCACAAAAATCGCACGTCGCAATCCGCAAAACTTCGCCGGTCGGCCCCACCCGCACTCCGAGGGCGATCAGGGAGGCCTCCACCTGTACCGGATCCCCTCCGGGAATGCGGAGAATCAATTCGTGGTTCGGCGACCACTGAATGTGACCCTCGGGTCCCACCAAATCGGCGATGCCCGCCCACTGGGCGGCGCTGAACCGACCGTCGGGCAGGGGCGGCCGCACGGCCACTTCCAGGACCGGACGCGCCGGATCGAAACTTTGCCCCGACGAATGATCCACCTCAACCACGGCGGGAAGAGCGGCCGTTCCGATCCGGAACGCCGGGGACGGTCCGCCGCGGGACTCCGGGGATCCCGTCCCTGCGCCGGACGGCCGCGCCGCGTTCAGGGACCAAGGCATCGGATCGAGCCGCCCCCGTTCATTGACCCCGGTGAGGGTGTATTTTCTCTGGTACCCCCGCGGCGTGACCATGAGCCCTTCATAAAGGACCGTGGAGGAGTTGCCGACGATCACCGTGGTCAACATGCCGATCTCGTGGTTCAACAGATCCTCCAGAGTGGTTCGCACCACGCGCTGCCCGCTTCGATAAGCGCTCTTGACGATGCCCACCGGGGTGTCGGGACGGCGGTATTGCAGGAGAATCCTGTGCGTTTCCACGATCTGCCTGGTGCGCCGCCCGCTTTTGGGGTTGTATAAAACAATGACAAAATCCGCCCTGGCCGCCTCCTCCACGCGCCGGGCGATCACATCCCAGGGAGTGAGGTGGTCGCTCAACGAAATGGCGGCAAAATCGTGCATCAGCGGGGCTCCCAACAGGGACGCCGCCGCATTTAAAGCGGGGACGCCGGGAACGACCTCCACTTCCGGGTCGTCCCCCGGTTTCCACCCCTGTTCCATCAGGACTTCGTAGATCAATCCCGCCATGCCGTAAATCCCGGCGTCCCCGCTGGACACAACGGCCACCGTCCGGCCGGAACGGGCGTGGCGGACCGCCGCCTGGGCCCGGGTGACCTCCTCGGTCATGCCCGTCCGGATGATCTCCTGGCCGTCCAGAAGATCGCGGACCAAATCGATGTACGTCTTGTAGCCGATGATCATGTCGCTCTCCTCGATCGCCCGGCGCGCCCGGTACGTCATATGATCTTCGTTTCCGGGACCGAATCCGACCACGACAATTCTGCCCATTGCGATTCCCTCCTTCCCCCGAGTTCCTCAATCCTTCCGGCTACGACCTCCTCCAGCAGGGGATGCCCGGCCAAATAGCGGCCCACGTGGAACGACACTCCGGGGTGCGCCCTCCGGGCCGCCTCGACCCAGTCGCGAATCCGGTTCATCAACACCCCCGTGAACAACAAATACGGGACCACGGCCACCCTTCGGAGGCCGGCGCCCGCCGCCCGCTCCAAGGCGGTGGGCACATCCGGAAAAGTGATCCCGGCAAAACACGGCTCCACCCAGGCCACTCCGGTCTGTTCCCAGAAAAGGCGCGTCAGTCGGTAGAAGTCCGCATTCGCCTCCCGGCGGCTCGATCCCCGTCCGACCAGCACCACCGCCGTCTCAGAAGCCGCTCCGCCCACTTCCCGCAGCCGGTCCTCGAGGACCGCCAGCAGGGCGGGATGCGAGCCCAGAGGACGGCCGTAACGAACCCGCAATCCCAGTCTCCGGGCCGATTCCGCCAAAATCTCCGGGATTTCCTCCCGAACGTGCCGGGCGGGCAACAGAATCACCGGCACCGCCCACACTTCCCGAACTCCCTCGGAGGCCAGCCGGTCGAGAGTCTCCGGGATCTCCGGGCGCGCCAATTCGAGAAAGGCCCCTTCCACCCGCCTGCCGGAAAAGCGGGACCGGATCCGGTCGACCAACCCCGCAAATTCTCGATTTCCCTCCGGATCCCGGCTTCCGTGCCCGACGAGCAACACCGCCGGTTTATCGGCTGCCGCCATGCGCTCTCCCTCCGTCTCACACCGGGTCCGAACGGCCTTGCCGGCGCTCCCGAAAAGCGGCGCACGCCGCCAGCCACCGGTCCACCATCGCCGGTCGCGACCCGAAATGCAAGTGCGTGTAACTCGCCAACAGCATACCCCGCGCGAACCCCTCCGGCGCGCTCCCTCGCCGTCCCGTCAAGCGGTAGGCCCACGGATAGGGCTCTTCGATCTCCGCCAGGCGAGAATAATGGAACTCGTGGCCGCGGGCGGTCTCTCCCTCCGCCAGGAGCAGATGATCCCGAGCGGCCCGGGCTTCCCGGTACCCCAACGCCGCCAGCTCCCGCTGCATGCGCACCACGGCGGGGACGAGGCCCACCATGGGATAAAACCGTCCATCCGCCGTCTCGATGCCCCGCGAAAGGTACATCAATCCCCCGCATTCGGCATAGATGGGCATGCCGCTGGCATGTAGCCGGCGAATCCCCTCGATCACGGCCCTCCGCTCCGCCAGCACCGGGGCGAATTCTTCCGGAAATCCTCCGCCGATGTACAATCCGTCCGATCCTTCCGGCACTTCTTCCCCCGCCAAGGGGGAAAACCGCACCAATTCCGCTCCCCGGTGCTCCAAGAGCTCCAGATTTTCGGCGTAATAAAAATGAAAGGCGGAATCCCAAGCGACGGCGATGCGGACTCGCGCCGGGCTCTTCGGCCCGGCAAACAGCACGGGTACCGGCTCTCCGAGCGGAGGCGCTTCGCGGGCCGCCTTCAGGAGGGCGGAGACATCGATCCATTCCTCCGTCAGCGCAGCCAAGCGGTCGAACAAATCCTCCAATTCGCCCCGCTCCACAGCCGGAACGAGGCCGAGGTGGCGTTCGGGCATCCTCACATCCTCCCGTCTCGGCAAAGTCCCAAAAACGGGAATCCCGCACTCCCGCTCCACCGCCGTCCGAATGATCTCCCCGTGCCCCGCCGATCCGACGCGGTTGGCCACCACGCCGGCGATCCGCACCCGGGGATCGAGTTTTTGAAATCCGAGCACCACCGCCGCAGCACTCCGGGCCATGCTGTGAACCCCGGTCACCAGAATCACCGGCGCTTCGAGCAGCCGGGCCACGTGGGCGGTACTGCCCTCGTCGCTCCGGGGATCCTTCCCGTCGTACAGGCCCATGACCCCTTCGATCACCGCCACATCCGCACCTTCGCATCCGCGGAGGAAACATTCCCTGACCGCTGCTTCGGGCACCATCCACGGGTCGAGATTCCGCGCCGGCCGGCCGGTCACGGCCCGGTGAAAGGTGGGGTCGATGTAATCCGGCCCCACTTTGAATCCCTGGACGACGAGGCCCCGCTTGCGCAGAGCCGCCATCAGGCCGACGGCCACCGTGGTCTTGCCGGCGCCGGATTGCGTGCCTGCGATGACGAGACGGGGGCAGATCCGGCCCACCCGGCCTCACCCCCTTCCCGGGGCCCCGTTCCGGTGAACCGTTTCCGCGCCACCGACAGAGTGACGTTGCCGGAGACCACTTTTTCCACCAACAGGAAATCGGTGCCCGCCGCCCTCATCGCCGCCGGCTCGCTGACGCCGTAGGCGCCGGTATACCGGTAGACTGTTTCGGAGGGGTGAGGGATCGGCATCTCGTTCAGTTCCTCCGGAGTGAACGCGATCAGGGGCCATCCCCGAGCCCGGCACAGTTCGATCAGTCCCGGCTCGTCCTTCTTGTGGTCGATGGTGGCCACCGCGGCCACGCTCTCCACCGCCAGGTTGTGATCCGCCAGCACCCCTTCCAAGACCGCCTCGATCTCCTCCCGGGAGGTTCCCCGGTTGCACCCGATGCCGAGGATGAGGGATTTCGGCCGGTAGATCACCCGGTACCGGGCGATCTCTTCCAACTCCTCCGGAGCCCACAGCCGATCGGTAATCAGGAGCAAAGCCCCGTAGGGTTCCCTCCCCGCCTCCCGCCGGCGGCGCACGGCCTCCACCGCCTCCTCCCGGCTGTATACCACCTCAATGGTCGGAGGCAGGGGACCGGGGCGGTTCCACCACCCCCGTTCCCCCGACTCCTGGAGCACCAGGACCGGCTCCTCGTTGACCACCGCCGCCGAGGCGGGCGTCACATGCCGGTCGTCGGCGATCGTCCACCCGAACTCCCGTCCCAACAGGTCCACGGCAATCGTCCGGCCCACGTCCGAGGCGGTGGTGACCACCGCAGTGGCGCCAAGAAGCTCCGCCACCCGCTCGGTCAGGGCATTGGCTCCGCCCAGATGGCCCGACAAAACCGAAATGGCAAAACGCCCGGCGTCGTCGACCACCACCACGGCGGGATCGGTCTTCTTGTCCCGGAGAACCGGGGCGATCATGCGCACGACGGCTCCCAGGGAAATGAACAGCACCCATCCCCGGTACTTGTGAAAACCTTCCTGCAACAACACCCGGACGTTTTCCGAAAAGGGGATTTCCGCGGGGGTCGCGACAAACTTCTCGCTGACGTACAGATCCGCCTCCCCCAGTCCCGCGGCCGCCCGGCGGGCCAATTCCGCCCCGTGTTTGGTGATCGCCACCACCGCGTAGGGTCTCGGCTCGGCCGGCCAGGGCATCACGGCACCTCACCTCCGGGGGAAACCGTTTCCTTGACCGCTTTCCGGTAGCGGTGGGCGAAGGATTTATCGTACAGCTTCGACCTGTACCTTCCCGTGCGCCTGAGGTCCGGATCCAGCGCCCGGCCGGCCAGAATCATGGCGTGGCTGCGGATCCCGGCGCGGCGCAGGTCCTCGGCGATGCGGCCGAGGGTGGAGCGTACGACGACCTGGTCGGGCCAAGTGGCCTTCTGCACCACCGCAACCGGAACGTCCTCGTCCCACCCGGCTTCCCGGAGGGCCTCCGTCACCCGCCCGATCAGTCCCGCGGACAAAAACAGGGCCAGCGAACAATCGTGCTTGGCCAGATCGGCCAATTTTTCCTTATCCGGCACCGGCGTCCGTCCCTCGGCCCGGGTCAGGATCACGGTTTGGGTGAGCTCCGGCACCGTCAGTTCCGCCCCGAGCACCGCCGCGGCCGCGAAGGCGGACGACACGCCCGGCACGATCTCCCAGGGCACTCCGGCCTCATCGAGAAGGGCCGCCTGTTCCATCACCGCCCCGAACACCGAGGGATCCCCCGTATGCACCCGGGCCACCGCCTCTCCCCGGCGGGCGGCGGCGATCATCAGATCGCCGATCTCTTCCAGGGTCAAGCCGGCGCTCTTTTCGATCCGCGCCCCCGACTTGGCCCACCGCAACACCTCGGGATTGACGAGGGAGTCGGTGTACAGGATCAGATCCGCCCCTTCGATCAGGCGCTTGCCTTTGAGGGTGATGAGTTCGGGATCTCCCGGGCCGGCCCCGATAAAATAGACCTTTCCCGTCGCCGAGCCGTTCACCGCCGGTCCCCCTTTTTCACGATCATCAGGGTGAGGTACTCGAGTTCCCGCCCCCGCAGGGCCCGCACATCCCGGAATACCGCCTCGTCCGGAGCACCGCATTTGGTCACCACCACGGCCCGCTCCGCCAGTCCCATTTCCTCGAGGAGGTCGATCATCGGATCCAGGACCTTGGCGACTTTGAGAAACACCACCGCATCATGGGCCTCCAGAGCCCGCCTCATCGCCTCCCGGTCCTCGGTGGCGGGGATGATCCCGACCGTTTCATCGCCGTCGGCCAAGGGAATATCCAGGTGCGCCGCCGCACCGCCGGGAGAGGACACCCCGGCCACCACTTCCACCTTCACCTCGGGATGCAGGCGGCGAATCAGGCGGACGAGATGAATGGCGGTGCTGTACAGATACGGGTGGCCTTCGGTGATGAACGCCACGTCGAGCCCTTGCTCCAGCTTCTCCCAGACCCGCGCCGCCGTCTCCTCCCACTGGACACGCAATTTCTCCGGGTCGCGGGTCATCGGAAAAACCAGGCCGAGCCGTTCGGGACCGGGTTCCGGCAACAGACCTTCCACAATCGACAGGGCGTAACTCTCGCCGGAGCGCATTTTTTTCGGGAAAGCGAGTACGGGCACCTCCCGCAAAATCCGGTGAGCCCGCAGGGTCAACAGTTCCGGATCCCCCGGGCCCACCCCCACGGCGTACAGGGTTCCGATGCGCCTACTCATCTGCTCCGCCTTCCTCCTCTCCCGCCCGCCGGGCGGTGACGATGTAAACCGGATCGAAGGCTTCGAACCGGGTCAAATCTTGAATCGAACGGCTTCGGGCCACCTGGACGAGGGTCACGTCCACCGCCATCCCCCGCGCCCGGAGGCCGTCCACCGCCTGGTAGAGGTTCTCGATGGTCGCGACATTGACGACAATCCGGCCCCCCGGCCTCAACCGGCGCACGCAGACGTCCAAAAGATCGTCCATTTTGCCCGCGGTGCCGCCGACAAACACCGCGTCCGGATCGGGGAACGCCTCAAGGCCCTCCGGAGCCAGACCGTGCACAAAGGTAACGGGGCGGCCGAACTTCTCCACATTCCGCCGCAAGTTGTCGAGATCCTCTTCGTTTTTCTCGATGGCCCACACCCGGACGCCCGGGGCCAACCCCGCCGCTTCGATCCCCACCGAGCCGGTGCACGCTCCGATGTCCCAGACCACCGCCCCGGGCCGGATCTGCAGTTTGGCGAGACTCACCGCCCGGACCTCCTGTTTGGTGATGAGCCCCCGCTTGGGTTTGCGCTGGTGGAATTCTTCGTCGTCGATGCCGAAAGGCCAAAACCTCCCGCCACCGGATTCCGCCGTTGCGGGAGCCGGCGAACGGCCGGCCTCCTCCCCGGCGGCTTTGCCCTCCGCCACGCCGCGTCTCCGCAGAACCACTACATTGAGAGGCGCAAAGGTCCGCCGCGCCGCGTCTTCCAATGTATACCACGCCGCCCGCTCATCCGGACCGCCCAAATTTTCTCCTACAAATATTTCCACATCCCCCAATCCCGCCTCCAGAAGCCTCCGGGCGATCTGGCCCGGCGTGCTCCCGTCGGCGGTCAACAGCGCCACTTTGGGGTGAGCCCGCACCCACTCGACGACCTGCTCCTGACTTCGCCCGTGCACCGAGGCAAAAAAAGCGTCCTGCCAGCTCTCCTTGATCCGGGCGAAAGCCAGTTGCACCGAAGCCAAATGGGGATGGATCTCCAGCCTCTCCGCCCCCAATTTGTCGGCCAGATAACCGCCGATGCCGAAGAAATTGGGATCCCCCGAGGCCAGCACCACCACGCGTCGCCCGGCCGCCTGGGCGGCGTCCACCCGCTCCACCACCTTGGACAAGCCCTCCTGGACCGCCAAGGTCTCTCCGGAAAATTCCGGAAAAAAGGCCAGATGGCGCTCTCCGCCGACCAACAGATCCGCCTCGTCAATCCAGCGGCGCACCCGCGGAGCGAGACCCTCCGGCCCATCGGCGCCAATCCCGATAATTCGCACTGGATGCATCCGTCGACCCCCTTCCGATCACCCGGCCCTCCATATCGCACAACAACACATCGACGGCAAAGGCCCCCTCCACGTACCGGGCCGCCTGCCGGCAGATTTCTTCGCAGAGACGCCAAAAGAACGCCTCATACCCCAGTTCCCAGAGCCGGTCGCCGATCTGTTTGGCGGTGTTCGCCCCCCGCAGTTCATCCACGATATCGCCGGGCACCCCCGTGTCCGCCGCGAGGTCCGCCAGCCATCCCAGATCTACGGAGGATCCCTTAGAATGCAGGTGCATGTGTCCGGCCGCCGCCTTGGAAAACTTGCCGATCATCCCGCAAAGGGTGACCTTGGCCACACGGCGCCGGGCACACTGTTTCAACGAGTAGCCCAAAAAATCACCCATTTCGATAAACGCCTCTTCGGGCAGATCGGGCAATTCCCGCATGGCCACCTTTTCGCTCCGCCCGCCGGTTGTCAAGACCAGATGGCGGCACCCGGCGGCGACGGCCACATCGACCGCCTGCGCGACGCTGGCCATCCAAGCCGCCGTAGAAAAAGGCTTGACGATGCCCGTTGTACCGAGGATGGAAATCCCGCCCAAGATCCCGAGACGCCCGTTCATCGTCTTTTTGGCGATCTCCTCGCCTCCGGGCACCGAAATCACGACCCGCATGCCGCGACTCCGCAAAGCCTCCTCCGCAACTTCCTCGACCGCCTGGCGGATCATCCGCCGGGGCACCGGATTGATGGCCGCTTCGCCCACGGGGACCGGCAGGCCGGGTTTGGTCACCCGCCCGACGCCCTCTCCGCCTTCCAGTTCCACCCCGGGCACCTCCCGCCAGGTCACCGTCGACCAGATCCACGCCCCATGGGTGGCGTCGGGATCGTCCCCGCCGTCCTTGATCACCGCGCA
>JASBVN010000016.1 GCA_029961045.1 Alicyclobacillaceae bacterium | reverse complement strand
CGTCCATCCGCCGATCCAACTGATCTACCCGCTGCTCCAGCCGGTCCATCCGCTGTTCGAGACGATCCATCCGCTCTTCGAGCCGGTCGAACCGCCCGTTCAGCCCGCGCACTTCCAGCAAGACCGTCTCCAGCAATCCCGTCAGGTGATCCTCCCCCATCCGGATTCCTCCCCCGCACGATCGGTTTGGGCCGCACCTTCCGCATCGAGGGCTACTGCAAACAACTTCGGCCTCCCTTCCAACTTCGACATCCTCTCCCGGTTTTCCTGTTTCGCCGAGGGGTACACCACCACCAACAGATGGCGGACCCCCTCCCCTTGTAATCCCCGCCGTTCAATCCACGCGCACACGTCGAAGGATACCGTTTCAAAAACGGCATGTTTCAACAAGGCCGTCTCCCCGAGCTCCAGCTTCGCAAAGTCCGGCCCCATCCTCTCCGGCTCCTTCGACAGCAGCCGGGCCCAACCGAGGACCTGCGCCTTGTCGAGGGCCGGCTCCCACCACGGCGATCTCGGCCGCACCCGCCGGGACAACAGATAATCCGTCTTCAGGAGATCTTCGGCCACCCAAGGCCGCTTGAGACCCCGCCCATGCAAAAACGCCCGCAACCGCAGAAACAGATCGTCCGGCTGGTATCCGAGGGTCCCATACCCCTGTTCCTCCCAGAAGTCCCCGAGCTCCTGATAGAAATCAAAGGGACTGGAAAACTCGTGGCCGGTCAAATACCGCAGGGTATTGTCCATCCAGTGGCCATTCCAATATTTGTCCACCATGTCTTCGACCCGCTTCAGCCGCCGCACATCGTCAAAGGACAACACGTCATTGGAAAGAATTTCATATGGAGGGTCGTCCATGTACACGTATCCGAACTCCGCCGCTCGCTGCCGGAGCCCCGTCCCGCGGAGCATTTTGAGAAACCCCAGCTGCAGCTCGTCCGGTTCGAGGGCGTACACATCGTTAAAGGTCCGTCGAAAGGAGGCATAATCCTCACGGGGAAGTCCGGCG
Organism: Alicyclobacillaceae bacterium; assembly: GCA_029961045.1. Lineage (GTDB taxonomy): Bacteria > Bacillota > Bacilli > Kyrpidiales > Kyrpidiaceae > JASBVN01. The sequence continues at coordinate 21,825 of JASBVN010000016.1, read as the reverse complement.
ATCAAATCGAGGTGTTGTACCACCCGACCGGACTCTCGCAGGCGCGTGACAACCCACTTCACCCGGTCGAAACGCTGATGGCGCCGGACGAGCCGGTTGGTCTCGTCGTTGGTGGACTGGACCCCGATCTCGAAACGGAACTTTCCCGGCGGCGCTTCTCTCGCCAAAAACTCCACAATCTCCGGGCGCAAAATGTCGGCCGTGATCTCGAACTGAAAGACCGTCCGCCCCGGGCGATCGATCAGGAAACGGAAAATCTCCAAAGCGTACTGCATATTCAGATTGAACGTCCGGTCCACGAACTTGATCTGGTCCACTCCATAATCGATCAACCGGGCCAAGTCGGATTTGACCCGCTCAAGGGAAAAATACCGCACCCCGTCTTCGATCGACGACAGGCAGAACTGGCAATGAAACGGACAACCCCGGGACGCCTCAAAATAGACGATCCGGTGATCCAACTCGTGCAGACGATCGGCGTAAGGAGACGGGATCGAATCCAAAGGATCGATCCACGCCCGCCGGGCGGTGAAGCGAACCCGCTCGCCGTCCCGGTAGGCCAGACCGGCGACCTCCTCCAGACTCTTCCCGTCCCGCAGCGCCGCCAACAATTCGTAAAACGTCCGCTCCCCCTCGCCGATCACCACGGCGTCGATCTCGGGATATGCCTTCATCCACCCTTCGGTCTCGTACGACACCTCGGGCCCGCCGAGGACAATCCAAGTTTGCGGGCGCACTTTTTTCAAGAGCCGGACGATCCGGAGGGTCTCTGTGATATTCCAAATATAACACGAAAACCCAATTACATCCGGCTCTCTTCTCACGAGATCCCCCAGAATCCGAAGCGGATCGTCTTTGATGGTGTATTCCGCCAGCATCACGTCGAATTCCCGCTCCGTCACCGCCCGCAAATACCGGAGGGCCAAAGACGAATGGATAAATTTAGCGTTCAGGGTGCAAAGGACGACCCGCATTCCGCATCCCCCTAACCGGACAGGCTCGTCCCGCTTTGCACCAGCCATTCCTTCACCTCTTCCGCCAACTGGCGCAAGGCTTCAAAATCCCCCGACAGACTGTGCAGCCGCTCTTGAAAAGCCGTCGCCGTCTCCGCGTGCCCCATCTCTTCCAACTGCTTTAAATCCCGCAAAATCGAGGTCACTAAATTGGATTTCATTTCAAACAAACGCTGAGCCTCTTTGATCTCCTCGCGGATTTCCGACATTTCCCCGTCCAATTGAAAAGCCGCTTCCGCGGCGGCCCGGAGTCTTTCCCGCACTTGAGGCGGCAGTTTTCCTTTGTATTTATAATTCAGGGAGTGCTCGATGGTCGCCCAAAAATTCATCGCCAGAGTCCGAACCTGGATCTCGGCGAGGAGTTTTTTTTCCCCCTCGGCCGTCTGAATGGGATACCGGATGATGATATGGTAACTGCGGTACCCGCTGTCCTTCTGATTGCGGACATAGTCCCGCTCTTCGACGATCTCCATATCCCGCCCGTCCCGCTGGCGGATGAGTTGCACCACCCGGTCGATATCGTCCACGAACTGACACATGATCCGGATCCCGGCGATGTCCGGAACTTCCTCCACCCGTTCCAGGGGGATGCCCAGCCGAGCCGCCTTATCCAATATACTCGAGACCTTTTTCAGACGCCCCGTCACGAATTCAATCGGCGAATACTCTTCCTTGCGCTTGAGTTCATTGCGGATACTGCGAAATTTGACCTTCAGTTCTTCCACCGCCTGTTCGTACGGCAACAAAAACCGGTCCCAATCGATTGCGTGCACTGCCGTTTCACCACCCCAGGCTCGCCGTGAGCCGGAACTTTCGCGGACCACCGTCCCTCCTTCAATCATAACCGAATTGAGCTTCGTCCTCCAAGGGAAGGCGACATCCCCCTCTTCTTCAGGAACCGCCGAGGGGAGGGAGCCAACCGCTTGGCCCGGCGCCAACGCCGTTCCCCGGCGACGAGATCCGCAACGGCGGCCACGTGGTCCCAATCGCCCCCGCGGCGAAATCCCAAGAGCAGCGCCAATCCGCCAAGGACCAGGAGCGATGTCGTCGCGGAGCCGCCACCTCGCTCCGACCAAGGCGCACCTTGCACCGCATCCTATGCGATTGCTTTGTAGCTCACTCCGCCCGCTCCCGGGCAATCTCCCGCAGTCTCTCGACGGCCCGGTCCGCCGGGACGGGCTGCTCACAGGAGAAGCCCCGGCAAATGTAGATGGCAGTGCGGCCGTTCAGGGGCCGGTATTCCTCCACCCACGGAGCGACCTCCGCCACCCGTTCGCCCGCCTCGCCGGAAGGTTTGACCACCCATACGGCGCGCGGCAAAAAGAGCGAGCGCACCTCCGCCTCCAGCCGCTCCCGCTCCGGGTCGTCCGGATCTCCGGCCACCACGATCTCCTGGGAGGGACCGAGGGCGAAATCCCAAGCCGTCAGGAAAAAAGTGTATCCGGCGGGATACTGATTCACCGCCCCGGCAAAGGCCTTCAGTTGGGCCTCGGCCCGCTCCTCCCACCGGGGGTCCCCGGTCAACCGGGCGAGCAGCAGCAGATCGAGAGCCAAGACGGAATTTCCCGACGGCGTCGCCCCGTCGTACACCTCTTTGGGCCGCGCCCACAGGTCCCCGGCGTCGGAACCGGTCAGGAAACAGCCGCCGTCCCGGTCGTCCCAAAACAGCCGCCAGGCATCCCCGGCCAACTCCGCCGCCCGGGACGCCCATCGAATCTCCCCGGACGCCTGATACAACTCCAGCAGCCCCCAGAGATAGAAAGCGTAATCATCGAGGTACCCGGGAATCCCCGCTTCCCCGTCCCGGTACCGGGCCAGCAGCCGCCCGTCGCTCCGGCGCATCGCCCTCCATATCCAGTCGGCCGCCCTAGACGCCGCCGACAGATATTCAGTATCCCCCAACACCCGATGTCCGCGGGCCAGGGCGGCGATCATCAGGCCGTTCCACCCCGTGAGGATTTTGTCGTCCTTGTGCGGACGGACCCGCCCTTCCCGGGCTTCCCACAGTTTTCTCCTCGCCTGTTCCATCCCCTCTTCAAGGACCTCGGGCGCCATCCCGAATTCCCGGGCGATCGCTTTGGGATCGGTGTCGACGAGATTCAGCACCGAGGCGCCGTTCTCAAAGTTCCCCTCCCCGGTCACCCCGAAATACCGGCAGGCGATCCGCCCCCGCTCTTCACCGAGCACCCGCCGGATCTCCTCGGGCCGCCAGACGTAAAACTTGCCTTCCTCCCCTTCCGAATCGGCATCCTCCGCCGAATAAAACGCGCCTTCGGGACCGGTCATGTCCCGGAGCACATACGCGAAAATCTCCCGGGCCACCCGGGCCCAACGGGCCCGGCCCGTCGCCTGGAAAGCCTCCAGGTACGCCAGGGCCAACAGCGCGTTGTCGTAGAGCATTTTCTCAAAATGGGGGATCAGCCACTGCCGGTCGGTGGAATAGCGGGAAAAGCCGAACCCCACATGGTCCCATATTCCTCCCCGCCGCATCCCTTCCAGCGTGCCTTCTACCATCTGCAGGGCTTCCTCCCGGCCGGTCCTGGCCCAGTAGCGAAGCAGGAACATCAGATCGTGGGGGCGGGGAAACTTCGGCGGCCGCCCGAACCCCCCGTAGGTCTGGTCGTAGGAGGACAAAAAATGGTCGAATGCCCGGGTCAGCGCCCCGGCGCCGATCTCCCCGCGGGCGGCCGGGTTCACCGCCGGCGCCGTCTGCCGGACGATCTCCTTCCCCGTCCGGCGAAGGCGCTCCCGGTCTGCCTCCCACAGCTCCGCCACCCGGCGCAGCAGGTCCAGGAGACCGGGCCGCCCGTACCGGCTGTGTTTCGGAAAATAGGTCCCGGCGAAGAAGGGTTCTTTCTCCGGGGTCATGAACACGGTCAGCGGCCACCCCCCCTGACCGGTCATGGCCTGGCACACCGTCATGTACAGGTGATCGATGTCGGGGCGCTCTTCCCGATCCACCTTGATCGACACAAAGTGCCGGTTGAGCAACTCCGCCACTTCGGCGTCCTCAAAGGACTCGCGTTCCATCACGTGGCACCAGTGACAGGTGGAATAGCCGATCGACAGAAAAATCGGTTTGTCCTCGGCGACGGCTTTGTCAAAGGCGGCCTCGCTCCAGGGCATCCAATCCACCGGATTGTACGCGTGCTGGAGCAGATAAGGGGATTTTTCGCGAATCAGCCCATTAGGTCGGCGATCGGAGTTCGCAGGCATGGGAAACCTCCCGTTTCATCGTCATGTGTCCCAACTGCAGCGCTTCATCCGGCAATTTTCGCGTTCCATCAACACTGGAAGCACCTTGCCGGCCGTCGGGATCACCTTCTCCCAGAGCGCACCATACCAATGAAAAACCACAAAGAGAGTCCGGCGAGCATTCCAAAAGCTCCCGTCACCGCTGCATAATACCATTGCGGGACGGGCTTGCTCAAAAACCCGATCATCACGAAGGAAGAAAACACCACCGAAAGCGCCAGCAGGACCACGCTGAGCGCCATGCGGTTGGCCGCCCGCTCGAGCCGGCGCACCGCCGATTCTCCGTCCCGCAAGTGGATCCCGAGCCGGATCTCCCCCTCCCGGGCGGCCGACGCCCAATTCCGGAGCCACTCGGGGCTGTCCGTGAAAAGATCCCGCCACCGGGCTCCGTAGGTCCACACCTTGGCTGCGGCCGCCCCCGGAGCATAGCGGTGCCGAAGCAGTTCGACGCCAAAGGGTTCCGCCAATTCCACCACACTGAGGTTTGGATCCAGTTGTTCGACGACTCCGCCGAGGGTGACAAGGGATTTGCCGACCAGGGTGAGATGTTTGGGCAACCGGATCTGATGGCGGTACGACAATTCAAATGTCCGTTGCACCACGTCGCGGATGTCAATTTCGTGGAGCGGCATTTCATAGTATTGATCGCGAATTTCCTCGACATCGCGATACAGCGCTTCCCGGTCCACCCCGGCCGGTGCCACCCCCAGGTGCAGCAGAGCTTCCACAATGGCCGGGGTGTTTTGGCGCAACAGGGCGATGACAAGATCGGCAAGCTGCCTCTTGTGTTCCGGCGTCAACCGCCCCACCATCCCGAAATCGAGCAACACCAGGGTGCCGTCCCGCCTGAGCAACCAATTGCCCGGATGCGGATCGGCGTGAAACAATCCGTCCACCAACATCTGGTGCAAAATGGTTTCGGTGATGATGCGGGCCAGCCGACGTTTTGCCGTCCGGTCCAGGGATGCGATCGCCTGAGACGACAGCTTGACGCCGTCGATATACTCGGCGGTGAAGACTCTCCGGGTGGAGTAGGCCCCCACGACCTCGGGGATGTAGACCTCTCCCCGGCGCCTCAACCGCTGCCGCATCCGCCGGGCATAGTTCGCCTCCAGCCGGTAATCCAACTCCCGGCGCAGGGATTGGCGCAACTCCCCCACAATCTCCTGCAACGGGTAGATTTTCCCCCACTCCGTATGCCGCTCCGCCCAGACGGCCAATCTTTCCAGGATCGCCAAATCGGTTTCGATTTGCCGGTCCACCCCCGGGCGCTGCACCTTGACGGCCACTTCTTGCCCCGTCGGCAGCCGCGCCCGGTGCACCTGTCCGAGGGAAGCCGCCGCGAGGGGAGACGGGTCGATCGAGGCAAAGAGGCGGTCGATCGGGGCCCCCAACTCCTCTTCGAGGCGGCGGGCCATCACATCAAAAGAAACGGGCGGCACCTGATCCTGGAGCTTCTCCAACTCGGAGGCCACCGCAGGGGACACCAAATCGGGCCGGGTGCTGACGAGCTGTCCCAATTTTACAAATGTCGGGCCCAGTTCCTCGCATACCCGGCGCAGGCGTTGCCCCATGAAACGGTCGCGGTATCCGGACAGCGGCTCGCGCCTGCCGTCCATCCAATAACCGAACCCGTGTTTCATCAGGACCTGCGCGATCTGTCGCATCCGTTTCCATTCCCTGCCGCGCCGCATGGACATCCCCCTTCGCAGCCGGAATCATCGGCACGATCTTTTTTATCCGCCGACAGCCCGGGGATGATCGGAAAAAATCCCATCCACTCCCCAGCGGAACAACTGGGAGGCACGCCGCGGGTCATTGACGGTGTACGCAAACACCTTGAGCCCCCTGCGATGCGCCTCCCGCACAAAGGCGGGAGTGACAAACCAATGTCGCACATGAAGGCTCCGCACCCGCAAACCCGACCGCCGGGCGTAATCCCACGGAGCCAGCAGGTAGCCGTCGTACAAAAGGCCGAGGAACGCCCGGGAATCCAACCGCTGCAAGCGCATCAGGGAGGAGTGGTCGAAGGAGGAGTACAGCACCCGGCGACGTCCGGCACACCGCACGCATTCCACAATCTTTTCCTCTAGTCCCGGATAGACTTGCGGGGCTGTTTTGACTTCGATGTTGATCCATACGTTTTCGGGGACCAGGGCCAGAACCTCGGCCAGGCCGGGAATGCGCTCCCCGGAAAATTGCGGGCCAAACCAGCGTCCGGCATCCAAACGCCGCAACTCCGCCCACGTCCAGTTTCCGACCCAACCCCGGCCGTCGGTCGTCCGCTCCAGAACCGGATCGTGAAGCACCACGGGAACCCCGTCCCGGGTGAGCTGCACATCGAGCTCGATTCCGGACACCCCCAGGGACAGAGCCCGCCGAAAAGCGGCGAGGGTGTTCTCGGGCGCTTCCGCCGACGCTCCCCGGTGCGCCCAGATCCGCACATTCACATCTTCTTCCGTCACGGCGACGTCTCCTCCTTTGGACTCCATTTCGCCTTCCGGCGCGCAGACCAGCGGTAGATCCCTTCCCAAAGGAGATATGTCAGCGTGCCGACCACCAGGCCGTTGCTCATGAGCGCCTGGACCACCCGGGGCAAGCCGGACAAGGCGCCTTGGGGCAACGATTCCAGTCCCAGCCCCAGCAATAAGGCCAGTCCCAACCCCTGGCGCTGGACCCAGTCTATTCTCGCCTGCCGCAAAGAATCCATACCGACCATGATCAGTTGGGTGAAAGAGGCAAACATCACCCCGTATCCCACCTCAGGAGGCATCGTCGACAACCACCGGGCCAAGCCTGGAAAGAAGCCGGTTCCCGCCAAGGCGGCCGAAGCACAGAGAAACGGCAATCTTTCCCGGATCCCCGTCAAGGCCACAAAGCCGGTCGCGGTCGATTGAGGAATCATGCCGACCGAACCGACCACCCCGGCGGCGAGCGTAGTCGCCCCGTGCCAGAAACCCGCTCCTCGCATATCCCGGGGCGGTGCCGCCAGAATCCGCTCCATCGCCTCCACCGACGCTACTAAATTGCTGAGCAGGATCACGGACACCAGCAGACAATTCACCACCACGGCCCCATCCCACACCGGCGCTCCGAAAAGAAACGGCGTAGGCCAGCCGAACCAACTCCCGCTTCTCACGGAGCCGCCGGAAGAATAACCCGCCGCCAGCAAAGCAATCCATCCGACCGCCATCCCCGTCAGCACCGAGTATTGGCGCAGCCACCTCAGTCCTCCAAGGGACGTGGCGAGAATGACGCCGACAGTCAAGATGCCGCCCCACCCGAACCACCTCTCCGGCCCACCGGCGGACAACCCCAGGGTGCCCCGCAGGAACGGCCCGGCCATTTGGGCCCCGAGCAGAAGCAGGTAACACCCCGTGACCGCCGGAGTAAACCAACTCCGGATCACCGTAAAAGCACCGGTCATCGACAAGACCATCACGAAAATCCCCGCCGCAGCCAATCCCAATTCCAAGGCGCGCGGCGCCTCGGCCCCCGAGGCCGCATCCGAAGCGAACAAGAAAAAAACGGCAAACCAGAGCCCGGCCGGACCGTCGTTGACCGGCAACCGGTGTCCCCAGAGGCCCTGGACCAGGGAGGCTACCCCCGCTACCAGGCAACTGCGGGCAATAAAGGAAGACGCCGTCGCCGCATCGAGATGGAAGGCCTGGGCCAACACCACCGGGATCGGCACAACCGAGGCAATCAGGTAAATAAACCATTGCAGGCTGCGTCCCGCCGTTTCGACCATCGAGAATTTGCCCCTTCTCACCCTCCCCCACTCCTTTCCTTTCATTCCATCATACCGCAACAGGCTGCAAATGCGAAAAGGATCCCTCTCACGCCCCCTTTTCCGCAGAAAAGGGTACCGTTCACGGCCGTCCTTTGGTATGATCCAACTGGAAGGTTCGTTCCCGAGCCGGGACAATCCCTTCGATGAGAACGGACGTCGGGTGATGATCATGCAACTGTTCAGTCAGCGCAATGTTCTCCTCGAATTCTCGATACACCGGGAATTCCGCCAAGGGGTTCGGGATTTGGGGTGTCTGTTTCCGGGACCGGAGGTGTTCAACCCGGAAACCTTGCAATTTCTCATCGCTCATTTGGAAATCAATCGCGAACAGATGAAGAATCTGAAAAAGGAACTCCACCAAAATCTCTCATCCGCCTCCATTTTGGCGACAGAAGACTTGGGAGACGGCCGGTTTTCATTTGTCGTGCGAATCCCTTACCGGCGATACCTGATCGATCTTCGCCTGATCTATCATCGGGATCAATGGCAGTGCGCGGGAGTGACGGCGATCTCCCGGCGGCCGCTGTGGAAGCGACCCAGGGTGATCGGTTCCGTCCTCGTGGCGTCCTACGTGATCGTCGCCTTTGTCGCCGGGACTTGGACCCAGTACAAAGTGAGCAGCGATGAGAAAAGATTGGCGGAGTTGGCCAGCCGGGCGGGTTATGTGCTGGTTCCCGCCTCCGGAGCCGGCGTCTCCTCTCGCGCGCCCCAAACCTCTCCGCCCAAAACGGCAGAACCGGCCCCCACGCCGGGAGCCGGACAGCAGGTGACCTTCACCCTGCAGACCGGGATGTCCGCATCGGACGTCACCCAGTTTCTGCACAACCAGGGACTGGTTCAGGATGTCGGAGCCTTCAACCGGAAACTGACCGATACCCACGTCGATCAAAGTTTGAAGCCGGGAACATATACCTTTCGCAAGGGCATGACGGTGGACGAGATCGTCCAAACATTGGAAAAAGGTCCGCAGTCGTAGGAGCGGATTCTCTTTTTCGGTGCAAATTATCCAAAAGCGAAACGACAGCTTTGGCGGCTGCCGTTCGACGTTTTACGAAAATGAGGGGTCGATGGTGGCGATTGAATATCGCTTGAACGCACCCGTAACCGCAACGGAAGTGGCGGACCTCTTTATCCGTTCCGGAATCAACAGACCCTCCCGCGACAGAGAACGGATTCAGAAGATGATCGACCGTGCGAATCTCATCATCACGGCGTGGGACGGCGAGAAACTGGTCGGGATCGCCCGTTCCCTGACCGATTTCTGCTACTGCTGTTACCTGTCCGACCTGGCCGTCGACAAAGCCTATCAACGCACCGGCATCGGAAGGGAACTCATCCGGCAAACCCGCGCGCAGCTATCGGAGGAGGTTTCTCTCATCCTGCTGTCTGCGCCCGCCGCCATGTCTTACTATCCCCGCATCGGGTTCGAAAAGGCGGAAAATGCCTGGATCATTCGGCGGAAACGGTAGAATCCGACACATCGACCCCATTCCCCGGTACCGCCGTGGTCAGCCGTTTCAAACCTGCGAATACCGCCTGCGCACCGCCCATTTGGCCAGAGACCACGCCAGGTACACCGCCGCTCCGCCGATCGACACAAACAACAAAACTCGGACCGTTGCCGGCGGCAGCTCCCCAAACCCGAGCCTCAATTGCCATAGCAACTGGAACATGACCAAACCAAGCGCTCCGGCAAACACGAACAGGGTGATGCCGCCCACCGCCACCGCCGCTTTTTCCGCCCACCGGAACATCCAGGCCCGCCCCATCCGCTCCAGGGGCAGACGGTCAAAGCTGGCCACGGCCAATCCCAGGAAGACGGCCGTCGCGGCCAGGAGCACCAGACGGGACCCGCCGTTGAAAAAAAGATCGCTTCGCACCATATATTGTGAGACGCTCAGATAAGCCGCCCACTGCCGGAGACTCTCGATCGCGGAAGCGGGAAGCCAATCGGAAAAGAGGCGCCCCACCAAGGTGGTCATCCACTGGATCCACGCGTGAACGCCGAAGATGAGAAAGGCGGCGGTCCATCCGGTGCTCCGGGGCGTGCCGGTCCACAGCCCGGCCAAAAACGCCAGGGCGTACACGGCGGAAAGACCGACGGCGGAAGACATCCACCAGTACAGGTAAGACGGCCATCCCGCTTCGTATTCCCCCAGCAGCACGGCAACCAACACGGCAACCAACACATTGAGGAGCAGCACCCCCTGCAGGAGCAGCCAGCCCATTCCCCATTTCGTCATCACCACCTGCCGGCGCCCCACCGGCCCGGCCAGCACCGCCGGGAGACCCTGGTGCGACCATTCCCGCCAAAAGGCCGCCACACCGAAAATCGCGGCGGCCACCACCCACAGAAGCGCGTAGGAGGAAGGGGCCCGGACCAACTCCACGGCCACCGTCCGGTGTCCGGGCGCCAAAACTGCAGATTGCAACAGTCCCACCGCGATGATCCGGACGAGCACCGGGAAACTCATCACTCCGGCGGCCATGAACCACATCCCGGCATTCTGTTTCCAATCCCGCCAGGCGACGGCGTTATGCCAGTTCCAAATCCCCATAGGTATACCCCTCCCGCCGCATCATCTCCACAAATAAGTCGTCCAAAGCGGGCTGCACCGCCTCCCAGTACACGGGCTCCAGGGCGCGAATGCGTTCCAGAACCCGGTCGGCCGCCTTGCCGATCCAGAGAATGTGAAGCCGCCCTTCCCTTTGCACCCGCCACACTTCCGGCCAGGCGGACACGTCGGGCTCCGCGCCGGGCCGGAAAACGACCATGACCTTCTTCGCCTCGTCCCATAAATCCTCGAGGGCAGTGGAAAGGAGCAACCTCCCTTGGAACAGCACCCCGATATGATCGGCCACCCGCTGCAAGTCTTCGAGCAGGTGGGTCGAAAACAGCATCGTGGTCTCGTCCTCGGCCACCTGGCGCACCAACAGTTGCAGAAATTCCCGGCGCACCACCGGATCGAGCCCGTTGGTCGGTTCGTCCAGAATGAGCAATCGGGGACGGGTCGCCAAAGCGCAGGAAAGGGAGACCTGCATTTTCTGGCCCTTGGAGAGATGGGCGACGAGGGCTTTCCGGCGAATCCCGAACAGGTCGAGCAGGGCATCCGCCCGCTTTGCATCCCACTCCCGGTACACCATGCGGTGCCACCGGACCACGTCGTCGACGCGAAAATTGTTCGGCCACACGGGAATGTCGGGAACAAATCCCACCCCTTGCCGCGCTTCCCCGGTCGGATCCACCGCCGGTTTTCCAAACAGCAGCACCTTTCCGGCCGTAGGCCTCCACACGCCGAGCAACAGGCGAATCAGCGTGCTTTTTCCGGCTCCGTTGGGGCCGATCAGTCCGTATACGGCGCCGGCGGGAATCCGCAGGGACACATCCCGCACCGCCTGGACGCCTTCAATCTCTTTCGATAATTCGACCGTCTCCACAGCCCAGGTCACGATGATCCTCCCTCCGTTTCGCGCCACCCGGCGGCGACGCGGCGGACGATGTCCACCAGTTCTTCCGGCCCAATCCCCAAGTGATAGGCGGCAACAAGAAGTTGCCGGATCTGGGACTCCACCCACGCATAGTCCTCGTGCGAAGCCGGGCGGCGTCTCCTCGCCGCCACAAAGGTCCCCCGCCCCCGCAGGGTCTCGATCAGACCCTCCCGCTCCAGTTCTTGATACGCCTTCGCCACAGTATTGTGGTTCAGGGCCAACCGAACCGCCAGCTCCCTCACCGAGGGCAATCGGTCACCCGGCCGGAGCCAGCCCCTGGCGACCCCTTCTCTCACCTGATCCACCAGCTGTTGATACAGCGGCACTTCGGACCTGGGATCGATGCGAAACCACACCCTGTTCCCTCCCCGCCCGGGACGGCAAGCCGCTTCTCGATAAGGAGTGACACGTGTCCCATTTGTTCAATTTGTACTATATCATACGGTACACATAGTACGCAAGGGCTTTCTCTCTGGAGGAAGATGCCGATACGCCGCCGGCAATGCATCAATGGATTTTTTTCTTCTTGAAATATCCCCCCATCGTCTCGTGAATGTCGGCGACCGACACAAAAGCCTGGGGATCGATCTCCCGAATGATGCTCCGCAATTTGGTGAGCTCCAGCCGTGTGACCACCGTGTAGATCATCTGTTTCGGCTCTTCCGAATAGCCGCCCTTCGCCTCGAGGTAGGTGACGCCGCGCCCCAGGCGGGCCAAGATCACGAGTCCCAACTCCTCCGGCCGGTTCGACACAATCCACACACCCTTGGACTCGTCGAGGCCGTCCACCACCACGTCGATGGTCTTATACGCCACAAAATAGGCGATCAAGGAGTACATCGCCCGGTCCCATCCGAAGACAAATCCCGCGCTTCCGAGAATAAACACGTTGAAAAACATGATGATCTCGCCGACGGAAAAGGGCCATTTCTCGCTGAGCACAATGGCCACGATCTCTGTGCCGTCCATCGATCCCCCAAACCGGATGACCAGGCCCACGCCCAGTCCTACGATCACACCGCCGAATACCGAAGCGAGAAGCAGATCGTCGGTGGTCGCCGGCAGTCCGCCGAACAGCCACACCGCCGCGGACAGCCCGACCACGCCGAGGAATGTCAGAGCCGTGAACGTCTTTCCGATTTCTTTATATCCCAACAGAAGAAAAGGGAGATTGAGGAAGAAGAGGAACACGCCCACGTTCCAGCCGGTCAGATAGGACAGCATGATCGAGATGCCGGTGATGCCGCCGTCGATGATGTGGTTGGGGACGAGAAACGCCTTTAACCCGTAGGCCACCAAACAACTTCCAGATAGCAGAAAAAGAAGCCGGTAACCCATCAGCTTCCAATTAAATGGACGATCCGTCGCCACCGGTCCCCCTCCTCCCGCAGGTTTTATTTCATCACCAGCCACCACACCGGAGCTTCCGGGCGGCCGACGACCTGGGTCCGGTAGGCCGTGCGCGCCGCCGTCCGCACCGATTCCACCCAGCCCGCCACCGCCGCCGCCTCTTCGGCTCCCCCGGGATGACCGGGGTAGGCGATGATCGATACGACCCCTCCCTCCCCCAACCATTCCCAAGTCTGGCGTAACGCCGCGACCGTGGTCTCCGCCCGGGTGGTCCGGGTCCGATCACCGCCCGGCAAATACCCGAGATTAAACATGGCGCAACGCAGCCGGCCCCGCGCCTCCAGCGGCATCACTTCGGCAAAATGCTGATGGCCGACCTGCCGGAGTGTCACCCGCTCACCGAACCCTTCTTCCACGAGGCGCCGCTCCGCCCGCTCCAATGCAGCCGCCTGGATGTCGAACCCGAACACCCGGCCGGTTGGGCCCACCGCACGGGCCAAAAACACCGTATCTCCGCCGTTGCCCACCGTCGCATCCACCGCCCAGTCGCCGGGGCGCAAGAACGGCCCTAGACAGGCGTGGGCCATGCGAACCAGCGAGAGCCGCGGCCGCACCGTCATCCGATCACCGGGAGCGGAATTGACCCGCCCGCCCGTCCCCCGTCCGGATCTCCAACCGCCCGGGTGTTCCTTCGGCCGTCACCGCGCCAAAGCCGGCCCTGCCAGGTGTCGCGCCGCTCCAACTCCGCGTCGATGGCATTGAGCACTTCCCATTTTTTGAGACTCCATGTTGGACCGATCAAGAGGTCGGGCGGACCGTCCCCGGTCAACCGGTGGACGACCATATCCGGCGGCAACATCTCCAGGGCGTCGACCACCAGACGGACATAGGTCTCCTTGTCCAACAACCGCAGTCCTCCGGCTTTCCACAGTTTCACCAGGGCCGTTCCCTTGAGCAAATGCAGCAGGTGGATTTTTATCCCCTGCACGTCGAGTCCGGCCACCTCCCGCACGGTCTCCATCATGTCGTCTTCCGTTTCTCCGGGCAAGCCGAAAATGATGTGCGTACACACCCGAATGCCCCGGCGCCGCAGCTTTTCGACCCCTTCGAGGAAGCAAGCGTAATCGTGGCCGCGATTGATCAAGCGTTGGGTCCGTTCGTGGACCGTTTGCAGTCCCAGTTCCACCCAAAGGTAGGTCCGTTCGTGAAGTTCCGCCAGTAGATCCACGACATCATCGGGCAGACAGTCGGGCCGGGTAGCGATGGACAGTCCGACAACCCCGGGTTGGGCGAGGACGGTGTAGTACAGCTCCCGCAACCGGGATACCGGTCCGTAGGTGTTGCTGTAAGCCTGAAAGTAACCGAGGTATTTCGCCTTCGGCCACTTGGCGTGCATCCGATCGCGCACCCGTTGAAATTGCGTCACAAGGTCCTCGCGCCGATCGCCGGCAAAATCGCCCGAACCCCGCGGACTGCAGAAAGTACACCCGCCCACCGCCACCGTGCCGTCCCGGTTGGGGCAGGTGAAGCCCGCGTCCAGAGGCACTTTGAACACCTTCTCCCCGAAACGGCGGCGGAGGTGTTCATTCCAGCTATGATATCGTTTTCCTCCCCATCTCATTGCGATCCCTCCGTCCCGGGCTACTCGCCCCGCTTTCCGGTCATACAGCCGTTCACGGCCTCTTATATCTGATGGTCCTATGGTACCTGATCCGGAAAACGCCGGACAAGGCAACAGAAAAGCGGCCGCCGAGGCGACCGCTTACGAAGTTGCGGTATGGGTTTCTTTCTCGATCCAAACGACCGGCACCACATGGGATGTCAATTTGCCCGACGGGGTGGGAACTTGGCGATGGATCACGCGACCCGTTACACAAATTTGGTCGCCCAAGGTGTCCAGATCCTTGGCATCCGCCAGGATCACGGGAATCATGACATAGGTTTGCCCCTCAATGGTCAGGGGATGATCCATTTCGACGAACACCAGCCCTCGCTCGACGAAATCGCCACCGTCCAGGAACACCCGGGACCGGACCACTCTTCCCTGGATTGTCACTTCCATCTTCTCGTCCCTTTCCTTGCCGGAATCTCGGTGCGAAAAACTACAACCCCTCTTTACTAATACGAACTTTCAGACACGAATGCAAGGCTGTCACGGCTTCACCCGCCGTCCCAGCCTCCAGGGGACCGCCGGGCCCCGGGCCGGCTCGCCCGGAACCCGTCTATTTTATGCGCGACTCATCTTCTACAATTTGAAGTATAACAAAGCCGCGAGCCCGATGGCTAGACAGTAAATTGCAAAAGGCCGGAACGCCCGCACCTCCCGGCCCCGGAAGTACCGGGTCAGCACCCACACACTGAGAAACGCCGCGATACCGGAGGCCGCTCCTCCCAGCAGGGCGGGTCCCAGCAATTCCCGGTGTTGATCGTGCATCAGTTTCGGCACTTCCAAAATCCCGGCCCCGAAAATAATCGGCGTCGCCAACAAAAAGGCGAATCGTGCCGCCGCCTCGTAACTCAGACCGGCGTACAACCCGGCGATCATCGTCATGCCGGACCGGGAAAACCCCGGGATCAAAGCGAGGCACTGGGCCAGTCCAATCAAAAAACCCTGTCCGTAACCGAGCCGCGCGATCTGCCGGTCTTCGTCCCCCGCGAACCGGAACGAGCCGAAACGGTCCATCCGGCGACGGCGCCGGTCGCCGATCCACAAGATCGCGCCGTTGACCATGAGAAAGAAAGCCGCACTGACGGCCGAAGGAAAATGCGCCCGGAGAGATTTTTCAAACAACCCGCCGATCACCGCCGCCGGAACCGTCGCCGTAATCAGGAGCCAGAAGACCTTTCGCTTGTCGGGATCCCTTCCGTTCACCAGCGAACCGATCAGCTCCAACCATTCACGCCAATAGAACAACAAAAGCGCAACGGCAGTCCCCAGGTGCAACATCACCGTGAAGGGCAAAAGCCCTTCCGGATCCAGGGGCCAGCGGAGAACCGCGGGAAGTAAAACCGCATGCGCCACGCTGCTGACCGGAAACAACTCCGTGATCCCCTGCACCACGGCGAACCACAACGCCTGAACCCAGCTCATCGATCCAACAGGCCTCCTTATCTTCGCCGGCCGCAGCAACCGCCGTACCCAGGCCGGCATCCCTAGGCAATACACATTGAAGTATAACAGGTTTCCATCCCTACCGAAATACGTCTCAGCCACGCCCGGTACGGGGCTTTTTCTCGCCGGCCACCGGATGTTCCTTCCGGCACGATCGGGACCGGTGAACAACGGCCTGCGCCGTGCCGCCGCGAGATATGCAACGATATATTGTCTTTTCGGTATTTTCTTCTTAAACTAATCACGACGGCACACTCGGGGAGGTGGAGAACTCCGTTCCGCAGGCGGGTGGACCGGACAGTCTTAATACGGGAGCACCACTCGCCGAGTTGATTGTTTGGGGGGATTTGAATGGATTTTGAGTTCTCCGACAAAGTGAAGCGACTACAACGCCAACTCACTGAATTCATGGAAGAAGTCGTGTACCCCAACGAACCGGTCTACTACCGCCAACTTCAGGAAGCTCCAAGTCGTTGGACCGTCCCTCCCATTATGGAAGAAATGAAGGCCAAAGCCAAGGCCGCCGGTCTGTGGAACCTCTTTCTGCCCGACAGCGAATACGGGGCAGGCTTGACGAATCTCGAATACGCGCCCTTGGCCGAAATCATGGGACGGTCCTTTATCGCCCCGGAAGTGTTTAACTGTTCGGCTCCGGACACCGGAAACATGGAGGTGCTGGTCCGGTACGGATCGGAAGAACAAAAGAAGCAATGGCTGATTCCCTTGCTCAACGGTGAAATCCGGTCCTGTTTCTGCATGACGGAACCGGATGTCGCTTCATCGGACGCCACCAACATTCAAGCGAGCATCGTTCGGGACGGAGACGAGTACGTCATCAACGGTCGCAAGTGGTGGTCGTCGGGCGCCGGGGACCCCCGTTGCAAAATCGCCATCGTCATGGGCAAAACCAATCCCCATGCACCGAAACATGAACAACAGTCGATGATTCTGGTGCCTCTGGATACGCCGGGTGTCAAAATCGAACGCCAACTTCCGGTTTTCGGCTATGACGACGCGCCCCACGGCCACGCGGAGATCACCTTCGACAACGTCCGCGTGCCCGCTTCAAACATCATTTGGGAAGAGGGAAAAGGATTTGCCATCGCCCAAGGACGGCTGGGCCCCGGCCGGATCCACCACTGTATGCGGGCCATCGGCGCCGCGGAACGGGCTTTGGAGCTCATGATCGAACGCGCCAAAAGCCGGTATCCCTTCGGTAAACCATTGGTCGAACAAGGCGTCATTATGGAGTGGATCGCCAACTCCCGAATCGAAATCGAACAGGCGCGCCTCCTTACTCTCAAAGCCGCCTACATGATGGACACCGTCGGCAACAAAGCGGCCCGCAAGGAGATTGCCATGATCAAAGTGGTGGCTCCGAACGTCGCCCAACGGGTAATCGACCGGGCCATCCAGGTCTTCGGCGGCGCGGGTGTTAGCGACGATTTCCCGCTGGCCCGGATGTACGCGCACATCCGGACCCTCCGCATCGCCGACGGTCCGGACGAAGTGCATCGCATGTCGATCGCGAAACTGGAAATCTACAAAAAATAACTGCGCCGTTTGCAGGAAGCGTCACCGCCGCCCGGCTCACACGGATGGAAAAGTAGTGAATTCCAGAGGATGTCGAAGAGGAGGATCATCATGAAAAGATTCGCCGGAAAAGTAGCGATCGTGACCGGAGCGGCCCGGGGCATTGGCGCCGCCATCGCAAAAAGGCTCGCATCGGAGGGAGCCCGGGTGGGGGTCTTCGACCTCAACATCGAGGGGGCCCAACAGGTGGTGGAAGAAATCCGGGGCATGGGCTCCGACGGGTTGGCCCTTTCCTGCGACGTGTCCAAACCGGATCAGGTGGAATCGTGTTTTCGGCAGGTCGTGGAGAAATTCGGACAACTCGACATTCTCGTCAACAACGCCGGCGTGATTCGCGACAACTTGTTGTATAAGATGACGGAGGACGACTGGGACACGGTCATCGACATCCATCTCAAAGGCACCTTTCTCTGCTCCCGGGAAGGCCAAAAATATATGGTGCCCCGGCGGTACGGAAAAATCATCAACCTGTCCTCCACCTCCGCCCTCGGCAATCGCGGACAGACGAACTATTCGGCGGCCAAGGCCGGCATCCAGGGCATGACCAAGACCATGGCCATCGAACTCGGACCCTTCGGCATCAACGTCAACGCCATCGCTCCGGGGTTTATCGCCACAGACATGACGCGGGCGACCGCCGAGCGGATGAAAATCTCCTTTGAACAATTCGTCGAGGAGTACGTGAAGACGAATCCGATCAAACGGGTCGGCACACCGGAGGATATCGCAAACGCCGCCGCGTTCCTCGCTTCCGACGAAGCCGGATACATCACCGGACAGGTTTTGTACGTGGCCGGCCGACCGACCGTTTGATGGAATCCCGACCCGAAAGGAGGCTGGACGCCATGCCGGTGGATCGATCCCTGGTGGGCAAGAAAACCCCCGTTTACACCTTTGAGGTGGAAAAGGGCCATATCCGGCGGTTTGTGGAAGCGGTAGGCGATCCTTCGCCCCTGTACGTCGACGAGGAATTTGCAAAGGCGACCCCGTTCCGGGGCTTGATCGCGCCCCCCACTTTCGCCACCGCCCTGACCATGAACATGCCGAGTCCCCTGAGCGACGTCCCGGATTTCGAGCTGCGCAGGGTTCTGCACGGCGAACAGGAGTATGTGTACCACCGTCCCATGCGGCCGGGAGACAAGTACTGGATTCAGCAGGAAATCACCGACGTCTACGACCGCCAGGGGAAAAGCGGCCGGATGACGTTCATCGTCGTGGAGGCGGTGGCCCGGGACATCAACGACCTGCCAGTGGTGACATGCCGGTCCACCATCGTGTACCGGCAAGACATCTGAGAAGGGAGATCGGCCATGGCGTTGACTTTCGAACATCTCAGGGAAGGGATGGAGCTCGAACCCCTCGTCAAACCCCCGGTGGATCGGGTACAATTGGTCAAATACGCCGGAGCGTCAGGAGACTTCAATCCCCTGCACACCGTGGACGATTTCGCCCGGCAGGCCGGCCTCGACGGCGTCATCGCCCACGGCATGTTGAGCATGGGATTCCTCGGGCAGTACGTGCGACACCTGGTAGACGCCGGAGCGGACATCAAGCGCATGCAGGTACGCTTCTCCCGCATGGTCAAACCCGGCGACGTTCTGACTTGCAAAGGCAAGGTGATCGCCGTCCGCCAGAACGACAGGACCGCCGAATTGGAGATCGCGGCGGTCAACCAGCGCGGTGAAGTGGTCACGGCAGGGAAGGCGGAGGTGCGGTTTTTCTGATCCACCGGTCCCGGCGCGGATGGGAAAGCCCCCGGCTAAAACAGTGGGGGCTTTCCCGGTGTCTTCCCGGATTCGCCGCTGAAGTGCCCGAGGGGAGTTCCGCCGGTCTCCGTCACGGTCTTCCCAGCTTTTTCCCGACCGCGTCCCACTGGTAGCGCAACACCTGACCGTTGCTGGTCACCGTGAAATCAAGGGCGTCGCCGTCCCAAAAAAAGGTGTGTACATTCTCGACATCGGTACCGGACAACTGTTCGTCGAGCAGGGCCTTCTCACCGGTCTTCAAGTCATACACGATAACATGGGAGCGCCTCGTCGACTCTTCCTCCGAAAACACATCCATCGCCGCGAAGCGTCCGTCCGGGGACACGAGAATGTCCTCCACCCCGATACGGCCCATTCCGTTCAGTGACGCAATAGAACCGATCCGTTGAAACTCTTTTTTCTTCGAATCGTAGCGGACCAACGTGACAGCCGCCCGTTGGTTCTTGTCCGGGGTGTCCAGAATCTGGAGGGCAAACAGGAGCACATCCGGTTTCTCCGCAAAGGCCAGCGAGGCGATGCGGTACCGCCCCGCGGGCAGCAGTTCTTTCGGCAGGTCCTCCCTTGCAAAAAGAACCTGCTTCCCCCCTTCCCGCTCCACCGCCACTGTGCCGTCGGGGCCTTCGCCCACGCTCACATCGCCGCCCAACTTGCGGATCTCGTCTATCCGATATCCGCGCTCCGTCTTTTCTAGAATGTAACGGATCCGGCTGACAGCATAGTAGGGGTTGGCGGTATAGGCCCAATCCTCTTCGACATCCACGTATTCCCGACCTCCATCGGTCCCCGAGCCAAGTATCGAATAGCTTACCCGGTGCGGATTGGAGACCAGCGCCAGTTCGGCCGACCGGTCTTTCAATAGACTGCGGGCAAAATCTTCATCCCGCCGAATGATCGCCTGATTGAACGCCCGGACCACCTCCTCCGGCCCCAACGTCTCAGGAGATAAGTCGATGCGCATCAGACTCATACGGGAACCCTCGACATTGCGGTTTTTCAACACGTATAGGCTTCGGGAGTCGCTGCTCCACACCGGGTTGTAGTAACTGTAAAGGCTCTGGCCGGAAATGGCCTGCGACGGGGACTGTTCCGGCCTTCCTTGAGGTTCCCGGGCGTTTTGCACAGGCGAGTTGGCAGTCACCGCCCGTTTGCTCCGACCATCCGCATCAGCAATCCACACATTGTCGAGATGGTCCTGTTCGGTTTTGACATAGGCTACATAATTCCCGTCCGGTGAGACGGAGGGAAACCGCCCGCGGTCGAGTACCGTGTCCCCGCCGCCGTCGAGATTTTTGTACACGACCTGGGAACCGCCCGGATCGTCCTTTTCGAACACCAGGGCATTCTTTCCCGCCACAGGAGAGGGAAACGCGCCGTCCGCCAATTTCTGGGACGCGCGATTCTCCAAGTCGATGGCATAAATCCCCGACTCCTTGACGACAAAGCCGTGAGTCTCACCGGGTTCCACGGTTTTTTTGACATACAGCAGTGTGTGAGCGTCCTTCCACGAGGGTTGCTCGTAAAAGACCGCATGCCCGTCGCTCTTCAGGATCTCGGTCCAGACACGGGACCGCAAATCATACAGGCCCACGGTGCCCCCGGCCGCCCACGCCAGTCGGGTGCCGTCCGGGCTCACTTTGACCTCCTGAACCTCCCGGTCAGTCAAGCGGTGAAAGCCCCGGTTGTCGTAGGCATACAATCCCCGGCCCGCCACCGGCACATAAACGGTCCCCCGGAATTCGGCCGCCCCCAAGGGACTTCCGGCACCTATCTCCACAAAGGAAACTTGATGACGCACCTGCAAAGCGGCCGCTTCCACCCTCTGGACACCGATGCCGGACACATTCCATACCCCGGCGATCACCAACGCCACCGCCGCTCCGACCATGCCCCAGACCGCGGCCCGGGTTTTCCGCCTCCTTTTCACTAGCGTCCTCCGGAGTTTGGCTTTCACCTCGGCGTTGACGGGGATCTTGTCCTTGAAGCGAATCAACAGATCTTCCAGACGCCGTTCATCCATGGACGTTCTCCCCCTCCATACAGCGCCTCATCCACAGACTCATTTTCCTGAGCAGGCGGAAGGTGCGCATCTTCACCGCTTCCTCGGTTTTGCCGACCACCGCCCCGATTTCTCTGTACTTCATGTCGGCAAAGTAGCGGAGACTCACGATCTCCCGGTCCTCCCCCTCCAATTCGGCGAGCACCTTTTCCAGACACTCCAACTCCTCGACCAGTTCCGGCGTCGCTCCGGCCGGAGCGGTCGCCAGGTCCACCCACTCCCGCGGCTCGGTCCGGTTTTTCTCCCGGTAAAAATCCATCACCCGGTTGCGGGCGATCCTCATCAACCACGCCTTGGCGTTGCTGTGTTCCCTGAGCGCGGAAAACTTTTCAAAAGCTTTGTAAAAAATGTCGCCCACCAAGTCGTCCGTGTCCCACCGGTTCCCGATTTTCCAGTAC
>JASBVN010000015.1 GCA_029961045.1 Alicyclobacillaceae bacterium | reverse complement strand
CGGCCTTCACGCCCCGTTCGGTCAGGATCCTTTCCATGACGTGAGCCACCCGACGGTTCGCCCCGATGGGCACGGTCGACTTGATCACCAGGCAGTAGGCGCGCCCCGGAAGCAGGCCCTCGGCCACTTCCCGGGCGGCCGCTTCCACATGGCCAGCCTGCCCCGTATTCGCTGTCGGGCAGAAAGAGGTTCCACAGAACCGCGGCCTTGGTTTGTAAGCTCATTTCTTCCATAATGGGAGGGACGGTCCAAGCAACGACTTGAGCTTCCTGAAGTTGGCGGTAGTAGACCGGTTCGTTGGGGTACGCCGATCTCTCCGGTTCGCCCTACGACAAGGTTGAGTACGCCTTTGGGCAGTCCGGCCTGTTCAAACAGAGACGTCAACGCCATCGCAATCAACGGCGTCTGGCTCGACGGCTTCAACACCACGGTACATCCCGCCGCCAGCGCCGGGCCAACTTTTCGGGTGACCATGTCGGCCGGAAAATTCCACGGCGTAACCGCGACCACCACGCCTACGGGCTGCCGCAGGGTGTACACCCGTTTGGTCGGATCGTAGGAAGAGATGACTTCACTGTTGATCCGCTTGGCCTCCTCGACATACCAGCTCAAAAAGGCACCGGCGGAAACCACTTCTGCCTCTGCCGCTTCCAGCGTTTTCCCCTGCTCCAAAGTCAACAGCGTGGCCAGTTCTTTGCGGTGCTTGCGGATGAGCTGGTAGGCTTTAAATAGATATTGGGAGCGCTGCCGCCCCGACATCCCGGACCAGGCCGGAAGCGCCCTTTGGGCCGCTTCGATGGCCCTCCGCGTCTCATCCGCCCCCGCCTCGGGAACCTCTTTGAGGACATCCCCGTTGGCCGGATTGTACACTTTAAACGTTTTGCCGTTGTCGGCGTCCACCCACTCTCCGTCAATGAACAGTTTGCTCGGATACTGATTCAATACTCCGTATGGTGGCGCAATGACGGCCATCCTCTCTTCCTCCTTTTCCTTTTACTTTTTCTTGCCGTACTGGGCGGTGAAATCGCGAACGCCGCCGATGAAGGCTTCACTGTACACCTGCCGGGTGAAAATTTCCTTGTCCAGTCTCAAACGCGTATCCAGCCCCAGTTCCCCGGCCAGCAAAGTCGCCTTTTTGGCTCCCGCCAGACCGGCTCCCAAACGGCCCGAGGTGATCCTTTCGGCAAACTTCAACGTTTCCTCGAAAAGCTGCTCCTTGGGGAACACCTTGTCTACCAAGCCAATTTCCAATCCTTCGTCGGAAGAAATCGTCGCGGCTGTGGCGATCAGTTCGAACGCTTTACGCGGCCCCACCAACCGGACGATGTACTGGGTACCTCCGCCGCCGCTGGGGATCGCGCCAAAAATTTCTAACTCGGGCAACCCGAGTTTGACTCCGGAAGCGGCAAAACGCAAGTCGCACGCGGCCGCCAATTCCAGTCCGCCGGCTACGCAGTGGCCGTTGATCGCGGCAATGTACACTTGATGGCCGGTGTGGATCTTCCAGCAAACTTCACGAAAATAGTTGGAGAATTTCTCGAACTCTCCGGGAAACCCCTCCGCGCCGTGTTCTTGCACGAGGCTGTTAAACCACGTCGCATCGGCGCCCGCAGAAAAAATCTTTTCCAACTTGGAGGCCAAGACGACGGCCTTCACCTCGCCGTCTGTGGCCAGGGATTCGATATGGCGGTCGAGTTCGACCAGCATATCGGTTGAAATGCCGTTGGCAGGCGCCTTGTCGAGCCAAAGAACGGCCGTTTTTCCCCTTCTTTCCGCCGTAATGCTGCCCATTCCTCGTCTCCTCCCTATGCTTCCACACGTACAAGCCGGCGCATGGATTCAAACGGATTCTTACAGTCGTTGCAGTAGTAGATTTCCCTGCACAACGAACAGCCGAACGCGCTCTCCCTCACCACGTTGTGGGACCGGCAGTAGGGGCATTCGACCTTCCCCGGCTCCGGCGATACCGCAATGCCGAATGATTTCAGCGCCACCCGGCCTTCCGCCGTGATCTTTTCGGTAGACCACTCCCCGCCAAACGTCCACTTCACTTCCACATCCGCCACATTCAGCCGTTCCTTCAAGGCGTCCTTCACCTTTTTCTCGATGACCTCCAGCGCCGGGCATCCGGTAAAGGTCGGCATGAGGGTCACCTTCACCGCTCCCTCCTCTCCGACCGCCACCCCCTCCACAATGCCCAGATCCACAATGCTGATCGGCATCTCGGGGTCCTCTACACCCTTCAGCACCTGCAGGACATCGGCTCCGGTCACCTGCCTCACGCCCACGGCACTCACCCCTTCCTCTCCCGGGCTGAATTACCCCCAAACCATTTCGGGATGTTGATCGTATACGCTGTGGATGTCGGCATAAATCTCTTTGAACACCTCAAGATGCCGGCCTGCGCGCCCTTTCGGCTCCTCCAACAGCCGAACCATCTGCTCATCCGCCAGGGGCATGGTGTACTGGTACGGACGGAATCGTTCTTTTACCTGCTGCAGGCATCGGCCGAGCAGCGAAGATTTGTCCGTCGCCGCCATGCCGTATGCCTTGGCCACTTCTTCGTACACGTCCGTCGCGAAAAAGTCGGCCAGGTAAGGATAGAGTTCGTCCAGCGCTTCCTGCAGGCGGCGCCGGCCCTCGGCGTCGGAGGAAAGAATGTCGACCCACTCTTGCCAGTGTTCCCGGTGGACGTTTTCTTCTCGCCCCATCATCCCTTCGATGGTTCTCAACTTTTCATCGGGAAGCCGGACAAAAAAATCGAACCTCACTTGATCCGCCACGTCGTACAGCATGGATTTCACGACCAAATAAGACCAGTCCGTCTCCTTCCAAGCCTGCGCCAGTGTGGCGACCTTCATCTCCTCCGGAGGCTTCGTATAGACCACGCGGTCCAGTTCCTTTTCGTCCTCCGCCAACAACCGCAACATCATCCGCGCATGGCCCAATTCGTCTTGGGAAATCGAGCCGACGGCAATGTTCTCCTCCAAATCAGGACCGTAATGGAACGTCTGCACTCCAAGCAGGTGTCCCACCACAAATTCATCCAGAGCCCACTCGATCAAAAAGCGTTCCACCGCCGGATTGAAGCCCATCTTCTTTCCAACCTCCTCGTTCGGGTGCCACTTTACGACTGTTCCGGATCAACCGGCATCCTCTTGTTTGCCGTTCCGTTCGCGCGGCCGGGCCTCCCGTTCGCGCAAAAATGGCAGCCGGAACACCTTCTTCCTCGCATAGCCCAGGTACTCCTCGTCGTCGAGAACGTGAACCGCCTCCCGGTTCACCACCATGACCTTCACACAATTTTCCCGCCGCGCAAACACCTCGCGCGCCATCTGCAACGCCAAGGTGGGGCTGGGCGCTCTCACGCTTCCGACATTGACGGGAAACTTATCCTTCGTTTCCTGTACCAGCACTTCGTACACCTGCAACCGGTTTCGTTCGGACATGATGCCATTCTCCCTTCCACCGTAGTCCCTTCCGGGCCGGTTTCTCACGCACCCACCGCAGCCGCCTGCCCGGCGCTGTAACGGCTCACCACATCCCGCACCCAGCGCGTCTCCTCATAGCACTTCCTGATCTTTTCTTTCCAATATGCCGATCGGGGCCCGCCGTCGTTGATCACCCGCCTGACTTCTTCCCAGTCGGGCTCCGTATAGCTCCACCGCCCCGTGCGCTCATCTTTCTTCAGCAGAGGATCGTGAATCGTGTACCCCAGGGACGAAATCAGCGGAACGATCTTTTCCAACCAGGCTTCCCGCACGTCGTCGTTGGTG
This sequence comes from Alicyclobacillaceae bacterium, assembly GCA_029961045.1. GTDB lineage: Bacteria > Bacillota > Bacilli > Kyrpidiales > Kyrpidiaceae > JASBVN01. The sequence continues at coordinate 3,480 of JASBVN010000015.1, read as the reverse complement.
TCGCATTTAATGCGCCACCTCAGCGCGTCGACCGGAGGCTCGCCTTTTTCCGGCGGGCCAAAGTAGGCCAGCATTCTCGGGTACCACGTGTCGATGGCCTCCTGAATGATCTGCCGCTGTTCATTTGTACCATTTTTAGTAACATACTCCACCATATCGACAGCCAAATTATAATGGAAGGACTCTTCCTTCATGATCTTCCGCAAAGCCCGAATATACGGCAGATAACTCCCTTTAACGAGGGACTGGAACTGGACGATGGCCCCCGTGTTTTGCATCAGCATGCCGACGACCATCTCTTCGTACCGGTCGAAGCCGTAATGGAAAATATTCAGCAGCTTTCGCTTCCCCGCCAAATACTCTTCAATGATTTGCTCCCTGGTCACCCCGATGTCCTCGCACTGGCGGATCAAAATGTGCGCGTGCCCCATCTCGTCCTGGGCCTTGGCCGTATACATCATCTTGCGGATCACGGACGGAGCCTTCGGCACCCACTCCGCCGACAGCAGAGTCCCTACGATTTCGGCCAGCGCCTGGAAACTCATGATTCGGGCTACTTCCCGCTTGTAAGCTTCGGGCATCGGATCGGTCGCGTCCACCTTACCGCCGTTTTCGACATAGCGGTAAAACTCTTGTTCCGTCATGTACCCCGTCATCGCGATCTCCCCTTTTTCTTATTTATTACTCACTAAAATAGTAACAACCGCTCCACCAAATTGTCAAGGTTTTCGACATTCTCCTCGGGCCGCAACTCTCCGCGCGGTCAGCACCGCTTACCGTGCAGACCCACCTCTATTTTCCTCGAAGGAATCAAGACCTTCCTCTCTTTTACCGACACCAACCCGTCGGCGTTCAGGCGTAAATCGGGCAAATGGACGGAAGAAATAAAATCCATCGTATAGAAAGGGTCCGTGTAACGATAGCCCCTCTCCCTCAGGATGGACAGCAGTTGCGCCGCTTTCTCCATCAACACGTCCATCGGCAGCGACGTCATTCTGCCGCCCAATTCGAGAGGCAGTTCAAACAGCACCTCTCCTCCTTCGACAACGACGATTCCGCCTCCCAGTTGCCCCACGCGGTCCACCGCCCGGGCCATGGCTTCCCGGTCCTTACCGAATACCACAATGTCCCCTGTGAAATTATAGGAACTTGCCATTCCATCCAGATGGGAGGCGAACCCGCGGATGACGCCGTTGGACACCCACCGGCCGTCTCGCGAAAGAACCGATACGTAAAGAAAATCATCCGGTAGCCCGTTGACGACCGACGCTAGCGGCACCTCCTGCAGCCGGATGATGGCCGCGTTGACCAGATTCATGACGGGATACGGGTCCGGTAGTTTTTGTGCTTTCATATCAAAAATTTCCGGAGGCGTCTTGCCCCGAAATGGAGGAGAAAGCGGCCGGCCTACTTCGTACCTTTCCCAGGGGAACCGGGGGAAAGGATGCAAGGCCCGGCCGTTTTCGGCCACCAATTCCCCGCCGATGTACACCCGTTCCGGAGTCGGCACCGTCAAATCCGCGAGCACCAATATGTCCGCCAGGCGCCCGGGAGCAATGCCGCCCACATGTTCGTCCAGCCTATAGTAAGTAGCGGGATTGATGGTAACCGTCTGGTAAGCTCGAATGGGGTCCATTCCCGCCTCGATGGCCAGACGCACTAAATAGTCTGTAAATCCTTCTTTAAACATCATGGGGGTGGGCCCGTCGGTCGTAAACATCAGGCGGTTCGTAGAAACCGGATGCTTCAGCAGTTCGCGGACGATCTCCGGCAGGTCCGGCCTCAGGGTGCTGTGGCGGATGGTCGCATAGATGCCCTGCCGCAACCGCCGGACGACTTCCTCGGCGGTGATGCTTTCGTGACAGGCGGTAATCCCGCCGGCCGCCAGGGTGCTCAACGTGTCGCCGGACGCACCCGGCGCGTGGACCTCCACCCTCTTTCCCAGCCCGAGGCAGGTCCCGACCCAGTCCGACATCGTCTCGTTTCCGTCCAGCAAAGCAAACCAATTTGTAAGTTCTCCTACCTGAATCGCCTCCGGCAGGGCGATGAGCCGGCGAACGTATTCCCGATGGTCGGGGTTTTCTTCCACGTACTCCAGCTCCAAGCGAATACTCCACAACATGCGCACCGGGAGCTGCCGAAACCAGCGGAAGATGTCCGGGATGTGCGCAAAATCGTGAAGGGCAAAGGGCCAATTATCGTTCACCAACAGGGTGGTACCGAGCGCCATTACCTGCTCGGCGTAGGCGACCGGATTGTACATCAGAAACGGATGGGAGTGGGGTTCAATGTACCCCGGACAAAGCACTTTCCCTTCGACGCGAACGATTTCCGTTTCTTCGCCCACCATGGCGTCGGACATGCCTACATAGGCGATCCTGTCTTCATAAACCGCCACATTGGCCTTATGGCATTCTCCCGAATAGGTATTCAGCACGCTTCCGCCCATAAAATAACGAGTGGCAGCGCGCTTTCCCCGTGCCACTTCAATCAATGCCTTGCGTTTTTCCGCCGATAAAAGAAAGAGGGTGGAGGGTAGCATTACGGTCACCTCGTATTCCTTTCATCCTGAACGTTCTGTCCGTCAATTATGCCGCCAAGGTAAATATCGGCGAAGAGGTCGGAAATCTCGTCGATGCTCAACGCCCCTTTCCGGTCATACCACTTGTATACCCAACTGGACATACCCAAAAGGGCAAAAGCAGCCGCCGTCGGGTTCATTCGCTTAAAGACTCCTTGGTCCATCCCTTCTTCGAGGATCGAGGCGATGATCCGGACGAACTCTCGCTCTTGAACGTTTACCGCTTCCCAATTATCTCCGGATAGCTCATGCTTGTTGTTAAAATAAACGGTCATCATTTCGTTATTGGCCACCAGCTTGGTATACATATGGATAATTTCCCTAATTTTTTGCTTAACTGAAATATTTTTCTTATGTATGTCCTGCAATTCCTGGACGGCCGTCCGTACAATGCGGTTCAAGATTTCCGCCAGCAACTCTTCTTTGCTGTTGTAATAGTAATACAATGCCGGTTCGGTGATGTTCAACTGCTTGGCGATATCCTGCAGCGTGGTGCCGCGGTAGCCTTTTTCTTTCATCAATTGAACCGCAACGTTCAGGATCTCCGCTTTCCTCGTGTTGGATCTGTTCGCGATCGAAAACACCACCTTTCAAACCCAGAACACACCGCACCCTATTATCTTATTCAACACCTACCGCTCCGCTCCTCCTTCGGGCGGAATCCTTCGGGCGGAACCCGGCAACCCTCACCGCAGCCACCCGCCGGACGCCGGGACGGCTCGCTTTACCGCCCTTTTCGACATAGCGGCCAAAACCCCTGTTCCGTCTCGCCCCGTCCCGGCAGTTTCTCCCTTCTTATCTATCGCTTATTAAAATAGTAGCAACCCTTCAAGGAATTGTCAAGCGCCGGCCAAACGGACATTCCTCCGGCTTACGGCCCCGTCCCGCCCTTGGCCACC
>JASBVN010000014.1 GCA_029961045.1 Alicyclobacillaceae bacterium | reverse complement strand
TTCTTTTGCCACGTTTCCCGGGCGGCCTACTCGTGCACCCTTACTTGGACACGCTTGTCCCCTGTTGCGGTCGAGTCCTGGACCGATCGTCTTTCTTATACGCAACAACGACTCGGGAAAAAGGAAAGGTAGAATAAAATCGCTTCGTTTCGATATCATCCGTCAGTGTGGACAAGATCCGGACATACTCGGATGTCCGGCTGATATCCGAGATGACGAGACGACCATTCGGTCTCAGGACACGCCACATCTCACGGACCGCTCTCGCTCGGTTCTCGGCGCCTTTGATATTGTGGACGACGAAATTGGATACGACGATGTCGAAGCTTTCGTTTGAAAAAGGTAATTCACGAGCGTCACCGTCCAAGATCTCAATTGAAGATACCCCTTCATCCCTTGCGTTTTTCTCTAGCGCCTCTCTCCCGTTTCCACTAAGATCCCAGTGTGACCAGCGGTCGATCGCAGTGACTTTGCACCCCATTTTTGCGGCTGCAATGGCTAGAAGGCCCCGTCCGGTCCCAACGTCAAGAAGCCTCTCCCCGGGTTGTGCTTGTGCAAGGCTCAGGATCACATACCGATGGTTGATTTTAATCACAGTTGAATAAAAGAACATCCAAAGCCCAATCGCCAAAAAGTACAAACCAAATATCAAACCGAAGATACTTTGTGGCAATCCCGGCAAGCTGACCACTGAAAATCCTGTTCCCATTAGAATCATGAAGATGACCCAAAAAGGCGCGTCAATTCCGTACCGAAAGGTAAATTTCATTATTAAGGATCGCCCTTCCCAATCGAATCACGGCGCCTCGGTTCGGGAAAATACCTACAACATCCATTCGCCGGCCCAACTCTCGATTGAGCCGTTCCGACGGGTTCGTTGAACAGATTTGTCGCCAATGCTCCCGTCTCTGGCTGCCTCCTGGGTTGGTTGCGCAAAGAAGACCGTCCGGACAATCGATAACACCATCCCTTGAGAGGACTCTGAGACCTGACTCAAGACATTTCTCATCACATGGGCCCTGCAACGTTGCCATGTAACCCCGGCCAAGGCTTGCTGGATGGCAGACCAACGCCAATGGCGGTGACAAAGGCCATGTCCGACTTCAGCTTCCATCACGGCCCCGGCCAGGAGTTTGAGGCCTTCTCGGAGAGAGCCACTCCATATGAGCCACCAGTGCCTCCTCTACGAGAGTATTTGGCGTTACACCATTACCCGAGACATTAACCCCGTCCCGTATGGAAAAGCCAGCAACCAAACACACCGCAGAGACTGATCCGGGCCATTCCCAAACCCTGCATCGAATCCGTATCCAAGGGCAATATTGGCCCGTGTTGTTCAATTGCATCCTATCGGCACCATCACAATTTTCTTATCGTGTGAGCAATCAGCTTTCACATTGCAGCGTCACCAAACCCATCTTCCATTCGCCGCCAAGAGGCCCGGTCGGATGGTCAAACGATTTCGCGCCCCGATTTGCGTCAAATTCTCATATGTTGCCCTTTGATAAACCGGCGCCGCTTTTCCGGCGGCGCTTGGCGGTCGACAAACCGAAATGTGCTCTTTTAAATCCGCCTGGCTCCGATATAACGCGACGCCCAGTAGGGGTTATCCATCGACACGATCTGGACGCCCGACGAGCTGGTCGAGGAGATGAATTGACCGTTGCCCAGATAGATGCCCACGTGGGAAACCCCCGGCTCATATGTACTAAAGAACACCAGGTCGCCCGCCTGCGGGTCGCTCACCGGGGTGCCCATCTCATACATTTCGGAAGAAGTTCGCGGCAGGTTGATCCCGTGCTGGGCGAATACATATTGAACAAATCCGGAACAATCAAATCCGGATGGGGTCGTACCGCCCCACACATAAGGGGTCCCTACATATTTCCTGGCCGTTGACACAATTTCCGTACTCAAATCTTTAACTGCGGGCATCCCCGACCGGGAGGCGAGCAACGGTTGAATGGGGGCATCTCCCTTTTTTCCCGTATTAATAATAACTTTCAACGCATCGGGGTCCCACTGTACCTCGGAGCCCAAGCTCTCCGCGATAAAACGCAGCGGAACATAGGTCCGACCCTCCAACAGCCTGACTTTCGTATCGAGAATAACGCTTTTTCCGTTGACAGTCGCGCGGTTGTCTCCGGTCCGCAGTACGACCACCTTGTTCGCGTTCTTGATAGTCACTTTCACGTTATCCCCGAGCGCTTCCCAGGAAACCGAATATCCTAGTTTTTCCGATACAAACCGCACGGGCACTTGGATTCTTTGGTTTTCATCGATAAAAGGCTTCGCATCGGGAAAATGAACCAGTTGACCATCCACTTGGACGTTCACCGGACTGACGGCCGCTGCCTGCGCCGTATCCACTGCCGGGGACAGAAAAGGAACAGCGGCGATCGTTCCTGCAATGATGAGAGTTTTTAAAGCCCTATTCATTGGTTCCTGCTTCAATCCTGCTTCAATCCTCCTTAGCCTCCGGGGTTAGTTGACGGATTCGGGTAGCCCTGCGCGTTCCCCTCTCCTAATTCGATGAAAAGTCCAGAAATCCTCCAGGTAATATCATCCAATCCAGATTCGACCCCTGAAGAGGTCCGAACCGCGGCACAATCGAACTGGACGAGGAGGTCGTGCGCTCCTTGAACATGAATGCCGTCGATTTTACCGCCGTGGGCCACGGCCAGATGAACCTCACCCGGGTCCACCCCGGCTGTGCCTCCTTGGGCAACGGGTTCTGCCGCCGGCGGTACGGTGGTTTGGCTTGTGGATCTGTCTTCCGGCGCTCGCGCCAGGATTTGAGGGCGTCGTAGAAACTCTGCACCACCGCATCCGCGCTGTGGGCTTGGAGCCAGGGCTGGAGCCGGCGCCACGCGAATCGCAACCGCCGGGGACAGGTCTTTCCGGGTGACCGTTAATCGCCACATTGACATACCAAGTAGTTGGACGGTATTTTCATGGAAACCGGGTCACTGTGCGGCAGGGAGGTGAAACGGGATGAGAACGATTCGCGACCAGTTTGCCATATCACCGGTACATCGGGAACGACTCGCGCACATCGGCCGGCTGGCCGACCGGTTGGCCGTTCATGCACAGGTCGCCGACGAACGAAATCAGCTCTCCCTGGAATCGATCGAAGCCCTCAAAGCGATGCGTTATCCCGCTTACACGGTCCCGCGCGAATGGGGAGGGCTCGGAATCGGCCTTTATGAATTGGTACTTTACCAAGAACGTTTGGCACAGGGAGATGCGTCGATTGCATTGGGCATCGGGTGGCATTTGGGCATCATTTACGATTTGAAGGAGAAACGTTCGTGGCGGGAATCTGTCTTCCGGAATCTTTGTAAGGAAATCGTAGAAAAAGGAGCACTTGTCAATCGAGCGGCCACGGAACGTGCGACCGGCAGTCCTTCGCGGGGCGGGAAGCCGCAAACGATCGCCATACGAAAAAAAGGTGGTTTCGAACTCCGGGGCCGCAAAACGTTTACGACGCTGGCCCCCGTGCTGGATTATTTCATCGTGACGGCAACCATTGAAGGAACGGATGAACATGCGGAATTTCTTGTCCCCCGTGAGACACGCGGGCTAAGGATCGATCCGACCTGGAACATGGTCGGAATGCGCGGGACAGCGAGCCATGATCTCGTCCTTGACGGAGTCAGACTGCCCGAAGAGGCACTGGTGTGCATCAAGACCGACTCTCACCGGCGCGCAGCCAGTCCCTATCTGTTGTTCATCCCCGCCTGTTATTTGGGGATTGCGCTGGCGGCACGCCGGGAAGCATTGAAATTCGCGGCATCTTACCAGCCCAATACATTGGACCGTCCGATTTTGTACACCTCAAACGTTCAGCAATTGCTCGGGCAGATGGATTTGGAACTGTCGGCGGCCAGACACTATTTATATGCGGTCGCCGAACGGTGGGACGAAAGGCCCGACGATCCCGTTTTGCTGGAGCCCGATTTGGGAGCTGTGAAAACCTACGCAGTTCAGACCGCCTTATCCGTGGTGGACAAAGCGATGCGGATAGTCGGGGCTCACGGTCTTGCACTCTCCCACCCTCTACAGCGCATGTACCGGGATGTGCGCTTCGGCCTTCACAATCCCCCTATGGACGATATGGTGATTCACTCGTTGGCCCAACGGGCGGTGAAAGAGGCGGAAAACGGCAACCAACGTGATCCAATGGGTATATGAACATCGGTCCTCGTCGGTTACAGGAATGCTCCCAAACCTCACTCGAATCATTTCTGGAGCCCCCCTTTGTCCGAGACCTTTTTGGAATCCGGAGCGCCCGGCGGTGGCGTCGCACGCCGGATGCGCTCCGCCGCGGCCAAGGCGGCCTGCCCAAGGCTGATCCCCCCGTCGTTCGGCGGCGCTTCCCGGCCCAGCCACACCTCCACTGGACCTCCGGCAAACAGTTCTCGGAGGTCGGCCAACAATAGGGTATTTTGGAACACGCCCCCGGATAACACCACTGCATCCACCCCGAACTCTTTCCCCAAGGTGAGCACGCAGCGATGAATCCCCTCGGCGACGCCGCGATGAAACGACCGGGCGATCGACGCCACGTCCCTGCCTCCCAAGCGATCTTCCACCACCGCCTCTAAAAGCGGGCGAAAATCAAGTTCCCGCCCGTCCCACGGGAAGGGATAGACCGTCTCTAAGGGAGCTCGGCGTGCGAGGTGCTCCAGCCAGATGGCCGCCTGGCCCTCGAAAGAAATTGCGCCGGTAAAGCCGAGAAGAGCAGCCACGGCATCGAACAGGCGCCCGACCGAAGTGGTGGGGAAGGTCTGGATCTGCTTTTCCACCAGTTTCAACGCCGTGAAAAAACGCTGGGGCAACTGAAGGCGCGCGCCCACCTCCGGCCCCCGTTCCGGAAGCTCGGAGAGAAAACCGGCCAGTGCTTGCAGCGGCACTCGAGAGGCCGCATCGCCCCCGGGCAGCACCGCGTAACGGAGGTGACCGGCGCGCACCAATCCTTCCGCCGCGCTCCCCACGAACAGTTCTCCGCCCCATATCGCCCCGTCGTCGCCAAAACCCGTGCCGTCGAACGCCACCCCCACGACCCGCCGGTCGAGGGCATTTTTCTCCGCCAGCACGGCGGCCACGTGGGCGCGATGGTGCTGGACCCCCACATGATCGCAAGCCGCCAGGGCGAGGGCAAAACCCGAAGATCGAAAATCCGGATGAAGATCGTAGGCAACCACCGTCTCCTCTAAGGGCACATCGTACATGGCCAAAAGGTCGTGAACCGTCTGCTCGAACGCCGTATAAGCCTCATATTGATCCAAATCGCCAAGGTGCTGGCTCATGATCGCCTGTCCATCCACGACCAAGGTGACCGTATTTTTTAAGTCGGCGCCGACGGCAAGGATGGGCTGGTCGCACGGGAAGCGCGCCACGGGCAAGGGCGCGTAACCCCTTCCGCGCCGCAACACCGCCGGCCCGAACGGCCCTGCGCGGACCACCGAATCGTCCACGCGCCGGGCAATGGGCCGCTCCCCGATCAACCAAGCGTCGGCGATGCCCCGGAGACGTTCCAGAGCCTCATCGTCTTGATACACGATGGGCTCGCTGGAGCGATTGGCGCTCGTCATCACCAACACCGGCGGTGCGCCAAAGTAAAAAAGCAAATGGTGCAAGGGCGTGTAGGGCAGCATCACGCCCAGATCGCCGTTGTCGGGCGCCACCTCCGGCAACCGGCGCTTCGCGGGGGCCAGCACGATCGGGCGCATCGCCGAAGTCAACAGGGCCTCCGCCTCGGGCGACAAAGCCACCAGCTCCCGCGCCGCGTTCAGATCCTTCGCCATGAGGGCAAAGGGCTTGGCTCCGCGGCGCTTCCTCTCCCGGAGTGCGCGGACCGCGCGAGCGTTTTCGGCATCGCAGGCCAAATGATAGCCGCCGAGGCCTTTGACGGCGACAATCGCCCCCCGGCGCAGCAAGTGAACCACCTGGCGCAAAGCCGCCTCATCCCCCCGCACCACCTCGCCTTCCCGCCATAGGGAATAATGGGGTCCACAATGAGGGCAGGCGATGGGCTGGGCGTGAAACCGTCGATCTGCCGGATCGCCATACTCTCCGGCGCAATCCGGGCACATCGCCCAAGCCTTCATGGTGGTCCGGGGACGGTCGTACGGCAACCCTTCGATTACGGTATAACGAGGACCGCATTCGGTGCAATTGATATAGGGATACAGATGGCGCCGGTCTCCGGGGTCGAACAACTCCGCCAAACAGGCGGTGCAAACCGCCAAATCCGCCGGGATGTGCACCGTCGGCCGGCCATCCCGCCGGCTTTCGCGGATCCGGAAAGCCGTATGCCCCTCGAGGGGATCCTCCTGGACGTGCACGGCCGCCACATGGGAGGCTGCGGGGGGACGGGCCTTCATCTCATGCAAAAAAGCGGCGAGGTCCTCGGGATTGCCTTCGACGTGCATTTCCACCCCGCCTTCGCCGTTTTGCACCCATCCCGAGATTCCCCACTTTTGCGCCAAGCGAAAGATAAAGGGGCGAAACCCGACCCCTTGGACGACGCCGTGCACGCGAATGCGCCATGCCGTTTTCATGTCATCGCCTCCGAACCGATTGCGCGAGCCCGAGCCCGTCTACGACTCGGAAGCCGCCCTATCCCCCGATGCAGGGAGAGAAACGAGGCAACCCCGTCCCTGATACCCCACCTGCACGACGCGGCCATCCTCGACCAACACAGGAACCGTCCGCCCGCCCGTTAAAGCCAGTACGCGCTTCAAGGCTTCGGGATCCTCTTCCACGTCGTATTCCTGGAACACTTTTCCCTCCCACAGGAGATCTTCCCGGAGTTCGCGAGTGTAAGGGCATCCCCGAGTGCCGTACAGCTCAAGCATCGCTCCCGACCACCTCCAAACCTTCGCGGATGATATGATACACGGATGCTTGAACCTCTTGAATTCGCGGAATATAATCGGAGCGCACAATCAAGGGGATGTCCGCCAAACCGCGACGTACCACCTCGCCTCCATCGTAGCCGAGCAAGGCCATGGTCGCCATCCCCCGTTTTTTCGCCTCCTCAAGAGCCGACAGAATGTTTTTCGATCCGCCGCTCGTCGAGATCGCCACCGCCACGTCCTCTTGTTTCGCATGGGCCATCAACTGTCTTACAAACATCACTTCGGCCCCCACGTCGTTGGCCAAAGCGGAAAGGACAGCAGGCTCCATGGAGAGGGAGACAGCCGGATACGAGCGCATCCCGGAGGGGGGCAACATCATGTCCAAAGCCCAGTCGTTTGCGTCGGTGGCCGAACCCCCATTGCCGAAAACAATGAGTTTCCCGCCCCGCGCCAAGCGGTCCGCCAAAACGCGAATGGCCTGCGCCACGGCGGAACTCTCTTCCTCCGCTACCTGCGCGCGCAAACGTTCTACCTCCCGGGCTTTCGCCTCAATGGAAGCGGCCACTTCGGCCACCACCTTTGAGGTATCCTGCCGCCGCGAGCCGAGAAAGGGATATAAAAATTCCGCTTCCCCGGCGCCGCTCCCCAATTCCCGGTGTTCAAAAAAGACGTGCACCGTCTCCCACAACGTGTGATAGAGGATCTCAATCAATTCCTGGTGTACAAAAGGATCCCCATCGACTTTCTCCACGGCATAGCTTCCCTCGGTTCCCGGCAAGGCGAAAGTTTGAGCACCCTCGGTTATCGCCCAAGCGAGGGCTTGCCCGACCGCTGGATCTCCCCCGGGCGGTCCGAATCCCATCACGATATCGCCGGAACGCAATAGAGGCTTCAGCCGTTCAGAAAACGCCATGGAAAGATCAAGAGCCGGCAAGGCCCGTTTTCCCACAATGACCGGATGGACAAACTCCACCGCCACATGCTGAGCGTCTGTGGCGTAGACCCCCCTCCCAATGGCGATCAGGCGCCCCCCATCCAGAAAACGCTCCGCCATTTCCCTGCTGGCGGCCGCCAGCCTCGCGGCTTCACGGGGGAAAAACCTTGCCGATACGTTGTTCCGGTACCGAAGGCGCTCCTTCACCCACCGCTCCAAAGGGTCCACGGCCGGCCACCCCCTCCACTTCCTTTAACACAAGCCCGGCAACTAACAGATCCGAGGCAACGGGTCGCCAACGAGCATGTCCACCACCCGGGTGCCGCCGTACGGAGAGCTGGCCAGCACCACTCTCGCCGGCGTTTCCCGAATTTCGCCCACACGCGCCGCCTCCTCGCCTCCCGGTACGCGCCTCAGGGCCTCCAAGGCCGCGTCGGCGTACTCAGGCGACACGACGGCGAGAAACTGCCCTTCATTGGCAATGTGCAGGGGATCAAACCCTAAAATCTCGCAAGCCCCCCGCACCGCCGGGCGCACGGGAATGGCCTCCTCCTCCAACACAACCGCCACCCCGGCCTCGCGGGCCAACTCGTTCAAGGCGGTGGCCACACCTCCGCGCGTAGGATCGCGCAACCAGCGCAAGCCCGGAGCGGCTGCGCCGATCAGAGCCGCCACCAAGGGCCACACCGGCCTCGTATCGGATGTGAGATCGGCTTCCAGATCCAATTCGCCGCGCGCAAGGAGCACCGTGATGCCGTGATCGCCGATCGGACCGGAAAGCAGTACCTGATCCCCCGGACGCACCGCCTTGGCGGAGAGCGATACGCGGGGGTCTACCAGACCGACCCCGGCCGTGGTGATATACAGGCCGTCCGCTTTGCCATGCTCCACCACCTTCGTGTCCCCGCCGATCACGGCCACGCCGGCCCGCCTGGCCGCTTCCGCCATAGCGGCCACCTCTCCCTCCAGAACCGACGCGGGCAACCCCGCCTCCAAAATTAGCGTGGCCAACAAAGCCAACGGCCGGGCCCCCGCCACGGCCAAGTCGTTAACCGTCCCGTTGACCGCCAACTCCCCGATGGATCCTCCGGGGAACACAAGCGGTTTCACGACAAAACTATCCGCTGTAAAAGCCAATCGCAATCCTTCGACTTCCAGATACGCCGCATCTCCAAGTTCCTCCAAAGCCTCATTAGACAAATACGGCAACAATAACCCCTCGATCAACCGCCGGCTGGCCTTTCCCCCCGCCCCGTGGGCCAGCTCGATTTGGGCATCGCCAAAGCGCACCTTCGCCGTTCCGGCCCCCACCATGAATCCCCCCTTCTTCTATTACATTTTTTACTAACTATTTATAGAGATTATTTCCCCATCGTTCTTCCAATCGGCCCACCTTCCATACGCCATAGGAGATTGCCCACGTCAAGACAAAAAGGCCCACCAAAAGGTAGCCAACCCAACCCAACTCCAAGTTGCCCAGCCAGCCCCAGAAGCCCCCTTGCAATTCAAGTTTTTCCGCTAAAACTTGAAACAATTCGATGAGGCCGATGACCAACGCGGCCACCACCGAGAGCCCCGTCACCGTCAAGTTGTAGTAGAGCTTGCGCAGCGGGGTTGAAAAAGCCCAGCCATACGCCCGGGTCATGAACACCCCATCTGCAGTATCCATCAGGCTCATGCCCGATGCAAACAACAAAGGAAGCGCCAGAATACCTGCCCAAGAAAGTGCTGCGGTGCTTCCGGCGGAAAGAGCGAGGAGGCTAATCTGGCTCGCCGTGTCGAAACCCAGTCCAAAGAGCAGGCCTAAGGGATAGACGTGCCAAGACTTGCTGATCAAGCGCCAGAGCGGTTTGGCGAGTCTCGCCACAAGGCCGCGATTCGTCAGCAGAGCCTCCAGCGATTCCGACCGATACTCTCCCCGGCGCAGGTCCCTGAAAAGCCTCCAGATATCCACCCAGATCACGAGGTTCAGCAAAGCGATGACCACCAGAAAAATTCCCGACACCAAGGTGCCGATCAGTCCACCTACATCCTTAAAAGCCGGTATCTTTTCTTGCAGCCAGTGCGCCGCGATTGCAGTTGCCAACGCTGCCAAAAAAACCACCGTGGAATGGCCGAGCGAAAAGTAAAATCCGACGCCGGAAGGGTTTTGCCTCTGCTGCACCAGTTTTCGCACGGTGTTGTCGATCGCGGCGATGTGATCGGCGTCAAAGGCGTGCCGGAGTCCAAAGGTGTAGGCCAGTAAACCCATCCCCAGAACCGCCGGATAGTTACGGGCGCCTACCAAAAGCAGCAGGATCGCCAGCAGGTGAAGCGCTCCAACGCCCAGGATATAAGGCCACCAGGGATAACGGATATCGGTGCCGCTTTGCACAGGCTGTACCCCTTTCATCGTCCGACCCCTTTCCATGTCATTCGCCCGCCGCTTGACGCAGATAGACGTGGTGGTAATAGGCGGCACAAGCCCCCTCCGACGACACCATCAGGGCGCCCACGGGATGCTCGGGGGTGCATTCCTTTCCAAAGAGCTTGCACTGATGGGGCTTCAGGACCCCTTTCAACACCTCGCCGCACTGGGCCGCCTTTGGATCGGTCACGCTGATCCCCTGCACTCCATAGCGCACCTCCGCATCCCACGGGGCAAAATCTTCCCGCAGCTTTAACGCCGACTGGGAGATAAACCCCAGACCGCGCCACTCAAAGAAGGGGCGGACTTCAAACACTTCGGCGATCGCTTCCAAGGCCCGGCGGTTTCCTTCCCAGGGAACCGCGCGGGTGTATTGATTTTCGACTTCGGACCGTCCTTCCCGCAGTTGCTTGATCAACATGAGGATGGATTGCAGCAAGTCCAGCGGCTCAAAGCCGGAGATGACGACCGGCTTGCCGTACTCGCGGGCGACGAATTCGTACGGGCGGGCACCGATGACTGTGGAGACGTGGCCGGGGCCGATAAAACCGTCAATCCGCATATCGGGGGAATCCAAAATGGCCCGAATGGCCGGCAAAATCAGGACGTGATTGGAAAATACGGTAAAATTCCGCACATCCAAATCCCGGGCTCGAAGCAGGGTAAGGGCTGTGGACGGCGCCGTCGTCTCAAAACCGATGGCAAAAAAGACCACTTGCCGGTCCGGATGATCGAGGGCGAGTTTCAACGCATCCAGGGGAGAATACACCATCCGCACATCCGCCCCTTTGGCGCGCAGCTCCAAAGGGCTCCCCCGACGTCCCGGAACCCGCATGACATCCCCGAAGGCGGCGAAGATCACATGGGGCTGCTCGGCAATGGCCAGCCCTTCGTCCATGCGTCCCATGGGCAGGACGCAGACAGGACATCCCGGCCCGTGGACGAGTTCGATGTTATCGGGAAGCAAATTCTGTAAACCAAAACGGTAGATCGAAAAGGTGTGCCCGCCGCACACTTCCATAATGCGATAGTGGCGATCGGGATCGACCCACCTGCGGATCTCGTCGGCCGTTTTCCGGATCAATTCCGGGTTGCGAAATTCATCGACGTATTTCATCGCTCCACACGCCCCCCAAGGCGCGCCCGATGGCCACGCCCATATGGACTAAAAGAATCTCGCCGGCACGGACATCAGGGACAAAATCGACGGCCACCACAACCCGTTGGCCCAATCGATCTTCCACCACGGCTTCACAGCCTCGAACTTCCACCACCTGAACGGGGACAGCCACATCGCCGCACGTCGCGCAACCATCCTCAGACAACGTGGCCGAGCCGAATTGTGCCAAATTGAGGCGCGAGGGTTCCGTCATGGCCGTTCATTCCCTTTCACCATCGAAGTCGTAGCCGCGAACTTCCTGCATGGCTTCTTCCGCTTCACCCAGCATCGCCAGCAGGCGCAACTGATCCTCCGCTTGCTCCTCGCTGATCTTGCTCATGGCAAATCCCACGTGGATCAACACCCAATCACCCGGCTGCACCCCTTCGTGCCTGAGCAAGCCGATGTTGATGTTTCGGCGGACCCCCGATACGTCCACCACGGCGTAGTGACGTTCTTCACCGAGCAACTCCACAACCCGGCCGGGTATGGCCAAGCACATAGCCCCCTCCTCCTTTCCTTTCTCTTCAACCGCGCGGGCTTCCCCTCCGCTCAAGCCGACACCAGTCTCCACAGCAAAACGCGGTTGTTTCCGGAATCGGCCACGGCCAACAGGTTCTTGTGGCACCAAAGGCCGTAAGGCCAACAGAGCGTATCCCGCTGCACCGCCTGCCACCGGTTTTCGCCCGAATCGTCAAAATTAATTTGCCCGATCACTCCGGTAGCGGCCAAATACACTCCCCTCCGGGGCGGTCCCGGGAAAAGGAGCACCCGGTTGTTCGCCGTATCGGCCACCGCCAAGTGCTCGACGCACAAGGCCACGCTGTACGGAAAACGGAGGCGCCGCGGACCTTGCGGAATGTGGGGGAGCTCAAAGGCCCTGTCAAAGTCCTCCTGCCCGAGCAACAAATCCGCCGGTCGATCCACTTGCGGCGGCGGGCTGAATCCGAGCACCCGATGATTGCCGGCATCGGCCACGTACAAAGTGGTACCGTCTCCCGCTATGGCGTGGGGCCACCGGAACGTGCCGGCGCCCACGCCCTGGCCGCGGTTTTCCGCGCCGGTGTAAGCATCCGGTTGGCCGAGAACGAGGTCGGGGGGACGCACCCCATCGGGCATCCCCCGCCATCCGAGCACCCGCCGATTGCCCGTATCCGCTACATAAAACCATCCGCCCACATAAGCAAAACCGTAGGGCCAATAAAACCCCATGGGGCCGACCTTGCCCCCCCGATTGGGGGACACCGCGTTTAAGTCGGGCTGGCCGAGCACCCCATCGGGGGGTTGGCCGTTCCGCTCCGGCAAAGTGTTCCAAATCAAGATGCGGTGGTGCCAAGCATCCGCGACAAAAAGACGCCCATCCACCACCGCGACGCCGGTGGGGAGGTGCAACAAACCGGGTCCTTCCGACTCAAAATCGGCATGGCCCAAGACCACGTCGGCGGGCTGGTGGTCGGCTTCGGGCCACCCGTACCAAATCAAGATGCGATGATTGCCGGTGTCGGCCACCACCACTACGCGGTCGTCGACGTAGACTCCCCGCGGGGCATAAAGCTGGACCCGGTTCGGACGGGCCGGAGGGAGAACCAGGCCCCCAGGTGCCGGAGCCCCCAACCAACGCACGGGCTCGGCCCTCAATTGGGGCGCACCCATACTCGCCGTCCCTCCACCCGCACAGGAAACGGTTCCAGATGGACGTGAGGAGCAGTCAGACATTCGCCCGTAGACAGGTCGTAGCGAAATCCGTGCCACGGGCACATCAGGACCGATCCGTCCACGGGTCCCTGATCCAGAGGCATCCCCATATGGGGACACCGGTTGCGATAAGCCATGATCTTTGGTCCCAAGCGGACCAACAGCACATCGTGGCCCCCTTCCTGGAACCGGACGGGCCGGCCGTCCGCCAACTCCGTAATAGGAGGGCCTTCCAGCCAGCCGCTTTGCGGGAGGCCGCCGACTTCGTTCAAAGGAATAAATCCTGCCACCGCCCCGTCTTCCGCCACTTCGACGCGCCGGATTTCGGGAATGCGCGCCTTAATCGCCTCTTCCACGCCGTCCCTTAACGTTTGCACCGAAAGCGAACATCCCGCACAGGCGCCGAGAAGGCGTACATAGACCACTTCCCCTTCTAATTTGACCAATTCCACGTCCCCGCCGTGGGAACGCATGTAAGGGCGCACCTCTTCCAAGACGGCCGCCACGCGCGCCAATAGGTCCTGCTTGATGATACCGTGCATGAGAAACATGGCATAGACGGCGGGGTCTTCCACCGCCCGCAATAGGAGCTCTTTGCCGGGATCCGCAGCCCGCAAGGTCCGCACCAGTCGGCGCAAAGCGTGTCGGTGAAAGGCCTCGATGGCCTTTTTCAGTTCCAAGGCCCTGTTGCGGGCTTCATCCGGCAACCCTTGAACCGCCTCTAATGCACGGTCGACGTCGGCAGCCAGCATTTCGAATTCGTCGTGTTGGATCGCGATCCTCAGTCACCTCCAGAGGCCTCCGCAGCCGAGTCCGGCGCCTGTTGCCGGCGAAGGCGGACAATCTCTTCGAGAATCCCATCCAACGCTGCAGCCGCATCTTTTTCCCCATGTTCCAGGAAGATCGATCGCGCCTTTTCCAAACGGGGCATCGCCCGGGAAAAAGCCCCCAAATGAGCCAAGGCGTTTCCTTGGTTGGCCAAGACGCGGGCGTAACCGACGGGATCTTCCTCCTCCCGGCGAAACTCCAACACCTCTTCGTACAGAGCCACGGCTTCCCACAGGTTTTCTTCGGGATGGGACGTCGGCACATGTTGTAATGCGTTGGCCAAATTCACCGTGGCGCTCGCCCAAAGGTCCGGATGGGTATCCTTTTGGAAGATGCGCAAGGCTTCCCGCAATCCTTGAACGGCCACCGCGGCGCGCAGGCGCGCCCCGCGATCCATGGAGGGCATGGCGAGATACGTCAAAGCCAAGTTCATCTGGGCCATGGCATAGGCGTCGGGGTGGGATTCCCGCCGAAAGACCTTGAGCGCTTCCTGATAACACCTCGCCGCTTCCAGCAGGAAACCCTTGCGACCGTCCGCCCGGCTCTGGTACGCCGTCCCCAGTTGGAACCACAACTCCGCCTGGGCTTCCCGGAATGCCGTGCCTTCTAAAAGCTCGAGCGCCTTCCGGTAGCCGTCGATGGCCCCCTCTTCCTCTCGCATCTGCTTAGAGGCCGCCCATTCGGCATAAAGGCGGGAGGCAAAAACAGGCGAGATCCCTTCCGCTGCCTCGGCCGCGGTTTGAAGCCGTGCTAGGCCCGCTTCCCAAGCGCCCCGGTCAATGGCGTCGTACGCTTGCGCTGCTAAGAGAAAAGCGCGAATCTCCCCGTCGGTCTCCAGAAGATCGGGAGGCTCCGCGCACATACCGAACCGCCAGGCCACCGCGTCCAACAGGCGGGCATAATCGCCCTCTAGGCGTTCCCTCGCCCACCTATACACATCTGCCTCCGGTTGCAAAACAAAACGGTTGTAAATCCCTTCCGGACCTTCCGGCAAGGATGGCAAAAGGGACGCTTCACTCTCCCCTTCCACGCCCTTGGCGAAAAAAACCCATGCCTCCGGCCACCGCTCCGGAAGATACCCGCGCAGAAGTTCGGGCAGCAACGCCTGGGCTTCCGGGACGGGCGGCAAGATCATGAACCCCGCCGTTCCGGGAAAGACGCCGATCGGTTGTGGACGTAGCATGGCTCCTCCCCCTTTGCCCGCCGCCGTAATCTCAACCTTCACGGGTTTCCCCTCCGAAGCGCCGCATCAACTCTGCCGCCAAGCGCTCCATGGCCGCTTCCACCGGCGGAGACAGGCCGAATCCCGGATCCAGCGTTTCCGCTTCCACGAGAAAGACCGTCACCTTTTTTGGAAAACGATCCTTCAGCATCCATCGGCCGAAGGCGATGGCGTGATCCCAGCGAAAATCGTGCAAGTTGATGGCCGTCAGGGGCGGGGTTTCCACCTCTTCTCCGGGCACTTCGAAGATGGTGCCCGGCTCGGCGCCCGTCCGGCAAGCATCGACCAGAATCAACTCCTGGGCGTCGCCGATCTGGAAAGCCACGTCCATACCGGCGGTCCCGCCGTCGGCCAGGCGAACGCCGGGAGGCGGCCCCAATTCCCACAACCGGCGCACCAACAGAGGGCCCACGCCATCGTCGCTCCGGAGCAAATTGCCGCATCCGATGATGAGCGTCAACACCCCCGCCTCACGCCCTGCGAACGGGAACGGTGGAAGACACGCCGGCGCCGGCAAAGGTGGGTCCTACCTCGTAGCGCGCCAATTGCTTGTGCGTCTTCGCATCGTACGCATGGACCGTGCAGACGAGGCAGGAATCGTAACTTTGGGCGATGTGGGCCAGTTCCACCGGGTCGTCGGGATCTTTCACCGCAACGCCGATCATGGCCGTCTCGATCGGCCCGCGATTGCCGTGGCGATCCCTCGGGCCGATGTTCCAAGCCGTGGGCGTGATCACCTGATAGTTTTCGATCTTTCCATCTTTGATTTGGATCCAATCGGCCAGGGCGCCGCGGGCCGCTTCCGTCGCTCCGAACCCTCGCCCTTCCGGCAACTCCTGAGGCTTGACGTAAAATTTTTCGTTCAGATCGATCTGCCGGAGCCATTCGTGCACGCGCAGGTAATATTTCGCCGCTTCGTGCATGCGCGCCAGGACGCGGACCATGACGCTGGGGCCAATCTCCTGGACGATGTTCAAAAAGAGCGGATCGTAGTCTTGCCACGGCTCGGCGCCCGGGCGTCCCGCGATCACCTGGCGCGCCAGCGGCCCCGCCTCCAATGCCATCTCGCCCACGCCGGGTATATCATACCGGGGAGCCTTGGCCCACGTATATTTGCCCTCCTTTTGCCCTTCCACAGGATCGAGCGGCTCCGTCACCCCTTCAAACGGATGAAGGGACCCGCTGCCGCGGAAGAAGGAATGCGTATGATCCTCCCGCACCCTGGATTGATCGAAATCGTGGAAATGCTGGCCGTCGTAAATCCCCGAGCGGGCAATTAAGGCCCCGTTGCGACCTTCAATGCTCGGGTAACGGTATTTCTCCGGATGGAAGAAAGTGCCTGCGGCCAGATACCGCCCCGGCCCCCGGCCGATCTGATCCAAACCAATCTCCATGCAGTACCGAATAAATAAACCCAAATCCGAATCGCGGTGCTCGGGTTTCTCGTCCAGCCAGTTGAGGACATCCTTCCACGTCTTGTTCTCCAACCACCGTTCCACCGAACACCCCAACCAGACCTTCTCCAGCCACGTTTCCCGGTAATACTCCAGGATGGAGATGGAGCGCGTGATGTCCGAAAGAGTGGGGCCGCACATCACACCTCCGGGTACCATGAAGCTCGAATGAGGCCATTGCCCGCCGAAGATGGCGTAAATTTCCACCGGTTTGATGGAAGTCGTCACGCCGATCTCGTAACTCGTCCCTTCAAAGGGAGCCCACCGCCGGACGACCTCCTCATACAGGTGGGAAGAGGCATACTTGCGGTGCGTCAAGCCGATGGCAAAGAGCGCGTAAAACCAACGGGGAATGCTCTGGATCGTCTCCGACGCCTGGGCAATATTGCGCACCAGGGTGGCGTTGGGCGGGACTTCCGTATGCCAGGCGGTATCCAAGGCATACGCCGCCTTGTAGAGGTGGCTGCCCCCGCAAATGCCGCAAATCCGCGGTGTCACGATGAGCCCCGCCTGGGGATCCTTGCCCTTTAGAATGATTTCGAACCCGCGAAACATGGTGGCCTCGGTCCACGCGTCCACGACCGTTCCGTCCTCGATGGCCACCCGGACGTCCAGATCTCCTTCCACCCGTCCCAATGCGTGAACTTTGAGATCCATTTTCTTGCCCGAATGGGTCAATTGCTTGCTCACACCCGTTCACCCCACTTGAAATGGCTCAATATCACGGCACGAACATTTCTTCCTTCGCCCATTTCGGCGCCGCAACCCGCGCCACTGCAGCATGGAGCGAATAGCTCAGCGGATCGCTACCTTGGGGTACTTCCTTGGGAATGGACCCGAACACCTTTTGCGTCTTAAAAACGGTCCCCGGCGCCAAATCGAAGAAGGGAAATTGCGGTTCCGTGCACCCAATGCAGGGCATACCCGCACGCGTTTTGGACGATTGACGGTTCCAGAGGATGCGGTTGCACGGCGAGTGGGTCATGGGACCGCGGCACCCTTGCTCATAAAACAGGCAGCCTTTCCGGGTTCCTTGACCAAATTCTTCCACGGCCTCTTTATAGTCGAAGTATTCATTGCGGGTGCACCCCGTATGGGTATGGCTCTTGAAGAACGTCTGCGGACGTTGCAACTCATCCAGAGCGACGTCTTCCGCCCGCCCGGTTGCGATGGCCACGAGGATTTGCGTCACCCAGTCGGGATGAGCCGGACAACCGGGAATGTTGATGACGGGCAATCCCGCCTTCGAGCGGAAGTCCGCCCCGAGAAAACCGCCCCTTTCCTCCTTGAGGTATTGCAATCCCACGGATTCACTGGGATTCGGTTTCGTCGCCGGAATGCCGCCCCAACACGCACAGTCGCCGATGGCCACGACGTATTGGGCCATGTGGGCGAGTTCCCACACCCAATCCTTCTTCGGGCGATCCATGAACATGTCGTAGTGGCCGGTTCCGTTGGGCCCTTGGATCACCGTCCCCTCGAAGACGAAAATGTCCAACGGGATTTCTCCGCTGAGAACGCGATCGAGCACCCGGCGAACTTCGTTGCCAAATTCCATCGACAAAGAATGATGATACAAGATGCGGATGCCGAAATCGGTCACCAAATCCACCACTGTGGGCTCTTCGGCATTTAAAAACGATTGCGTGTTGCCGTTGCAGGCACCGCCGTGCATCCAAAGCAGATTGGCCATCACCCATCACCTCCAGGCAAATTTCTCTATGTGCGCCCTAACGCGAACTCGCCGTTTCCGGCAACGCCCGCCGGCCGGCCTCTAAATGCGAAAGCCAAGCCGGTAACCCCTCCCCCGTTCGCACGGAGACTTCCAGAACCGGCAGTCCTGGCCTGACCTCCTGCAGCCCTTCATAGAAGCGGTCCCGCTGAAATTCGACGGCTTCAGCCAAATCGATTTTCGTCAGAACGGCGACATCGGCGCTGTTGACGATGGTGGGATATTTCAACGGCTTATCTTCGCCCTCCGTCACGGAAAAGAGGACCACCCGCTGATTTTCCCCCAAATCGTAACTCGCCGGGCAAACCAGGTTGCCGACGTTTTCAATGAACAGGAAATCGAGTGCGGCCAGATTCCACCCTTCCAACGCCCTGCCGATCATCTCCGCCTCGAGATGGCAAACGGTGCCCGTCGTGATTTGGCGCACGTCGGCACCGCTTTCCCGCAAGCGCAGGGCATCGTTTTCCGTGGCCAAATCCCCGACCAGCGCCGCCACGCGGTAACGTTCGCCGAGGCGGAGGAGCGTCTCCCTCAACAAACTCGTCTTCCCCGTCCCGGGGCTCGAAACCAGGTTCACCACATACACGCCCGCCTCGCGAAAGCGCTCGCGCAATTCCCTAGCCAAATAGTCGTTCTTTTTGAGAACGTTCTGTCTGATCTCGACGATCCGGGGCATCCTTTCCATCTCCTTCATCGCCCTCCAGTGCATAAAGCTCCATTTCGCGCCCCTGCCGCACGTCTGCCGTCCGCGTTCCGCAGACGGGGCATCGCATGGGCATCGGCTCGGGCAACGTGCGCGCCTCCTGGCAACGGGGGCAGTACACGACCACCGGAACGTCCTCGATCACCAAGTCGGCCCCTTCCAAGGAAGTCCCTTCGGTCACAATATCGAAGGAAAATTGCAGCGCTTCTTTGACGACCCCCGAAAGGACGCCCAGTTTTAAATAAAGGGCCCGCACTCGGCGTAAGCCCAGGCGTTCGGCTTCCTCCGCCGCCAGCTCCACCAGGCTGTGGGCGATGGACAGTTCATGCATCTTGAAGCTCCCGGGACAGGCGTCTGGCGAAATTGAGCATAAAGTTCAGCGCCGGCTGCACATCGGGATCTCCCAGCGCGCGCATCATCCCGATCAACCCGATCCGCTTGGGTTCAGCACGGGAAACGTCCTCGGAGGCTTGGATCATCGCGCGAGCCAGCTTCCCCACCACCCGAACGGAACGGACGTCGAGCACGTCGGACCGGAACAAAGATTGCACTTGGGGCGAATCGAGAAACTCCTGGATGCGGCGCGCGGCATTGAACAAATTCTCCCAACGGGCGCTCCGCTCCGAACCGCCCAAATTTTGCCGCAACATGACCACCATATCGTTGATCGAATCGGCGATCTCCGGCCCGCGGCGCAAAAATCCTTCCACCATCTCGAACAGGAACACCACTTGGTCCAACTTGTCGAGAAGGCGAACCAATTGCTGGATCGTGTGCGGATCCGACAGCCGTTCCATCAACACCTCGTCGGGAAACGCGTCAACGGCCGCCCCTTGATCAATACTCGCCATGGCCATCCCTCCTTTTTGATCTCCGAGTCGGACCCCGGGAGTCCCCCTCCGGCACGGCCCCGATCGCCCGGCCATTCACCTCCGCTTTACCAAAATTTCAATGGAGTCATACAACCTCTTATTTTAAGCTCAGGATAGCACAATTCGGAATCGGCAACAACATCCAAAACTGTACCGGGACGTGTCAAGTCTTTCCTGTCACTCGCCGGTACTCCCGCTCCCGACATGGGGGGACTCCATCCCCTTCAACCGGATCAGCCGCTGTTCCAAGTTCTTGCGGGCGGCTTCTTCCCACCGATCGTTTAGCGGGGGCAACTCTCCGGTAAATCCCCGCCGTTCCAGGGCCAGCCGCAATAGCCAATCGGCGAGGCCGGGGTTTTTGGCCAACAGCGGACCGTGAAGATAGGTGCCGAACACCCTGCCCTTCCGGGCGCCTTCCCCGCGGTCTTCCCCGTTGTTCCCGAACCCTTGAACCACCCGCATCCACGGTTCCGTTCCGGGGCGCAAGAAGGTCCGGCCGGAATGGTTCTCATACCCGAAAATCGTTTCTTCCCGGCCGTCCATCCGGCACACGGCCGCCACATTGCCGACCATCCGGCTCTCGCCGGCCACGGTGTAAAGATCCAACAGCCCGATTCCCGGGATTTTTTCACCCCGACCGGTCTCAAAATACTCGCCGAGTAATTGGTAACCCCCACAAATCGCCAGCACGACGGTTCCCTCATCCACCGCCCGTTCGAATTCCCGGCGCCGGTCCAGCAGATCGCGGGCCACCAGATTCTGTTCCCGATCCATACCCCCGCCCATCACCAGGAGATCGCATCCGGCCAATTCGGCGCCGTCGCCGACCCCGATCCGCCGCACCTCGACGTCCATCCCCCGCCACCGCGCGCGTTTCTCCAGGATCATGACGTTGCCCCGGTCGCTATACAGATCCAGTAGATCGGGATACAAATGGCCGATCGTCACCGCCGTCGCCACGGTCTTCCACTCCTCCGCGTTCGAGAATCCAATCGCGCAACGGATACAGCGAGGTATACGTGGTCAGCACGAAGATCCGGCCCGCCGTTGCGCCGCCTTTCTCAGCCGCGGCGAATTCCACGGCGTCCCGGGGCTCGCGGATCACCCGCAACTCTCCGGACCATTCGGCGTACCTCACCCGTACCGCCATATCTTCAGCCCGGGTCCCGGCGCACCAGATCCGTTCGAAGGGCACACCGGCCAGTTGCTCCATTTCCACGTCCCAAATCCACGATACATCGGTCCCGTCGGCATACAGATCGTTCAGGACCAACACCACGTCGGATACGCCCGGCGTGCTCCGGAGCACCTTCAATTGTTCATTAAAGCCCGCCGGATTTTTCACGAGGGCGAGGGTCAGCGGCCTCCCGCCTAAGGTGAACCGTTCCACCCGCCCCAGCCCCGTGCGGATCCTCCGGAGCGCAGGGCCCAGGACGTCCCGTGATACCCCGAGCGCTTCTGCCGCCCCGTAAGCGGCGAGAACGTTGTAGACGTTGTACAGCCCCGGTGAATCCAGACGGGCTTTCCATCCCTCCACCTCAAAGTCGAGCCCCTCTCCCGCTTCGGTCAAACGGCGGGCCGCAATGGAGGGGCGGGGGCGACTCCGGTTGCAACCGGGACACGACCACACCCCGATCTGGCCGTAGAAAAATCCTTCGTATGCCAAGGCATGACCACAGAACCGGCAAAACTTGCCGTCCCGGACCTCGCGGCAAGAGGGCTGGAGCCGGGACGGATCGTCCACTCCAAAAAATCGCACAGCACAATTTTCCGGAACCGCCGAATGGGCCAACGGATCATCGCCGTTGACGACGCAAATCCCGTCTTCAGGCAATTTTTTCAATCCCTCCGCCACGAGTTCGACCACCCGATCCAGTTCGCCGTACCGGTCCATCTGATCCCGGAAAAAATTGGTCACGACGACGACCTTCGGTTTCAGCTCCTCCACCACCTTTGCCACGGTGGCTTCATCCACTTCGAACACCGCCGCTTCTTTGGGCCGGCGGCGAAACGATAGTTGCTCCACCACTGCGGAGGCGAGCCCCTGAGCGAGATTCGCCCCGAGGCGGTTGCTGATCACCGACCACCCGTCCCTCCCAAGCCACTCGCTGAGCAAATTGTTGGTGGTCGTCTTGCCGTTTGTCCCGGTGATCAGCACGACGCGCCCCCGGAACCGCCGCCCTACGGAGGAAAAAAAACGGGGATCGAGGCGGAGAGCCACCACGCCGGGCAGCGTGGTCGCCTTCCTCCCCAGCCCCCGCAACAACCGGGACAAGATGCGCCCCGTCCATACGGCCACTCGAAATCTCCATCGATCCATCAACTTGCGGTCCCTCCCGCCGATCCCCACCGTCGCCCGGGCCCGTCCAACCTATCGGGACCCTTTGGGCCCCGGTGCCTCTTCCGTCTCCCGCCCTTATCCTATCACAGCGGGTCCCCGGGAAACAGGGCGCTCCGGAGGGCGGCCAATTTATGCCCGCATTCCAGCCATTCCATTTCCGGATCGGAGTCGGCGACGATCCCGGCTCCCGCCTGGAGGTAGAAAGTCTCTCCCTGGTGGACCACCGTCCGGATCATGATGGCCAAGTTGATCTGTCCTTTCCAGTCGATACAACCCACCGCCCCGCCGTAAGGCCCCCGGTCGAACTCCTCCAACTCGTCGATGATTTCCATGGCCCGGACCTTCGGCGCCCCGCTGAGGGTACCGGCCGGAAAGGTGGCCAAAACCGCCTCCAGAGGCTTGACGTTCTCCCGCAATTCCCCCCGCACATGGGAAACGAGGTGAAACACGTGGGAATATTCTTCGATCACCATCAATTGGTCGACCTTCACGGTCCCGGCCCGGCAAATCCTCCCCAGATCGTTGCGGCACAAATCCACCAACATCAGATGTTCCGCCCGTTCCTTTTCGTCGTTCTTCAACGCTTCGACGAGGCGGAGGTTTTCTTCCCGGCTCCTCCCTTTCCCTTTGGATGTGCCGGCAATCGGCCGCATGTGGGCCGTCCCGCCTTCCACCCGGAGCTGGGCCTCGGGACTTGCGCCGAACAGCCGAACATCGCCGTAGTCGACGTAAAACATATAAGGGGAGGGATTGAGCCCCCGCAGCCGGTCATAAACCCACAGCGGATCGGCCCCGCTCCGGACCCGCATCCGCTTGGATAAGACGACTTGAAAAATATCCCCATCCCGGATGTACTCCTTCGCCCGCCGCACCCGGCGCACAAATTCCTCCTGCCCTACATCCTCCATCACGTGCAAGGCCGGCGACGTCCCGCCGCTCATCGGGGCGGGCAACGGCCCGTCCGTCAGCCACTTGACGACACGTTCCGCTTCCGGATCCCGGTCCCCGAACCCGTGGGCGAACACGTTCAATCTTCCGTCCTCGATGTGGAGAACCCACCGGTGGATTTGGAAGCGCATGTCGTCCAACCCTCGATCGTCCCGAGTGGTGTGGGGGATGCGCTCAAAATAGCGGACGGCGTCGTAGCCGACATATCCGATAAAACCGCCTCCAAAGGGGGGCAACTCCGAGTCCGTCTCAAAGGCCGCAGAAATTTCCCCCAGAACCTCGGAAACCGGTCCCGCCATCCGGGCATGTTTCAAAAGAGACCGCTCTTCCAGCCGCCCGCGCACAGTCCGGACGAGATCCTCTTCCCCGGAGATCCGCAAGCCGTCTCCCTTGAACCGAACCTCCAGCACCGGATCCGCCGCCACGATGGCCAACCGGTGTTTCACCCGGGGATCGGTCACCGAATCGAGCAAAAACACCCGCTCCATGCCCAATCGCTGCCCGAGGAGCCGGAATACGGAAAACGCGTCGCCGCGAGCCGGGCTCCACTCGATCGAACGGCGCTCGGTGGTCACGGGAATCCGGAAGCGAGAAGCCGTATACATCATCCATCCACCCCCGCAAAAAGGGGCTGCACACCGGCGGGTACCTCCACGCCGAGAAACTCGGCGATCAACTCCATCCCGCCTTCGGTCATCACCGACTCCGGGTGGAACTGGACTCCGATCACCGGCAGTGCCCGGTGGCGAATCGCCATGATCTCGTCTTCTTCCGTCCATGCGCAAACTTCGAGTTCCGGAGGAACGGAGAGGGGATCGACGATCAAAGAATGATACCGCGTGGCCCGAAAGGGGTTGGAAAGGCGTGAAAACGGAGGACCTCCGTCGTGGTGGATCAAGGAGGTTTTTCCGTGCATCAACCGCCGGGCGTGTACCACCTTGGCGCCGAACACTTCCGCGATCGCCTGATGTCCCAGACACACGCCCAAAATGGGAATCCGGCCGGCCAGCCTCTCGACGGCCGCCTTGGAAATGCCGGCTTGGTCCGGCGTGCCGGGACCCGGAGAAATCACGAGGTGGCTGTACTCCTCGGGATCGATCTCTTCGACTCCGATCTGATCGTTCCGCACCACTCTTACAGGAATTCCCATACTTTCAATAAATTGAACTAAATTGTACGTAAAAGAATCATAGTTGTCGATCATCAACACCATGGGAGACCCTCCTCTTCTCTTCTCGTCTCTACTCGTCTCGGCTCCTCTCCTCCGCAAGGGCGATCGGCACACCCGTCTTCCCTGCACCGACTCTGGTCTCATCCGGTGCCGGATCCCCCGGGATGCCCCCATTCTATCTTTCCGGCTTTCCGCGTGTCAAGTTGAAGACGGGGGCACAAAGGCGGGAGGGACCGCACTCCAGCGGCCCCTCCTGCCGGTTCCCTTCGCCGGGGATGTCGGGTGTTGGTGGCCCCGTTGCGTTTTGCTCATTTTACGACGATGTTCACCACTTTGTTCGGGACCACGATCACTTTCACGACCTGTTTGCCCCCAGTCCATTCCCGCACCCGTTCCGTCGCCAGCGCTTTTTCCCGGACCGCCTCTTCGTCGGCGTCGGCGGCCACCACAATGCGGTCCCGCACCCGACCGTTGACTTGCACCGCATATTCGACCTCTTCCGACACCAGTTCCGCCGGGTCGTAAGCCGGCCACGGCTGCTGGTGCACGCTTCCTTGTCCGCCCATCATCTCCCAGAGTTCCTCCGCCAAATGGGGAGCGGCTGGCGCCAGGAGGATCACCGCCGTCCGGATCGCCTCGGCCTTTGTCGCCGGATCGCCGTCCTCCGGGTAGGCGTACACGGCATTGACCAGTTCCATGACGGCGCTAATCCCCGTATTAAAGGCATACCGCTCCGCGAAGTCCTCCGTCACCTTTTTGACCGTCTGGTGAATCTTGCGGCGCAGCGCTTTGGCTTCGGGGCGTTCTGGATCGCCCGGGGGCGCCGAAAACACGTGCCGGTTTTGTTGGACTAACCGCCACAGCCGGTGGAGGAACCGGTGGGAGCCTTCGACCCCCTGGTCGCTCCACTCCAAATCCCGATCGGGCGGAGCGGCGAACAGGATGAACAACCGCGCCGTATCGGCCCCATACCGGTCGATGATCTCGTCGGGCGATACGACATTCCCCTTGGACTTGGACATCTTGGCCCCTTCTTTGATGACCATGCCTTGGGTCAGCAAGTGCCGGAACGGCTCCTGGAAGGACACCCACCCCGCGTCGTAAAGCACCTTGGTGAAGAACCGCGAATACAACAGATGCAGGACCGCATGTTCGATGCCCCCGATATAGTCGTCGACCGGGAGCCATTTTTCCACCGCCGCGGGATCGAAGGGACGGGTCGTCTCTTTCGGGCTGGCGTAGCGGAAATAGTACCACGAAGAACACATGAACGTGTCCATCGTGTCCGTTTCGCGCCGGGCGGGTCCGCCGCACTGCGGACAGCGAGTGTGTACGAATTCCTCGTTTGTGGCCAAGGGCGAAACGGTCCCAGGCGCGAACGACACGTCTTCGGGCAGCAGAACCGGCAACTGGTCTTCGGGAACCGGAACAGTCCCGCAGGAATCGCAATAGACGATCGGGATCGGCGCCCCCCAATAGCGCTGTCGGGAAATCAGCCAGTCCCGAATCCGGTACGATACGGCAAACCGCCCCTTGCCGATCTCCTCCAGATGCTCGGTGATGGAGCGGATCGCCTCCCGGTTGTCCATGCCGTTCCAACGGCCGGAATTCACCAGAATCCCGTCGTCCACGTACGCCGCGGTCAAAGGCGTCGGCAATTCTTCATCCCGCGGCCGAATCACCGCCCGAATCGGCAGACGGTATTTGGTTGCAAAGGCAAAATCCCGCTCGTCGTGGGCGGGAACGCCCATCACCGCCCCCGTGCCGTAATCGACCAACACATAGTTGGCAATCCAAATCGGGACCCTCTCTCCCGTCAGAGGGTGCACGGCGTACGCCCCCGTAAACAGCCCGACCTTTTCGGCATCGGCCGCGGTGCGCTCGATTTCGCTCGCCCTCTTCACCTGCTCGACGAAGGACAGCACCTCGTCCTTCCGCGGCGATTGTTCCGCCAAGGCGGGCACCAGGGGATGTTCGGGCGCGAGGACCAAATACGTCACCCCGAAAAGGGTGTCGGGTCGGGTGGTAAACACCGTGATTCGCTCAGACCGGCCCTCGACTGCGAAGTCGACCTCCGCCCCCGTGCTGCGGCCGATCCAGTTCCGCTGCATGACCTTCACGCGCTCCGGCCATCCCGACAACTGTTCCAAGTCCTCCAGCAACCGGTCCGCGTATGCCGTAATCCGCAAAAACCACTGTTCCAGTTCCCGTTTGGTCACTTCGCTGCCGCACCGCCAGCAGCGCCCGTTTTCCACCTGTTCGTTGGCGAGCACGGTGGCACAATCGGGACACCAATTCACCGCCGCTTTTTTCTTGTACGCCAGGCCGCGCTTGAAAAAGAGCAAAAACATCCATTGGGTAAATTTATAGTAATCGGGCGAGCAGGTGGTGATTTCCCGTTCCCAATCGTAGCTCGTGCCCAATCGCTTCTGTTGCTCCCGCATGTGGGCGATGTTTTCGTAAGTCCACTTGCGCGGATGGACGCCGTTTTTGATCGCGGCGTTTTCGGCGGGCATGCCGAAGGCGTCCCATCCCATCGGATGCAGGACGTTGTACCCCTGCATCCGTTTCACCCGGGCCACCACGTCGCCGATGGTGTAAACCCGCACGTGGCCCATGTGCAATTTTCCCGACGGATAGGGAAACATTTCCAGACAGTAGTAGTGAGGCCGCCCCTCGTCGTCGGGAGTGCGGTACAAACCGTCCCGCTCCCATTTTTCCTGCCATTTTCGCTCAATGATTGCCGGCATGTACGGTTGTTGTTCGGTCACGACCCAAGACCTCCTTGACGCCACTCATCACAAAAGCCTCTCCCCCCAGCTTGTGCCAGGGACGAGAGGCTCCTCCATCCCACGGTGTCGCCCCGGTCGCAGACTCACCGGCCCTCGGTTCGCCGTCTCTCCGACCCCGGTCCGTCTGCCGACCGCCAAACCCGCACCCGCTGCTGGTCACCCGCAAAAGGGCGCAGATCCAATCTCCTTAACCCCGCGACGGCCCGATTACCAATTTTTATGATCAATTATACATAGGCCGGCGCCCGGTGTCAATTCTCGCCGGACGATCAAGAGGAACAGGAGATGACCGGGGCGTCTCCCCACAGGCGTTCCAGGTGGTAAAACTCGCGCTCTTCCTGACGGAAAACGTGCACCACCACGTCTCCGAAGTCTAACAGCACCCAGCGCGCTTCATCCCGCCCCTCGACGCCCCGGACCGGCACCCCGTGCTCCTCCAATTTATCGCGCACATGATCGGCGATGGCCTGGACTTGCGTCGTCGACTGACCGCTACAGATGACAAAATAATCGGCCACGACCGACAACTCCCGAATGTCGAGAATCACCACGTCCCGGGCTTTTTTGTCCGCAGCGGCCGTAGCCGCAAGCCTGGCCACCTGGGCCATCTGTGCACTCATTCCCATGCCTCCCCCATGCTTGATCCTTCCGGCGCCGTCACCGGGCGCCCCGCGCGCGAATGCGCTCCCAACATTCGTTTCTGGCCAACACCGTCAACACCGCCAACGGCCGGCCGCGGTCCAGCAAATCGCGCAAGGTGGCATCGAACATCTCGGCCAAGGCCAAATCGAGATCCTGCCGGGCCAACTGGCGCAGGCGATCGACTCCCGGATACGCCCGACCGGGCTCTACGGCGTCTGCCAAGCAGACCACCCGCTCCAGAAGGGTCATTCCGGGGCGCCCCGTCGTATGATAACGAACGGCGTCGGCGATTTCGTCGTCGGCGATCCCGAATTCGCGCTCGAGCGAGGCGGCGGCGATCGGTCCGTGAAGCACAGCCACGGGCCCGAAGAGGCTGCGGTCGATGCCCAGGGCGGCCGCCGTTTCCTCCAGGCGCGAAACCGGCCATTCCCGGGCCCAGTCGTGAATCCAAGCCGCCAACCTCGCCTTTTGCTCATCCGCCCCGTAACGGGCCGCCAATCTCGCCGCGGTGTGGACCACGCCCTCCACGTGGGCGAATCGGGACGGGCTTAAAGCCTTCTTGACCTTTTCCCGGATTTCTTCTTCCTTCATCTCCTCCGTCCCGCCTTTGCATACAACCTGTTCCGGCCGATGTACTCCAACACCGGCTCGGGCACGAGGACGCTGACCGTGCGCCCTTCCGCCAGCCGCTGCCGCAGGGCGGACGAGGAGATGTCCAATCGAGGAATCTCCACCACTTCAACCCGGGCTTCGGGAAAGCGAGCCCGGAGGATTTGCACTCCCTTCTGTTCGTTATATCCCGGCCGCGCCACGGCGATCAAATCGGCCATCGCAGCAATCTCCCGCGGCTCCTTCCACAACGGAAAATCGGCCAGCAAGTCGGCGCCGAGAATCCACGCCAACCGGACTCCCGGGCGCAGTTCCCGGAACCTCCGCAGGGTTTCGACGGTGTACGAAGGCCCGTCCCGTTCCAACTCCGCCCGGCTGGCCGTCAGCCCCGGCCGGCCCGCCACGGCCAGTTCCACCATCCGGAAACGGTCTTCCGCCGAAGCCACCGGCATCTCCTTGTGGGGCGGTACCCTCGCGGGAACCAGAACCACTTCCTCCAGGCGACACGCCTCCCGCACGAACTCCGCCGCCACCAGGTGGCCGATGTGGACCGGATCGAAGGTGCCGCCGAACAGGCCCACACGTATCAAGCCTCCGCCCCTCCCCGGGAGGCCCGGAGGTCCAGCAGTTCCTCCACCCATTCCCGCATCTCCTTCACAGGGGCCTGCCGGCCCGTCCAAATCCGGAACGCCGCAGCCCCTTGAAAAACAAACATCCCCACTCCATCGTGAGTGGGACGCCCGATCCGGCGCCCTTTTTTCAACAGCGCCGTTTCCCTCGGATTGTAAACGATGTCGCTGATGATACAGGACTCCCGGGTCCATTCGGGATCGAACGGCACAGCCTGCGTGTCGGGATACATGCCCACCGGGGTCGTATTGACGCACAGATCCGCCTCCCTGAGCACAGAAGGCAACGAAGTCCACGGATACGCCTTCACCGTCCCGGGACCCAGCCGGCCAAAATCGGCGGCCAACCGTTCGGCCTGTTCCGCTCGACGGCTGAACACCCGGACCTCGGCCCCACTGCGCACCAATGCGTACACGATTCCCCTGGCGGCTCCCCCCGCTCCCGCCACGGCGCACACTTTGCCCTCGGGCTCAAATCCAGCCTCCCAACGCAAGGACTGGACATAGCCCCAACCATCTGTATTGTAACCCACCAACCGGCCTTCCTGTACCGCGACGGTGTTCACCGCCCCGATTTCCGCCGCTTCGTCCGACAGCTCGTCCATCAGACGGCAGACGTCCTCCTTATACGGGACGGTCACGTTCCACCCCCGGAACCCGAGGGCGCGCAGGCCTTTCACCGCCGCGACCAAGTCGTCCCGGAGCACCTCAAATGCGCTGTAATGCCACGGCAACCCGAGTTTTGCGAAAGCCCGGTTGTGCATCACAGGAGAGAGAGAATGCCCGACCGGCCGTCCGATCAAGGCGACGTGGATGACTTCCGAATCCATTCCCCCACCCCCTGCCGCACCTTACCGACATCATACCACGCGCTCGCCGAAAAGGGAGCCTATTTGCGGAAATCCATTTTGAGTTTGACGTCCCGCCCCTCAAAAGCGATATGCAGATCGTACAGATGATAATCGGCCAGCTCCGGTTCCGTTTCCCTGGCGCGCTGGACCTCCCTCCGCAACAGGTCCAGCCAACCGTCCACGTCGAACGTCGAGTCCTGGGGAATGGACGACAACACCCGAACCACTTTGCGGCGCTGCAGTACCTCCACCGGGACGACCTCCTCCGCCGGCGCTTTTAGTTCAGCCATATGCCGGAACCCGGCGCGTCATAACCCGGATTCCGCCGCATGAGCGAACTTTTCGCCGCATTAGAGGAAAGCCGGCCGCACTTCGACATCCACTCCTTCCGGAACGCGGATTGCCGCACGGCAGCGCCGGCCCCGGACGGAAATCCATCCCAAGCCGGCCACGGCCACGTCTGTCGCAGGTCCGGGCGAGAAGACCCGCTCTGTTTCCGCAAAGGGTTCGATCCGGCTCCGGCACTCGGGACAGGGCGGAACGAGATCGCGGCCCACGTGGGATTCGTAATATGACGCCGACCGTTCGACCTTCGTCCGGTGAAAGGGGAGCCCGTTGGAAACATAGCAAACAAACGGCTGCCTCTCCCCCTCCAACACATCGAGCCGCACCAATCCGCCGATCCACAGACTTTGCCCGGCTTGCAACTGGTAGATCCGCGGACGGATTCGCTCCCGCGGCACCGCCGACTTCAGGCAGAGGGGACACAGCCGGTCCACTACCCGGTAAGCGGCCGTAAGCCCCGGCGTGTCAATCCAGTGACGCCCCTCCTCCAACTCGATGGTCACGGTGTTCAACGTCGTCCCCGGTACTCGGGACGTGGTCAAAACGGGGCCTTCCGCTCGGCCTTGCAGCCGCAGCAAACCGTTGATGAGGCTCGATTTGCCCACATTGGCCGCGCCGGTGAAATACACCGGGACACGTTGCGTTCGCAGGGCGTCCAGCAAAATTCCCAACCCGATCCCCTTTGCGGCACTGGCCAAAAACACCCGTTCCACCTCGACTCCGCCGCTGCGGAGCTGCTGCTCGAACCACCGCCGCACCCGATCATAGGAGGTCTCCGGAGGCAGCAAATCCACTTTGTTCACGACGAGCCACAGCCGATCCGGTCCAACGACCGCGGGCAAATCGGGAATCTTGCTGCCGGTCCAATCGACGACATCCGCCACCTGGACCACCAAACACCGCTCCGTCGCCAGGCGGTGGAACAAATCCCGAAGCCGCTCCTGCGGCACCGCCGCCGGAGCGACCTCGTTATAATGGACAATGCGGTAACACCGCTGGCACAGGACATCTTCGCCCTCCAGGCGGTGAGGCGGCACGTAACCCGCCCGTCCAGGGGCTTCGCTCTGCAGCGATTCCCCACATCCGCGACACACCTTCATAGGCCGTCCCCCTCGGGCCGGTTTTTCAATTTGCGCGTCACATAGCGCATGATCTGGCGCTCCAAAATCCGCATCAGCCGCGTCCCCACCCATTCCTTGTCCGAGATCGGCACCACTAGAATGGTATACATCCCCATTCGATTGCCGCCCGCAATATCCGTAAAAATCTGATCCCCGATCACCGCCGTCTCCCTCGGAGACGTCCCCAAGAGATCCAAAGCCCGCCGGAACGCCCGGTTCCGGGGTTTGCCCGCCTCGAACACGGCGGGGATATCCAGGGCCTCGGCAAAGGGCCGCACCCGGACTTCTTTATTGTTCGATACAATGCACACCCGAAATCCGAAGCGGCGCAGGTCGTCGAGCCAGTGAACGAGTCGATCGGGCGCTTCCGGCTCGTTCCAGGCCACCAAGGTGTTGTCCAAATCCGTCACGATTCCCCGAATCCCTCGCCGCGCCAGCCGTTCGGCGTCCACCGCGTAAACGGAGGGGACGTATAGATCGGGCACAAACACGCTCAACACGAGTCCCACTCCCCATTCTCCGTCCTGTCTTCCGCCCAAGGCCACATCGTACCACATCTCGGACGGAGATCCAAGTTCAACCGTGTGCGAGGGAGCGCAGGGTTTGCCCGTCGGAGAAACCGTCGACACTGGTACGGGAGGAATGACCGGTGAATCACCCGGCACGGAGACGCAGACTGTTCGTCTGGTTGTGTGTGTGGACTTGTCTGGCCGCCCTTCTGGGAGGCCGTCTGTTCGCGATCCAAGTGGCGGAAGCCCGCCGCTTTCAGGGACACGATCTCCTCCGACTGTCGGTCGACCAGCGGAGGGAACAATTTGTCGTCGATTCGGGACGGGGGGACATCCTCGACCGCAACGGCCGGTCACTGACGGGGCGGACTTTTTTGGGACTCGTCGTGTTGCCTCCTTGGCACCCCGCCCCCTCCGACGACCGCCTTCGCCGGCTCGCCGAGATCCTCGGGCACCCGGCCGAAGAGGTCAGCCGGGCCCTGTCGAACCTCAAGGGTCCGGGCCTCCTGTCCTTTCCGGGGCCGGAGGGCCGTTCAGTCCCGGCGGAACTGACCGGCGCCCAAGCGGAGGCGATCCAGCGGCTCGGCATCGGCGGGGTGCTCCCCCGCCAGGTGCGGATCCGGTACGACGACCGATCCCTCGCCCGTCATGTCGTCGGTTTCATCGGCGAAGACCCCGATCTGATCATCCAGGCTTACGACGGTCGCTACCCCCTCGACGAACCGGTCGGGAAAATGGGATTGGAGCGGGTGTTCCAGGAGGATTTGCGGGGCGGGGGACCCGTCCGGACCCTTCATTTTTATGTAGACGGGAAAGGACGGCCCTTGCCGGGCCTCGGGATCCGCGAAACGGCCGATCCGGACACCGGGCTCAAGGTTCAGACCACCCTGGACGCCGAAATCCAACAGCAAGTGGAGGCCGCCCTCGACCGGGTGGGGATCCGGCGGGGAAGCGCCGTGGTGATGGACATCCGCACCGGAGACGTCCTGGCCATGGCGTCCCGCCCGAATTTCGACCAAAACCGGATTCCCGACCACCCGGCCGATTATCCGAGAAACTTCGCCGTTCAGGCAGATTTCCCCGGATCCGTTTTCAAAATCGTCACCGCCGCGGCCGCCCTAGACGCGGGGCTCCTATCCGCTTCCGATCGCTTCGACTGCCCGGGCTACATCCAAATCGGCGACGGCGTCCTGCGCTGCTGGAAAGTCCACGGAGCCGAAAC
Source organism: Alicyclobacillaceae bacterium (assembly GCA_029961045.1). Classification (GTDB taxonomy): domain Bacteria; phylum Bacillota; class Bacilli; order Kyrpidiales; family Kyrpidiaceae; genus JASBVN01. The sequence continues at coordinate 45,401 of JASBVN010000014.1, read as the reverse complement.
GGCGGAAGAGGCTTTCGCCGGATCGTGCAATGTGGCCTTCGCTCAAGTTGCCATCAAGGCGGGCCGGGACGTGCTGGACCGGTACGCCCGGGCCTTGGGGCTGGGGCAGAGGGTGGGGCAGGTGGTCAACCAACGGGATGTCTTCGACGGAGAGGATCCCGGATCGGTGTTTTCAGGTCCCGGCGACGCGCCGAGGTTGTTGGCCAACACGGGCATCGGGCAGGAAAACGTGCGCATCAGCCCACTTCAGGCGGCCGCGCTGGCGGCGACCGTCGCGGCGGACGGGCGCCGACCCGCGCCGCGCCTGGTCACCCAATTGTTGACGGCCCGGGGCGACCCGTACCGGACCTTTCCGCCGGCGGAGCCGGTTCGGGTCCTCCGGCCCGAAACGGCCCGAGAATTGGGGCGGTGGATGCGGGAAGCGGTCGTCTCCCCGCAAGGTACAGCCCATCTCCTCGCCCGCGCCGCATGGCCGGTGGCGGGAAAAACGGGAACCGCCCAAACCGGAGATCCGCACAAGGTCCATCAATGGTTTGTCGGTTTCTTTCCGTACGACCGGCCGCAATACGCCCTCGCCGTCAACGCTCTGGACGTCCCGGCCGATCTCGGCTTGCGCTATCCGGAAGCGGCGGCCCTGGAAATCGTCAACAGCCTGGCGGCCCAAAATCCCGCCCGGTGACTTCCCCCACCGCTCCGCAGGCACCGGCCGACAGTTCCACCAAGTGCCCCGCCTGTGCGGTAGGCTGCCGCAATCCGGACATGATTCAACCGATCCGGCATTCGGCGCGAGAAGTGGAAAACGCCCCGCCGGTACCCTTTTCCTTCGCCGCGCATATGCTTTCGCCGACACCACTTTGTGAGGAAGGCGGTGGAACCGTGACTCCCCTGACGACCATCGTCATCCCCGCCCGCAACGAACAAGCCCACATCGGCCGGACCGTCGCGTCGATCCTGGAAGCCCGTTCTGACATTCCCTTCGAAATCATCGTCGTCGACGACGGTTCGACGGATGGCACATCCTGTGGATTGGACCGACTCCGCCGGCCGGCCGTTCGCACCCCCCTGACCGTTTTGCGCACGCCCGGACTCGGAGCAGCCCGGGCTCGTAATTTAGGAGCGCGGCATGCCCAAGGGGACGTCCTGGTCTTCTGCGATGCCCACATCTTTGTGCCGGACGGATGGCTGGAGGAGCTTGTCCCGCCCATCGCCAGCGGAGAGTGGACCGCCCTGTCGCCGGGCGTGGCGGCCCACGACCGTCCGGATCTCGCCGGCTTCGGCCAGTCGATGACGGCGGAGGGGGAGATTCGCTGGCTCCCGGAGCCCGACCGCCCCACCCCGGTTCCGTTTCTACCCGGCGCTTGCATCGCCGTGCCCGCCCGCGTCTTCCTCGAAGGGGAAGGATTCGACGAAGGGCTGCGCACTTGGGGATGGGAAGACGTGGAGTGGTCCGTGCGGATGTGGTTGTCGGGGGGCCGCCTCGGCGTCACTCCCCGCACCGTGGTAGGACACGTGTTTCGCTCCACCCATCCGTACGCCGTCTCCCTCTACGACTACCACTACAACTGGGTGCGCACCGCTTTGTCCCACTTCAGCGGGCGCCGGCTCGAACACCTTTTGAAAAAAATCGAAAACCACCCGATGCGGTTCGATCTGTTGCGCACCGCCCTGGCCGACGGCACCTTGGAACGCCGGGCCCGTCTGTTCGCCTCCCGGCAGCGGGACGACGAATGGTTTGTGCGGGAATTCCGCCTTCCCTGGGGAGAGTCTCCGGGGGATGAGCCCTGACCGATGGCGCGCTCGCTCTCCCGGCAGCGGGAGAAAACGGGCCGGCGGGGCCGCGGCTCCGCCGCCGTCGCGGGCCGCGGCCCGGATCTGCGCCCGGCCTCCTTACACGGCCGGAGTAGGCGTGGGAGTGGGCGTGGGAGTCGGCGTGGCGGCGGGTGCGGGATCGAGCACCAACTGCCGCTGCAACACTTGAACCGTCAAATACAAGGTCATCTGACTCCGGAAAGTCCGGAAGGTGCCCTCCAGAGAAAGGGTGCCTTTGAGGTCTTGGGTGTGCCGCTCGGTATCCGCCTCGATCATGACGGCCCTGGTCAGTTCGCAATAAGGTTTCCAATCCAAATTGTAGACCGTCACCGATTCCCGTTCCTGCAACGGATGACCCAGTCTTCCGCCGAGCAAATGATACTCCTCGTACTGTTCCGGAGTGGGCTCCACCGGCGGAGTGGCGTAGGTCACGGGAGTCACACATTCAAAGGGGACATCGACGGTGGCGTGCCGGATGTCTCCGCTGATGCTCCGGCGCGTCACTCGCGAGGCGGTGGCGTACTCGATGTTCTTCCGGACATGCCCCCGCAAGAACAGCTTATTGGTCGGCAACAGCAGCTCACATTGATCCAGGTAGACTTTTTTGCCGATCCGGCGGATCTCGATCGCCGGCTCCGGCAGCCGGACCACCGAGTCGATGTTGATTTGCACCGTCAATTCCCCCAACAGAACCGGGACCTTCACGGTCACGGGTCCAATGACGGGAACGGGAACGACGGGAATATTGGAACACTCGGGCTCCGTCCGGGCCTCTACCACTTCGGCGCCGCTGTGGACGCATTCCGCTGCAAGGACTCCGTGATCCCCGGTATCGTAGATCCGTCGCATCCCCGAATGGGTGCGGTGTTTCGCCATGCCGTTTTCCTCCTCACCTGTGGAATTCTCGAGATCACTCCATTGGTATGGACCGCAGCCGCAGAAAGATCCGGCGCCCGTCCCAGGCCGGAGCCCGATTTTGCCCGACCCGGACGACCGTCTACACCCCCGCCGCCCGCAGCCGCATACCCTGCTCCCGAAACCCCGACGACAGGAGGTGGCGGACAGGTGAACATCTGTGTCGTGGGTGCCGGGCGAATCGGGCTCCACGTGCTCACCCACCTCCGCCGGGGGCGGCCGGGAGATTCGGTGGCGGCCGTAGACCTCGACCAGTCCAAGGTGGAAGGGCTGGCCGCCCGCGGATGGACGGCCTCGACCTCGTACCCCGCGGGAGATGCCGTGGACGTGTGGATCCTGTGCGTCTCCACGGGCCCGGAGTTGGCTTGGCTGTTCGACGCCGTCAGCCGAATCGCTCCCAAACCCGGGGCCCTGGTGACCGTGGAATCCACCATCCCCGTCGGCACCACCCGGCGCATCGCCGCGGCCTTTGAACAGCGGGGCGCGAAAGCGGGCCGGGACTTTCACCTCGTTCACGCGCCTCACCGGGTCTTATTCGGAGCGGAGGAAGACCCCGCCCGGATCGTGCGGGTGATCGCAGGCATGACGGAAACCTGCCTGGATGCGGGAATCCGCTTTTACGCCGGATGCGGGATCCCGCTTCATCCGGTCACCAGGCCGGAAATTGCCGAACTGTCCAAAATCGTAGAAAACTCCATTCGCTATCTCGAGATCTCCTTTGCGGAGACCTTGAGCCTCGCCTGCTCCGAAGCCGGCCTCGATTTCGACGAACTCCGGGAAGCGGTGAACACCAAGACCAACGTGCATTTGGCCGACGTGGATTACGGCATTGGCGGGGAATGTCTGCCGAAGGATCTGGAATTCCTGCAATCTTGGCTCCAATCTCCCTTACTGGCGGAGGCCGAAAAGGCCGACCTCCGGTACCGGGAGCACATGCGCCGGGCAGCCCGGAACTTCGGGAAGATCCTTCTGGACGGCTTGACGTATAAACCCGGCGTGCGGAGCCTGCAGGGCAGCCGGGCCGTGGAACTCGGCCTGGAACTGTTGCGGCTCGGAACCGAAGTTTACGCCCGGGATCCCCTGCTGACGGCGGAGGAAATCGCCGCCTTGGGATTTCGCCCCTGGAGGGAAGGGCAACCGGTGGACGGAATCTGCCGCCGCGGTAAGTGGCAGGCGGAAGAAAGGCGGGATTTGCGATGAACTGGTCGGGCCTCCGGGTCCTCGTCACGGGTGCGGCGGGCTTTATCGGGTCTCATTTGACGGAGGAACTGGTCAAACGCGGAGCACGAGTCCGCCCTTTCGTCCGGTATAATTCCAGCCGAAATTTGGGGTGGCTGTCGGACCTGCCTCCCGCCGTCCGAAGAGAATTGGACATTTTCGCCGGAGATTTGTGCGACGCGGAGGCGGTATCCGAGGCGGCGCGGGGCATCGACATCGTGTTCCACTTGGGTGCCCTCATCTCGATTCCCTACTCCTACGCTCACCCGAGGGAGGTGGTGGAAACCAATGTGGGCGGAACGCTGAACGTCCTCACCGCCGCCCGGGACCGGGGGGTTCAAAAAGTGGTGCACACCTCCACCAGCGAAGTCTACGGAACCGCCCTCTATGCCCCCATCGACGAACATCACCCCCTTCAGGGACAGTCTCCGTACGCCGCCAGCAAAATCGCAGCGGATAAACTGGCGGAAAGCTTCTTTTGCTCCTATGATTTGCCCGTGGTCGTGGTGCGGCCCTTCAACGCCTACGGCCCGAGACAGTCGATGCGGGCGGTCATCCCCACCATTCTCGCCCAGGCTCTGACCGGGGACCGCATCCGGTTGGGAGACCTTTCCCCCAAGCGAGACTTCACCTTTGTGGAGGATACGGTCCAGGGGTTTCTCCGGGCGGCGGAAACGGACGACGCCGTAGGCGGGGTGTTCAATCTCGGAAGCGGGAAGGAAATTTCCATCGGCGATCTCGTGAAGGTGAGCTTGTCCCTCGTCGGCCGGGATCTTCCCGTCGAACAGGACGACCGGCGCCTGCGCCCTCCCCGCAGCGAAGTGCGGCGCCTGTGTGCCGACTCGTCCCGGGCCAAGGCCGTCCTGGGCTGGGAAGCGCAGGTATCTTTATGGGAAGGTTTGGAACAGACTCTGGCCTGGATGGCCGGTCGCGCAAATCAATTTCCGAAGGACCAGTACCTGGTTTGAGGAAAGGAGGGATGACCGGTGATGGCGGTGGTGATGGCCGGCGGCCGTGGAATGCGGCTAAGGCCGCTGACCGACATCCTGCCCAAGCCCCTCCTGCCCCTCGACGGCATCCCGGTGGTCGAGGTGTTGATCCGCCAACTGGTCCGGCACGGATTCGACCGCATCACTCTCGCGGTTGGATATGGTTCCCCCCTTCTCCGAACCTACCTGGGCGACGGCCGCCGTTTGGGCGCCCGGATCACCTACTTGGAAGAGACTCGTCCCCTGGGCACGGCAGGAGGTCTGCGCCGCGTGCGGACCGAAGAACCCGTGTTGGTGGTCAACGGCGACATTCTCACCACCGCCTCCTTTGGGGAGATTTTTCGCCGCCATGGAGCGAAGGGCGCGGACCTGACCGTCGTATCCCGCCGGTCGGAGACATCGGTGGAGTTCGGCGTCCTGGAAACGGAGGGAGACCGGGTGTCGGGCGTCGCCGAGAAACCCCGTATCCCCTTTTGGATTAACGCCGGAATCTACGTCCTGTCGCCGTCTGTCTTGGCGCTCATTCCCGAAGGTCCTTTTCCGATGACCGATTTAATCCTCGCCGCCATCCGGGCGGGCAAGCGCGTGTTTCACGACCCTCTGGAAGGCATTTGGATCGACATCGGGCGCATGGAAGATTTGTACGCCGCCGAACGAACCTTCGCCCGGCAGCGGAATTTGTTCCTGTTTGGAGTCGATACCGAACCAAATGAGCCGGGCGAGGGCGATCCGGCACAGGGGAGGGAACGACCGTGAGCACCATCCTCGTCACCGGCAGCCGGGGAACCGTCGGCAGGAGGCTCGTGACCGCCCTGCGGCAGGCGGGACACGAAGTCTGGCAGTGCGATTTGCTCCATAGCGGTGAGGAGCAGTATTTCCGGGCGGATGTCGGAAATTACCGTCAATTGGAAAGAGTGTTCGAGCAACCTTACGACCTGGTGTACCATCTGGCGGCCGAGTTTGGACGAATCAACGGAGAAGAATACTATGACACCCTTTGGCGGACCAATGTCGTCGGAACCCGGCATATTCTCGAATTTCAAAGGAAAAAAGGGTTCAAATTGATTTTCGCCAGTTCGTCGGAAATCTACGGGCAAGTCCGGGAGCCGATCCTTCGCGAGGACTTACCCCTGGAAAAGCCGATCCTCCCCCATAACGATTACGCCGCAACCAAATGGATCAACGAAGTTCAAATCATGAATTACGAAAAGCGCTTCGGCAATCCTGTCATGCGCCTGCGCCTTTTCAACGCTTACGGTCCGGGGGAGTACTACCATCCCTATCGCAGCGTAGTGTGCCTCTTCCTGTACCGCGCCCTTCACCGCCTGCCCTACACCGTTTACGAGGGCTACTACCGGGTCTTCATGTATATCGACGACCTGATTCGAACCCTCGTCCGGGCGGCGGACCGGTTCCGGCCGGGCGAGGTGTACAACATCGGCGGAATGGAGTACAGGAGCGTCCGCGAATTGAGCGACAAGATTTTGACCTTGACGGGGGCGCCGGAAAGCCTTGTCACGTACCTTCCCGAAGACCGGCACAACACCGTGAGCAAGCGGCCGGACATTTCCAAGGCCGTCCGAGACTTGGGCCACGACCCGCGAATCACCCTCGACGAGGGCCTGCCCCGAACGTTGGAATGGATGCGCGAGGTGTACCGGGTGTGACCCCGCCGGGCGTTCCAGCGGTTTCGGTGGTGATCCCCGTTTACAATCACGAGCGGTACATCTACGAATGCGTGGACAGCGTCTTGATCCAGAACCCGGCTCCTCCCTTCGAAGTCCTCGTCGTCGACGACGGATCGAACGACCGAACCCAGGAAGTTCTGCGCGCTTTCGGCGGACGCATCCGGGTGATCCGGCAGAACCGGAAGGGGGCAGCGTCCGCCCTCAATCGAGGGTTCCTGGCGGCCCAGGGAACCTACGTCTGCTGGCTCTCTTCAGACGACCGGTTCGAACCGGGAAAATTGGAGGCCCAATGGCGGTATATGTCCGCCCGGCCGTCTCTGGCATTGAGCTATACGTCGTTCCACGTCATCGACCGCTACGGAATCCGCACGTACACCGTGCAAGCTCCGTACGAACCCGATCGGGCGCGCCTCTACGCCATGTTGATGAACAACTGTTTTATCAACGGCTCTACGATCATGATGCGGCGCGACATCTTTGTGTCCCTCGGCGGATTCGATCCCGATCTGGCCCAGGGACACGACTACGACCTCTGGCTGAGAACCCTGGAACGCTACGACGTGGGATACCTGCCCGAGCCTTATGTCTCCTACCGGTGGCACGGGCAAAACATGAGCGCCAACCCCGCCGCCGACCGGATGTTCAGCTCCCTGGTTCGGCAGCGGGCACAGCTCCGCCAACGTCTCCAGCAAAGGGGTGGTCCGGGTTGAAAATCGTCATACCCGTCATCAGCCTGCACCGGGGCGGAGGGTGCCGGGTGATCGCCGAAATGGCCAATGGCCTTCAGTCCTTCGGACACGACGTCACCCTTCTCCTCCAAGAGGGCGGAGCAGTGGATTATCCGGTCCGTGTGCCCGTCGTGCGGGTACCTGCCCTGACTCCCGAACACATCCCGGCCGCCGACGTTCTCATTCCGAACTTTTATCCGACGGTCATGCCGGCCTACCGGTCGAACAAGGGGCGGGTGGTACGCCTGTCCAACGGGTACGAACCCCTCTGGGTGCCGGACAAACGGGCGGCGGAGGAGACCTACCGGCTGCCGGTGCCCGTATTGGCGATCTCAAGGGCCTTGCAGGAACAGATTGGCCGGGCCACGGGACGGACCAGTTTTCTCGTCCAGCCCGGCGTCGATCGGGCGGTGTTCCGGCCCAGGCCGGAGGTGCCGCGAAAGCGGTACCGAGTGTTTTTCATTTACCGGGCGGAAAGTCATGGTTATTTTTACAAAGGGTCCTCCGACTTCTTTCGCGCCATGGAGCGGGTCCGGCAGGCCGTACCCGGAGTGGAATTGCTGATGGTCTCGACGGAACGGGTGAACATTCCCACTTCGGTTCCGCACCGCGTCGCCGAGGCGAACACCGACGAGGAAATGGCGCGTTTGTACGCCGGGTGCGACCTGTACGTCCTGGCCTCCTGGTTTGAAGCCCTGTCCCTGCCCGTCCTCGAAGCGATGGCTTGCGGAACGCCTGTCGTCACCACCGACTGCGGCGGTGTGCGGGATTTCGCCGTGCACGGGGACAACTGCTTCCTGGTACCTCCCCGGTCTCCGGAAGCTCTGGCACGGGCGATCGTTCAGGTCTTGACCGGCGACGCGTTGCGGGAGCGCCTAAGAGCCGGCGGTCTCCGCACCGCAGCCCGGTGGACATGGCAGCGATTTTATTGGCAAGTGGAGACGGCCTTGGCCAAGGCCACGACGGATTGATGGTAGAACGTTCGCCACGTCCGGTCCCGCGCCGTGGTCAAAGCACCCGCGGACAAGTGACGCCGGAGGGGTTCGTCGGACAGAATCTGCACGATGTACCGGGCGATTCGCTCCACATCGCCCCGCGGAGCCACCAGGGCGTTGTAACCGGATACCGCCACTTCGTCGATCCCGTTCCCGTACACCGTCACCACGGGAGTGCCGGAGGCCATCGACTCGATCACCGACAGCGGAACCTCGTCGGAAGGATCCGGATAGACGAAGGTGTCGCACTGGGCATAAAGGCCGGCCAGAGCTTCGTCGGTCAATCGCCCGTGGAGGATCCACCCGCCGCCCGGAGGGCTGGCCCCGTCCCGGCATACCACATGAATCTGAACCTCCGGCAGGCGCCGGCGCACCTCTTCCAGCGCCGCCCAAGCGTCGCCAAGCCGGCGGAGAGGCCGGCCCGGCCCTTCCGGGGCGGCCAGGAGAAGCACCCGCGGGGGACCAGGAGGACGGGGGCGCGGCCGGAACACCGAGGGGTCGGCGCCGGGAGACAACACCTCGGCCTCTCGGCCGGCGTGATGGCGGATGAGATGCCGGAGACTTTCGGACACCGTCCAAAGTACCGGGGCTTCCCGGATCGCCCGGTACGCTCTGTCCGGTTCGGGCGAATAACCGGGATCCCACCGATCCACCAAGCGGATGACACACCGCACCCCGGACCGTTTGGCGGCTTCCGCGGTCACGTAGTCGGCGGCGATGACCGCGTCGCAGGGCGGAACCGAAGAGGCGGACCAGTCCGGCACCCGGATGAGCGGGCACAGAACCGGCCAGTCCGCCGGCGCCGACCGGGGAAGCGCCAGCGTCACCCGGTGTCCGAACGCTTGCAAACCGTGAGCCAATTCAAGCACCAACCGGGAATTTCCTCCGTAGGACAGCTGGGTGGTCAAAACGGCTACCCGCATCCAACATCCCTCCCACTAAAGGAACGGTGTGCCATGCGCGTTGGAGTGGTCATGCCCCTGTTCACTCAGGAACCGCACTACCTCGACCTCGCTCTCGATTCTATGGCCCGCCAGACATTCCGAGATTACCGCCTGGTGGTCGTCGTCGACGGCGCCGACGACCGGACCGCAGCCGCGGCGGAACGCTGGCGTTCCCGCCTGCCTATGACACTCCGGTTCCGGCGGGACAACCGGGGGATCGCCCATTCGTTGAACGAGGGATTCGCGATGCTCGAAACCGCCGAGTACTGGACGTGGATCTCGAGCGACAACGTCTACGACCCCGATTTTCTCCGGGTACTCGTGGAAACGCTCGACCGGAGTCCCCCTCGGGTGGGCCTGGTCTACAGCCGGTACCGGATCATCGACGCTCGGGGACGCCAGCTCCCGGACCCGATTCCTTCCCAGGAATGGCCGAAAGAGCGCCTGTTGGACTTTTGTTTCATCGGTCCTTCCTTTCTCTACAGGAGACAATTCGCCCAACTGGCCGGACCTTACGAGCCGTTTTTCGACCCGGTCCAGGACTACGAATTCTGGCTGCGCCTCACCGAATACTGCGACATCCGGCACATCCCCGTCGCCCTGATGTCCTACCGCATCCACCATCCATCCAGCGTCACCACCCGGCTGTACGCCGACCCCGCCCTGGACCGGACCCGGCGAGAAAAGGCCCTGCAGGCCGTCAACGCGGCCCGGAGGCGCCGGAGCCAAAATCCGAACGGGGAAAGGAGGCCAGAGGGAATGCAGCTGAGCGTGGTCATCCCTTCTTTTAACGCCAGGGAACCCCTGCTCCTCACACTGGCGGCTCTCGACCGCCAGGAAGGTGCGGAGGGCCGGTTCGAAGTCATCGTGGCGGACGACGGATCCACCGACGGCACGGCAGAGACCCTCGCAACTCGCACCTACCGGTTTCCCCTCCGGGTCTTGACCTTGAAACACGGTGGGAAATGCCGGGCTCGGAACGAGGGAATCCAAGCCGCCCGGCATCCGCTCATCCTCTCCTTGGACGCGGACATGATTCTGCCTCCGCTGGCCGTCGCCGGCCACCTGGCCCATCACGAGACCGCCCCCGGCCCCCTGGCCGTAGTCGGAGGATGGGTGCCCGTCCGGATCTACCCCCGCCTGTTTTCTCAGCTCCACCCCGAACAGCAGCGGGACATCGAAATTTTGCTGAGTCGTTCCGCCCGATTCCGCGAGCGGGCACAGTCTGCCGGGCCGGCATCCGACGGGATCCAAACGCTGTTGAGCTGCGAGGACGTCTCTCAGCCCGAGGTACTGGCATCCTTCGCCATCCGCCCGTCGGAACACGGCCATCCCCTGTACGCCATGTGGGAAGCCGTCCTGCGAAGACACGGCCAGAACCTCGAAAACTTCCGGTTTCCGTGGATGAGCTTCATCACCGGAAACGTCTCCTTTCCGAAAGAAGAAGCCTTGGCCGCCGGCTTGTTCGACGAGCGGTTCACCGAATGGGGATTTGCCGATTGGGAAATGGGATACCGGCTGTACCGGCGGGGAGTGAGTTTCCGGGTGGATCCCCGCCTGACCGGTTATCACCAGGAGCATTTTGTCGACGGAGAGCACAGGGCCCTGACCGCCCGGCAGAATTACCGGTACTGCACCGAAAAACACCCAACTCTGGACTGGTATTTGCTCCACAAGAGCTATCCCGGCCAATGGGGCGTCGGGACCTTGCAGCAAGTGTTGGAGGAATGGGAAAGACTCCCGGACGGCGATCCGTTGAAAATCGTCTTCGAAGCGTTTGCGCGCCATTTTTCCCACCTGGCGGCAACCGGAGCTTTCGAACAACTCCGAGAGGTCACCTACGATCCCTATGACCGCCTCCTGGAATGGGGACCGGAGTGCGCGGCGGCCGTGCGCCGCCGGTACGCCGAAATCCGGCGGGCCGGAGGCGAAGCGTTCTGCCGCGCCTTCGTGGAACTGGCGGCTTTCCCGCTGGGAGGTGGAAGTCTATGACCCGCGTCGGAATCACCGGAGGAGCCGGATACATCGGAAGCCGCGCGACGGTTTATTTCCAGGAAAAGGGGTTTGACGTCCGGGTTTTGGATCTCCGGCCCCCGAAGGTGCCGGTCGAATGGGTGAAGGGAGATGTCCGGGATCCGGACGCACTCGCCCGGTTCTGCCAATCCTTGGATTATCTCGTCGATCTGGCGGCAGTCAGCAGCGTCCCGGAATGCGCGGAAAATCCGGAACACTGTGTGTCCGTCAACGCCTGGCGCGGTCCGCTGTTCGCGGCATTGGCCCGGCACAGTCCGTCGCTGGCCGGTTATCTGTTTCCCTCCACGTGCGCCCCGCTGTTCGCGGGGTACCCGTCCGCGACGGAGATCCGGGAAAACACCCCCCCGAAACCGAAAACAGCCTACGCTCTATCCAAGCTCCTCGGGGAACAGGCGGTCGCGCTCCTGGGTCGAATTTGGGACATTCCGGTGACGGTCGTCCGCCAATCGAACGTCTACGGTCCTTCCCCCTCCTGGCCGCCTGCATCGGTGGTGGCCGCTTTTTTCGAATCGGCGATCCGAAGAGGCGAAATCGCCGTTCACGGCAATGGAAAACAAACCCGTTCCTTTCTGTACATCGACGACCTGCTGGAGGCCTATGCCGATTTCCTGCACCACCGGTTCGACCCCGGGGGACCGTATCATCTCGTCGGCTTCACCCACCCGGTCCGGGAAGCGGCCTCCAGAGTCGCCGAAGCGGTGGCCCGAGGATGCGGCATTTCCGTGAAGGTGCGATATACCCGTCGGGTCCTCCCGGAAAGCGAGGACCTGGTGTACCGGGAAGGATGCCTATCGGAGAAAGGATGGATTGCAAAGGTGGATTTGGAAGAGGGAATCCGGAAAACGTTCTGTTGGCTACAACAAACCGGGAGGGTGACGCGATGATCGTCGTAACGGGTGCTGACGGATATATCGGTTGGGTGACCGCCCTGCGCCTGGCCGAGGCTTTTCCCGAGGAAGAGATCCTCGGTATCGACAATTTCGCCCGCCGCCGGTGGGTTCGCCGGGTCAACGGCTTTTCATTCACCGACGTCCCTTCCATTCGGGCCCGCATGGCGGCAGCCCGCCGGAAACGGCCCAACCTCCGTTTCCAGGCCATGGATCTACGCCGTCCCGACGCGGCGGAGTGTCTTTTGCAGCGGGAGCGGCCGCGGGCGGTGGTCCATCTGGCGGCGCAACCGTCGGCTCCCTTTGCCTCCCAGTCCCTCCGCCACGCCCACTTGACGTGTGACATCAACAACGGCATCACCCGAAACTTGGTTTTCGCCATCCGAGGTTGCGGCGAACCGGTCCACCTCGTCATGACCACCACGATGGGCATCTATGGTGCGCCGAATTTTCCCATTCCCGAAGGTCGCCTCACCGTGCAAGTGGACGGGAGCGAGGATACGATTCCCTACCCCGGCATGGCCACTTCCTGGTATCACATGAGCAAGGCCAACGACGCCAACACCCTCTACCTTGCCCACCGGATTTGGAGGCTGCCGATCACGGAACTGCGGACGGCGATTACGTACGGGCTCAATTGGAACGACTTTCAAGAAGACCCGTCTCTCGTCACCCGTCTGGACTGCGACCCCTACTTCGGAGTGGTGGTCCATCGCTTTTGCGCCCAAGGCGCAACGGGAGCCGGTCTGACGGTGTATGGCCTGGGACGGCTGCGCAAACCCTTTATTTCGGTGGAATCCGCGGCCCTCTCCCTCGTCCGAGCGGTGGCCGCCGGCAACCCGGGCGAATACCGGATCTACAACCAAGTCACCGATGTGGTCGGCATCGAAGAATTGGCGCACCTCGTGCAAGGCGAGGCGGCCGCCAGGGGAATCGCCTGTCCGGTCACCCATGTGCCCAACCCCAGAGTGGAAAACGAAACCCATCCCATGCGGGTGCACTGCGAGGGATTTCTCCGGGACCTCGGGCCTTTCTCCGACGATCTCCGCTCCGAGGTCGGGAACCTCGTGGAATTTTTCCTGTCCCGGACCGACAGGGCCCGGCGATCCCTCGGCCTGTTTCCTTAAGACAACCACCGGAGGAGTGCCCGGAGAAACCACCGTACTCGACCTTCAACCCGAACCCTCCCTTCCCCGGCCACCGCAGTAAGACCCGCGTGAATGGGAGTCCGGGAAAGAAGTTCCGACCTCCAACGATCTCCTTCGACCCGCAACCGGCCGGCTTCGGGCGCGGGAGAGGGCAGGGGATTCCACTCCGGCTTCAACCATTTATCGGAACCCGGCCGGCCGTCCGACCCCGCCGGGCGTCTCGAGGGCAGATGAAACGCTGCTGCCCCATTATACGCCAATGCCCATGGGCCTGTGCGCCGTTTACGGAAATCCGGAAGATGGAAACACTGAAAGAGGAGTGTGGAGGTGGAAGAACGGGAGGGGCGGTGAAACGACCGGATGCAGTGGTGGATCGCAGCACTTTGGATTCTGGGGGGAGCCGCCGGGATATCGGTCCTCGTCATCGTGGGTTTTGTCCTTTGGCGCTGGTGGCGAGGATACGTCTCCAGCTACAAGTTCCGGTTTCATGAGCCGGACCGTCCCATGGACCGGCGGGAACTGCTGCACAATTTGCGGTTCATGATCGCCCTGGAGATTCAGCAAGTAAAAATGTTCCATTACCAGGCCGCCAAACTTCGCCGGGCGGGAGAAAGCGACTATTTGGTGGCCTTTTTGGACGCCGCCGCCCGCATCGAACACATCCACGCCCGCAGGTTGCGCACCTTGTACCATCAATTATTCGGCCGGCCGGCCCCGGCCCGGCTGGGCCACGCAGCCGGATGGATCACCATCGTCATGAGCACCGTTTTCCCCCAGTCCTGGATGGCCCGTTGGGACGCCTGGACGGAAAAACTCGCCATCGGCCATTACGAGCGGGTGGTCCGTCAATATCCCGATCCCGTCGTCCGGCGCATTTGTCTCGAACACGCCGCCGACGAGCGCGCACACAGAGAACTCTTTAAGCGATGGGGGCGGCGCGCCACATGACCACCGGAACCGAACTGATCTTGGCCGCCTTTGCCGGAAGCATGTTGAGCCTGGCGTCCACCGGCGTTCTGGCGACCGTTTTCCTGCGGAGGATTTTCAACCTAGTCGCCGACCGGTTGTTGAACACCCTCCTTTCGGACCCATACCGGCACAATCTCCTGGAATTCATCGCAGCGACCAGGCGGACCGGGCCTTTGCCGCTGATCGAAAATTCCCTGCGAGCCGCCACCGGCGAAGTCATCAAACGCCCCATGGGTTCGCCGAAAACGTACCCCCACTTCGATTTCATCGGATTCACTCCGGCCCAGGTCACCCGGGCGGCCACGTCGGGAGTCGTCGACCTCTCGGCGGTGATCGGCCCGCGGGCGTCGCGGCCCCTGCACCTGTCCATTCCGATCCTCATCGGCGGCATGGGATACGGAATCGGAATCACCAGGGAAGTGTGGGCGGCCCTGCTCGGAGGAGCCGCGGCCGTCGGCACCGTGGTCAACTCCGGAGAGGGGGCGGTCTTGCTTTCCGACGTCGAGGAGGCGGAGGGGCGATTTATTCTTCAATGGAGCCGGGCTCACTGGGCCAAGGAACCGGAACTTCTCCGGCGCTGTTGCGCCGTCGAAATCCATTTCGGCCAAGGGGCTTCCGCGGGCCTGGGAATTCACATCCCCCCGGAAGAACTCAAAGAAGCCCGCGCGCATCTGCGGCTGGGTCCCCGCCAGTGGGCCCGAATTGGAGAACAATTCCCGGGATTGCGGAACACCGCCGATTTGCGCCGCCTCGTCACCCACTTGCGAGACCTGTCGGCCGGGGCTCCGGTCGGCGCCAAGATCGCGCCGGGGGACGACATCGAGCGATGTCTGGAAACCCTTCTCGAGTGCGGCGTCGATTTCATCACCCTGGACGGATCCCAAGCGGGAACGAAGGGGAGCGAGCCTTTGGTGGAGGACGATTTCGGTCTGCCCACGTTTTTTGCGCTGTGCCGCGCCCGCCATTACCTCGAGAAAACGGGCGCCGGCGGAGTCAGCCTGATTGTGTCGGGAGGATTGGCCACCCCCGGTCATTACCTCAAGGCACTCGCCCTGGGGGCTGACGCCGTGGCCGTAGGAACACCGGCCCTTTACGCGGTCTGCCACGGGCAGTTGGCCAAAACGTTACCCTTCGAACCTCCGACGGAGCTCGTGCTCATGACCGGACGGCGGACCGCGCATTTCGATCCGGTGGAGGGAGCGCATTCCTTGGCCCGGTATTTGAAATCCTGTGCGGACGAAATGGCTCTCGGGGTGCGGGCGCTCGGTAAACGCACGATCGCCGAGCTCGGGCGCGAAGATCTGTTTGCCCTCGATCCGGAGATCGCTCGGACGGCAGGTGTGAGATACGCCGGACATCCCCTTGAGCCGGCCGAGAACGAGCGCCGTTCCGTCAAACACCGGCGCTCGGGCCCCCCGACCGGAATGCGAACAGGGAGGAAACGTTCGTGAAACTCTGCAGACGCCGGACCCGCACCCCGCCGGTCCCCGACTCCCGACCTCCGCTCAGATCCTCTCAGATCGAGGCCATTCGCCGTTCCCTTCCGCTGACGCCGGAAGAGACCCTTTACGCGCTGGCACTGGCCCAGCACACCATCGACGGATTGATCCGCCGGCTGGACCCGCCTCTTCGCCGCGGGCGGCACGGGGAAACGCAATTGGGATGGAAACGGATGAAACAGCGCCTGGAGATCCACCGGAGGCGCTTGCAGAGGCAGATGGGGCGCATGGGTGAACCCGCCGTGCAACAGCCCGCCGGCTTCCCCTTTCCCGCTCCGACGTGGGGCGGCCTTTTCACACTTTACGAACGGCTGATTGAAGGAACCAAGGACATACGGCTGCGGGCCGTCCTGTTGGAAATTTGGGGGGAGACGGCCATCGAACACGGCTGGTTGACCTCCTGGGTGGCCCAAAACGAAACGATCGACCCCGCTCTGCTGGAATGAATCTCCGCTCTCCGGATCTCATTGCCCGTTGAACACGATGGCCAAGGTGGTCGGCCGGCCTGGGACCGCAGAACGGAAGACCAGCCGGGCATACCGCAGGAAACGTTTCGGCACAAAGGTCGCCGCCTCATGCGCAGGAATTTCCACAAAGAGGCTGTCCAATAGATACGTCCCTTTGTCCGGGGTGATTTGAAGAGCCACCACCGCGGAATTGGGCCCTAGATTCACCGCCACAAAAGTGTAGACCTCCAGATCGACCAATTCGACAACGGTGGATCCCTGCAGGCTGTCGCCGGTTACGCGTTGTTCGATCAATTCCCGAAACATCGCACACCCTCATTTTCCCCTGTTTCTGATCGTTTCCCACCTTATGCAACTCCGGAACCCGGCGATCCCACAGAGAATCCGGATCCCCGCACATTTTTTCAATTTCTGGGCGTCGGTCCGGCCGATTTCTTTTCCATCCCCATATGTTGTCGAGGAACGACGGGCCGACGGTACACCCAGAGGTCGGGCCCTGGATTTTCAGAAAGGAAGGGAATACCGTTGCCTAATTTCTCCATTTTCAACACCAATCCCGACGACCTTCGGATGTTGATCTTCGGGCGCGACGGCACGAACACCAGTCGGGCCCTCGCAACGGACGGCTCCGGGCGATTGACCAACATCTCCTTGGACGGCACCATCTCCAGCGTCCTCGGGGCCACCGTCACCGCCGGCACCCTGACCAACTTGCTCAACGGCACCATCTCCAGCGTCCTCGGCGCCACCGTCACCGCCGGCACCCTGACCAACTTGCTCAACGGCACCATCTCCAGCGTCCTCGGCGCCACCATCACCGCCGGCACCCTGAGCAGCGTCACCTCGATTTCGCAAAAGAGTTTCGTCGAAGTCGCCAACACCGGAGTCCAAACAGCAGACGCTTACACGCCGCTTTCCCCGGTCACGACCGCGTACCTGGGAACATATTCCTTCTTTGTCTACAACGCTGGACCGAACGCAGCCAATCTTCAGGTGGAGATCAGCGCCGACGGCACCCACTGGTACATCGACCGGACCTCTTCCAGCTTGGCTTCCGGTTCGGTGGATGTTCTCGTTCCCTCTCGATTTCTGAAATATACACGCCTGTCCTACGCTTCCTCGAGCACAGGCGCTCCGACCACCATCGACGTCTTTTTCAACGCCCAGGGGACCTGATTCCCCGGGCGTTCCTCGTCCATATCGCGTCGCGCCCTCACGCGGCAAACGGGAGGGATTCCCGATGAACCGTCCTTTACTCGGCGTGCTCATCCTGGCCCGGGACGAAGAATCGACGATCCTGAGATGTCTGGAAAGCGTCCGCACCGTGGCGGAAGAATACATCGTGGTGGACACGGGATCGGTCGACCGGACTCCGGACATCGCACGGGAGTTCGGGGCTCGGGTGATACCCATCGAATGGGAAGAGGATTTTGCAAAAGCCCGCAACGCCGGGCTGTTTCATGCCCGGGCGGACTGGATCTTGTGTTTGGATGCCGATGAAGTGCTGATCGGAGCCGACTCCGGCTGGTTGGAAGAATTAAAGCATTCCGGGCGGGAAGGTTTCTGGGTGACCATCGAAAACGCCGTCGGACCGGGACCGGAGGACCGGGTCTTTCATCAGGCTTTGCGCCTTTTCCGCCGGCGGGACATGTACCGGTTTACCGGCCGGATCCACGAAGACATTGCGCCTTCCATCCTGCGCCGGCTCGGACCCGGTTCCGTCCAGGTCTGTCCCTGGAGCATCTACCACGAGGGATACATGCCGGAAGTGCTGGACCGCAAAAATAAACCCATCCGAAATTTAAGACTATTACGTCTCGCCCTTCGGGAGAACCCGGGAGATCCTTTTTACCAGTACAACCTGGGCATCACCTTTAGCCAACTGAAACGGCCGGCGGCGGCGATCCGCTGGATGTATCGGGCCGTGTCGTCGGCGCCGCCGGAAGCGCCCTACCGGCCCACCCTCTGGCGGGATCTGGCCGTCCTACTCCTTTCCGTCGGGCGCGCCCGCGAGGTAGAATTGGCCTTGCGCCCGGAGCTGGAACGCTACCCCGACTACGCAGACCTGCACGTATTGTTCGGCGACTCCCTCCGGGAGCAGGGATTTCTCGAAGAAGCTCTGGAAGCTTACCGGCGAGCCGCCCGGGTGTCTCCGTCAGACCGGTACGTGAGCACAGCGGGCATGAACACGTTTCGACCCTTGCACGCCGCGGCGGAATTGTGCCGGGAGCTGGGCCGGTTCGACGAGGCGGCCGGGCTGGAACGGCGGGCGCTGGCCGCCTTGCCGGGTTGGTTTCCTGCGCTTGCCGGCTTGGCGGAGGCGCTGGCGGCCCTTGGCACTCCCGACCCGGATATTCTCCTGGAAGTGGCCGCTCTATGCGGCTCGCAACCGGATCCAGGGGTTCTTGCCCGGGTGATGGGGCAAATCGGCGCCTACCGGGAAGCCCTTCAACTGCTTCGGGGAAAGGAGGACCGGGAGCCGCCGGCGGAATGGGAACCATTGTACTTGGAATGCCTCCTCCAAACCGGCCAGTTCACCGAAGCCTATTCGCGGATCGAGCGGTACTTGCAAAAAGGCCGGCCGAAAACCGGGGATCCGGAGCATTGGGCGCGCGATCTGGCCCTGTGCCGGTGGGCCGAAGACCGGCCCCTCCCCTACGGAGTATATCAGATGATCCCAGAACACCTCAGGAGCCTCTACGCCGCGCTCGACCGGTGGATGGAACGCGATCCCGCCCCGCAGGCGGGATCCGCAGGAGACCGGGAAGCGATCCGGAAGCTGATGGAGCGGGCTGTCCAACTCCGGCTCCTCTCCACCGCCGCTCGCCTAGCCGGCCACCCGGCCGGGCCGTTTCACCTCGATTACGCCAAAATGCTGTACCAAAATGGATTCGTCTACCGCGCGGCCGACCGGCTGTTGGACCTGCTCGCCCAGGGAGAGCTGGACGCCGAAGGACTGTTCTTCCTCGGAGAACTCCTTTACGACAAGGGTCACTGGGATCAAGCGCGACAACTGTTCGAACAGGCTTTGGCTCTGGATCCAGAAATGGAACGGGCTCGAGCGGGGGCGGCAGCCTCCGCACTCGAATCGGCCCGATGTATATTGGAATCCCTGTGCCGAGAACATCCGCATCCGGAAACCTTCGCCGATGACCTTCGGGCCGTGCGGCAAAGCCTCGATTGGCTGAAGGGATTCCGGTGGCACACCCACTGGAGGGGAACCGGAAGGAGGAACCGACGTGCCTCGGCCGACGATCTCCCTGTGTATGATCGTCAAGAATGAAGCCCGAATCCTCGGCCGGTGCCTCGACAGCGTCCAGGGAGCAGTAGACGAGATGGTGGTAGTCGACACCGGATCTACCGACGGCACCCCCGACATCGCCCGGCGATACGGCGCCCGGATCGTGAACGAGCCGTGGCGCGACCATTTCGCCCGGGCACGGAACGCGGGCTTAGCGCACGCTCGAGGCGATTGGATCCTGTTCTTGGACGCCGATGAACAGCTGGAGCCGGAAGACCGGCCGAAGGTATGGGAAGCGGTCCGAGATGCCGGCTGCGAAGCCGTTCTCGTGCAGGTTCACAACTACGCCGGTCCCCGCCGGGAGGAGGCGGTCATCAATCCGGTGGTCCGGTTGTTTCGCAACCGGCCTGAATACCGGTTCGAAGGACGCATCCACGAACAGATCACCCCCTCCATATGCCGCCGGAGACCGGACGCGCCTTTCCTCCTCACCGATATCCGGATCCACCACGACGGCTATTGGCCGGAGGTCGTGCAGAGCAAGGGAAAAATCGGACGCAACGTGCGCCTCCTGCACATGGAACTGGAAGAACGCCCGGAAGAACCGTTTCTTTGGTACAACCTCGGCGTCGAATACCTGCGGCTGGGAAAGATCGAAGCGGCCCTGGAGGCCTTTCGACAGGCCAGGATGCGCGTCGATCCCGAAACGGCCTTTTGGGCCCACCTGATTTTCAAATACGAAGCCAGATGTCTGCACGCTCTCGATCGCCCGGCCGAAGCGGCGTCCGTCTGCGAGGAAGGATTGAAGCATTACCCCGCCTATACGGACCTGTACTTCTGGAGGGGTGCATACCTCTTGGAGGACGGCCGGTGGGGGGCGGCTGCCGAGTCCCTCCGCCGGGCCGTATCGCTCGGACCCGCTCCCTCCAGTTTTCACCGGGAGGAAGGAACCGGGACGTACCGCCCCTGCCTCCTTCTCGGCGCCGTCGCGGAACGGCTCCGGGTCTACGACGCCGCTCTGGCCTGGTATCAAGCGGCTCTCACGCACCGCCCGGACGCAACGGAGGTCCGGTTTCGCATGGAAACACTCCGCCGGTGCTTCCTGGACGGCGAAAGGGCGAAACAATCCTTTTCCCGCAGCGGAGACCGGGACGCCGCCGTTCCCCGCCCTTCCCCGTTCGGTCGATTCTCCGGCCGGCTGAACGACATGTTGCAAACGGCGGACCGGCACCTTGCCGCTCTTCAGCGGTCGGGGAACCGGCACCCCTTCGGAAACCCGGCGACCGCGGCGCGTTTAGCTCTGTTGCGGCTGCGGCCCCAGAAGGAGGACGGTGAGCATGTCCCTTGAAATTTCCCTCTGCATGATTGTGCGGGATGAAGAGCAGGACCTCGGCCGCTGCCTCGCTTCGGCGGCCGATCTGGTTTCGGAAATTGTGGTGGTCGACACCGGATCGACGGACCGTTCCCGGGAAATCGCCCGCTCCTTCGGAGCCCGGGTGATGGATGTCCCCTGGGAACGGGATTTTTCCAAAGCCAGGAACGCCGGTCTAGCTCAGGCCCGCATGCCGTGGATTTTGGTGTTGGACGCCGACGAAATGCTGTGCCCTCCTGATCCCCACTACCTCCGTAAACTACTAGAAAATAAAAAGGTTTACGGTTATTTTGTTGAAATCCGTCATCACATCGGGGACGGCACCACCGGAGAATACGTGACCGACCACGCGTGCCGCCTGTTCCGGAACCACCCCGGCATCCGGTTTCGCGGCAAAATTCACGAAGAAGTGGTCACCTCTATTCGCGAACTCCCCGGAGCACAAACGGAATTTTCGGGTCTCCGAATTCTCCACCGGGGATACCTGGACGCGGTCATCGAGAAAAAAGGGAAAAACCAGCGCAACCTGGCCATTTTGCGGGAGGCGCTTCAACAGAATCCCGAGGACCCGATGTTGTGGTACGCCCTCGGGACGGAGTTCTTTCAGCGGTGCGAGTACCGCAACGCCTTAGCGGCTTTCGAGCGCGCTCTCCCCAGGATACCGGTGTTCGCCGGCTATGCCTCGGACTTGGTGGTCAAGGCCGCCTTCTCCATGCGGGAGGTCGGGCGGAGGCGAGACGCCGAAACCCTCCTCCGGCAGGCTTTGACCTTCTATCCCGATTTTGTCGACCTGCTGGAGCTGCAGGCGGTGCTGCATTTGGACGAAGACCGCCCCGATCTCGCCCTGCCCCTGTTGCTGAAGGGTTTGGAAATCGGGCCGTCCGGGCCGAAGTACACTTCCGCTTCCGGGAGCGGGACCTACCGCACCCACTACCTCGCCGGAGTGTGCTGCGAACACCTGTGGTTGTGGGAGGAAGCGGTTCGCCACTATCGCCGGGCGATCGAAATCCAGCCGGCATACGAACCGGCCTGGAGGCGCATACCGGAACTGGCATTCCTATTGGGCCGGGAGGAGGAAATCCTGGCCTTGGCCCGCGCGTGCCGGGAATCCCTTTCCGGCGCCTTGCGTACCCGGCTCCTCTCTTACGCCTGCCGGCAATGGCCGCGTGCTTGGCGGCTCGCCTTCGCAGGGGCCCTCGAGGTCCGGCTCGGGGCGGACGAAATGCCTCCGGCGTTCACCTCGCCCTACAGACTTCTGGAAGCCCCGAGGGAAACAAAGGTTCGCCTCGCGCGCCTGTACGAATCCCAAGTCCAGGAACCTGGATACCGCGAATTGTTGGTGGCGGGATGGCTGAATCTAGAAACCGGGCGGGAAGCGGATGCGGCGGCGTGGTTTGCCGAGGCTGGACGCCGCCGGCCGAGACGCGTAGCCCCCGCCGTAGGCCGGGCGCTGGCGGAAACCACCTTTGCCCAGCGCCGCCATCCGGCGTTGGCGCCGCTCCTCGACCCGGACGGTCCCCGGGCCCTCCGCAATCGCCACCTCCTGTTGGCCGCTGCGGTGGACCCGCCCTTCTAACCGGCCCCCAGCGCCGTCCACTCCTCCAGAATTGCCCGCCAGTGGGAGCGCCACCGTTTCTTGTCAAAGACCAGCGCCGTCTCCCGCCCCCGCCGTCCCAACTCCCGCCGAAGCCCCGGTTCCCGGATGCACCGCCCGACGGCTTCGGCGAGGACGTCCGGATCTGGAGCCACCAGAAGCCCGTTGTACCCGTCGAGAATCAGGTCGTTCAACCCGCCGACGTTGGCGGCCACCACTGCCGTCCCGCTGCTGAGGGCCTCGAGACACGCGTACGACGTGCCTTCAGAAAAAATACTGGGAATCACCGCGATGTCCGCCCGGCGGTACGCCTCCGGCATCTGTTCGAACGAGAGCACGCGGTGCTCGATTCTCTGCCGGTGAGGGTGATGCTCCATCCAAAGAAAAAAGGCCTCGGCGACGGGACTGCCGTTCACCGCTTCCCCGACAAATTCCACCACCGTTTGGGGATACCGGTCCAATATTTCGTCCGCAGCCACCATCATGGGAATAATCCCGCGTTCCCAACTGATCCGCCGGGGATACAAGACACGCACCAAGCCGGGGCGGCGGGCCGCCGGATCGGGGCGGTACCGCCTCGTGTCCACCGCATTAGGCAACACCACGATTTTTTTCTCATCTTCGTACACACAGGTCGATCGGCAAAAAGTAATAAAATGGGAATCCACCGAAACAATCCGTTCCAACTGATCCAGGGCTCCTTGGACCGCCCGAATCACTTCTTCTTTCTCGACCGCGGGCAGGTCGGCGCGGTCCCAACTAATTCCGTGGCAGATCCCGAGGCTTCCCGGGCGATACCGGATCCGATGCCAAATGAAACTGGCATAAATTACCGGAGCACCGGTTTGATCCGCCATCCCCTCGAAGACGGAGGGGGCCGTCTCCGGAGTACAGGGGTGGCCGAACACCTCGATGCCCTCCACCTCCGTGTGAAAGTCCCCGGAAAAAGACAATTGATGGATCTCCGGATGTACGCCCATTTCCCGAAGCACCCCGCACAGATCGTACAAGTACCGCTCCAGTCCGCCTCCGAAGATCCGATCCGGACGCCCATTGTAGGCATCCGCAAAACTGTGGGTCAGCAGAGCTACCCGCCTCATTCCCCTTCTTCCCTCCACTCCACCAGCCTCGGATTCGGATCGAGAACGGACCGGTATTGGGCGTCGCAGCCCCAGCGGCCCTCCGGATCGAGAGCCCGATACCGTTCGTATTTTCTCCGGCGCTCTTCCGCCGTCCCGGCCCATCCGAAATGTTTAATCCGCAAGCCGGAACAGGTTCCCGGCAGGGCGGCGTATGTCAGAGGAATGCGCGGGACGTGCAGGTCCATCGGTGGATACACATAATGAAACCCGGGCAAGTATCGGACCAGCACCGGCGTGAAGCGCCGGTGAAGATTCCAGTGTTCGTCCTCCCGATAATGGGTGAATCCCCCCCAAAAATCGAAAATCCGGAACCCCACCCAATCGTAGCGGTCCTGGTCGATGAGCGCGCGAATGCGGTCTTTGGCCCGATCTTCGAATATCTCGTCGGCATCCAGCGCCAAGAGCCAATCCGGCCCGGTAGAGACCGCCACCCGCCACAACAGCTCCCTCAACTTCCACTCCCGGCCGAAATGAGACTCGGTTAACACCACCAGTTTCACGACCTTGGAAAAGGAACGGCACAATTGCGGAGTTCCGTCGGTACTGGCGTCGTCCACGATCACGATATCGTCGACAAATTGGGACAGATCCTCCAGCACCGTCGACAAATACCGGTCGGCCTCATTGCGCACCTGCATCATCGCCGTCAACCGATTGCCCCGGCTCTTTCGAACCGCTCTCATCGAAGCTCTCACCCTTTCCCGCCAACCGTTCGAGGTGTTTGTCGACCGCCCGAAGTTCCAACAGCCGTCCGAGAGCCTGAATGTCTTCCGCCGCCGCCCTCAAGAAATGGTGAACGGCGCCGGCCCGGTTCCCCCGCAGCAGGTCGATCGTCCCCCGCACCACCGCCGCATCCCGCCTTCGGGCTCGGATCCTCCCGTCGGCAGGTACCCATTCCTGCAAAGCATCGGCCCACCGCCCGGCCCGCACAGCCGCTTCCGCCCGAAGTCTCCGGGCCGCATCCCCGGATAGTCCCCGCAACACCCGGGAGGCGGACCGGAAGTCGTCGTTCAAGCAATAGATCCGGGCGGCGGCCAATTCCCGCTCCCCCCGGCCGACCCAATCCCGCAGGCGGTCGTATTCCCGCCGCTCGCCCTCCTCCAAAGCGGTAACGCCGTACACCTGAACCGCTCCCTCGATGTCTCCCGCCTGAGCCCGCACGGCGGACAGAAACCGATAGTGGGTTCGGAGACAATCGGGCCGGCCGGCGACAACGGCCAGCTCAAAGGATCGCAACAGATCCTCTTCGGCTTTGGGGTCGTGAAGCAGGTAACGATAAGCGGCCGTCAAAAAAAGAACCGTTTCATGAGGTCCCGAAGATTGGAGGAGCTTTTCATAATCGCGCACCCGCGATCGCCATTGGACGGCTTCTAAATCTTCGACGGACATTCCGCGCATCAACCGGTCCGCCACCCGGACAAACAGTTCCTCCGCTTCGCCAGGCCCCTCCCGATCCGGCACCTCCGAGCCGCCCCCCGCGAAAAAGACGCCGACCCGGCGAAAGGATTCCTGCAAATACATCGGCTCGGAAACCGCCCAAACTGCGTCCACGGCCCCCGAAACGAGGGTCGCGAATCGATACCACCACCCTCGATCCTCGCCTGAGGGTTCCGGCCATACCGCCACGAGACGTCGCGGACGCCATCCCCGGAACAAAAGAGGCCACAAAGGATGGGAAATGAAAGCCACGGTTTCATCCGGAGGCAGCTCGAGGGCCCGGCGCCACGAAATCCTCCGCACGTCGGCACCGGCCCGCTCGATCGGTTCGCCATGGGACACCCGAGCGAGAGGCGACCGGGGAGCCGGACCGTCGACCCAATACAGTACGCGGGCAGGGATGTTGCAGAACCGACGGAGATCGGCAAAATCCTCCCAAGGCACGTGCCCAAACCACACCACGTTCACCGGTGCTCCCTCCCCGACTCATCCCTCCATTGTATGAACCGCCTCACCACCCCTGTGACGCCGGGTCGGGGCGGTTTCGGGACTTGTCGGGCCGCCCGAAATGGAGGACAATACAAAGGAGAGGTGAAAATTCCATGAGCGAGAAAACCGTGCGAGCCGCCCTTTGGATCGTTCCGGGATTGGTGGTAGCCCTGTTCGAGCTCATCCGGCACACCCGTTGGTTCCTCAGCCTCTTGCCCATGGAAACGTCGCACTGGATCACCGCCCTGCTGGCCGCGCTGGTGACCGCCGCGGTATCGAAACAACTGTTCCGCCGGCTGGACGCTCTCCAGCGCGAGGTGGCCAAAGCGCGGGAACGAGAATTGCTCCACGCCGAGCACCGGCGGATGGCGGAAAAACTCCACGACGACATTGGCCAAACCCTGTTTTTTATCGGTGTCAAACTAGAAAATACTAAAAAATTGTTGCCTCAAGACCATCCGGCAACGGAATCCCTCGACGACATCCGGGAAGCGCTGAGAGAAGTGGACGGTGAACTCCGCCGGACGATCCTCGAAATCCAACCCACCGGATCTCCTGTGGAAAGCGGCGAAAGCTGGCGGGAACACCTCGTCGCATTCGGGGCCGGTTTGGGGGTAAACGTCCAAATCGAGGGAGAGGACCCTGACTTGACAGCCAGGGAATGGCGGGAAGTAGCGGCGATCTCGCGGGAGGCGGTGGTGAACGCGGTCAAACACGCCGGGGCCGCCCGAGTCGTCTTCCTGTGGTCGAACAGCGGGGGACGCTGGAATCTCACCATTCGCGACGACGGAAACGGTTCGCCGCAGCATGCCCGGCCCCCTTCCGGCGACTCGCATTACGGGCTGCGGCTGATGGAACAGCGGGCCTCTTCCATCGGCGCAACACTGCTGGTTGAACCTTCCTCCTCGGGATTGTGTGTTTCCCTCCAAAAAGCCGGAGTGTGACGCGTCCTTTCGAGCAGCACACCCTCCGTGCAGCCCGTAAGGAATACGGCGACTTGCGCCGGGAAACCTCTAAGCGAAACTGGCCCGCGGGGGGAGGTGGCGGCATGCTGTGGGTAGCCCTTTTGTTCATCGCGGGGACGATGTTGGAATGGCCCGCCATGTGGCGGGCCGGAGAAAAACGAGAACTGGCGGTCCATGGCGCCCTCTCGGTCGCGGCCCTCGCCATGGCGGCCCTCGTGCACTGGCGCCTCCACCTGCGTTTTGAACCCTTGGCCCCCCTCGAAGCCCTCTTCCGGCCGATCACAGATTGGTTTTATCGCATCCTGTAGGGAATACATTCGACAGCGTGCCGGAGGATGTTCCGCACCCGGTCGCCGAACCCGGCAAACCGGGGATCTTGAGTCTGCCCCCGCTTCCAGCGCACATAGATCTGCTGGAGAATGACCGCCAGTTTAAAGTACGCAAACACCAGATAGAAGTGAACGGAAGACACGTCGCGGCCGCTTTTTGCCGCATAACGCTGGATAAACTCGTCCCGGGTGATAAATCCGTCCATTTGGGTCACCGTGGGGATGACTTTCTTTAACGGCTCCGGATCGTCCTTTTGAACCCAATACCCCAAAGACACCCCCAAATCGAACAGCGGATCCCCGATGGTCGCCATTTCCCAGTCCACGACCCCCACCACCCGGGTGAGATCCGCCGGGTCCAACAACAGGTTGTTCAATTTAAAATCGTTGTGGATGACCGTCGGAGACGGGGACGGGGGAAGATGATCCGTCAACCAACGGGTCAGCCGAGCGACCTCCGGAAAGTCGTCCGTTTTGGCCCGGTGGTACCGATCGATCCATCCCCGTACCTGTCGCTCCAAAAATCCTTCGGGACGCCCGAATTCGGCCAGTCCGGCCGCCCGGTAGTCAATGGTATGCAGTTCCACCAATGTATCGACCACGGTATGGGAAATTTGCCGGCACAATTCGGGCGTCGGGGTCACACCGGCCGGAAACTCGGCGTCCAACACCACTCCCTTCCGGTGTTCCATGACGTAAAAGGGGCTTCCGATCACCGATTCGTCCTCACAGAACACATACGGTTTCGGCGCCAAGGGAAAGACCGGGTGAAGGCGGCTCAAAAACGCCGACTCCCGTTTCATATCGTGGGCCTTAGGAGGCAACGGACCGAACGGCGGCCGGCGCAACACGGCCTCCCAACTTCCACTCCGGATCCAATACGTCAAATTCGAAGCTCCGGAAGGAAACTGTTCCACTTCGATCGGTCCGTTCTCCAGATTTGGTATGTGCCGGCTAAGAAATCGCCCCACCGCCTCCGCATCCAACTCTTCGCCGGGACGCACGGGAATCGTCCCGCGGCCCGACGTTTGAATGTTCTTGTCTTGTGTCATGACAACCCCTCACTTGACGTGATGCACATTCTCAACCGGCCGCTTTCCACCCGAACCACCGCTTCGCTCGCCCCGACGGCGGCGACGAAATCCAACAGGTCCCTCCTGCCGTTCTCGCAGAACCACTTTCCCACCCGGCCTTGAACCAGGCAATCCAAAACCCGGCCTTCCTGGGCCGCGGCGAATTCCTTCGCCACCGCTGCCGCGTCGTCCAAAACCCATCCTTGTGGATCGAGCCGGGAAGCAATCAGGCCGGCGCACAGAAAGTCTTCCAACGACATGCGGCCCTTGGATCCGGCACAGATCAAGTAGACCGCCTCTCTCCCCCTCCGTTCGAGATAATCCGCCACTGCAGGAACGTTTCGCAAACTGGCGAGCAGCAGGTCCTCCGCGGCCTCCGCCCGCCGGACCGCCCGGGTTCCATTGGTGGTGAGAAAAATGACGTGTTTACCTCGCACCTGTTCCGGACTGTATTCGTCGGGGCAAGGTCCGAAATCGAACTCGGGGACGGGCCTTCCTTCCTCCTCCCCGCCCGTTATCACCTGCGGGGAAGACCACTTCCGCTTCAACGACCGGGCTTCTTCCAAACTGGAAACGGGAAAAACGGCACTGGCTCCCCGCTCCATCAACGTAATCATGGTGGTCGTCGCCAAAAGCACGTCCATGACAACGGCCGACGCTCCGGACAAACGGTGCGGATCGATCTGTTCCTTCATCGTCCAGACATAGACTTTTCGCTTCATTCATCCCTTCGACCTTTCGTGCGGCCCCCGGCTCCGCGCCGGGAAGCCGATTTTGAATTTTCCGGCGGCCACGCCCGCTCAACGCCCCACCGTTTCGTGTTCGGGACTGACGTCGATATTTTTTGACCGCTTTCTATTTTACCACAAAATTCACCGGTCCTCCTGATCGGTCGAACGGGAAGAGTTTCTCGACACGGCCCGACCATCCATACGAACCCAAGCATTTTTTGTTATAATGCTGGCAAATCCCACTCAAAGTCGAGCAGGTGAACACGCGATGGGAACTGAACGGTGTTTTGTTTGCGGCCCTGACAATCCCCGGGGATTACATATCCGATTTGAGCGCGGAGAAGGGGAAGGGGTTCGGGCGGTATTCCAATCGGACGATTGGCACGGAGGATGGCCCGGCATCCAGCACGGCGGGATCACGTGCGCCGTCCTGGACGAGGCGGCGGCTTACGTGGCCTATTATATGGGCCTGGTGGGGGTCACCGCCGAACTCAACGTCCAGTTCCGGCAACCGATTCGACACGGCGAAACCCTGGAAGTCAGAGCTCACCCGCTTCGAAAAACCCGGCGCGTCATCGACATCGAAGCGAGGATCACCGGAACGGACGGATCGGTGAAGGCTACAGCTTTTGCCAAAATTATGATATTAAGCGAAACCCAGCGCCGAATGTTAGGACTGGAAAGGACGTGACAGCGCCGGCCGCCTCCGCACCCGGCGGCCCGCCGGCGAGACGGAACTCCGCTCGCCTCTCTGTTGCGCCCCAAATCCGCGCTTCCCGTCATCGGGCACTCCCGATTTGAATCCGGAGGTAAACCGTATAGAATGAAAACTGAGACTCGGGAGGAAGCGGAGGGGTGACGGATGACCATCGGTCTTGCCCTTGGCGGCGGAGCAGTGAGAGGACTCGCCCATATCGGTGTCTTGAAAGTGTTAAAACGGCACGGAATTCCGGTGGATTTTATCGCCGGAACGAGCATCGGGGGGGCGATCGGAGGCTTGGTCGCCGCCGGCATCAACATCGAAGAAATCGAAGAATTCATCCTGTCTTATCCATGGTATAAATTAGTTGATATCGGGGTGGGCAAAGGAGGCATCATGGCGGGGAACCGGCTCCGGGGGGCGTTCATGGAACTCTTGCAAGAGAAAGGATTGGGGGACGTCCGCATCGAGGAACTGCCGGTTCCGTTCCGGGCGGTGTCCGTCGACCTCGTCAAGGGGGAGCCTTACATTTGGGAGCGCGGCAAACTGATTCTCGCCATACGGGCCACGACATCCATCCCCGGCGTCTTCGCCCCGGTCTCCCATGAAGGCATGGTGTTGGTCGACGGCGGCGTTCTGAACAACCTGCCGGCCGATTTGCCGCGAAAAGCCGGCGTCGATGTCGTGGTGGCGGTGGACGTGGAACGGGAACACGAGGAACGCGAGCCCCGCAACATGCTGGAAGTCCTCTACCGATCCTATTCGATTATGACCGTCGCCCTGCGCCGGACGAACCTCCGTTACGCCGATTTCGTGCTCCGGCCCGAGGTCGGGCACATCCTGTCCCTTGACGTCACCAAAATGCAAGAGTGTATCCAAGCGGGTGAAAAGGAAGCAGAAGAACATCTGACCGCCCTGTTGGCCCGGTGCGGGCGGGAGACAAGGGTATGCGAGCCGTGCGACTAGATTGGAGAAAAATCGGGATCATCGGCTGTTGCGCCGTTTTACTGGCCATTGGGCTGGGCGCCGCGTACGCATGGTTTCGCCCGGTTCCGCCCGCCGCGCCGGTTACCGTGACCGTCGCCCCGGGTTCCACGGTGTCGGAAATTGCCGCCCAATTGCAGAAAGCCGGGCTGATCCGGCACACCTCCGCCTTCCAGTTTTACGTTTGGGCGACCGGTCTGGCCCCCCGTCTACAGGCCGGCCAGTACCGCCTCACACCCGGCACGGGAATCCCGGGGCTGGCCGCCGCCCTCGCCGAGGGCCGGACAAGCCCCGATTCCGTCCGAATAACCATCCCGGAAGGATACACGGTGGAACAGGTGGCCAAGGTCCTCGAGTCCCGGGGCATTTGCTCCCGAGAAGCCTTTCTGCAGGAAGTGGACCACGGGCGGTTTGAAAGCCCCCTGCTGTCGACCATCCCCGCCGATGCCCCCTTCCGCCACCGGCTGGAAGGCTATCTGTTTCCGGACACTTATGTTTGGATGAAAGGCACGCCCCCCCGGACCGTGATCGAACAAATGATTCGGAACCTGGAACGGCACATCCCCCCTTCCTGGGTGGAGACGGCGGCGAAAGAGGGTAGAACCTGGCACGAGATCATGACGGTCGCTTCCATGGTGGAACGCGAAGCCAAGGTGCCGGCCGAACGGCCCATCATCGCCGGAGTGATCTACAACCGGTTGGCCCAACGGCCCGCGATGCCCCTGCAAATCGATGCCACGGTCCAATATGTCGTCGGCCAAAAAGAAGTGCTGACCTTCGAAGACCTGCGAGTGCCGAGCCCGTACAACACATACGCCCGGACGGGCCTTCCTCCCGGCCCGATCGCCAATCCGGGCCTCGAATCCATCCGGGCAGCCGTATTCCCGTCTTCCCACAGCTATTATTACTATGTCGCCAAAGGAGACGGATCGGGCGAACACTATTTTGCGCAAACCTATGCCGAACACCTCGACAACGAAAAAAAAGCACAGGCATCACGACCGTAAAAGCGAGGGCGCACCATGAGGAGAAGCCACACCGAGCAGCCCGGCGGAAATCGCCGGGAAGATTGGAGGCGGGGAAAGCCGCTGCCGCCGGCGAGGCCCGGCGAACCGTCCCCGGCGACTCGGCGCCGCCCGGTCCTGATCGGCATCGCCGGCGGCACAGGCTCCGGCAAATCGTCGGTCGCCCGGGCCATCGCCCGGCACGTCAACCAAAAAAACCTCGTCGTCGTGGAACAGGATGCCTACTACCGGGACCAGAGTCACTTGACCATGGAACAGCGGCGCAAAGTGAACTACGACCATCCCGACGCCTTTGACAATGATCTGCTGTACGACCACATCTGCCGTCTGCTGCGGCGGCAACCCATCGATAAGCCGGTTTATTCTTTTGAACAGCACACCCGGTTGCCGCAGACCATCCGGGTGGAAGCCAAAGACGTGATCGTCCTGGAAGGCATACTGGTATTGGACGACAAACGGCTCCGCGACCTGATGGATATCAAGATCTTTGTCGACACCGATCCGGACGTCCGGGTGATCCGGCGCATTCTTCGGGACATCCGCTACCGGGGCCGGACCATCGAATCGGTGATCCATCAGTATTTGACCGTCGTCCGGCCGATGCACCTCCAGTTCGTCGAGCCCACCAAACGCTATGCCGATCTCATCATCCCCGAGGGCGGGCGCAACCAAGTGGCCATCGATTTGCTGGTGACCAAAATCCGCTCCCTCCTCCCGCGGACGGACAGGCGTTAAGCCCCGCGGAGCCGACCATACTCATCGTGAGCGTCATTTTCGCATCATCGCCACTTCGGCGGGGGGTTGAACCGTTCAACCGCAGGGGAGGGATGCGATCCATGGAGCCCATGGCCCTTCGACAAATCGTCCGGCTCGCCGCCGTCGTTCTGTTGACGGCGGGATTGGGGACGGCCTGGTTTTACCCTTACCTGTTCGACTGGATCCGTCCCGCCGGCTTGCCCCCGGCTGTCGATATCGGACATTTTGGCGATCGAATCCTGTTCATCGCCCCTCATCCCGATGACGAAACGCTCGGCGGAGCCGGCCTGATCCAGCAAGCCTTAGCGGCGGGAAAAGAAATAAGCGTCGTTCTTCTCACTTGCGGGGACGGCTACCGGCGAGCCGCCGAACACGCTTTCGCCGTGCGCTCCCCCTCTCCGGCCGATTACCGGCGGCTCGGCGAGCTGCGCCGGCAGGAAACCCTCGCGGCGATGAAAATCCTGGGCCTCCCCGAAGGACACACGCTCTTCTTCGGATTTCCAGACGGCGGCCTGCACCGGCTGTGGGAAGATCACTGGGCCGCAAATCGCCCCTACCGGGGGCTGAACGGCGCCACCGAGGTTCCTTATTCTTTCGGGTATCGCCCGGGGACGCCGTATACGGGTACGGCACTGGTGCAACTTTTGTCCGATGTGATGGAGCAGTTCCACCCTTCGGATATCGTGTACCCGGATCCTTTTGACCAGCATCCCGACCACTGGGCCGCGTCGGCCTTTGTCAAGTGTGCCCTGTACCGGTTCGGAAAAGAAGTCCGACAGTGGACCTACCTGGTGCACCGGGGCGATTATCCCGTCCCCTGGATGTACGAACCTTTTCGGGCCCTCGTCCCGCCGAAGGCCCTGACCCAGACGGGAAACGCCTGGTTTTCCTTGCCTCTCTCCGAAGGGGAAGAAGAAAAAAAATTTATCGCCATCCGGCAATACATCTCTCAAATCCGGGTCATCGGCCCGTTTCTCGAAGCTTTTGTCCGCCGAAACGACCTTTTGGGCCAAGTTCCGGACCCCATCCTCCCGGTGGACGAGAAGCCCGACCTGGAGGCGCCAAATAGCCCCTACCTGCTGTTTCGAGACGCCGTCCGGGACAACGTGGGCCTTCAGTGGAAAGGAGCCGCCGACATCCACACGGTGTCCTCCGTCCGTGCGCCCGACGGGTGGTACATCGGCATCCAAACCCGGAAACCCCCCGCCCCATCCGTGACCTACGGCGTTCACGCCCGTCTGTTCTACCAGGAAGGGAGGACGGAAGAGATCGACCTGTACATCTCCGACAATACCGTACACGCAGACCGCCTTCCCCCCGTCGACGACCCGGGCGTTCCCCGCGCCCTTCTCTCAGGAGATCGAATGTGGGTCGCTTTGCCCGTATCCCTTCTCCACGGCGTTCAGGGATTGATGTTGGAGGCAGACACGCGCGTCGGCGACCGGATTGCGGATCGCTCTCCCTGGAGATGGATTTGGACGGAAACAAAAACGCAGCCAACGGGATGATCCCGTCGCCGCGTTTCGAGAAAAAGGCGCCCCTCTACCGCCCCTTTGTCCGTCCTCTTATTCGTCGGCTTGAATGATGTTGATGCAGTGTTCACATTCCGTGGCATACGATTCGTGCTGTTCTTCAAACTCGTTGCCGCACACCACGCACTGCTTCTTCGGGATATTGGTGTAAAACTCCATCACCGCGATCATCGAGGTCCCCTCCAGGTCGTTCCCTTGTTCTTGGCTGTATTATAACACTGCACCGTTGCTCTGTAAAGTGTAATACAACAGGATTTTTGTGAAGCGTTTGTGACGGTTCGGCGCCGAAACGCCACGCGGCCGCCTCTACCCGTTCAGGCGAGTGAAAACCTTCACCGCGTACGTCTCATAGCCGGCACCGGTCACGGCGAGACCATTCAATTGATGGCCGAATGCGGCTCCTCCGTCTACGCCGATCTTATCTCCGCCAAACCAAACGTCCGGCCGGCCATGAAAAAACACGCAGGGAGTATGACCGAAGACCACCACTTTTCCAGTCCTTACCGGACGGTTATAAAACGTCTCCCGAATCCACAGCATTTCCCGGAGGGGGGTCTGTTTCCAGTCTTCGTAAAGCGGATTGATTCCGGCATGCACGAAAATGTGCTGTTCGGTTTCATAAAAATAGGGGAGGGAACGCAAAAACTCCACGTGTTCGCTGTGCCGTTCGAGAATGAGCCTCCTGGCCGCCTCCCGGTCCCGTCCGTCCCAGACTCCGGCCAAATAGCTTTCCACAGTAGTCCGGCCGCCGCTTCTCCAAAAGGCGTCGTCGCCTTCGAGGAGCCATTTCACAAACATGTCGTCGTGGTTGCCGCGAAGGACGACGGCCCCCCTTCGGGAAAGTTCCCGGACCATCGCCACCACCTCCCGGCTCCTCGGTCCCCGATCCACGTAATCGCCGAGCAGTACGAGCCGGTCCTCTTCCGGCCGGTACCCGGCCAAGTCCAACAAGGCACAAAATTCATCGTACAGTCCGTGGATGTCGCTTACGGCGAGAATCCGGCCTGCCATCGCGCTCCTCCTTTTCGGAAA
Organism: Alicyclobacillaceae bacterium; assembly: GCA_029961045.1. GTDB lineage: Bacteria > Bacillota > Bacilli > Kyrpidiales > Kyrpidiaceae > JASBVN01. Next base: position 10,709 of record JASBVN010000014.1, on the reverse strand, counting down.
ACTGTAACAGAACACCGCACCACCTGCCCGCCCCTCCCCACTCCGGCAGAGCACGCTATGAACCGCATACGACCGGAGAAGATCGGAAACGATAAGTCAAAAAACTCGGGAGGCGAATGCTATGGCGTATGGTCAAAAGCGCAACACTCCGGTCGTTCCCGGAGCGCACCGGGCCCTGGACCAATTGAAATACGAAGTGGCTCAGGAACTCGGCATCCAGGTGCCCTCCGACGGATACTGGGGAACGATGACCACCCGGGACACCGGGGCGATCGGGGGCAACATCACCCGGAAGTTGGTCGCGCTGGCGGAACAACAACTGGCCGGCCGAACCCCTGCGGGAACCCCTTGACGGCGTCCACCCTGGAGGGGCTGTCCCCGAAACCGCATTTCGGGACGGCCCTTTTTTCAACATCTTATCATGGATCACCTCATCGCTCGTCCCGCACGCCCCGTTTTCTTGGCCGCAGATCGTGGAGCAACTTCATCAAAGCCCTTTTTTCGATGCGCGAAACATACGAACGGGAGATCCCCAATTCTTCCGCAATTTCGCGCTGGGTTTTTTCTTCTCCGTCGGGCAGTCCGAACCGCCCCCGGATGACCTCCTGTTCCCGTTCATCCAACTCGCGAAGTTTCTCGTAAATCTGTCGCTTCTCCAGCTTCATTTCCACGATGTCCACCACATCATCCGCGTCGCTCCGCAAAATATCCAGGAGCGTGACCTCGTTGCCCTCCTTGTCCATTCCGATGGGATCGTGCAGGGAGACGTCCTTTCGAGTCTTCTTCATCGCCCGCAAATGCATGAGAATCTCGTTTTCGATGCACCGTGCCGCATAGGTCGCCAATTTGGTGCCCTTATTCGGCTGGAAACTCTCGATCGCTTTAATCAACCCGATGGTCCCGATGGAAATCAAATCTTCCGTATCCTCGCCGGTGTTTTCAAACTTTTTAACGATATGGGCGACAAGGCGCAGGTTGTGTTCGATTAAAACGTTGCGCGCCCGCTCATCCCCTTCCGCCATCTGTTTGAGGTAGTGTTCCTCTTCCTCTTCGGAAAGGGGCTGGGGAAAGGCATGATTCTTGATGTACGATACAAACAGGGCGAGTTCGCGCACCATCAGGGCCAACAGCGCCATCATTCCCACCGCCGGACCACCTCCCGTACAGACGGACCAAACGCGAAAAGGCTCCGGTCTATGTATATGCGGACCGGAGCCGTGGGAGTGCGCGCCGTTTCACTTGGCCCAGAGAGGGGCCGCCGGCGCTGAACGGATGGGAAGTCCAGGAGCGACAAGGTATTTTGATCCTTCATCGCGAAATTGTATATGGTTTTCATCGTCTCCCAACCGAGCTTGCGCTTGCTGGGCGAAGCTCGTGAGAAGCTGGAAAAGAGGGTTGGCGTTCTTCACGCGGCGCTTGAGCCTGATACGAGGAGGAAGGAGAGCATGAACAAACGTGATCGTCATGAAGGATTGGGCTCCGGTGGATTCCACAACGAAACCCTAGTGATACATTCCGATGATGAGGTGTCCAACGACGGCACGGTAGCCCCGGCGATTTATTACTCTGCTACGTTCCGTGCACAAAATGCCGCCGAATTTGCGGACATGGCGAAAACCCCTCACCATCCCCGGTACTACACACGTTACGGCAATCCAGTGCATGAACGCGTAGAGAAGGTGATGGCCGAACTGGAAGGCACAGAAACGGCGCTGGTAACCGGCTCGGGGATGGGGGCAATTTCCACAACCCTTCTAGCCCTCGTCAGCGCAGGCGATCATGTTATCGCCCAGACGCGGCATTATATGAGCACTGCCAAGATCATGGACGAGTTGCTGCCGCGGTTTGGGGTCGAAGTCACCTTGGTCGAGCAAGCCGACGTCACAGCGTTTGCCGATGCGATTCGGCCAAACACAAAGCTCATCATGGTGGAGTCACCGGCCAATCCCACTTTGGTGGTGACCGATATCGCCGCTGTGGCGGAACTAGCCCGTCCGCGTGGAATCATCGTCGTGGCCGACAACACGTTCGCGTCGCCAATCAATCAGCGTCCCCATGATCTCGGCGCCGATGTGGTCGTGCACAGCGCCACTAAATATTTAGGTGGACACCATGATTTAATAGGCGGCGTCATCTGCACCAGCCATGAGCTAGCGGAGCGTATTTGGCGCACGCATATCTCCATAGGCTCGGTTCTCTCGCCGATGGACGCTTGGTTGCTATTGCGCGGTCTGCGTACACTACCTATTCGAGTCGAACGCATCAACGCCAACGCCCTTGCCTTGGCCGAGTTTTTGGAGGCGCAGCCGCAGATTGAGCGGGTGTATTACCCCGGTCTGGCGAGTCATCCGCAACACGAATTGGCGAAACGTCAGATGCGGGGGTTCGGCGCGGTAATCGCCTTTGCAATCAAAGGTGGATATGAGGCTACTGAGCGTTTTGTTTCTGCCCTCAAACTGCCGTATAACGCCGTCAGCCTGGGCGGGGTTGATTCTCTGGTGGTACACACAGCAGCGATGTGGCGAGGAGTAATGACGGAGGAGCAAATGCGGATTGCAGGGATCCCACCCAATTTCGTGCGCTTCTCGGTCGGACTTGAGCATATCGACGATTTGAAAGCGGATGTGTTGCAAGCTCTACAGGCGATTTGAGCGGTGACCCGGCATCCTCATCCAGCATGGAGGATGATTGTCTTGAAAACTACAGATGGTTAAACTATTCATATCATAGCCATATAGGTCGATTTCAGAGAGGAGTGCCTTTGAAATGCCACAGTGGAAAGAAATCACAACCCATCAAGAGTGGCAGGCTGTTTTGGAGAAGTCCTGCGAAAGACCAGTCCTGCTTTTCAAGCACAGTACCCGCTGTCCCATCAGTGCAAACGCATGGAGCGAGTTTCAGTCTTACCTGAATGGGGCTCCTGACGAAAACACCGAATATATCATGGTGAAAGTCATTGAGTCCCGTGATGTCTCCAATCAAATCGCCCATGATCTGAATGTCGTTCACCAGTCGCCACAAATCATACTCATTCGAAATAAAAAGGCCGTTTGGGATGCTTCACATTGGAACATTACGCAAGACGCCATTCGTCAGGCAATTCATTGACAACAGCCGAAAAACGCGAGGGGACCAGCCGCGGCTGATCCCCCCTCATGACGTGGGCCTCTGTCCCCGGAGTAAGAACCGTTGCACCTTGCCGCTGGGCGTTTTGGGCAGAGCTTCCACAAACTCAATTTTACGCGGGTAGGCATGCGCAGAGAGATTCCCCTTGACGAACTCGCTCAATTCTCGCGCGAGCGCCTCCGAGGGTTCAAAACCCGGGCGCAACACGACGTAAGCTTTCACAATCTCCCCTCGGCGTTCGTCCGGCTCACCCACAACTGCGGCCTCCGCGACAGCCCGGTGGGCCATTAGGGCGCTTTCCACTTCAAAGGGACCGATTCGATATCCTGCGCTCGTAATGATGTCGTCGGCGCGACCGGAGAAGAAGATGTAGCCTTCCGCATCCTGGCTTCCTGCATCGCCGGTGTAATAGTAGCGCGGGCCGGCGGGAAAGCGTTCGGCCGTCCGCCGCGGATCGCCGTAGTAGCCCCGAAACCAAAACAGCGGCGAATGTTGGGTATCAACGGCAACTTCCCCTTCGCGCCCGGCCGGCAGTTCGTTTCCGTGTGAATCAACGATTACAACGCGAAATCCCGGCATGGAGTGGCCCATCGAGCCTGCCCGAAGGGGACGTTGCAGGGGCGGGAAGTGATGGTTGTTCACAATCATGCCCTGCTCGGTTTGACCATAATGATCGTGGATGGGAATACCGAGATGCGACTCCGCCCATTTGACAACGTCGGGGTTTAAAGGCTCCCCGGCACTGGAGAGGACACGCAGCCGCAGTTGTTCCCGGAACGCAGGAGATATACCCACCGCCCGCATCGAACGGTAGACAGTGGGTGCGGCCGTAAAGTTGGTGACCCCGTACTCCACGAGGATCCGGCATGTTTCATCCACGTTGAACGGTGCGTTGACCATGATGGTACTGTTCCCCAACAGCAGCGGCCCGACCACACCGTAATACAAACCGTAAGCCCAACCGGGATCTGCGATGTTCCAGAACACATCCTCTTCTCGCAAATCCAGCCCAAAGCGCATATACGCCTCAAAAGCCGCCAGTGCCCTGACCGGCACTTCCACTCCTTTGGGTTGACCCGTCGTTCCCGATGTGTACAGCAGGATGAACAGGTCGTCACCACTGACGGTCGCAGACTCCGCAGCGGGAACAGCCTGACGGAGTGCTGTCCAGAACGGCAGATCCCCGTCTTGGCGCGTCCCGCCGGTGGGTGTCGAGCTTCCCCGTTCCGGCCCCATTGGGTCGCCCTCAGTGACCGTCACCACGCGCACTGCGGCAGAATCAATCGCGTATGTCCCCTCCGGAGTGCCCCCGAGTTTCGGCCGTTGTGCCTGGTCGGTGACCACGACCCGCGCACCGCTGTTTTCAACCCGATAGTGGATGGCCTGTGGACCAAAGGCTGTAAACAGCGGGACGTGAACGGCACCGATCCGCCAAATGGCCAGTACTGTTACGACCAACTCTGGACCTTTGGGCAGCAGGACGGCTACGCGGTCACCCTCGTCCACCCCCAGTTCACGCAAGACGGTCGCAAAACGGGCGGAAAGATCGCGGAGTTGTCCGAAAGTCAGGGTCCCCCGGCGGCCTGCGACATCTTCGTACCGAAGGGCGACCTTATCCGGATCGTGACGGTCGCACAACAATTCAGCTACGCAAACGTCGGGACGATTGTAACGCTCGAGAAGAAGCGACACTTCTTTTTCCATGTTCGACCGCCTCCCATCACCTTCGGCCACCTACCCGACCAACGTTCTCCTTCTGCTCAAGTTGTCGCCAAGCGGACTCCAAACATCCCCAACTGTAACCGGGCCAATGGGCATCCACCGCTTCATGAAGGACCGCGCTCCCCTTCGCCACAGGCCGGTACTCCGGATCGGACAGGGCCGGATTCAACCACACCGTCCACGCCGCCAACTTCCGAAGTTTTTGGATTTCCTCCCCGAGGGAACCGGGATCCTCCGCCTCCAGACCGTCCGTCACCAGAATCAGACCGGCTCCGCGAACGATCCGCCGGCCCCATTCCAAGCGAAGCGTTTGGAGAGCCCGGGCCAGCCGCGTGCCCCCCGACCAGTCAGGGGCGGCGCTGACCATATCGGACAAAGCCCGGTCCGCATCCCGATTCGCCAGAGCCGGCGTCACCCTTGTCAACCGGGTGCTGCACACAAACACCTCCACCGGTATTCCCCGGCGCGCCAAAGCGTAAACAAAGCGCAACACCATCCGGCTGTAGGGATCCATCGACCCGCTGACATCACAGATCCAGACCGTCCGGCGTTTGCGGGCCACCCGCCTCCTGCGCGCCAGCTCCCAGCACTCCCCCCGCTGGACCGCCCTGCGCAAAGTCGCCGAGCCGTCCCATTCCTTCCCCTTCCGGGCCGGTTTTCTCCGGCGGCTGCGCCGCCACAGGGGCGATAACACCGCGCTCTCCAATTGCCGGATTTCCTCGGGAGTCAAGCGCACAGCGTCCTGATGCCGCAACATCTCGGCGGCGCTCTGTCCGCCCCGCACAACCAGGGGCACTTCATTCCGCTCCTCACCGGGTTCCCTGTCTCCCGCCCCGAGCCATACCACTTGAGGAGTATGTCTCCAAGACGCCCGAAGGCGCGCCACACTGGCCAACAGGGTCTGGGTGGCCACCAGCGGCTCGCGGATACCGATGAGCAAGAACCCAAACTGGCGCCAAGCGAGATCAAACAGTTCCGCCTCCGAACGATTGTGCGCCAGAACGGCCCGCCAGCCGTCGCGCAGAGCGGACTCATCCTCCAGGGGCAGATGGGCCATCGCTTCCAAAGCCAGAAGGATTTCCGGCGTTCCGATGCGCAATCCCATCCGGCGTAACCCCCGGAAGAACGCCAGGCAATTCGACACGATTCGCGCTCCATCCCCGGCCGGCTCCGGCCTCTGTGTTGTCCATTCTGATCTCATAAAGGCATCGCCTCGATTTCTTGCAACAGTTCCCGGAGGTAGGGCCGGCCCTCTCGCTCCGCCGTCAACACCTCCAAGTCGTCCCGGTATTTGACAAGACACCCCAAGGTTTCTTCCACCACAGCGGCATCCAATTCCCGGGCGCCGAGGGCGACAAGGGCCTGTGCCCAGTGGATGGTCTCCGCGATCCCGGGCTTTTTGAACAGCGGTTCCCGCCGCAGTCGCTGGACGAACCGGGAAACCCGCACCGCCAAACGCCGGGAAATCTCGGGAACTTTCACACACACAATCTCGAATTCCTTGGCAAAATCGGGGTAATCAATCCAGTGATACAGACATCGCCGTTTAAGGGCGTCGTGCACTTCCCGGGTACGGTTGGACGTGAGGACGACCACGGGTTTCTCCTCGGCCTTCAATGTGCCGATCTCCGGGATGGTCACCTGAAATTCGGCAAGAAGTTCCAAGAGAAACGCTTCAAACTCTTCGTCGCTGCGATCGACTTCATCGATCAACAGTACCGGTGCCGGCCCCTGGGGATCGACGGCTGCAAGGAGCGGCCGGCGCAGAAGGAATTTTGGGGAAAACAGCTCCTCCTCGAGTCGGTCCCGCCACGACTCCCCGGCCGGCTCGCCGCCGGCCTCCCCCCCGCCGCTCCGCCCCGCTGCTTCCGCGAGCCGGATATGAAGCATCTGCCTGGGAAAATTCCATTCATACAAGGCACTCTGCCGGTCAATGCCCTCATAGCACTGAAGGCGGATAAGGGGGCGGCCGACGGCCGCGGCGATCACTTTTGCCAACTCCGTCTTGCCCACCCCCGGCTCTCCTTCCAAAAACAGCGGCCGCTCCAGCGCCAGCGTCAAATACACAGCCGTCGCCAAGGATCCGTCGACGATATATCCTTCTTTGCGCAGGGCACGGCGCACGTCCTCAAGATCTGAAAAGGGATTTCGCAGAACGCACCCCCTCCTTCCCTTTACGGCAGTGCCCGTGCCAACGCCCGGCGGGCATAGACCTTGCACAGGTGTCGGCGGTAATCTGCAGAGGCAAACAGGTCGCCCGAAAAACTGCCTTCGGCATCGGCCTGTTCTGCCGCCTGCCGGATGGTTTCTTCGTCGGCCGGTTTCCCGATCAGGGCCGCCTCCACTTCACGGGCCCGGTACGGCGTATCCGCAGCCCCGGTGATCCCTACCCGGGCCTCCCGGATCAGTCCTCCGCCATCCACCGCGAGAACCGCCGCCACCCCCACCACCGCGTATCCCGAAGCGGGGTGCGGATATTTTTCATATGCCCCCTTCCACCGCCCTTTCGGAATCGGGAAAGAGATCGAAACGACGACGTCGCTGCCCCCGAGGGCTGTCAGAAGCGGCCCCAAGATGAAATCGCCGATCGGAATCTCGTTGCGCCCATCCGGGCCCTCCAAAGTCAGCACCGCATCCAAAGCCAGGGCCACGGCAGGAAGATCCGATGCGGGGTCGGCGTGGGCCAGACTCCCTCCCACCGTCCCTCGGTTGCGCACCTGAAGGTCTCCAATTTGCCGGGCCGCTTCCGCCAGAAGGGGTAATTTTTCTTTGATGACGGGGCTGTTCGCGACCTCGGCGTGGGTGGTCAGCGCCCCGACGACCACCTGATCCTCCCCCGCCGAGATACCGCGGAGTTCGCTGAGGCCCCCGATGTCGATCAGCACGGAAGGGGAAGTCAGTCGCAACTTTAATAGCGGAATTAAGCTGTGACCGCCGGACAGGATCTTCGCTTCCCCTTGGTGTGATTCGAGAAGCCGGACGGCGTCACGGACCGATTGCGCTCGCTCGTACGCAAATGCGCTCGGAATCATCGCGCTTCCCTCCCGTGGGTGATCTTCCAGATCTTTTCCGGGGTCAATGGCATCTCGAGATCGGTGACGCCGAAAGGCCGGAGGGCGTCCACCACCGAGTTGACCACAGCCGGCGTCGCCGCGATTGTGCCCGTCTCGCCGATGCCCTTCACCCCGAGGGGGTTGTGGGGAGCCGGAGTCACGGTGTGTGCCGTTTCAAACTTCGGGAAAAACCGGGCTTTCGGCATCGCATAGTCCATAAACGAGCCGGTCACCAGCTGTCCTTCGTCGTCGTACACCGCCCCTTCCCACAGGGCCTGGCCAATTCCTTGCACGACACCGCCGTGCACCTGTCCCTCGACGATCATCGGATTGATCACCGGTCCGCAGTCGTCCACCGCCACATACCGCAAAATCTTGATCTCCCCGGTCTCGGGGTCCACTTCCGTGACACAGGCGTGAGCGCCGAAAGGATAACAGAAGTTCACCGGATCGTAGAAGGCCTGCGCTTCCAGCCCAGGCTCTACGCCGGGAGGAAGATTCCAGGCCAGATAAGCCTGCAAGACCACGTCCTGGAATTTCACCTGCCGGCCGGGCACCCCTTTGACCTTGAACATGCCTCCGGTAAATTCCACATCGTCTTCGGCGACCTCGAGCATGTGAGCGGCGATTTTTCGGGCTTTTTCCAGGACTCGGTCGGCAGCAATCGCAATGGCGTTGCCTCCCACCGGCGTCGTCCGGGATCCGTACGTGCCCCAACCCATGGCGATGCGGTCGGTGTCCCCATGGACCACTTCCACGTCTTCAATGGGAATGCCGAACCGGTCGGCGACGATCTGGGCGAAGGTCGTCTCTTCTCCTTGCCCGTGCGGCGAGGTCCCGGTGAATACCGTGACTTTCCCGCCGGGATGGACCCGCACCGTGGCACTCTCCCAAAGACCTCCCTGGAATCCCACAGCTCCGGCCACCTGGGAGGGGCCCAATCCGCAGATTTCCACATAGGTGGACCAGCCAATGCCGATGTACCGCCCTTGGGCGCGAAGCTGCTCCTGTTCCTTGCGCAATCGATCGTAATCCAACATGTCGAGGGCCTTCTGTAGCGCCCCGTGGTAGTTGCCGCTGTCATACTGCAGTCCAAGAGGGGTAGTGTACGGAAATTCTTCCGCAGGAATGAGATTTTTCTTCCTTACCTCGACGGGATCCATCCCGATCTCCTTGGCGAATAGATCGGCCATTCGCTCAATGACATACGTTGCTTCCGGCCGGCCCGCTCCCCGGTAGGCGTCCGTCGGCGTGGTGTTGGTGAACACCCCGTAAACCTCGGTGTGGGCATACGGAATTTTGTACGGCCCCACGGTGATCAGACCGAACAGAATGGTCGGCACTCCCGGCGCAGCCGTCGAAAGATAAGCCCCCATGTTGGCAACCATCCGGACGCGCAGGCCGAGCATCGTTCCATCCCGTTTCCCCGCCAACTCTGCATCGATCACCTCGTCCCGACCATGGGTGGTGGCGAGAAAATGCTCCCGCCGGTCTTCCGTCCACTTGACCGGTCTGCCCAGTTCCCGGGCTGCAAAGGCCACTAAGGCTTCGTCGGCGTAACAGGGGATTTTACACCCGAACCCTCCGCCGACATCGACGGCGACAATGCGCAGTTTATGTTCCGGAATCCCGAGAATATTCGATAAAAGAACCCGGTGAATATGGGGATTTTGGGAGGTCACCCACAACGTCATATCCCCGCTCCCGGCGTTGTACTGGGCGACTGCCGCCCGGGGCTCCATGGGATTGGGAACCAAGCGCTGCTGACGGAACCGGTGGCGGATCACGACTTCCGCCTGTTCAAAAGCGGGAGCGGGATCGCCCCCTGCCTCCCAGTGAAAAGCCACGTTGCCAGGAACGTCGTCATGGACGAGCGGGGCGCCTTCTGCCATGGCTTTTTCCGGATCCACGACGACCGGCAGGACCTCATAGTCGACTTCGATGAGATCGAGGGCGTCCCGGGCGATGTACCGGCTCTCCGCCACCACCATCGCCACGCCGTCCCCCACATACCGCACCTTGTCCACCGCAAGGGGCGGGTGGGCCGGAGTTTTGATCCCCGAATTCGGGGGAAGCCAGGCCGTCGGAATCGGCCCGACCTTGCCGGCCACGTCTGAACCGGTGAACACCGCCACCACTCCCGGCAGTTGCCTCGCCTTTTCCACATGGATGCTCCGGATGCGGGCGTGGGCGTACGGACTCCGCAAGATGGCGGCATACAACATGCCGGGCAATTGAATATCATCCGTGTACCGTCCGTTGCCGGTGATCAACCGCGGGTCTTCCCGCCGTTTGACGGCGGCGCCGAATACACTTGCCATCGTCGTCTCCTCCTCTCCGGTCAACCGCGCATCCGCTCGGCGGCGTACTGGACGGCGCGTACGATATTTTCATATCCGGTGCAGCGACAGATCACGCCTTCCAGTCCTTCCCGGATCTCCTCTTCGGTCGGATCGGGATTTTGTTGGAGCAGCCCCACGGCGGTCATCATCGCTCCCGGTGTGCAGAAACCGCACTGAAGGCCGTGTTTTTCCCAGAATGCTTCCTGGACGGGATGAAGTTGACCGTCCCGGGCCAACCCTTCCACCGTCGTCACTTCACAGCCGTCCGCCTGAACCGCCAGGACGGTGCACGATTTCACCGCAAGGCCGTTGAGAAGGACCGTACAAGCTCCGCACTGGCTGGTATCGCATCCGATGTGGGTCCCCGTCAGTCCGAACACATCCCGCAGGAGGTGGACCAGCAACAAGCGCGGTTCCACCTCCGCCGTCCGTTCCACACCGTTGACCTTGACGGTCACAGTCGTCT
>JASBVN010000013.1 GCA_029961045.1 Alicyclobacillaceae bacterium | reverse complement strand
GGGCACATCGCGCAGAAACCGCAACGCGTCTTCCAAATCCTTGGGCCGGTAATAATCAAACGCCACTGGTTTCAATCCGCATCCCCCCATTCTTCCGCGTACGGCGCCATGTCCACACTCTCACCGTGAAAGCTCCAAAAGAGCTTTTGGAGAATGACCCGACACCATGGTCTCGACATACGGCCGCGCCGCACGCAAGGCTCGGGTCTTCGGCGCAAAACCCGGGGTCGCCATCAGCGGATTCATCCACACCACGCGTACCCCCCGACCGCGCAGGAACCGCAAGGCGTTCACCAGTTCCTGGGGATCGCCGGCATCCCATCCATCGCTGATCACCAGAAGGGTCGTCCGCCCGCCGCCGATCCATCGGCTGCCGAAACGCCGCAACCATTCGTCGAGTGCCCGCCCGATCCGGGTCCCTCCGGACCACACACCTTGAAACTGCGCCAATTCGGCAAGCGCCCTGCTGTACGACCCCCGCAGGGCGTCGCTGACATCGACCAACTGCGCAGCAAAAGGAAACACCCCGACGGCTGGCAACCGGTGAACCAGCCGGTACAGCCAAGGTAAATACAGATCGACATATGCCTCCATCGAACCGGACACATCCCAGAGCACCGCCAGTCGGCCCGGCCGGTACCTCGTGAATCGGGGGGAGAACAGCGGAACCGGGCCGCCTCGCCGGGCCCAGAGCCGCGCGGTGGCTCGCGGGTTAACGCCGGACCCACCCCTCTGCAGCCACTTTCGCCGGCTGAACACCATTGGCGTCAGCGAAAGGCGCCGGCCCACCCGCCAAGACCATGCGGGCGGCAAAGGACGGGCCGGCGGCGTTCCGGTCCCCGGCCCCAGACTGGCCGTCTTCCCTCGTCCCGGGACCTTCCCCTCTTCATCCTCCCGGGCCGGGTCCACGCTCTCATCCATGCTCTGGATTCGCCGCGTCGCCGACCTCTTTGTCTCGCATTCATTCCGCCGTTCAGCGGTCAGTCAAGTGCCATCCAACAACTCCGGAATTCGCGAAGTCACCACGTCGAAGTCCAAGATTTCCTTGATGACACAGCCGAGGGTCCCGCGAATCCACGGCTCGCTCCACTCCCCGCCGAGTTCAAACGCCCGCGCCCAATCCAACGTCTCGGCCACCCCCGGCGGTTTGAGCAACTCCCAGCCGCGCATGGCCTGCACCGCACCCACGATTCGCCTGACCACCTCATCGTCCAAACCGGGGACACTCCGGCGAACAATGGCACACTCCCGCCCCATGTCCGGCCAAGACACATATGTATACAGGCATCGCCGCCGCAACGCATCGCTGAGTCCCCTGGTCCGGTTCGAGGTCAGAAAGACGATGGGCGCCTGATCGGCGGTAACCGTTCGCCACTCCGGCACGGTGATTTGGTAACCGGCCAGAAACTCCAGCAAGAGAGCCTCAAATGCCTCATCCGCGCGATCAACCTCATCGATCAGTAACACGCACCCGTCCCGACTGCGCAGTGCCCGCATCAGTGGACGCTCCAACAGGTACGCTTCGGAGAACACGTCCGTGGCGTCACCGCGCGCGAGGTCCACCATCTGCTTATGATAGTTCCAGTCATACAACGCGTGCGTCGCATCCAACCCTTCGAAGCATTGAAGCCGAACCAAGGGTTTCCGCAAGACCAAAGCCACCGCTTCCGCCAGCGACGTCTTCCCCGCACCTGCGGGACCTTCCAGCAACAGAGGCCGGTGCAGGGAAACCGTCAGCCCCACCATCACCGCGAGACCTTCGTCGGCGACATACCCCGCATCCTCCAACATTCGACTCCAGTTCCCGGGGGATCGTTCGTTGGTCCACGACAATACAGTCACTCCTCATCCCCGACTCTTCGAACGCCGGCCGACGTCGGTGCATCTCGCTTGCTCCATCCGCAAGGATCTATTCTGAGGAAATTTTCCCATCCGCTTATTCAATTCGACATATGGCCGCCCTATTCCTGCATCGGCAGGGCACAACCCCAAAGGGCAAAAGCGTTGCTACGCATGGTCTTGAGCCTCTCCGGAGGTTTTGGAACCGGGCACAGCTCTTGAAGGTCTTATAGATTTCTACGCAACCGGAAACTCGTGACGGACAGGCATTCGTCCTTCAGGAGTCGGTGGAATATGCTCGTTCACGTGCGGCATCTTAGGCGGGATGCGCCCTTGTTCCAACCCCCGCCCACATTCCGATTCGAACAGGTGGCTCACGAACAGGGAGCGATTGTCCGACTGGATCGCTCGAAATGGTTCGCTTTGTAGGAAAATCCGGCGATTACACAGATCAGACCGAAAGATCTCCACTGCGGACAAGGGGTGCCCGACAATTTGGCGGTCGTGCACATCCAGGCCGGACAGTTTCCGGGCCACTTTTCGAGAAGATTTCGACTGAATCCGCCGATGTGGAAACGATGCGTCCGTCCGTAGCATACGATACCGCGAAAGTCACTTGATGGACTCCCAACTCAAGACCCAGGATAGAGGGCGAGGGCCATCCGGCCATATGAGGCGGATGGCCTGAAGAATCCTTGCGGAGAATCACTAACACGAAATTGGCCTCTTGATAGGACATGACGATAAAACAGGCACCATCTGTCCTGATAAATGGAACGTTTAGAATGGATGGCGAACTAAAGTGGGATCATGATGTCATCCGCCTAGCAATCCATCAATCAATAACCCAGCCGAGCCGAGATTTCTTTTGCCGCTTCGATAGCCAATTTTGCATACGTGCCCACGGTACGGGAGTTGATCCGTTGCTTGGGACCCACGATACTCACTGCAGCAACCACTCCCCCGTTGAAATCTCGAATGGGAGCGGCCACGGAACAAGCTCCTTCAACCAATTCTTCCATGCTCACAGCATATCCCTTGCTGGATACTTCCTCCAGAACTCTCAGAAGGCGTTCCTCATTGGTAATGGTACTTGGAGTGTACGGTTTTAAACCTCTTTGAATCACGGCCCGTATCAGTTCTCCCTTTTGATACGCCAGCAGAACCTTGCCCGAGCTCGTGCAGTACATGGGATTGCGACCTCCCACTTGGGCATAGAAACGTTCAGGATATTTGCGTTCATAAGTGTCCAAATAAAAGACATCCGTGCGGTCTCTGGTCACCAGATGGACATTTTCACCCGCCCTTTCGACCAGTCTGCGGATCGTCGCCCGAGCTTCCCGACGGATTTCCGAAGAGAGGTCGACGGCATTGCTCAAAGAGAGAACCGGTAAACCAAGACGGTATTTCCGAGTTTTCTGGTTCTGCACCACAAAACCTTCATCAGCCAAAGTAGACATCAACCGGCTGACCGTGCTCTTACTGATACCCAAATGTTTGGCGATATCCGTAACTCGCTGTTCTGGTTCTTCCGAGGAAAAGCTGCTCAAGATCCGCAAAGCATTCTTGACGGATGTCAGGGTATATACATCCTTTTTTTCTCGGGTACGGATCTTTTGGACATTCAAGCTAATCACTTCCTCGTGATATGCGTAGTTAAACGTCTATTTTTGCATTTTTCATTATAATTTCTTAGATAAGGCTTTATCAATACTCATGTTCCACTATCAGCAACACGAAAATGAAATAAAGTCTCAGTTCCAGTCCAACCTCGGTACCATTAAAGATTGTCCCAGCGAGGTCGCAGTCGGTTTGGGGTGGTTAGTGTCCCTCCCGCTTGGATTTAAATCCCTTTTATCGGTATCAAAGTAAGAATTAGATATTTGCCTATGCCCTATGGCGCCTCGGTCATTGAAAACCTTCATGCGTGCCCCTTCTACACTAACTCTTCCAACGCGTTCATCAGACTCAGGCAGTACGCAACCATGGTGCTCGCGTCTACCGACAGTTCTTGCAACAACGCTGTTCCGGCCGATTCCTTAGCCGTCAAAGGCAACATATGCACACATCCCAACCAAAAAGTTATTAACAACATTATATCATATCTAAATAAAAGAATTCGGTCCCAAAGGGAGTTTTTCACAGGACCACTAATAACCCCGCTTAACTAGAACTGTGCTAGCCAGTGCCGCCACAACAAAGGACGCTACGAGAAACATAAAAGCTGGCATGTATTGGCCATGGCCGAGGGTGATCAATGCGCCCATGATCGTCGGTCCAAAGGCACCAACAATGTTTGCCACACCCGTCATCACCCCT
>JASBVN010000012.1 GCA_029961045.1 Alicyclobacillaceae bacterium | reverse complement strand
TCCCGCACCGCGAGTTGTTCTTCCGTCAGGCTGAAATCCAGCATCCTCCGTCCCCTTTCTGCAGAGAATTTTTACGAAAACTTCTTCACGCAACGATCTTCGCATCAGCCGACTGCCGGATTCGGCCCTTCACGCTCCGCCGCCGGGCCTTTTGCCGGAACACCGGATGATCCCCGCCGCCTCCCAATCTCGGATCTGTTCGGGGATGAACCCCAGTTCCAGCAGAACCTCTTCAGTGTGCTCCCCCAATTCCGGCGGGTGCCTCCGGATCTGGGCCGGCGTTTCCGACAATTTGATCGGATTGAACACCACCGGCACCTCTCCGGCCGTGGGGTGAACCAAGGTTCGCACCAGCTCCCGCGCCTGCACCTGGGGATCGGCAAACACCTGGTCCAGCGTCTGAATCGGCCCGCAGGGAATCTCGTGTTCCGCCAGCGCCGCCATCCACGCCTTCCGGTCCTTCTCCCGGAACCGTTCCTGCAACAGGGGGATCAGCACCTCCCGGTTCTCCACCCGCCGGTCGTTTGTGGCAAATCTCGGATCCTCCGCCAGCTCCGGCCTCCCCAGCACCTCGCAGAGGCGCCGGAATTGCCGGTCGTTGCCCACCGCCACCGCCATCTCTCCGTCCGCCGCCTCAAAGGTCTGGTACGGCACGATGTTCGGATGCTGATTCCCGTAGCGGCCCGGCACTCGCCCTCCCACCAGATAATTGCTCGCCACGTTGACCAGCGCCGCGATTTGTGCATCCATCAAGGCCAGGTCGATGTGCTGGCCCACGCCCGTCCGCTCCTTCACCCGCAGGGCGGACAGGATTCCTACGGCGGCAAACAGGCCGGTGAACACGTCGGCCACCGCCACCCCCACTTTCACCGGTGGACCGTCCGCCTCTCCGGTAATGCTCATCAGTCCCGACATCGCCTGAACGACAAAATCGTACCCCGGCAGGTGGCGGTACGGCCCCGTCTGTCCGAACCCGCTGATGGAACAGTACACCAGATCCGGGCGGATCGCTTTCAACTGGGCGTACCCGACCCCGAGCTCCTCCGCCTTTCCGGGGCGAAAATTTTCAATGACCACGTCGCTGGCGGCGGCCAGCCGACGAACGATCTCCCGCCCTTCGGGGGTTTTCAGATCGACGGCGATGGACCGTTTGTTCCGGTTGGCGCACAGGTAATAGGCGCTCACCTTCCCCGCGAAGGGAGGCCCCCAGGCCCGGGTTTCGTCCCCTCCGCGGGGAGCCTCCACCTTGACGACGTCCGCCCCGAGATCCCCCAGGATCATGGTGCAAAAGGGCCCCGCCAGCACCCGGGACAGATCCAAAATCCTCACACCGGACAATGGCTGATTCATGGGTGTCCTCCTCTTTCAGGACGCAGCCCGGCAGGTACGTCCTATTCTAGCGGCACCTCAATATCCAAGAGAGGCGCATATTGTTGACAGCCGAAGATATCAGAATCGCCGGGACTGCCGCTCGGCCGGTCCCGATAAATCGTAAATTTAATCGCGTAAGCAGGGTCAAACTCCACAAAATCGGAAATTTTTTCCGGTCCGATGTTATAAAGTTTGCAAACGGTTTCGCGGGTTAACACCCGGCTCTTCTTCACCCTTTCATAGGTATCCTTTTCTTGAAAAATAATATCAAAGGTAATCTTGTCGGTGCCCGCATTTTTGCTGCGAATGGTCTTCGCCAGTTCCGCAAGCTTCACGGTGGCCATTTTCTCCGTCCTCCTTATTTTCCTGCTTCCGTTATATAGGTCGGGAATAGTTCCAGGGGATCGTCTAAGGTCACCGTATGGTTGACCGTCCACATATAGGCGGCCGAGGCCGGCAAAACTTCGTCGACAATGAAGGAAGCGCCGCCGGCCGTTCCTTTTACCTCTGGCAGACGGGCGTAAAACATTTGTCGGGTGCCCATCATGGTCACTTCTTTGGCCATCTCCCGGGTGGGGGCAATCCCTTCCACGACGAGGCAAAGTTCGTGCGAACGGATTTCTTTCACCGGTTCCAGTTCGCCCATCACGCCGTTTTTCCCGAAGACATGGTAGTGCAGTTGATACCCGCTTTCGCCGAAACGTTCCCTCACCTGCGCTTTCGCCCATTCGATCACCTGGTCGATGTGCCGGATGGTGTAGGGGTCCCGGATGCCGGCTATCCCGATATAACGCTCTCCGACTTTACCGGAACCCTCCAGCTTCACCCGCCACTGATTCGAGGGGATAAATTTTGGCCCGGTGATGCGACAAGTCTTTTCGTCGTATTGCTCGTAATGACACCGGCTCATGTCCAGTACGCCGCCCAAGACATATTCGTAAAAGGGATTGGACCTTTCGTACATCGCGTGACCGGCAACGGACGCCACCGTGCAGCGCTGGTCGGGGTGCATCGCCGTCACTTTCACATCCGAGTCGGTGATGGTGCCGATCACCGTTTCTTTGCCGCCGTAAGGTTCGGCACAGAAGGAGGCGCATTCCAGTACCTTGCCGAGGTAATAGGCGAGACTTTCGGGAAATCCGGCGCGAATCGCAGGAGCGGCGAAGATGGCGCAGTCGCTCGACCGGCCGCCTATGATGACGTCGGCCCCCATGTCCAATAGTTTGATGTAGGGGTGCACGCCGGCCATGGCCACAATGCGGTCGGTTTTATCGAGATCCTCCTTGGTCAGGTTGGGACGGCCGTCCAACCCTTCGATGACCTCACCGTTTTCCATTTTTTTCAGTATATAATCCTTACTGACTTCGGAATAGAAATAGCCGATCTTAAATTTTTTTAAGCCGTGTTTTTCCGCGAGTTCCTTAATGATGTTCACGTACAGATCCACCCGGCTGTTGGTCCCGGTATCTCCTGCGGAACCGATGAGCATGGGGACTCCCAGTTTGCGGGAGGCCAAAAGCATGTGTTCCAGATCATGGGTTTGCCACTCCAAGGGGCTCGTCGATGTATCGGAGCCTAGAGGGCCGGGGCCGATGTCGTCACTGCCCGAATCTGCCAGGATGAAATCCGGATTCGTCGCAACGCCCCGGTAGAAACTGTCCGTTTTGATGGGAGCAAAGCCGAGGTGCCCGTTCGGGCAAAGGAAACGCAAGGCTTTTTTCTCCATGATCGGTCCTCCCCAAGATGTTATTACGTGTAATGACTTATTGTCTTTCTTATTCTGCACAAAGGCTCATTTTCCTGCTAGCCGAAAAACCTCGGATAAACCCGAGAAGATAAACAATTTGCACACCGGGGGGGATCGTGTTGATGCAGTTCCTCCCGCATGGTAATCTTGTTATGACACGATCGTTGCAATTGCGGGAGGACGCATCATGCCAAAGAAGGCGATTTCTCCGACCACACAGGAAACTTCCATCTCCCCCGAAAAAGCCAAACCGCTCTATCAGCAACTGAAAGACGCTCTGGCGGCGCAGATCAAAAGCGGCGTCCTGAAGGCCGAACAGCGCTTGCCGTCGGAGAAGGAACTGTGCACCATGTATAACATCAGCCGAATCACCGTGCGCCAAGCCCTGGCGGAACTGGCCCGAGAAGGGCTCATTTATCGAAGCCACGGAAAGGGCACTTTTGTCGCCCGACCCAGGATCCAGCAGGAATTGGTGAGGGTCACGCGGTTCGAAGAGACGTTGAAAAGCAAGGGATTGGAACCTTCCACCGAATATTTACATTCGACTGTGATACCGGCCGATTACCATCTGGCCACCGTCCTCGCCGTCCCCATCGCCACCGAGATTACCCGGCTGGAGCTTCTCGGGCTGGGCAATCAAGAACCGATGGTGTACTACGTGTCTTATTTAGCCGGGGAAGTGGGCAGGAAGCTGGACGAATTGGCCCGGGAACTGGCCCGCGGCAAACACGCTTTTTCGACGCTGGATCTGTACGAAAAAGCGGGGCTGCCGGCGCCGTCCATGTTGACGCAGTCCTTTGAAGCGGTTCCCGCCGATAAAGAACAGGCGAGGGTCCTAAAAGTGAAACCGGGAGAACCCCTCCTCCTGATCACTTCTTTGGTTTATACGGCAGACGGCCGCCCCTCGGAATATAAACTGGCAGCCTACCGGGGGGACAAATACAGCTTTCATTTAACCCGCCCGGTCCACACCGACACGCGGTGATCCCGTGAACTCCACATGGCGGATGCCCTTGAAGCGACTTGATCGCTCAAGGGTTATTTTTTATTGCCCGACTGATTGCCCCCGCCGGACGGCCTCCGCGACTAAAAAACCGCGACTAAAAAATGATAAAAAACTGTGAAGACCGGCAGGAATCAAGAAAGGGTATAGCGAATAGTAGACATTGATCATGACACGATATAACATTTTGTTGAACGGAGGGATGGTCGGGTGCAAGGAGGCGTGCGCGTGGGTATAACGACCGGATGGGAACCGGGAACGGTGGTTCCCCACTGGCCGCTCGTATATACCCCCAAACCTTTGGTGGAAGCGGTGGAACGCGCCGGCGGGATTCCCATTCTTCTGCCGGTCGTCGCCAAACCGCATATTCGGAACGAGACTTTAAATCAGATCGATGCGCTCATCGCCGCAGGAGAAGTGTTGAGCATCAAACGCAACGTCTTACAGGGGAATCCATCGAAAGATTTAGAAAGCCAGAACCCTCTGCGGTTTGCCAACGAGCGGGATTATCTGTTGGGGGCACTGTCCAAGGGCATGCCGGTTCTCGGGATTTGCCGCGGTCATCAGGTGTTGAATATGGTGTGCGGCGGGAGCCTGTACCTCGACGATGTCCACCTGCGTCCAGAAAATACAGGTATTATTCACCACCAAGGGGATCGCCCCCCGGAGGAGGCGGTCCATGAAGTGGCGATGGGTGGCCTGCTCCGTGCACTCACGGGCAGGAGCGAAACGAGGGTGAACAGTTTTCACCGGCAGGGCGTCATCGAACCGCCGCCGGGGTTCACCGTCGTGGCCCGCTCGCCGGACGGTCTGGTGGAAGGGGTCGCAAGTGAAACGCACGATTTTGTCTTGGGTTTGCAGTTTCATCCCGAAGTATTGCCGGAGCCGTTCTGGTTGCGCATCTTTAAAGGGCTCATCGCAGCCGGCGAAACCTACAGGCGCAATCGGCAGGTGTGAAGGATCGCTTTTCAAACTTTGACAGAGGGAGGTCATATCCATGCCCGTTCACATGGTTGGGCCCTTCCCCCTCGAGGTCTTTTGGCTCATTGAATTGTTGATCGTGATCGTCCTGATCTTCGTGGCGTTCAAGAGGCCGATCTATGAAGCCATAGGGCTCGCCTTTGCCTTCACCATTGTGATGACGGGGCGGTACGACCTTTTCTGGTCGGCTTTACTGGGCCCCTTGTCCAGCACGCTTTTTTACATCATCGTCGGTTTTCTGGTTTTTGCCCATATTCTAAGCAAAACACGAGTGGTCGAAAAATTGGTGAACATCATTTTGGCGGTTGTCGGCGGTCTGCCGGGCGGCGCCGGTTACGTCTCCCTGATCGGCAGTTCGGCTCTGGCCACCATGACGGGAACAGCCCCGGGCAATGTGGCGGCCGTGGGAAGCATCACCATACCGACCATGATCCGAAGCGGCTTCCCCCCTGCCCTTGCCGCGACCGTCGAAATGGCGGCGGGTGCCATGGGCAACCAGGTCGGGCCGGGCCTGAATTTGGTTTGCTTTGCGATTCTCTCGACGCTGTATCCCGGTCAATATTCGTTGTCGACGTTTTGGTTGGGTCTATACGTCGTCTTTGGCTGGATGATCTTGCAACGCTGGCTGACGATGCTGGCCTTCTGCAAATACTACAAAGTCCGGCCCATTCCCAAAGAAGAACGGCCCAACTTGAAACAGGCGCTGAAAGAGGGGTGGCCGACCCTTTTATTGCCCGTGTTGATCTTGGGGCCCATCGTGATCGATTCCGTTTTCAAAGGGGCGGTGCAGGCCCGATTCGGTCCGGAAGGAGCCAAGGCCTTTTCGTCGTCGGTTCTCATGATGGCGGCGGGATTTTGCACTTTGTACGCCATCGTGATCGGCCGAAAAGACATCCCCGGCGGATTCAGTCTCAAAAATGTGTTCGCCATGTTTCGGGACAGCCTGCGCAGTGTGGTGCCCGTATCGGCCACAATCTATCTGGCCTACGCCATCGCGATGGTTTTCCAGAAAATAGAAATGAACGAAGCGATCAAAACCTGGTTCTTGGGGCTGGGGCTTAACAAAATTGGATGGGTGTTTCTCGTTGTTCTCTTTACGGCGTTCCTCGGCATGTTTTTGCCGGGCTCGTCTCAGGTCGCCATCCTCGGTTCGGCCATCATCTCCACGGGCGCCGCCGTGGGGATCGACCCATTCCTGGTGGCCGTCGTCATGCCGGCGATCACCGGCGTGATGGAAGGGATGACCCCGCCCTTGGCCCTGGCGATGTATACCGCAATGGGCATTGCAAAATCAAGTTTTTGGGAAACGGCTAAGTTGACCTACGTGTGGGTGGCCGCCCATGGTGCGATAACCATTCTCATCCTGCTCGGCGTATTACCGGTATGGGTTTAAACGTGCCGCGCTGGAGGTGATCGACATGAAGAAGGCGCTGGCGAACATTCTCGCGCATCTGTTTGGGCTATTGGTCCTGATCGCGGTGTTGATCGGGGCGCTTGACGCCTGTATGCTTTTCGTCGGGTTTGTCATCGGCGGCTCCGGCGCCGCCCATCTGGCGCTGTGGGGCAAAAAGCTTCTCGACTACGCCATCAAGATCGCCGCCCTCGGCGTTTTATTCGGATTGCTAAATTTCTATATCGGCGGGCAACATGAACTTACTTTAAAAAATGACAACCTCGACAGCCCGGAGCTCCCCGAAGCTAAAAAGGCGAGATAGGCCCGCGCAATCGGACGGTTCTCCTCGGGAGGCCGTCCGTTTTCTTTTTCCGTACGGTTCCGAACCCGGACATGACCGCGGAAGAATGTAATGAAATAAAACATAAATATTACATTATTTTAATGAAAGTAGCCCGGGAGATCGCGAATATGTTGTTTTTGAGGTTGCGACGAAATAAATCCTTACAAAAAAAGTCTTGAAAAAAACCAGATTCTACGTTAGTATAGTGGCTGGCGCTGATATACTAACATATAACTAACATGAAGAAGAAAGGGGTTATCGCCTGGCCATGGGCTGTGGAGACATTTCCGGCAGCTAGGACTCCGGAGGAATCGATTCCATTGCTGGAGAGGGGGATACAGAGTGAACGGAGTGCATGACCTGGGCGGTATGCACGGGTTCGGACCTGTGGTGGTGGAACCCGATGAGCCGATTTTTCACGCGGAGTGGGAAAAGCGCGCCTTTGGGCTGTTGTTTGCCACGATGGCGAAAGGAATGTTTAATCTGGACCAGTTTCGCCACGGCATCGAGCGCATGGACCCGGTCCACTACCTGAGTTCCTCTTATTACGAACACTGGTTGGGGACGTACGAGCGTTGTCTGGTGGAAAATGGGATTCTGACCCGTGGAGAATTAGAAGCGAGAGTCCGGCATTTCTTGCGTGAGCCTGACGCCATCAAGCGATTGCCGAGGCGGGAGGACCCGGCGTTTAAGGAGGCCCTTTTGCAGTTGGTGGCGGAGGGCTATTCCACTCACAGGGAGGTAAGCGCGCCGCCCAAGTTCAAGGTTGGGGATCACGTCGTGACGGTGAACATACACCCTGCCGGACACACGCGGTTGCCCCGGTATGCGCGAGGAAAGCGTGGGGTCATTGAACGGTGGCATGGAGCGTTCGTTTTTCCGGATACCAACGCTCACGGCTTGGGAGAGTCGCCTCAGCACTGTTATACCGTCCGCTTTGATGCGGAAGAAATTTGGGGGCGTTCCGCGGGCAAGGGTGACACCATTTATTTGGATCTGTGGGAGCCTTACTTGGAGGCTGCAGTGCCGCAAGGCGGGTGACCTGCTCGTCTCCGGGATTGCGAAACAATCGAAAGGAGGACTTCTACATGATGGGGTACGGGGGACATCATCCCGGTCAGCCCTCGATGGCGGAGGCTTTGACGGCTGCCATCGAGTCGTTGTTGATCGAAAAGGGGCTCATTTCGTCCGATGCCATTGATGCGGTGGTGGAAAAGTATGAGCGGGATATCGGACCGCTGAACGGGGCCAGGGTGGTGGCCCGGGCATGGGTGGACCCGGAGTACAAAAGCCGCCTGCTGACCGATGCTACGTCGGCCATCGCCGAACTTGGCATTAAGGGAATGCAAGGTGAACACATGGTGGTAGTCGAGAATACCCCCGAGGTGCACAACCTGGTGGTTTGCACGCTTTGTTCTTGCTACCCGTGGCCTGTCCTAGGACTGCCGCCCAATTGGTACAAAACGCCTGCCTACCGTTCGAGAGCGGTAAGTGATCCGCGGGGACTCCTGCGTGAGTTCGGCTTAGAACTGGACGAAAATGTCCAGATCCGAGTTTGGGACAGCAGCGCGGAGATCCGCTACATGGTGCTTCCGGAGCGGCCGGCCGGGACCGAAGGCATGACCGAAGAAGAGTTAGCCTCTCTGGTCACCCGTGACGCGATGATCGGTGTAGCCAAGGTCCGGCCGCCCAAAAAGTCATAAGAGGGGGTGTTGCCGATGTCGTCCGCCGTAGATCGGACGATCACGGACATGGAGGGTGGGGCTGCTCTTCCGCGAAAGAACGGGGAACTGATCTTTGAGGCTCCATGGGAGGCCCGCGCCTTTGGGATGGTTGTCCGGCTGTGTGAGAGCGGTCTGTATCAGTGGGACGACTTCAAGGAACGTCTCATTCGGGCTATTTCACAGCACGCGTGCAAAGACCCGGGGGTGGATCCGGAAGTTGGATATTATCACCATTGGCTATGTGCTTTCGAACAACTGTTGAAAGATCATGGTATTCTTTCCAACGCCGAAATTGAAGCCCGCGCGGCCGAATACCTTTCCAATAAGCGGGATCTGTACGAATAAGGACAAGGGGTTCCGACAAATTGATTTTTTGGGGTGATGATGGTGATTCAAAAGCCTTCTATCGAAAAATTGAACGAAATCGCCCTTTCTTATGGGCTTCATTTGGACCGTGTAGATCTGGAAGAATTTCGCCGGCTGGTGTTGGCATCCTTAGAATCGTATGAACGGGTCCACCAACTTGTTGAGCCGCGTCCAACGGTGACCTACGCTCGGTCCACCGGATACCAGCCGGGCCCCGAGGAGAATCCCTTGGGCGCTTGGTACTGGAAAGTGAGTGTCCGCGGAGCTTCAGAGGGTAAACTGGCAGGCAAAAAGATTGCGCTGAAAGACAACGTGAGTCTGGCCGGTGTCCCCATGATGAACGGATCCTCCGTACTGGAGGGATATATCCCGGAAGTGGACGCGACCATCGTAACCCGGATTCTGGACGCAGGGGGCGAAATTGTCGGAAAAGCAGTATGTGAGCACCTGTGCTTTTCCGGAAGCAGTTTCACCTCTGATACGGGACCCGTCCGAAATCCCCATGATCCCTCCCGGTCGGCAGGGGGTTCTTCGAGTGGGAGTGCGGCCCTAGTGGCCGGCGGAGAGGTAGACATGGCGATCGGCGGCGACCAGGGCGGTTCGATTCGCATGCCGAGTTCATGGTGTGGAGTGTACGGACTGAAACCCTCTTACGGATTGGTGCCTTATACGGGGATATTTCCGATTGAACAGACTCTAGATCACGCAGGCCCGATTGCGCGGACTGTAGCGGACGTCGCTTTGTTGCTCGAGGTGATCGCCGGTCCGGACGGCCTTGATCCGCGGCAGACGGGTCTGCCGGCCAAACCGTACAGCCAGTTGTTGGACGGGGACATCCGGGGCATGAGGATCGGGATTGTCCGGGAAGGATTCGGGTGGGAGGGCTTGTCTGAGCCCGATGTAGACGAAATGGTTCGCGAAGCAGCGGCGTCTTTTGTGAAATGCGGGGCTGTTGTCGAAGAAATCTCGATTCCGATGCATCGCGACGGCCTCCATATTTGGAATGTAATTGGGACCGAGGGAACGCTGGAACTGATGATTCGGGGCTATAGTCAGGGAAGCAATTGGAAAGGGTTTTATCAGACGAGCCTTCTTGACGTTTATGCCCGGGGGTTGAAGACCAGGGCGGGCGACCTCTCGGATACCGTGAAGCTCGTCATTCTCGCGGGGCAGTATATGCGCGATGTTTACCACGGCAGGTATTATGCCAAGGCCCAAAACTTGGGCCGGCAGTTGAAACAGGCGTACGACGCGGCTTTGCAGAACTACGATGTACTGGTCATGCCGACGACGCCGATGAAAGCGACACCGCTCCCATCTCCCGGTGCGAGCCGGGAAGAAAAGGTGGCGCGGGCTTTGGAAATGCTTCCGAATACCGCTCCCTTTGATGTGACCGGACATCCGGCGATGAACGTCCCGTGCGGCAAGTCTGAAGGGCTGCCCGTGGGGATGATGCTGGTCGGGCGCTACGGAGAGGATGAGACGGTTTTGCGGGCCGCTCACGCCTTTGAGAAATTACAATAATTTGCAAACCAATCATGAGGCTGTTGGCTTTTGGCGGAGGCCGGGCGCCTGTGGATCACCGGCGGCCCCGGCCTCCGCCGTTTTTCTCACTCGTTGCTCAGAATGACTTTGAGGGCCTGTTCCCGGGCCGCGTTGGCAAAGACGTCGTAGGCTTTCATGATCTCCTCCAACTTGAAACGGTGGGTCACCAGTTGTTGGGGCTGCAGCCGGCCGGCTTGCACCATTTTCAGCAGCATCGGCGTGGTCGCCGTATCCACGAGCCGGGTGGTGATCGTGATGTTATGGGACCACAGGGTTTCCAGATGCAGCTCTACGCTTTTCCCGTGCACCCCGATGTTGGCGATGCAGCCGCCCGGCGCCACGATCGACTGGCAGATGTCGAAGGTGGCGGGAATGCCGACCGCCTCCATGGCCACATCGACTCCTTTGCCGCCCGTCAACTCCAGCACCTTTTCCGCGGCGCGTCCGTCTGCGCTGTTGATCACATGGGTCGCTCCGAACCGCTTGGCCACCTCCAAGCGATTCTGGTCGAGGTCGATCATGATGATTTCCGCAGGTGAATAAAATTGGGCGGTCAACAGCGCCGCAAGCCCCACCGGGCCGGCCCCCACCACGGCCACCGTATCCCCGGGCTTGACCTTTCCGTTGAGGACTCCGCATTCGAAACCGGTCGGCAAAATGTCGCTCAACATGACGAGGGCTTCTTCCTCGACGCCCTCGGGGAGCGGATAGAGACTCGTATCGGCATACGGAATCCGGACGTATTCCGCCTGGGTGCCGTCGATCAGATGGCCGAGCACCCACCCGCCGTTCTCACAGTGGGAATACATTCCCCGCTTGCAAAAATCGCATTTTCCGCAGGAGGTGATGCACGAGATCAACACTTTGTCGCCCGGTTTGAAGTTGGAAACGCCCTCACCCACCTCTTCCACGACGCCGACCCCTTCGTGTCCGAGGATCCGCCCGTCGGCCACCTCCGGTACGTCTCCTTTGAGGATATGCAAATCCGTTCCACAGATGGTTGTTTTCAGTATTTTCACGATCGCATCGGTAGGCTGTTGCAGGGTCGGTTTCGGTTTTTCTTCCCAACTCTTCTTTCCCGGTCCATGATACACCAGAGCTTTCATTTCCATTTCCTCCTTCTAATGAAACGTTTCGGTTCCTTTTGATTATTTCGTCATCTTCTATGATAACATAGTTTGATGTCATAGGTTTTAATTTTTGATAACTTTTATTTGACGTGGATCCGCTGTGTTCCGCCGCGACAGGCGGCGAGACGGCGGTGTGGTAAGATGGGACCGGGTCATCACGGAGAAAAGGTGGGGAGCGGCATGAAAGAGGATTTTCGTTTTTCCTACCCCATTCGGGTGCGGTATCACGAAATCGACGGGCAAAAGGTTGTATTCAATGCGGTGTACTTAACTTATATGGACATCGCGATCACGGAATATTTTCGGCATCTGGGTATCTCCGTCTCCAATCCGGATCATTCCTTCGATTTTGTGTTGGCGAAAACGACGGTGGAATACAAATATCCCGCCCGGTATGACGATATCCTGGACGTCTTCGTCCGGACCAAAGAATTAAAAAATAAAAGTTTTATCGTCGAGTTCGAAACGTACCGGCGGCCGGATCACCGGTTGATTTGTGTGGTGGAGACGGTGTACGTCAGCGTGGATTCGGAGAAAGGCGGGGCCGTGCCGATTCCCGAGTTCGTCCGCCGGCGGATCGAAGATTTTGAAGCGGGGCGGTGGAGTCCGGAAGCACCCCCGGAAATTCCGGGGTTGTAGCCTCGCATTCGCCCGTGGGGACGGCGCATTCGCGTGGGCGGACCCTGTCGCCCTCCGGCCGGGTTGCGGCGGGAGGGGGACCGTAGTACAATGAATGCGAACATATGTTTGAAACCGGCGGGAGGGATGACCGATGGGCCGGCGGGTTTACGAGGATTGGCCGACCAAGCAGACCCTGAATCGGGTTCAGGCGCCGAACATGCCCTTCGGGTGGTCGATCAATCCGTACCGGGGCTGCGCCCACGGTTGTAGCTTCTGTTACGCCCGGGCCACCCACGCTTACCTGGGATTGGAAGCGGACGACGCGTTTCAGAATCACATCTTCGTGAAAGTCAACGCCGCTGAAGCGTTAGAGGCTCAGTTGAGGCGTTTGGTCCGGAAGTACGGCCTACCCGAAGCGGCCCGCCGGATCGGGCCGGTCGCCATCGGGACGGCCACCGATCCGTACCAGCCGGTGGAAGCGAAAGCGCGGCAGACCCGGGAGTGTTTAAAAGTACTGGCCCGGTACCGAATCCCGTTGACGGTCACCACCAGGTCGCCGTTGATTGTGCGGGATTTGGACATCTTAAAAGAAGCGAACGTAAAGGCCGTTCATATCAGCATCAACACCCTCGACTTGCGGGTTTGGAGGAATCTCGAGCCGGAAAGCCCTTCGCCCTCCAAACGGCTCGAGGCGGTCCGGACCCTGTCGGATGCCGGGCTGAACGCCGGGGTCTTCCTGGCCCCCATTTTGCCCCGGTTGACGGATGGGGAAGGGCGGATGGAAGAGGTGCTGACCGCCGCCAAAGCGGTCGGGGCCCGGTTTGCGGTGGCGTCGATCCTCCGGCTGTCGCCGGATGTCAAGACTTGGTTTTTCCGCGTGCTCCGGGAACGTTATCCGGAATTGCTGGAAGATTACCGGCGGTTGTACCGTACGGCCTATCCCCCGGCGGCCTACGCCGAGGCCGTGATCCGGAAGGTCCACCGGATCATGAAGCGGGTCGGGGTCCCATTTTATGCTGAAGCCCGGGCTGAGGAAAAAGCGGGGCACGGCGGAAATGGGGACCTCGCCGGTTCCGTGCAATTGACGTTCTCCCTCTGACCTCCGGAGACCGGACCGGAGATGGTCCGGGTTGACGGGGGATATCCGGTTGTGGTAGATATACGATACGGGGGTATAGTGTAGGTGTGGAGGCGATGGTCGATGTCGACGGAGATTCGGGAAGCCGGGAACGGTTCCGCTCCGGCGCGCGAAGAGGGAGGCGGACTGTCCCGCGTGACCTTGAACGTGGAGGGCATGTCCTGCGCCGCGTGCGCCGCCCGGATTGAAAAGGGGTTGGCCCGCCTGCCGGGAGTGGAACAAGCCAGTGTGAATTTCGCCCTGGAGCGGGCGTCGGTGGCGTATTACCCCGGTGTGGTGACGCCGGAGGAGATTTTAAAGAAAGTCGAAGACCTGGGGTACAAGGCGAAAATCCGGCAGGGGGGTGCGGGCAGAGAACGGGAGGCCCCGCAGCGGAGGGAGGCCTCCGAACGGTTGCTCCGCTTGGTGGTTTCGGCGGCTTTGTCCCTGCCGTTGCTGTACACCATGGTCGCCCATTTTCCGTGGTTTCACGGGGTTCCGGTGCCCGCGTTTCTCATGAACCCCTGGGTGCAGTGGATATTGGCCACTCCGGTGCAGTTTGCGGTCGGTTGGCCGTTTTATCGCGGGGCGTACCGGGCGTTGCGGAACGGAAGCGCCAATATGGACGTCCTCGTCGCCCTTGGAACGTCCGCCGCATATTTTTACAGCCTGTGGGAGACGGTGGCGTGGTTTGCAGGCGGCTCCACGGGACATCCGCCGGCGCTGTATTACGAGACCAGCGCGGTGCTGATCACCCTGATCCTCGTGGGCAAGTGGCTCGAGGCCGTGGCCAAAGGGAGAACCTCGGAAGCGATCCGGCACCTGATGGGGTTGCAGCCGAAAACGGCGTCGGTTGTCCGGGAGGGCCGGGAGGAACAGGTTCCCGTGGACCGGGTGGTCCCGGGAGACCGCATCCGGGTGCGGCCGGGGGAGAAGATTCCCGTGGACGGCCTGGTCCTGGAAGGACGGTCGGCGGTGGACGAATCGATGTTGACCGGAGAAAGCATTCCGGTTGACAAAAGCCCGGGGGACGAGGTCATCGGCGGGACGGTGAACCGGAACGGCACGCTTCTCGTGGAAGCGACCAAAGTGGGCCGGGATACGGCTCTAGCCCAGATCATCCGGGTGGTGGAAGAGGCCCAGAGTTCCAAAGCTCCGATCCAGCGGCTGGCCGACTCCGTTTCCGGGATCTTTGTACCGGTGGTGGTCGGTGTGGCGGCGGCGGCGTTTCTCCTGTGGTATTTCGCTTTGGATGCCGGGAATTTTACCCGGGCGCTGGAGAACGCCATTGCCGTGCTGGTCATCGCCTGTCCCTGTGCCCTGGGGTTGGCGACGCCGACGTCGATCATGGTGGGCACGGGGAAAGGGGCGGAGTCCGGCATTCTGTTTAAGGGCGGGGAACATTTGGAGCGGGTTCACCGCGTCAATGCGGTCATTCTGGACAAGACCGGGACGCTGACGGTGGGCAAGCCGGTGTTGACCGACGCCCGGGTGCCGGCCGGGGAGGAAGCGGAGGTGCTGCGATTGGCGGCCGCCGCCGAAAAACCTTCCGAACATCCCCTGGCCCAGGCGGTGGTGCGGGGTGTGGAAGCCAGAGGAATTCTGCCCCCCGATCCGGAGGTCTTCGAGGCGCTCCCCGGCTTCGGGGTTAAAGCCGAGGTGGAGGGGCGCCGGGTGTTGATCGGGACCCGCGCGCTGATGGTCCGGGAGGGAGTGGATCCTTCTCCGGTCGCGGAAGCGATGCAGCGTTTGGAGGAGGAAGGGAAAACGTCGATGGCGATCGCCATCGACGGAATCGCCGCAGGGGTCGTCGCCGTGGCCGATACCTTGAAGGCCGAGGCCGCCGATGCGGTGGCCCGGTTGCAATCTGCGGGCATCCGGGTGATGATGGTGACGGGGGACAACCGGCGCACAGCCGAAGCGGTGGCCCGCCGGGCCGGCATCGCCGAAGTGCGGGCGGAGGTGCTTCCGGAAGGCAAGGCCGACGAGGTCCGGAAGCTTCAGCAGGCGGGTTACGTGGTTGCCGTGGTGGGAGACGGGGTCAACGATGCTCCGGCTTTGGCGGCGGCCGATGTCGGGATCGCGATGGGGACGGGGACCGGCGTCGCCATGGAGACGGCGGACGTTACATTGGTGGGCGGCGATCTCCACGGTGTGGTGCGGGCAATTGAATTGAGCCGCCGGACCATGCGGAACATCCGCCAGAATTTGTTCTGGGCCTTGGTTTACAATGCGGTGGGCATCCCCCTGGCCGCAGCCGGCCTGCTGGCCCCGTGGCTGGCGGGGGCGGCCATGGCATTGAGCTCGGTGTCGGTGGTGCTCAACGCCCTGCGATTGAGAAGGATCCGTCTGGCGTAAAGGCGGGGCGGCGCACAAGATGCGCCTTTCGGGAGGAGGCGGCGGGGAGATCGGCGGCCTATTTTTCCCGGCTCACATGTTCCGCCCCGATCGATTCCCGCCTCTCGAACACTTCTGCCAATTCCGGCTCGGTCCGGTAGAGGATGTTGAGGTCGTTGATGCGGCTCGCCAAGTCGGCGATTTCGGCGTACAGACGGCAAACGGCCTCCCAGTCGTCCGTTTCGGACGCCTGCTGCTGGCGACGGTCGATTTCGTCCTCCAATTCGCGGATGACCTCCGGGATCCGCGCGCGGATCGCTTCCCATTGAACGATCATTTCTTGTTGCTCGTCCCGGCTGTAGGTTTCCCATTCCCTCTCCAGATCGGGAACGGGGATCCGGAGGCGCTCGTCGAATCGGAAGTACGGTTTCAAATGCGGCTCCTCCTTTCTCCGGACGCCCGGGGCTCCCGCCCGGGGGCCGGTCCGGTGCGCGAACGCGGTTCCCCCTGTATCTTAACGCAATCCGGGCGGTGAGCCAATGCGAATGGGAACAGGCGGGTGAGGCGATGAATCCTTGGGTGTCTTTACCGGTTCGGACCTTGCATCGATTTGACCTGCAACTGGTCTATCTATCGACCCATCCCGGCACGTTTATGGAACGGGTAACGGAGGAGGGGTGCTCCTCGGCGTTCCGGTGGCGGGGGCGGCCGGTCGTTCTCGAGGTGTCCCGGGTGCCGCCCGGCGGAGACAGGGCGGCGGAAGGGCCGCATCCGCACAGTGGTGGCTCCGGAGGAGCGGACACCTCCGCCGCCCCGGGGGAAGGGGTCGTCTGGTTGCGGGGGCCGGAAGAATCCGCCCGGTGGGTGTTCCAATTCGATGTCGATCCCGCTCCTTTGGATCGGCTGGTGGAAGGTTCGCCTTTGGAGCCGCTGCACCGGGTCTACCGGGGGTTCAAGCCGGTGGTGATGCCGGACCCGTTTCAAGGGATGTGTTGGGTCATCCTCAGCCAACAGGTCAACGTGACGTTTGCGGCCAAATTGAAACGGGTACTGGTGGAACATTTCGGCGAAGATTTGGAGGAAGGGGGCCGGACGTGGAAGGTCTTCCCTTCCCCCGAGCGCCTCGCCGCGCTCAAGCCCGAGGATTTGCGCCCTTTTCAGTTCAGCCGGCAAAAGGCGCAGTACCTCGTCGATCTCGCCAGGCGTCTGGCGGAAGGCTGGGATCTCGGGCCGTTTTACAACATGGAGGCCGAAGAGGCGGTAGAATGCTTGACCCGGCTGCGGGGAGTCGGGCGCTGGTCGGCGGAATGCTTTTTGTTGTTTGCGTTTCGTCACCCGGACGTCCTGCCCGCCGCCGACCTCGGCCTGAGGCGCGCGCTGGGCCGGTTGCTGGGGCTGGGGCGCCCGGCTACCGAAGAAGAGGTGCGGACATTCGGAGCGGATTTTCGAGGATGGCGGAGTTACGTTGCACAGTACCTGTGGCTGGCCCTAAGGGAAGGGCGCCTGTAGGTGGGGGAGGCTCGCACGGGCCGTGAGGAAATGGGGCGAAGAACCGAAAAAGGGGGTGCGGGGATGTTCGTGATCGTGGAGGTTTGCGACGTCAACCCGGCGTCCACCCTAGAGTGGGAGGCGTTGGAGAAGGAATTTCCCGGCCTGTCCGTGATCCTTCATCCCTGCCTGAGCCACTGCGAAATCTGTGCCGAACACTTCTATGCCTTTGTAGACGGAGAATTGATCACCGCCGACACCCCGGACGCCCTCGCAGCCGAAATCCGGAAGCGGGCGGCGGTCGCCTTGGGGGGAGGAGATCGATAAGGGGACCCGCCGCCCGGGCCGTCACGTCGCGGATCGAATTTTGGCCACGAGACCGCCCGTCCAATTGACCAGGGCTCCGGGCGTACAGGCGAACATGCTGTGGGGGCTGCCCGCAGCGGCGTAAACGGTGTCGTACTGAAAGAGGGACTCGTCGATGATCGTTTGGACCGGTTGGCGGTGTCCGAGGGGCGGCACGCCTCCGACCTCGTATCCGGTCACGTCCCGCACGGTGTCCGGGTCGGCCAGTCGGACGGGCCTTCCCAGAATCGCCTGAAGTTTGTCGACATCCACCCGGTGGGCTCCGGAGGCGATGACGAGCACCGGTTCTCCATCCGCCAGAAACAGGAGACTCTTGGCGATTTGGCCCGCTTCCACGCCCAATGCGCGGGCGGCTTCTGGAACGGTATGCGCGCTTTCCGCCAACTCGGTGATCGCCGCCTCGCGGCCGAGGGCGGCCATGGCCCGACGAAATTGTTCCACTCCGGGATGCACCGCGTCTCCCTCCCTCCGCCGGATGCCCGTTTGAGCCGGGCTATCCCGTATTATAACTCAGCCGCACGGAGGGCGGTTGTCGGCCCCTCGGGAACCGGTGCGGCCATCACAGACGGTCGGCGGTCAGCAGAAGGACCGCGAATCGGTGTGCCTCTCGTTCGTACCGGCACAGGTGCGAAGGCGAAAGTTCCTGGAGTTGGAAATAGCTGAGTCCCCGGTGCAGCTGAACGTGGCCCAACTCGTGTGCGCAGACGAACCGCTTCCAGATAAAGGGGAGGGCATCCTGGATCACGATAAATCGGCGGCCCGCGATCCGGCAGGAAAACCCACGCACCCTCTTGGGAAGTGCGGCGAAGCGGACGTGCAGATTCAAGCGGGCGGCCAGCAAAAAGGGACAGTTCGTCCGGTAGCGGCGGATGAGGATGTTCACGTGGCGATCGATGTCCATGTTGAAGTGGCGCTCCTCATTCTTTTTTTCGTCTCGACTTTTGCTGGTTCATCTTTTTGGCTTCCCAAAAGAGCCCGGTCAGGACGTCGCGAATCCGCTGCTTATCCTCATCGGTCAGGGGAACGCCGTCAAACATGATGTCGGAATGTTCTAGAATGTGCTTTAATTCTTTAGGTTGATACCAAGCGTCACTTGACCCGGGATCCTGGGGATCCGAGGTGTCCGCTACCAAGTAGGCGACACTGACGCCGAGGGCCGCCGCGATTTTGCGCAGAGTGGAAACGCCCGGGAGACCGTGGGGGCATTGTTCCAATTTTTCGATATAACCCGGGGTCACTCCCACTGCTCGGGCGAGGTCTTCCACGGCGATGTTTTGTTGCAGTCGCAGATGGCGGAGGCGTTTGGAGAATTCGGCGATTTTTTCAGCGTTTCGCTGCCGTTCTCTCCATAAGGGGCGGGGCTCATCGGTCCGGCCGAGGAGATAATCAACAGATACATCAAAAAAATCGGCTAATTTCTGCAGGGTAGCGTAATCCGCCTGATGGCTGCCGGTTTCGTATTTGGCGTAAGTGGCCCGGTTGATTTGGAGTTTGTTCGCCAGTTGCTGCTGGGTCAGGTTCCGCGATTTGCGCAAGGCCCGCAACCGTTGACCGAACAGCATGCAACCACCCTCCCCTCGCGACCTTTGCCCATCTATTATATGTGACGAATTATCACAACAAAACGTTTGATATAAAACGGCACAATCTTCCTTGACTGTGCCGATTCAGAACAATAAAATTGTGCCTAAAAGGAACCGCGTTGAGAGGGTGGTGAGGATGAAGCGCCGGGATTGGCTGGTGCAACTGCGGGTGCGGAAGGGCCTAACCCATGAGCAGGTGGCCCGGATGGCGGAAATCGAACGATCCACCTACACCAAGGCGGAAAATGGGGCCCCGGTGCGGGTGAAGACGGCGAAAAAGATCGCGGCGGTGCTCGATTTTCCTTGGGTTCTTTTTTATGACGAAAAATATGATCGAAACGAACAGTTTGTCTCCTTTCGGAGTCGGTACGAAGCATGAGGGCGCCGGCGCGGCGGAGGGAGAGGATTACAATCATGCCGGTGATTTCCGTATACGAGGCGCTCCCGGGGATGCGTTTGTCCGACGATGTCTTTTCGTTGGACGGAAAGAAGCTGATCGGAAAAGGCACAGCCCTGACCCGTCGTCATATTGAAAAGTTGCGGAAATACCAAATCCGGGAAATCCATATCGACCTCGACGGGGATCCTTCATCAGAAACCGGACCGGTCGAAGGAGATCCCTCCGGAGCGGAGTCTCCCTCGGCGGAACGGCCTTCTTCCGCGGCCATTCCCGTTCCGGCGGCCGGCCAGCAAGCATACTTGGAAACGGTTCAACAGGAGGCGAAAAGGTATCTGGACGCCGCTGTGAACCGCTTTATCAATCTTCGCGGAAATGTTCAGGTCCATTTTTTGCAGTGCATCCGACAACTCGGAGGGCAGTTGATCGAAGATCCCCAGATCCTAAAGCATTTGGGGCGCGTCCGGACGATCGGGGACGGCAGTTTCAGCGATGCGATCCACGTGATGGTCCTTTCCCTCGCGATCGCCCTCCAGATGAGAATCGACCACCTCGCATTGCGAGAATTGGGACGTGCGGCCCTGCTGTTCGACATCGGGAAGTGCCATATCGACCGTTCGATCTTGATGAAGCGCGGGCCCCTGACGCCGGAGGAATTTGAGGCGGTTAAGGAACATACCCGCATCGGCTACGCGATATTGCGGAAGGAATTCGACGAAGCGGTTGCCCGCGTGGCCCTGGAACATCACGAACGGTACAACGGCAGCGGTTATCCGAAGGGGATCTCCAATGACGAAATGCATCCCTTTTCCCGGATCGTGGCGGTGGCCGATGTTTTTATTTCCCTCATCAGCAACCGGGTTTACCGGGCCGGCTACCAGCCCCACGAGGCCATCGAATATCTGTATGGGGCGGGGGGGTTGTTGTTCGATCCGGACGTGATCGCGGCTTTCATGAAAGTGGTCTCCCTTTATACCGTAGGAATGGTGGTCGAGTTGAACAACGGGTGGGTCGGCGTCGTACGGGAGATACGCCACCGGCCCGTGGGACGGCCCCTGATCGAGGTCATTATGGACGAGCGGCGGCGTCCGGCCAACCGAATCGTGGATTTGAACGAGGAGTATCAGTTTACCGTCCAAAGGGTGCTGGACCCGTAGTTCGATCGCACCGGGGCGCGGGCAAAATGTGCGGCTGCCGGTTTCTTTCCGTTGACCGGCGGCTGTCCTTTGGACTATATTTTAATTGAACGTTCAATATAAGAAACAGCGGCCGAGAAAGCAAAGACGGGTGAGTCGGATGCCGAAGGTGGGAACCAAGGAAGTTCGTCAGGAACAGGTGATTGAAGCGACGAGAAGGTGCATCCTGGAAAAGGGGCTGTGTCAACTTTCCGTGAAAGATATCGCCGCCGAGGCGGGAGTCAGTACGGGAATCATTTATCACTATTTCAAGAACAAAGAAGACGTATTGTTGCAAGTCCTCAAGGAGTCGTTCCGGAAGTCTCACATGCAGGTCATGAAGACGGTAGAATCTCTCCCCACCCCGCGGGAAAAACTCGAAAAACACATGGACCAAATTCACCGGGTGCCGGAGGACAATCCCGATTTCCTGAGGGTACTCGTCAACTACATCGGTGCGGCCCCGTACCATCCGGAGATTCGCCATATTCTGGTTAAATTTTTCCGGAACCTGCGGGCCTATTTGGACCGCTATTTGCAAGCCGGTGTGGAAGAGGGGACTTTGGACCGAAAAAAAGTGGAATTTCTTTCGATCATGGTGTACAGCTTCGGTCTGGGGTTGGGGATCATGTGGCTGATGGACCCCTCCTTCGATGCGGAAGAAATTGGCGCGCAGTTTAAGGATGTCCTGCAACGGTATCTGTTTGAAGAATAAATAAGGGCCAGAGCCGTGCAGTTTGCGGCTGCGCGGCAGGGGGAGATCGGAGGGTTGAGTGGTGGAAGTTCTGGTAGAGAAAAACGGTCCGGTATGCACGGTGATTCTCAATCGCCCGGAAGTGCGGAACGCGGTGGACCGGCGGACGGCGGAAATGCTCGCCGAGGCCTTTCGGGAATTCGAGCGGGATCCCCGTTTGCACGTGGCGGTGCTGTGGGGAGCCGGGGGCACGTTTTGCGCTGGAGCGGACCTTCAGGGAGTGGCCGAACTGTCGGAAGGAAAGGCCAATCGCCTGGATCCCGATATGACCCGGGACGGTCCGATGGGGCCGACCCGCATGCAGTTGTCGAAGCCGGTGATCGCCGCCATCTCCGGATATGCGGTGGCCGGCGGATTGGAGTTGGCTTGCTGGTGCGATCTGCGGGTGATGGAGCGGGATGCCGTCCTCGGCGTGTTTTGCAGGCGGTTTGGCGTTCCCCTCATTGACGGGGGCACCCAGCGGTTGCCCCGGCTGATCGGGTTGAGCCGGGCGCTGGACCTCATCCTGACCGGCCGGCCGGTCGGGGCGGAGGAGGCCTTGGCGATGGGCCTCGTCAACCGGGTGGTGGAACCGGGTAAGGCCAGGGAGGAGGCGGAGAAACTGGCGGCTCAGATTGCGAGCTACCCCCAGCTGTGCTTGCGCAGCGACCGCCGGGCGGTGTACCGGGGGCTGTACGGGGATTGGGAAAAGGGGCTGGAATTGGAGTTCCAACTGGGCCTGGAGGTGATCGCCAGCGGGGAGACCCAGCGGGGAGCCCGCCGGTTCGTCGAGGGAGAAGGACGTCACGGGCAGTTCTAAAAGGCGGTTTTGTGTTTCCGGCCGACGGCGGCGGGTGCCCGAGTCGGATAAACGGTTTGGAAGGAGGAGAAACGGATGCACGCCGGTGAGTTGATCCAACGCGGGGCGGTGTATTATCCGGACCATGTGGCCGTCATCTACCAAGACCGGCAGGCCACCTTTGAGGAGGTCTACCGGAACAGCAATCGATTGGCCAATGTCTTGATGCGTCTCGGGCTCAAGAAAGGGGACCGGGTCGCTTCTTTGCTGGCCAACTCCCTGCACAGCGTTGAAATCGATTTTGCCCTGCTCCGGTCCGGACTGGCCCGGGTGCCCCTCAATACGCGGCTTTCGGAGGCGGAACACCTCCATATGATTGACGAGACGGAGGCCCGGGCGATTTTATTTACCGAAGAGTTTGCCGGCCGGGTGGCCGCCTTGCGGCCCAAGTTGAAGACGGTCACCCATTTCTGCCAGTTGACGGGCGATCCGCAATTTCCGTGGATTTTGTCCCTTTCTCAAGCGATGTCGGTGGTCGGCGACGACGATCCGCCGGTGGTTCCCGACGAAAAGGACATCGCGACGATCCAGTACACCTCCGGTACGACCGGAAAGCTGAAGGCGGCCGTCCACACCCATGAAACCTGGGTCGCCATCTGCAACAACATCTTAACGGCGATTCGGATCGAAGAAGGGGACGTGATGGTGCACGCGGCCCCCCTGACCCACGCCTCCGGCACCCTGGTTCTTCCCCATTGGATCCGGGGGGCGACCAACGCGATTCTGCCGGGGTTTGAACCGAAGGAGTACCTGGAGTTCGTGGAAAGGGTGCGGGGCACGACATTGAATTTGGTGCCGACGATGATCATGATGCTGCTGTCGTATCCGGGCGTCGAGCGGTATTCCTTCGAGTCGGTGCGGAACATCATTTACGGCGCCTCCCCGATGCCCCGAGAGGCACTGCGAAAGGGGTTGGCCCTGTGGGGGCCGAAGTTCACCCAATACTACGGCCAAACCGAGGCGCCGCTGATCCTGACGCTCCTCGAAGCCAAAGACCACGTCGGAGACGATCCGGAGACCCAAAAGCGCCTCCTGTCCTGCGGCCGTCCGGTGTCGACCGCCTCTCTGCGGATCGTGGACGAGGAAGGGAACGATTGCCCGCCGGGAGAAATCGGTGAAATCATCGTGAAAACCAGCCAGGGGATGGTCGGTTATTGGAAGGCGCCGGAGTTGACGGCGGAGACCATCCGCGACGGGTGGATTCACACGCGGGACATGGGGTACCTCGACGAGCGGGGATACCTCTACCTGGTGGACCGAAAATCCGACATGATCATCAGCGGCGGATTCAACATTTATCCCCGGGAGGTCGAAGAGGTGCTGTACCAGCACCCGGCGGTGTTGGAGGCCGCGGTGGTCGGGGTTCCGGATCCCAAGTGGGTCGAGACGGTGAAGGCGTTTGTGGTGTTGCGGCCGGGCTGCCGGGCGACGGAGGAGGAGATCATCGAGTTCTGTAAGGGACGGCTCGCCTCCTACAAAAAGCCCACCTCGGTGGAATTTGTGGATGCTTTGCCGAAGAGCGCCGTGGGCAAGGTGGTCCGCCGGTTGTTGCGGGATCCCTATTGGAAGGGGGTGGACCGGCCGGATCGCTGAAACGGCCGGTCAGGGTGCGGTTCCGTTCAATTCTTCCCGCTGCCGGGGGCCTCGCCGCCGTTGGTGTACGGGGTTGCGGGAAGGGTCACCGTCACCGTCGTCCCCGTGCCGGGTTCGCTGTCGATCTCGATGGTTCCGCCGTGCAGCCGGACAATTTCCCGGGCAATAGCCAGTCCCAAACCGGAGCCCGGGATTTGTTCTTTCTGGGCCTGTCTTCCCCGGTAGAATCGTTCAAAGACGTGGGGCAGGTCTTCGGGGGGAATTCCAATGCCCGTGTCCCGGATGGTGAACACCGCCTGCCGGTTGTTTCTCCGGTAAGCGAGGAGCACCCGTCCGCCCGCCGGCGTGTATTTGATAGCATTTTCCAATAGAATGAGGAGGAGCTGGCGGATGCGGTGCCGGTCGCCCGTCAGAATGTCTTCGATCCGGTCGGGGGCGTGAAGGGCGACCCCTTTTTCGGCCGCGATGGGCTCGAGATGCCCCGTCACCTCTTCCAACAGGTCTCCGACCGGGAAGGGGAGCGGCTGTTGGGGCCGCTCTTCGTAATCCATGCGGGCCAAGTCCGATAGCGCTTCGACGATCTGGGACATGTGGTGGGTCTCCGAGACGGTCGTCTCCAGAGCCTCCCGCCACTCCTCCGGATTGCCGCTGCCGAGGGCCAGTTCCGCCGTGGTTCGAATGACGGTCAAAGGCGTGCGCAACTGGTGAGAGGCGTCGGAGGTGAAAGCCTGCTGGCGTTGGGCCATCCGGGCGATCGGCTGAAGGGCCCGTCCGGCCAGGACATATCCACCCGCCAGGGCGAACAGGGTCGCCAAAATCAAAAAGGCGTACAGCAGCAAATCGAAGTGGCGCAACACGTCCAGCGCCAGTGTGGCTTCCATGGAAGCTTGGCGGACGAGGACCGGCCGCCCGTCGCGAAACGTAGGTTCGCTGTAGACGTAAAACGGGACGGCTGCGGGACCCGTGACCAATTTCAAATTGGGCTGCCGGGTGCGGAGCGCCTCCTCCGCGCCTGCGGCGTAGGGCAGTACTCCCCCCGGATAGGGAGTGTACCAGCGGTTTTGGTCGACGATGAAGTAGCCGACTTCGTAGGCGGGCCGGTTTTCAAACCTCTCGTGTTCCGGTTCTTCCCGTTCCGGTCCCTCTTGGTGATCCTGCCCGTACGGGACGTGCTCCCGTTCCTCTTCCCGGGGCAGATGGCTGCGAAGGACCTGTTCCACATCTTGAACGACTTGGTGGCGAAGCGACCATCCGGTAAAAAGCCCGATCACCAGGGTGGTCACGAGCAAAATCCCGGTGTAACTGAGGGTCAAGCGCCAACGGGTGGCCCGGAGATAGCCTTCGATCCCCGGGCGGCGAGGACGGAGGATGCCCCTCACGACACATCCGCCAGGCGGTACCCCACGCCCCGCACGGTCTGAATCGCCACTCCGGGATGCCGTCCCCGTTCCCGGTAAAAGGCGTCGATTTTCTGCCGCAGCCGGCCGACGGTCACCTCCACGACGTTGGAGGTGCTATCGTGGGTAAATCCCCAAACCTGCTCGAGGATCTGGATTTTGCTGAGGGTGTACCGGGGGTATTGCATGAACAACTCCAGCAGTTGAAATTCTTTGCTTGTCAGTTCCACCTCTTCCCCGGCGATGGTGAAGGTGCGCGTGCGGACATCCAGCTCCCATTCCCCGACTTTGAGCCGTTCGGGCTGGAGGGGCTTGCTGGCGCGCTTCAACAAGGCCCTGATGCGCGCCACCAATTCGGCGAAGGCGAAGGGTTTCACGAGATAATCATCCCCTCCGCGGTCAAATCCCGTCAGTTTGTCTCCTAAGCTGTCTCTTGCCGTCAGAAAGAGGACCGGAGATTCGAGGCCCCGGCGGCGGAGCGCCTGGCACAGGGCAAACCCGTCCATCGAACCCGGCAGGCCCACGTCGATGATGAACAGGGCGTAACCGGTCATCTCCGCCATCAGCAGAGCCGTCTGGGCGTCCGGCGCATGGTCGGCCGGCAAGTGTTCCCGCTCGAGTCCTTTGATGATCAGGCGAGCGATGCGCGGATCGTCTTCAACCAGCAGGATTTTCAACGGACATCGCTCCTTTGCCGGTTCCACGCCACCCACTTCGCTCCCTGTGGGGTCGTGAAAAGCCGGCCATCCGTCGTCACCCACCAAATATACTCGGGGAAAGGCCAAACGCGCAAGGAGACGTCCGGCCGGATCAGGTAACATTTGGTGAAGACCTCGGCAGCCGCCGGATCGGGATAGGCGCACGTGACGCTGAGGTACGGCGAATCGGCGGGCAGGCCCGTCTCCGGATCGATCAGGTGGTGGACCGGTTTGCCGTCGTGGATCCAGCGGCGTCGGGCGACCGAGGACGTACAGACCGCCGTCGGCGTTTCCAACCGCAAGGCGGCGATGATCGCCGACGGGTCCAGGGGGTCTTCTATGCCGATCGTCCACGGCTCGCCGGTATCCCGGGAGCCCCAGGCGTACAGATCTCCTCCGGCGTTGACCAGAAACCCTGCGAGCTGATCATCCCCACCGAAGTGTTCCAGGATGGCCAATCGGACCCTGTCGACGGTCAGGCTTTTCCCGATCCCGCCGAGATCGACCGGCCTCCGGAGTTTGATCCGGCAACCGTCGCCGAATTCGATCCAGGGGGCGCCATCGGACTCCCCGCGATCGGACTGTTCGGGAGGAGGAGGGGAAGCCGGCCGCTCAAGGGGGCTTCCCCTGTATCCCAGCTGCTCGAGGCTGTCCAAGACCCGTGGATCAAACACGCCTCCCGTAAACCGGTACGCTTCCCATGCCCGGCGAAGGGCATTGTAAAGAAGCGGAGAGACTTCCCTCCATTCTCCCGGGGCCCGGTTGAGCCGGGAGAGTTCGCTGTCGGGGTCGAACCGGGACATCGTCCGAACGGCTTCGGAAAATGCCGTTTCCGCCAGCCGGGCGACGGCTGTCGCCGCGTCGCGATAAGACGGCCGGTCGGCTCCCCGGAAGTCCAGCCTGACCTGAACCGGAGAGGCCATCGAGCGAAAATGGTGCTCGTATACGGCCATCCCGCTCATCTCCCGCCGGCTCCGGTGACGGCCTGGACAATTGGCCGGTCGCTTCTCTCCGGAGGGGCGGCGCCTTGGAAGAACGAGGTCAGGGCCATTTTGCCGAGCAGGGCGGAAAAAAGTGCCGTCGCAGCAAGCAGGGCGGGGAGGACCGCGCCGTTCGGCTTAGTCGTCCCCGTCCTCGCCTTCGTCTGATTCATGCCGGTTGGGGAAGACGTTCGCCGTTCGTTCGTGTTTGTGTCCTTTCCGGCCGTATGTTCCGGTGTAGGCATTGGATTCACCTCCCGAAGCGCCGGTGATCGATTGGACGGGCGGGGCCGTGACGGATCCTTGCGAACTGTTCGCTCCGTATGCCGGCGCACCCGGTGATAGGGGCGGCGCCGGGGAGAAGGGTTCGGAGCCTCTACCGGACGCTCCCGTGACGGCCTGAACCGGAGGAGCCTCATTCGTCTGGAATGCGCCGGCGGACGCCTTTGGCGCCGGTCCCGGTTGCTCCTGGCCTTGAGAGACAGCGGGAGATTCGGCGACGGACTGGGCGCTGTGCAGGGCGTACCATCCTCCGCCGAGCAGTCCTGCCGTACTCAGAAGAGAAATGATTTGTCGTTTGTTCATGGGGTGAGCCTCCTTTCTTTCGATGCGGGGGACGGTCGCGCGGCCCGCCAATAGCGGGACAACAGCAGGGCCGACATCGCGATGCCGCAGATTTCGTAAAATCCCCTCAGACCCGGTGTATCCGTTCCCGCCAACACGCCGTGAAACCAGGCGGCGATCCACGAAGCGGCGGCGATCCGGTGGACCGTGAGCCAGGACGGGTACGGCAACAGGCGCGGAAAATGTGCCGTGACCAAGATGATGATCATCAGGTAAAAGGAACCGATGCCCATTGCGACGGCGAAGGGGCGGTAATCTCCGGCAAAAGGAATCAACAACTCTTTCAGACCGAATCCCGATCGGTCATCCAAGAGGAGCAACGTCAAATGGGTCAGCAAAAAGCCGAGCGCAACCGTTCCAAGGGCGCGGTGCCAGGGCATCAGCTTCGAAGTGGCGCGCCACTGCTCTTTGTTTTTCGGGTGAGCCATGATCGCGCCGAGGGCCACCACGGCCGTCAACAGGGCGAAGGCGGTGATGCCGCTGGCCCGGACGATCAGCCAGTCGATTTCTCCGGCGGCGCCCGGGCGGATCATCACAAGCCATGCGCCGAAAAACAGGCTCCAGATCGTCGGTGCCGCGAGCACAAGGACGGAGGGGATCTCCCGGCGGCCGGCTTCATGCGGTTTGCGGTTCGAAGGCACCTGTCTTCCCTCCTCATTTTTTTCGGTTCTCATTCTACCCAGGGCTCCTGACAGGTTTCTAACGGGCGGATAACAATTGGATAACAAGTGTTGAGATCGATTTTCACCGGATGCCTCACCGGGGAGTAGACGGGATGATCTCGATGTGATATCATATCGATATCAAACCGAGGAGGGATTGTCGTGGCCGAACGCAAAGCTCGGGTGATGAACGGATTCATCGGTTTGATCGTTGTCGTAGGGCTTTTGCTGCTGAGCGTACCCTATCTTCTTCAGCGGGAATGGTTTGTCGGGGCGATCCCGATTGTCGCCGCGTTGGTGGCCGCAAGCGGCCTGTTTATCGTTCAGCCCAATCAGGCGAGGGTTCTTGTATTTTTTGGAAAATATCTGGGCAGTGTCCGGGAGAGCGGCTTTTGGTGGGGAGTGCCCCTGGCCTCCCGCATACAGTTGTCCCTGCGGGTGCGCAACTTCAACAGCGCCAAACTGAAGGTCAACGACGTGGAGGGAAATCCGATCGAAATTGCCGCCGTCGTCGTGTTTCGGGTCGTCGATTCGGCCAAAGCGGTGTTTGACGTGGACAACTATGAGCAGTTCGTGGAGATTCAGAGTGAAACGGCTTTGCGGCACATTGCCAGCCAGTACCCGTACGACGTCTTCGAAGACAAGGGTTATTCTCTGCGCGCCAATTCGGAAGAGGTGGCGGGGGAACTGAAGCGGGAACTGCAGGAGCGGCTGGCGGTGGCGGGCGTGGAGGTGCTGGAGGCCCGGCTGACACATTTGGCCTATGCCACCGAGATCGCGGGAGCCATGTTGCAGCGGCAGCAGGCGGCGGCCATTCTGGCCGCCCGGCAAAAAATTGTGGAGGGGGCGGTCGGCATGGTGGTCGAAGCGATCCAGAAGTTGCAACGGGACGGGGTGGTGGATTTGGACGAGGAGCGCAAAGCGGCCATGGTGAACAATCTCATGGTGGCGATTGTATCGGAACGGTCCGCCCAACCGGTGATCAACGCGGGCAGTCTGTACTGAGAGATGCGCGGTCATGTCTCCGAAAAAGAAATTTCTCTTGCGCCTGGATCCGAAACTCTACGAAGTCTTGGAACGGTGGGCGGCCGACGAACTGCGAAGCGTCAATGCTCATATCGAGTTTTTGTTGCGGGATGCCGCCCGCCGCGCCGGGCGGCTGCCGCGGGAATGGGGCGAGGACGGCCATGCGTCTTGACGGCCGACTCAACGGATGGACTCGACCTGCAGGCGAAGTCCGTCGTACGTCGTCGGCCCCACGATGTGCTGGCGGACGACGCCCCGGCGGTCGATGAGAAAGGTTTCCGGCTGGCCCGTCACGCCGAAGGCGCGGGAAGCCC
Organism: Alicyclobacillaceae bacterium; assembly: GCA_029961045.1. GTDB lineage: Bacteria > Bacillota > Bacilli > Kyrpidiales > Kyrpidiaceae > JASBVN01. The sequence goes on along the minus strand of JASBVN010000012.1, from coordinate 58,534 downwards.
GGTTGTCCCCGTCGATGAGGACCGTGGCGTCAAGGCCGTACTGGTCGAGAAAACGCTTGATCACCTGGGGCGTCTCTCCCCGGTCGATCATGATCAGAACGGCCTCGGGACCGGCCGATTTCGCGAAGCGTGCGAGCTCGGGGGCCTCCTGTTGGCAGGGAGGGCACCAAGTCGTAAAAAAGTTGACCACGACGACTTTTCCCCTGTAGTCGGCCAGGCGCACGGGCCGGCCTTCCAAATCGGGCAAGGACAGATCCGGCGCCTCCCGGCCGATCGCCACCCCCGGACCGGATGAGCCGCCGCGAATTTGCCAGGCTCCGTAAAAAATGGCCGCTCCGATCAGCACCACGAGTCCGAGGAGAACCCAGCGCCCAGGACCTCGCGGACTGGACGGCGGCCGGCTCATTCACCATCGTCCTCCAGCATGCGCCGGAGCTCGTTCAGCGTCTCCATCGTTCGATTTTGGCGACGGATGAGGGACAGCACGTACAAGAAAATCCCCACCCAAACCAGCGCCGTTCCGAGGAGTAAAAACTGCATGTTCGTCATGGGCTGTCTTTCCTCCCGTTTGCGCGTATCCCGCGCGGTGCCGCGGCCGGCACCTGCGGGGCCCGGCCCTTTCCGCTCATGGCCGGTCGCCGTCCGCCATGTCGTAGACGCGGTGGCGCAGAGCGGCCGCCTCGTCGCGGACGGCCTCCAGCCTGGCCCGCAGCCACGTCAGCAACGCGTACAGCAGGACAAAGGCGATTCCATTGACCATCAGGGCCCGGGTCATGGCCGGATCCATGTTGATCGATCCGCCCGAAAAGAGATTCGGGTGGATCGACCGCCACCAGGTCACCGAGAAGTGGACGATGGGCACGTCCGCGAAACCGATGATGCCGAAGATCGACGCGACCACCCGGCGGCGGGCATCGTCGGCAATGGAACTCCGGAGCAACAGATAGGCGATGTAGATGAACCACAGGATCAAAGTGGTGGTCAGGCGCGGATCCCACGTCCACCACGTGTTCCAGACGGGCCTGGCCCAGATGGGTCCGGTGATGAGCACGAGGGTCGTGAAAAACACTCCGACCTCCGCCGAGGCGACTGCGACGTGGTCAAAGGCCGTCCGCCGGGTGACCAAATACCCGATGCCCGTGGCGAACACCACAAAAAACGCCAGCATCGCCGCCCAGGCGCTGGCGATATGAAAATACATCAACCGCTGGAGATCCCCCATGAATCGCTCCGGAGGAGCGTACACAAACGTCATGTACAAGCCGGCGAGAACGGCGACAAAGGTCACGGCCGCCAGGAACGTCAGTCCTTTCCCCCGCACCCCTCACACCTCCACCAACAGCTCGAACAACAACCACGGCAACAGCCCGAAGACCATCAAATAGCCTCCCGTTACGGCGTACCACACAAACAGATCGTCCGCCCCCGTCCAAGCCCCTGCGGTCAGGCGGATGACCGCCAGCAACAGGGGAATCGCCAAAGGAATGAGCGAAACCGGGAAAAGGATTTCCCTGCCCTCACTCATCGAGGTCAAGAACAACAGGAACGTTCCCACTTCCGCCAAGCCCACCGCCCCCGCGGTCAGGCCGATCAGCAGCGGGGGCCATGCCGCAGGGGCCGGAACGCCCAGAATGATCCAGAACGAAGGCGTGACCGCGAATTCCACGAGGAAAAGGAACGCGGTGTTCGCCAACAGTTTACCATAAAAGATGGCGCTGCGGTCCACCGGCGCTGTAAAGAGGGCATACCACGCCTTCCGTTCCTCTTCGAAGGAACTGGTGCGGAGCAGAATGGTCACACAGGAGAACAGCAGGACCGTCCACAGGGCTCCGGCCGCCGCGTCCGGGGGAAGGGGCTTGCCGTTGTAGGCGATCCCCAACACGACGACGAACAAAAAACCGAACAACACGGCGGAGGCCAGCAGCCACCGCCGCCGGTATTCCAGGATGATATCTTTTCGGGCGATGATCCAGATTGCCGTCCACAAGGTCAGCCCCTCCTTCTCGCCCGGCCGGCCGGAGAACCTTTTGGCAGGAGGTCATTTTTCGATCCGCCTCTGTAGCACCGCGACCCGGCCGCGTTGGACCGCAATGTGCAGATCGGCCGTCTCCGCGTAGTTCAAGTCGTGGGTCACCACCACCGCCGTCAAACCGCCGGACACGCGGCGAACCAGGACCTCGCGCACCAAGTCCCGCATGGAAGGATCGAGGCCGTCAAAGGGCTCGTCCAGCAACAGCAGGGAAGGCGAATGCAGCAGCGCCCGGGCGATGGCCACCCTCTGTTCGTATCCTTTGGAGAGGGTGGCCACGGGATCGCCGAGGCGCCGGGTGAATTCCAACTCCCGGGCGAGATCGCGGACGCGCTCGGCCAGTTGCGGGATGCGATACAGGCGTCCGAAGAACGTCAGATTCTCCTCCACGGTCAGTCCGCCGTACAGCATCGACTCCTGAAGAACCAGGCCGATGAGTCTCCGGTGATCGGGCCGGGGCGGTTCGCCTTGGAAGAAAATCTCACCCGCCGTCGGTTTCCAGAGGCCCGCCATCATCCGCAGCAAGGTGGTTTTCCCGGCTCCATTGGGGCCGGTGACCGCCGCGATGACGCCGGGCGGCAACCGGAGGCTGACCGGATAAAGGAGGGTTCGCCCGTTTCTCGACAAGCTCGCTTTGCGCAATTCAATCACGGTGGCCCAATCCTCGCTGTTGGCGTTCCACCGCCAGCAACCGCCGGAGAATCGATCCGCGCTGCCTCCGGTATTTTTCCTCGTCGACGGTTCCCCGCCTCCGGTCCCATTCCAGCCGTGCCCATTCATCCATCAATTCGTTGTGGACCTCGGCGAGCCGGCTTGAGATTCGCTCGCGACGCTTTTGCAATCCCACTACGCCGAGGACCACGACGAACAGAACGAGGAGCATGTTGATCAAGGCTTTCAACTCGGTGTACTTGTATCCGGACCCGATCACCGGAAGTCCCGGCGGCACCGGAATGTTTCCCTCGAGGGCCTGTCCCGCCTTGGGAATCGCCTGGATGGTCGCGGTCCAGGGGACGCCGGCGAACAGATCGGGTTTCGTAAATCGCCGGAATTTCATTCCTTCCAGCTCGATTACCTGGGTGGCCGGAAACAGTCCTTGGGCGATGAGGGCCGCCTGCCCCTCGGGAATCAGGAGCGCGACGGCGTCCACGTCGTAACGCTGGCCGAATCCGATTTCCGCCCGGCCGTTTTCGAAGGGCAGACTGTACGTCACCGATACCGAATTCACACCCGGCGGGAGCCCATGAGGCCAGGAGAGACCGTCCGGGCTCAGGACATATCCCGCCGCTTCCGAACTGACCACCTGGACCTCGGAGTGGCCTGCGGGCAATCGGAGGTGCAACGGAGTACCGCTCGGGAAATCCGGGAGATCGAAGGACTCAAAAATTTTCAATTGATTGTTGGCCGGTACGGCGATCATTTGCTCCAAGGCGATCCGTGGGTCGGTCCCGGCGGCCGCGGCCCCGGGGAGGGCCGCCCGCGGGGCGGCGGCCAACAGGCCCGATGCGGCCAGGAGGGCCGCCAGCGCCCGGATCGCCCGGTCAATGCGACGTGCCCGTGGAAGAAGACGGGGCGGGCGTGCCATCCTTTGCGGCCTCCTTTGGGACGGGTTTAAGGGTTTTCGGGTCTTCCAGCGCCCGCAACCGTTCCTGCAGCTCCTGCTCCAGACGTTTCCAGAAACCGAAGCTCTGTTCGTCGGCGGTCAGCCTGCGCAACTCGTCTTCCCAGGTTTCGACCAGAGCCCGATATTCTTCATACGACAACTTTCCCATCTGATAATCGTACTCCACGTCTACCCGTTCGGCCAGGAGCATCTCCTCTCGTTCCAACAGTTCTTCCACATCGTCCGGCGGAGTCTGGATTCCGTCGGACCGCCGCCGGAGAAGGGGCGGCAACACCGTCGCGAGGAACGAGAGGATCAGGACGGCCGGAACAAAGATCTCCATGGTTTCACCCCCCGGCGGGCGGAGAGGGGCGCCGTCTCCGCACCATCAGAAAAAAGACCGACAATCCAAACGCCACCGCGGCGACGGGCGCCGCCCACACGAGAACGCCGAAACCCTTGGGCGGCGGCGCGGCCAAGATGTCCTGTCCGTATTTGGAGACCAAAATCTGCCGGATTTCTTGGCGGCTCTTTCCCTCTTCGAGCAACTTGAGGATTTCCAACCGCAAATCGAAGGCCTGCCGTTCCTGGCAGGTGGCTCCCGTCAGCGTCGGCGGACATCCCGGAGGATGATATTCCGCCGCAACGTCGAGGACCTCCTGCCACGTGACGTTGCGCTGCTGGGCAAAGGCCGCTTCCGGGCCGGCCGGCGAGGCGGCCCAAAGGAGCAGGGCGGCCAGCGCCACCGCCGGCGCGCGCCCGGTCCGGAACGGCCCACGGAGGCTCGACCGGCTCACGGGTGCACCTCCACCTCCCGGGCCGCCTTGGCCGCCGCCTCCCGGAACGCCTCCCGGGACGGCCACAAGCTGATCAGCGTTCCGGCGACGAGCAAGTACCCCCCGTACCAGATCCAGCTGAGCATCGGGTTCAAGTGAATTTCAAACAAGACTTTCCCCTTTGTGGCGTCCATGCCGGACATCACCACGTACAGGTCGTCGATCGGCGTGCTCCGGATGGCCACTTGGGCCGCCGGTTGGGCCCCGTTGAGGAAATACCAGTCCTCCGGTTGCAAAATGCCGATGGACCGTTCGTTTTTCTGTACGAGCAACTGGCTGTAAACCACGGTGCGCCCGGGTTCTTCCCGGGTCGACGACCCGAGCAAGACCAATTGATACGGGCCGATGGACACCACGTCACCGGGCTTCATGACGACCTGTTTCTGAATCCCGTAGGCCCCCGATACGGCGATGCCCATGACGATGAGCAGCACGGCTACGTGAACCAGGTACCCGCCGTACCGGCGGCGCTGCTGGGCGACCAGCCGGATCAGGGCGACCGGCGCCGTCTCTCCCGTGAGCCTCATCCTCGCGGTGGTCCCCAGCCAAAATTCGCGGGCGGTCACGGCGAGGACGAACGCCACGCTGCTCAGGGCCGCGAGGACGGCGACATCCCGGATGCCCACGGCGATAAACACGGCCACCGCGGGAAAGGTCAAGAAAAAGGGCGTCATGAGAGCGGCCGCCGTCCGCCGCAGACTGGACCGGCGCCAGGCCGCCGCGGTGCCGATGCCCATCAGCAGGACGACCGCCATGGCCAAGGGCGCCATCACCGTGTTGAAAAAGGGCGGGCCCACCACCATTTGCCGTCCGGTCGCCGCCTGGCTGATCACCGGAAAAACGGTTCCCCAGAACACGGCGAAGGCCATCGAGACGAACAGCACGTTGTTGAGCACGAAAGTGCTCTCCTTGGAAACCGGAGCCACCGGGGCCGCCGTGGATTTCAACAGGGGCCACCTCCAGGCGAGAAGGCCGAAGGAGGCGACCAGCACGATCCCGACGAAGGCCAGGAAAATCGCCCCGAGGGGACCGTTGGAAAAAGCGTGGACCGACCAGAAAATACCGCTTCGCGTCAAAAATGTACCGAAGATGGTAAGGACGAAGGTGAGGATGACCAGCGCGACGTTCCACACCTTCAACGTGCCCTTCCGTTCCTGTACAATACTGGAGTGGATGAAGGCGGTCGCGGTGAGCCAGGGCATCAGGGAGGCGTTTTCCACCGGATCCCAGCTCCAATACCCGCCCCATCCGAGCACTTCATAGGCCCAGCGCGCTCCGTACAGGATTCCCATGCTCAAAAACAGCCACGCCACCATGCTCCACCGGCGTGTGACCCGCAGCCAGACGGCGTCCGCCCGCCCGGTCAGCAGGGCGGCGATTCCGTAGGCGAAGGGAATCGAAAATCCGATATAGCCCAAGTACAGGGTCAAAGGGTGGATGGTCATCCCCGGATTTTGCAACAGCGGGTTGAGCCCCGCTCCGTCGACGCCGGCCGCCGGCAGGAGGCGAAACGGCTGGGAAACCGTATTCAAAACCGCGCTGAAAAACAAAGCCACGGCGCCGAGGGTGGCTGTCACGTACGGTTGAAACTGCTCCCGGCCTTCATAGCGGGCGTACGTCACCACCGCGGTATAGAGGGTGAGGACCCACAGCCACAGCAGCAGGGAACCCTGATTGCCTCCCCAAAACGCCGCGATGCGGTACAGCAACCCCAAATCCCGGCTGGTATAATTGGCCACGTATTCATACCGGAAATCGCCGGTTACCAGCAGGCCGATGAGGGAGAGGGATGCCAGCGTCGTCAGGCCCGCCGTCGCGAGGGCGGCGCGGCGGCCGCTGGCGATCCACGCCCGGCTTCCCCGCCGCGCTCCGTATGCGCTGGCGGCGATCATGTACACGATGGAGACGAGGGACAACAGGAGCGACCAACGCCCGAGTACGCCCATGGGCCGTCCGCTCCTTTACCGGTTTTCCCGGGCCGCCGAACCGGCGGGCGGTTCGTCTTGCCCCGGTTTTTGGGCTTCGTATTTAGAGGGGCATTTGACGAGAAGTTGCGTGGCGTGCAATACGCCGTCCCGCTCGAGCCGGCCGTCGGCCACCACAGGCCACCCGTTGGAGAACTCCGACGGCTTGGTCCCGTGGTACACCACCGGGAGGGTGTGGGTAGGATCCGTCCCTTGGATGCGGAACTCCAGGGTCAGGGTGTCCGGGTTCCACCGGACGCTGTCCGGAGCAATGTTCCCGCTGACTTTCAGGGACTTGCCGAGCAGGCCGTCGCCCTTGGCGACCGCTTCGTCGACGGTCAAATAATAACTGGCTGCCCGGGTGATGCCGACCCAAATCAGGGCTCCGATCACTCCGAGGATCACCACCAGGGCTGCCGCCGCTTTGACTCTGGTTGACATGTAAACCCCCCCTGCGAACCGTGAATGAGCCGCTGACGAGAATCGGAGGAACGGCGCACATGAGTTGCGTTCCAACATAAGAATTGCATTATCTCCATCGTACCACCGAAGGGGACCCAGATCACCCGTTTTCACCGAATTGTCGGTAGTTCGTCCGGATTGGGGTATTTCGCTCCCGAACGTGTTACAATGCACGAAGAAATGAATGGCGGGAGGTTACGCACCTTGAACGAGTCTCTCGAACGACGGGCAATCGACACCATCCGAACTCTGTCCATCGACGCCGTGGAAAAGGCCCAATCCGGCCACCCGGGCATGCCGATGGGAGCGGCACCGATGGCCTACGTGTTGTGGACCCGGTTTATGCGCCACAATCCGGCCAATCCCTCTTGGCCGAACCGGGATCGCTTCGTCCTGTCCGCAGGCCACGGATCGATGTTATTATACAGCTTGTTACATTTGACCGGCTACGATGTGACTTTGGAGGATTTGAAACAGTTTCGCCAGTGGGGGAGCCGGACTCCCGGGCATCCGGAGTACGGGGTCACGCCGGGGGTGGAGACGACGACGGGCCCCCTGGGACAGGGGCTGGCGACCGCCGTGGGAATGGCCGTCGCCGAGCGCTTTTTGGCCGCCGTCTTCAACCGGCCCGGGCATGAGATCGTCGATCACCACACGTACGTCATCTGCGGCGACGGCGATCTGATGGAGGGAGTGGCGGCGGAGGCGGCGTCCCTCGCCGGACATCTGAAACTGGGACGCCTGATCGTCCTGTACGATTCGAACGACATTTCCCTCGACGGCGAAACGAGGTTTGCCTTCACGGAGGACGTGGGGGCGCGCTTTGCCAGCTACGGCTGGCATGTGTTGCGGGTCGAGGACGGGAACGACACCCGGGCGATCGCCCGGGCCGTCGAGGCTGCCAAGGCGGAGACCGGGCGCCCGAGCCTGATCGAAGTCAAGACGACCATCGGCTACGGCAGTCCCAGTAAAGCGGGCACCGCCAAGGCACACGGCAGCCCCCTCGGAAGGGAGGAGGCCCTCGGGGCCAAACGGGCCTACGGATGGCCGGAGGAGGCGGAGTTTTACGTTCCGGACGACGTAAGGGAACATTTTTCCGTCGTGAAGGAACGGGGAATCGAAGAAGAACGGCGGTGGCGGGAGCGGTGGGAGGCTTACCGCGCCGCGTACCCGGAGTTGGCCCGGAGCCTGGAGGAGGCGTGGTCGGGGAAGCTGCCGGACGGGTGGGACGCCGAACTCCCCGTATTCCGGCCGGAGGATGGACCCTTGGCCACCCGGCAGGCTTCCGGAAAGGCGATCCAAGCCTTGGCGGCGCGGATTCCCACCTTCCTCGGGGGCTCCGCCGATTTGGCCTCCTCCAACGAGACCACCATCCGGAATGCGAAAGTGTTTCAAGCCGGGGAATACGAGGGCCGGAACCTCTGGTTCGGCGTGCGGGAACACGCCATGGGAGCGGCGCTGAACGGGATGATGCTGCACGGGGGTTTGCGGGTCTACGGCGGGACCTTCCTGGTGTTTTCCGATTACATGCGGCCGGCCGTCCGTCTGGCCGCCCTCATGGGACAGCCGGTGATCTACGTGTTCACCCACGATTCCATCGCCGTGGGGGAAGACGGGCCGACCCACCAGCCGGTGGAACACATTCCCGCCCTGCGGCTGATCCCGGGGTTGCGGGTATACCGGCCGGCGGATGCCAACGAGACGGTGGCGGCTTGGCGGGACGCCCTCGCCCGGCCGGAGGGGCCGGCGGCGTTGGTGTTGACGAGGCAGAAGCTGCCGGTGCTGCCGGGCACCGAGACCCTCGCCCGGGAAGGGGTGGCCAGGGGAGCCTACGTGCTGTCGGATGCCGAAGATCCCCAGGCCATCCTCATCGCGACGGGATCCGAGGTGAGCCTCGCCTTGAAGGCGAAGGAACTCCTGGACCGAGAGGGGGTTCGGGTGCGGGTGGTGAGCATGCCCTGCCAGGAGTTGTTCGACCGGCAACCCCTGGAATACCAGCATTCCGTGTTGCCCCCCGCCGTCAAGGCGCGCGTGGCCGTGGAGATGGCCCATCCCCGGGGATGGGAGCGCTATGTCGGGGAGCGGGGCCGGATCGTCGGCCTCGACCACTTCGGCGCCAGCGCGCCGGGAGAACGGCTCCAGGAAGAGTTCGGCTTTACCCCCCGGAGGCTTCGGGACGAAGTGATCGCCGTTTTGGAAATGTCGTAGCCGGGGACCGCAACGGTGCGCGCCCGCCGGCGTCAGCGGCCCGACAGCATCTCGTCCAAATAAGCCTGGGCCGCTTCGGGATTTCCGATAATGTCCTTTTCCCGTTCCTCGTCCTTTCGAAGTTTGGTCTGCGCCTTTTGCAGGATCTCTTCTTCCCGTCCGCGGGGAATGACGACCACGCCGTCGGCATCGCCGAGGATGAGGTCTCCCGGTTGAACCGGTACGCCGCCGCAGGAAATCGGCACGCCGACGGCTCCGCCGCCCGACTTGCCGCTTGCGGCGACGGTGGTGCCGCGGCAAAAGACGGGAAAATCCAATTGTTTGATCCCGAGAACGTCCCGGACCGCGCCGTCGACGACGGCGCCTGCCAGGCCCAGGGTCTTCATGAGAGCGACGACAAAATCGCCGCAGACCGCGTTGTACAAATAGCCCTTGGCGTCGATCACCAGGACGTCGCCGGGCGCGGCTTCCCGGATGCCCTTGAGGACCATGAGGTTGTCCGCCGCCCGCACCTGAACGGTGAAGGCCCGGCCGCACACCCGCCATTCCTCCCGGAGGGGCTTGATGGCCGGGTCGAGGTTGGTCAGCCCGCCCAGGGCGTCCGATACACAGGTGGAAGGCAATTCGGCCAGTTGGGCGATCACATTTTCCATACGGCGGTGCGCCACAGGCCCCAGGTGGCGGCCGTGGCGCTTCTCTCCTTTCCGTCTTTTTTTGTCTTTAAATCTCGTCTCAAGGAAAAAATATGTGTTCCCAGGGAGAGGCGAAGTTCGGCAACAGGTGATCCGGCCGGTGGCGGGCCAGTTCTCCGGCGTCAAAGGGGCCGGTGGCTACGGAGACCGTCCGGAGGCCCAGGTGCCGGCCGGCCTCGATATCCCGGGGCGTGTCGCCGATCACGTAGATGTCCTCCGGCCGCAGATCGCCGATCCCGTAATGTTCGCGGGCCCGGTCGATGGCGGTCCGGATGACCGTCCACCGGGGTCCCGGTTTTTCGCCGAAACCCCCGGTTTCAAAAAACCGGTCGAGGCGGTAGCGGCGAAGCTTGATCCAGGCTCCCGGCTCGATGTTGCCCGTCCCGAGAACCTGAATGACGTCCTTCCGGGCGGACAGGCGTTCCAGCGCTTCTACTACTCCCGGAGTCGGTCCCCCGGCGTGGGGCGAGGCCAATAGTTCCTCCAGAATGCGAAGGTACCGGTCGAAATAGGATTGCAACCGGCTCTCCGGCAAGCGGTAGCGGCGAAAGACCTGACCGACGATTTCCACGTCCAGGCCGCCCGCCGTGGGGACGCCTTCCAGGGCGCCGGAAACGCCGAACTCCTCCTCGAACGCGCGCTCCATGGCCCTGCGCCCGAGCCCGGGCGTGTAGGTGAGTGTCCCGTCGATATCCCAGATCAACAACTTCAAAGTCGATCGCTCCTCGCGTCTTCCCCGCTCCAGTCTCTTCCTGGATGGAAACTCGCTCCCATTCGATTCGTGAACAGCATAGCTCAAAACCGGAAAACAGTAAACCCGTGTTTCGCTTTCAACTGCCGGATGGGTCGATCCTTGGACGAAGGGCGGTTTCTTCTGGTAGGATACACCCGTAAGAGCAAGGCGGCTCCGGCCGGGCCTGCGGCGCGGCCGGAGAGAAAGCCGATGGCGGGAGGGGAGCTGATGTCGGAGTACGGGCAGGTGGCGACGACGGTGTCGATTCCGATTTTGCTGGCGATCCTCGGAGGGGCGCTGTTGGACCGGTTCCGGGGAGTGGACACCCGTTCCCTCGCCGATGTCGGTTTGTACATTATGGCGCCCAGTCTCGTCCTGTTCGCCTTGACGGACGTCTCCGGCGGGCCGGAGGATGCGGCCGCCGTCGCCGCGTTCACGCTGTTAAACGTCGCCCTCCTGTGGGGGATGGGGGAAGCGGCCGGCCGGCTGGCGCGCCTACCCAAAGAGGCGCTGTCGGCCCTCGTGCTGACGACGGTGTTCGGCAACTCGAACAACTACGGGCTGCCGGTCGTTCTGTTGGCGTTCGGAGCGGAAGGATTTTCGAAAGCGGCGCTGTACGTCGCCGGCCAGGTCCTGTTGATGTACACCCTGGGCATTTTTTTGGCTTCGCGGGCGACCCATGCGGGTCGGGGGGCTTGGCGCGAGGTCTTTCACACGCCGGTGGTGTACGCGGCGGTTGCGGGTGCCGGCATGGCCTGGTTGGGTTGGCGCTGGCCGGAGGGGCTGGACAACGCGCTCCGGCTGTTGGGGATGGCTTATCCCGCCGTGGTCCTGATGATCCTCGGCGTCCAGTTGGGCCGGGCGAAATGGCGGGGGATCGGGCGAAGGGATTTGTGGCTGGCGGTGGGGTTGCGGTTGGCGGGAGGTCCGGCGGCGGCGTTTCTGTGCGTGTACCTCCTCGACCTCCACGGGTTGATGGCGTCCGTTCTCTTTGTCGAGGCGAGCATGCCCGCCGCGGTCAACGCCGCCGTTTTGGCGGAACAGTTCGGGGGAGACCGGGATCTCGCCGCTCAAACGGTGGCGGTGACCACCGCGGCCAGCTTTGTCCTCCTCCCCCTTCTCGTCGTGGCGGCGCGGATGCTGTAACGGCGGGGTTTAATAGGGTTCTTGGCCGTCGGGGGTATTGACCATGTGGTGAGCGGTCAGAGTCAGCCGCTGAAACACAAAATCCCGGATCGGCCCCTGGATTCCCGCTTCGTCCATCGCTTCGGACATGCAGGCCAGCCAAGCCCGGGCCCGCCTAGGGGTGATCGGAAACTTCATGTGCCTCGCCTTGAGCATGGGAGGGCCGTACTCCTGGGAATACAGGGGCGGTCCGCCGAGAAATTGGGTCAAGAATTTGTATTGTTTCTCCCGCACCGGGACCAGATCCTCGGGAAAAATCGGCTTGAGGTCGGGGTGTTGCGCGACGCGTTTGTAAAATGCTTCCACCAAGCGCCGCAAGGCGTCGGCGCCGCCGATGAGATCGTACGGCGTCTTATCCGGTTCAAACGGCTGGAACACGCGTTCTCCCTCCTACCGGCCCCCGGCCGTGAAAACGCGGCGGGGCCGCCCCAGATCAAACGGTTCAATTCCTATTGTACCAAAACCGCCGGGCGCTTAAGGGAAGAAATCGCAACAAGTTTGCGTCATCGCGGTGGCCGGGCGCCGTCTTTCTTCTTCCCTTTTCGAAAACGGCGCGCTCTGCTATAGTTATAATCGAAAGTTTTCAAAGAAAGTCTTTTGTTGAAATTATAAAAGGAGGGTCCGCCTTGTCTCTTGCGATTGAACGCGCCCGGCGCCAAACCATTGGGGACACCTTGCGGAGGAGCCGGTTGCGCCATCCGGATAAGCTGGCGCTGAAATGGAAGGGGCAGGAGGTCACTTACCGGGAGCTGGATGAACGGGTCAATCGGCTGGCCAACGGTTTGGTGGCGGCGGGGGTGCAAAAGGGAGAAAGGGTGGCCGTTTTATCGAAAAATTGCCTTGATTTTGTTCTCCTCTGGTTTGCGACGGCCCGGGCCGGGGCGGTGTTCGTTCCGGTGAATTTTATGCTGCATGCCGAGGACGTGCGGTATATTTTACAGCACAGCCGGGTGTCGGCGTTCTTTGCCTCCCCCGAGTTGTTGTCCACGGCGGAGGAAGCGGCGTCCGGGCTGGACCACGTTCGCCACCGGGGGTTGGTGGATTCCGGCGATTCCCGCGGCCGGTGGCGGGCCCTGCCCGAATGGTCGGCGGGCCGGCCGGATGAGGAACCGGACGTCCCCTTGGCCGACGACGATGTCGTGAATATTTTGTACACCAGTGGGACCGAATCACGGCCGAAGGGCGTCATGTTGACCCACAGGAGTTTGATTTCGGAGTATGTCAGCTGCATCGTGGATATCGGCCTGTCCGGTCGGGACATGGCGGTGCACGCCCTGCCTTTGTTCCACAGCGCCCAATTGCACGTGTTCCTCGGCCCTTATATCTACCTCGGAGCTTCGGGGATTATCCTGGAATCGCCGGCTCCGGAGGTGCTGTTGGAGACCATTGCCCGGGAGCGGGCCAATCAACTGTTTTGCCCTCCCACCGTGTGGATCGGGTTGCTGCGGCATCCGAAGTTTGATGAATATGATCTGTCCTCCCTGGAGAAATGCCACTACGGAGCGGCGATCATGCCGGTGGAGGTGCTCAAGGAACTCAGCCGCCGCCTGCCGAAGGCGCGATTCTGGAATTGTTACGGCCAAACGGAAGTCGCTCCTCTCGCGCTGGCTTTGCAGCCGGAAGACCAGTTGCGCAAGGCCGGGGCCGCCGGCCGCCCGACCCTGAATGTGGAGACCAAAATCGTCGACGAGGAAGGCCGCGAGGTGCCTCCCGGCACGATCGGCGAGATTGTCCACCGGACCCCGCACGCGATGCTGGGCTATTTTGACGATCCGGAGAAAACTGCCGAAGCATTCCGGGACGGCTGGTTTCACAGCGGGGATCTCGGCGTCATGGATGAAGAGGGGTACATCACCGTCGTGGACCGGAAAAAGGATATGATCAAGACCGGGGGAGAAAACGTGGCCAGCCGGGAAGTCGAGGAAGTGATTTATCAGCACCCGGCGGTGGCGGAAGTGGCGGTCATCGGCGTTCCCCATCCGTACTGGATCGAAGCGGTAACCGCCGTCGTGGTGCCCAAAGCGGGGGCCTCCGTCGATGAAGGCGAACTGCTGGCCTTCTGCCGCGAGCGGCTGTCGTCGTTTAAGGCGCCCAAATACGTGGTGTTGACCGACGCATTGCCCAAGAATCCCAGCGGGAAAATCCTCAAACGCGACCTTCGGGAGAAGTACCGGCACTTGGCGGAGAACGAGGCGGCCCGGTGAACGGGCGGCAAAGTGCGGATTCCGCCGGTGCGGCCGCCCGTGTTGCGGCCGTGCCGGCGGTTTTTCGGTTTGGCGCGAAACGTCCCCGTCAGCCGTCCCGCTGCGAAGATGCGGACCGTGCGGGCCGCCAGTCCTCCAGCTCCATTTGGACCTCCCGCCGGCCGTTCCACTCGTTGACCCCCACCCGGACGACCAGGTGGACGCTCCGGACTCCGCGGGCGAGCAAGCGGATGTCGGCGCCCCGGCCCCAGCCCAATACCGTCAAGGGCCGGTCGGATACCCCGACGACCATCTTGAGGTGTTGCGATTCCGCGCCTAAGGTGCGGCACTGCAACAGCGGGACGTCGCGGACGAACAGTCGGGGAGCCGGATTGCCGAAGCCGTGCGGTTCCAGGGCGGCCAGAGTATCGGCGAGGGACAGGTCGATCCGGTCCAGGGGAACTTCGGCGTCGCACACCACCCGGGGCCGCAGATCTTCGTCGGCGAGTTTGGAGGCTGCCACGGCGGCGAACCGCTCCCGCAATTCTCCGATCCGCGAGGCGGGCAACGAAAAACCGGCCGCCATGGTATGTCCGCCGAACTTCTCGAACAGATCCTCGATTTCTTTCAACCCGGCGTACAGGTCGAAGCCGGGGATGCTCCGGGCGGATCCCTTGGCCGTTTCTCCATCGACGGCGACGACGAGGGTGGGGCGGTTGTGTCGTTCCACAATGCGCGACGCGACAATGCCGATGACCCCCGGATTCCACCCTTCCCCGGCCAGGACCAACGACCGGTGTTCCCGCCATTGGGGATTGTGTTCCACCTGTTCCAGGGCGGCGGCGGCGATTTCGTCGCACAGGATCTGCCGTTCCCGGTTGAGCCGGTTGAGGTGTTCCGCACACCGCTTTGCTTCCTCCGCATCGTCGGTGGTCAGGAGGCGCACCGCCGCCTCCGCGGTCTCGAGCCTCCCCGCCGCGTTCAGCCGCGGACCGATTTGAAATCCCAAATGGCCGGACGTCAGAGGCCGCCCGTGCAAGCCGGCGGCCTCGATGAGGGCCTTCAGGCCCGGCCGGCGGGGGGCTTGAAGCTGCTCCAGGCCGAAGCGGACCAGAATCCGGTTCTCCCCGAGGAGGGGAACCAGATCCGCCACGGTGGCCACCGCCGCGAGATCCAAGAACTCCGTCGGAATGCGTCCGAGGAGCCCTTGGGCGATTTTAAAGGCGATGCCGGAGCCGCACAGGTCTTTGTCCGGATAGGGGCAGTTCGGCTGTTTCGGATTGATCACCGCATAGGCCCGGGGGAGCTGTTCCGGGGGCCGGTGGTGGTCGGTGATGATCAGGTCCATCCCCCATTCCCGGGCCGCCTCGGCCGGCTTGACGCCGGTGATCCCCGTGTCGACACTGATGATGAGGCGGACGTCCCGGTCCCGGAGCCGCCGGATCGCCTCGACATTCAGTCCGTAGCCTTCTTCAAAGCGGTCGGGGATGTAATACTGGACATCGGCTCCGAGTTCTCTCAGACACAAGTACAGAATCGACGTCGCGCAGACGCCGTCGCAGTCGTAATCGCCATATACGGCGATTCGCTCGCGGTTTTGCACCGCGGTCCGGATTCGCGCGAGGGCTCGGTCCATGTCTTTCATCCGCGCCGGTTCCCAAAGGTCTTCCAGCCGGGGGTGAAGGAAACGGCGGGCCTCCTCCACGGTGGTGAGGTTGCGGGCGGCGAGAATGCGCGCCAAAAACGGGGGAAATCCGGCTTTTTCCAGGGCTTGGGCGACCGCCGGATCGGCCGGTGCCGCGACCCATTTGTTCAACATGGGATCCTCCCTCTCTCAAGACATTGCAAAACTACGGTAAAAGATTCGGGAGGCGATTGCAAGTGACGGGAATCCCCTTTCCGCCCCTGGCGGAGGGAGAGTTCATCCGGCGGCTGAACCGGTTCGAAGCCGAGGTGCGGATGGGCGGGACGGTGGAACGGGTACACGTGCCGAGTCCCGGGCGCCTGACCACCGCGGTGGGCGAGGGAACGCCGTGCCTTTTGAAATACGATTCCAATCCCCGCCGGAAATTGCGGTACAGCCTGTACATCAGCCGGCCGGCCGGGCACTGGGTGGTGATCGACTCCTTGGCGGCAAACCGGTTGATGAAGGCGGTTTTGCGGGACCTCGGGTTGCCGGGACTCGGCGCCGACCGCATCCGGGAAGTGCGCGCGGAAGGAAAATGGGGGAACAGCCGGTTTGATTTCGTCGTCGCCGCCGGAGACGGTTCGGTCCATCTGGTCGAGGTCAAGGCGGTCAACGACGCCGAAGGAGGGGTGGCGAGGTTTCCGGATGCGCCGACGGTTCGGGGAGCCCGCCACGTCCAGGAGCTGGCCGAGTTCCAGCGGCTCGCCCTCGGACAGGCCTGGATCGTGTTTGTGATTTTGCGGGACGACGCGCGGATCTTCCAGCCCCACCGGGTGATCGACCCCGTTTTTGCCGGGGCTCTTGAGGAGGCGGTAGGGGCGGGGGTGCAGGCTTGGGCGGCCTGGAGCGACATCGGGCCCTCCGGCATGGCGTTTCGCCGGTGGACCCGCTGGATGCCGGGTTGAGTCCGGTCCGGGTGCCGGGTTGGGGCCGGGAGGCGGTCATCTCACCGCCCCCCGGTGCGCCAGTCCGCGGGCCAATCCGAGGGCCAGGGCGCACAGCGCGAGGCCGTAGAGGATCATCACGGCCGGAAAGCCAATCCAGTCAGCCAGGGGCGTGGCGATCAGGGGGGCGGCGGCCAGGCCCACGGAGTAGGCGGTGTTGACAATGCCGAAGGCGGCCCCGTAGCCTCCCGAACCGAACCGGCGTTCCGCCGCGGCCGCCATCATCGGCATGCAAGGGGTCATCATGACGCCGGTGGCGATCCCGAAAAGCGTCAAGGCCGCCCCCGCGGAAGCGATCCCCGGAGCCAGGGGAATGGCCGGCCCGAGGGCGGCGCTCGACAGCAGGCCCGCGACGATCATCGCCCTGTGGCCTTTGATGTCCGAAAGCCATCCGAGAACCGGTTGCACGGCGGTATATACGGCGCTCATCACGCCGAAAGTCAGACCGACCCCGGACATGTCCAGTCCGAAGCGGTTGTGCAAATCTCCCGGCAGCAGCGGTTCCAAAATTCCGTAACCGAACGCCCCGGCCGTGACCGTAGCGGCCCCCCACCGGATGTGGGGGACGGTCAGCAGTTGGCGGGTGGACGGCGGATCGTCTTTCCACGGAGCGGCACTTCCGCGGAAGACGGCCAGAGCGGCGAGCAGGACGAGGGAAGCGGCGGAGAGGGCCAGAAACGGTGCGGGACGGCCGAACCAAGCGGCCACGGTACCGCCGAACACGGGCCCCGTGATGGTCCCCAAGTTTGTGCCCACCATGGCGATGGAGAGGTACCGTCCCCGCCGGTCGGCGGGCGCGATGTCGGCGACCAACGCGAGCCCGGAGCTCCAGATGGCCGCGGCGGCCAGACCTTGTAAAAACCGGCTCAGGATGAGCAACCAAACCGTCGGACTGAAGGCGAAGGCGAGGGTCGTGAGGAGGAGTCCGGCCAGTCCCAGGATCAAGACCGGTCTTCGTCCCCACCGGTCGGACAAGATCCCGAAGGGGACGCCGCCTGCGAGCAGGCCGACCGAATAAGCGGCAAATACGGCCCCTAGCCCCCACGCCGGGGCCCGAATCTCCTCTAAGTATAGGGGGATGATGGGGACGACCGTGCCGTAGACGACCGTGTCGAGAAACACGGCCGCCGTCACCACCCCCAAGGTTCCGTATTTCATGGTTTCACCCCGTAGGGGATCCGCTGCTGCCGGAACACCCGGGTCCTCATTGTACTCGCCGGCCGATGTCCATGTCAATGAAGGACGACAGGCTGTGGATTCAAGCGGACCGGGGAAGGGGGGAAGTCCGGGACACCCGCCGCCAGAACCGGAGGAGGTTCAGGTTGACCCGCTCATTTGCCGAAATATTCCGTTGTTCTTCGGGGGTCGGCAAGCCCGGCAGGCGGGGGGACGTCTCTCCGCATACGTCCATGGCGAAGATCGACCGCCGGGCGGCCAGCGCCCCCAGCAAGTTCAACAACTCCTGAACGGCCATCGATCCTTGGTCCCAATTCGTTCCGGCCTCCTCGGGTCGCAAGACGTCCTTGTCGATGCTGATGTACAAACTTTGCGTGGGAATATAGGGGAGGAGTTGCTCCGGACGGTTCCCTGGATCGCCCCGGAGCGGGACGGGAAGCCACCGGAATCTCGCGCCGGCCGGCTGCGCGGGCGTCCAGCGGGCCCGGCGCCCGTCGAAGGATACGACCGCCCGGACCCAGGGTTGCCGGGCGGCGTACCGAACCCAGTTGCCGCAGGACAGAACGCCGCGGGGTTCGCCTGCGGCGTCGTCGTGGTGATCGATCAACAGGAGTGTGACGGGATGCCCGATTTGTTCCAGAAAAAGAGCGGTCAAATAGTGGTAATCCCCGCTCCCGATAAAAGTGAGCCGGGGGCGCGGCAGCCGGAGAAACCGCCCGGCGATGGCCGCCCGTTCTTTTTCCGGACACAGCCACCGGGGGGGACGGGGCACCGAAAACGTGTAATCGGCCGCGCGCCGGAGATCCGGCTGGCGATCGAACGCCGGATCGAAATCGAGCAGAACGGCCGGACGCGACCGGACGGCGACATCGAATTCGGCGATCACGCCCGCTTCCTCCTTCCGGTTGCGACTCCATCCTCCCTCAGGATTTTCTTTACAAATATTTTACACGATCATTTTACACGATGCCGGAGGAGGGCGCCAGGGGCGGATCCGCTTTCTTAGGGTGCCCGGCCTCCGGCGACGACATAACGGCGCTCATCCGGATCATGCTAATGAATAGCGGCCGGTCCGGCCGCATTCCGACAAGGGGGGAATGGATGTGGGAGAGGGATCGGCGCCCGACCGTCCGCCCGGGCCGCGACGGCCCGAGGTTGCGCCGCCGGAGTGGGACAAAATGGCGGAGGAAGACATTGAAGAAGGGATGGACCGGATGATGAACGAGGGCGGCGGTGTGGTGAACCACTATTTGTACGATGATGTTCCCGTTCACCGCAACGCCCTCGTGAATGGAGAAGAAAACGAAGCCCCCGGCCCCTCGTGAGGCCGGGGTTGTTTTTTTGCCCGGCCTTCCCCGCCCCGAGGGCGGGGCGGCGAAGGGGACGGCCGGAGACTCGCCGTTACACTTGCTGATATAATGATTCCTGGACGGAAATGCGTAAGCGGGGGAGGGGTCGCAGGTGCAGGTCGACGGGGAGAGGACAGAACGCATCGCCCGCCTGCGGGAAGAACTGAAAAAAAGTTTTGAATTCGACCGGTGCGGAGGCTGTGCGGGAGGGGGACCGGTGGCTTCCGGGGGGCCGCCCGGTGCAGCGGCGGTCTTTCCCCGGGATGAAGGCGAGGCGGCGGATCTCGTGGCCTGGGCCGTCGAACGGGGCGCTCCCCTGCTGCCCCTCGGTTCGGGCAGCCAGTGGCTGCCGGGGCCGGGTCTCGAAGAGGTCGTCGCCGTCGTGCGGACGTCGCGGCTGGCGGGGGTCGTGGATTACGAGCCGAAGGATTTGGTCCTCGTGGCGAGGGCGGGTACCCGGTGGAGCGATCTCCTCAGCCTGACGGCGGAAAACGGGCAATGGTTGCCCGTGGATCCACTGGCCGGACCCGAGGCCACCCTGGGAGGCGTGGTGAGTTGTGCGGCTTCCGGGCCGCACCGTTTGCTTTACGGACCGGTGCGAGATTGGGTGATCGGCCTGCGGGCCGTCACTCCCGACGGGCCGGTCCGGGCGGGGGGCAAAGTGGTCAAAAACGTCGCCGGTTACGATGCAGTGAAGCTGTTCGTCGGCGCGCGGGGCACCCTCGGGATCGTCACGGAGGTGGCGGTGAAACTGCGTCCTCTTCCCCCGGAGAGGCACCTGATCGCCTTTGCGGCGGACGAACGCCGGAGGGCGTCGGAGTTTGCCGGAAGTTTGTTTGACGGGTCTTGGGTTGCGGCGGCCGCCGAGTGGGTCAGTCCGGCCCTGGCCGCGGCCTGCGGGCTGCCCGAACGGTGGACGGTGTTGCTCGGTTGCGACGAGCCGGAGGCGTCCGCCGCCGCCCACCTGAAGGGATGGTGCGAATTGGCCGGTCGGGCGGGATTGCCGGAAATCGGCCGATGGGCGGGAGCGGATGCGGACCGTTTGTGGGCGCGGTACCGGGAGGCCTTGAACCGGCGGGAAGACGTGCGGTTCCGGTGGGTCGTGTGGCCGGCCCAGGCCGCGGAGGAAGCCGAGTGGGCGGCGCGGCGGTGGCGGGAGCTGGCCGGAGATGCCGCCGGCCGGTGCGGGCCGCTGATCAGCGCCGGCCTGGGAACCGGAGAGGTGCGGGCGGCTTGGCCGGCTCTCGAAGGGCCCCTCGCCCGGGAGGACGCCGCCCGGTGGGTGCGGGACCTGGCCGCCCGGATCGGGCGGACCATGGGCCGGATCTTTGTGGAACGGGCTCCGGCGTCCTGGTCGGTGGTGTTGCAGGAAGCCCTCCGGCTCGGTGACGGCCGGCCGCCGCTGAGCGAAACGTTGCGCCGGGCGATGGATCCCGGCGGCATTTTCGCCCCGGGGCGCCTGTTGGGAGGGATCTGAAAATGGCGGCACCGGAAGAGCGGGGACGGAGTGCCTTTCAATGGCCCGATCCTCCGGATCCCGACAAATATTCGGCGTGTGTCCATTGCGGATTGTGCCTGGAAGCGTGTCCGACATACCAGGAATTGGGCCTTGAAGATCAGTCTCCCCGGGGTCGGGTGTATTTGATCCGGGCGGCGGCGGAGGGAAGACTTCCCCTTGACGGAGCTCTCGTCGATCCGGTGTTTCGCTGCCTGGATTGCCGGGCCTGCGAGACGGTCTGTCCGTCGGGGGTACGGGTCGGCGCCTTGATTGAAGAAGCCCGGGGCCAGGTCTTCGCCGCCCGGCCGGCCCGGGGAGGACCGGGAAGGCTCCAGCGCTTGATTTTGCGGAAGATTTTCCCTTATCCCGGGCGATTGCGGTTCCTGGCGCGCTTGGGGAGGTGGTACCAGCGCAGCGGCCTGCGGCGGTTGGTCCGGGCGGCCGGCCTCCTCCGGCTGTTGCCGCCCCACCTGCGGGAAATGGAGGCGGTATTGCCCGACATTCCCGCCCGGACGTCCCGGGAGCAATTGCCTCCCCGGTGGCCGGCAGAAGGGACGCGGCGCGGCCGGGTGGCCCTCCTCACCGGCTGCGTCATGGATGTGCTGTTCGCCGGCACCAACGTCGCGACGGCGCGCGTGCTGGCCCGCAACGGATTCGACGTCGTCACGCCTTCGGGGCAGACCTGTTGCGGGGCTCTCCACGTCCACGCCGGGGACCGGGAGACGGCCAAAACGATGGCCCGGCGCAACATCGACGTCTTTCTCTCCGAGGATGTGGACGCGATTGTCGTCAACGCCGCCGGGTGCGGTTCGGCCTTGAAAGAATACGGAGAGCTTCTCCGCGCCGATTCTCTGTACCGGGAGAAGGCAGAGCGGTTCAGCCGGATGGTTCGGGATATCTCCGAGTTTCTCGCGGAAGCGGGCTTCGAACCCCCGAAGGGGCGGATCGATGCCAGGATCACGTATCACGATGCGTGTCATCACTGTCACGCCCAGGGGATTCGCCGGCAGCCCAGGGAACTGCTGCGCCGGATTCCGGGATTGGAGTTGATCGAAATGCCCGATTCGGAACGGTGTTGCGGCAGTGCCGGAATTTACAACCTGACCCATCCCGAACTGGCGGGTCCCCTCTTGGACCGCAAAATGGCCGACGTTCCGGAGGGGGTCGAGGCGATTGTGACCGGCAATCCCGGGTGCATGCTGCAGATCATGGTCGGCGTGCACCGGACGGGGACCAGCCGGAAGGTGCTCCACACGGTGGACGTACTGGATGCCGCTTACCGGGCGGAGGTGGAGACGACATGAGGCGGGACGCGAGTCACAGGAAAATGATCGAAGATTTAGAGCGGATTCTGGGACCCGGACGGGTGCTGTCCGATCCCCTCCGCCTCCTCGCCTATGAGTGCGACGGGTACACGGTGCAAAAAGGCCGGCCCTCGGCGGTGGTGTTTCCCGGCAGCACCGAGGAGGTGGCGGCGGTGGTGCGGTATCTGCACCGGCACAGGATCCCCTTTGTCCCCCGGGGGGCGGGGACGGGGTTGAGCGGAGGCGCCACCGCCCTCAACGGCGAGGTGGTGATCAGCCTCGTCCGGATGAACCGGATTTTGCACATCGATTATGAGAACCGGTACGCGATCGTGGAGCCGGGGGTGGTCAACCGCAAGCTGTCGGAGCGGACGGCCTCCCGGGGTTACTATTACGCCCCCGATCCGTCGAGCCAGCAGGCGTGTACCATCGGGGGCAACGTGGGGGAGAACGCCGGCGGGCCCCACTGTTTGAAATACGGGGTGACGACCCATCACGTCCTGGCCCTGGAGTGGGTGCTGCCCGACGGGGAAGTCGCCCTCGTCGGCGGGCCGAACGGCGACGATATCGGGTACGACTTGCGGGGGTTGGTCATCGGATCGGAAGGGACCTTGGGAATCGTCACCCGAATTTGGGTCCGGCTTTTGAAAAAACCGGCCGGTGTGCGAACGGTGCTGGCCCTGTTCGACACGGTGGAGGACGCCAGCCGGGCGGTGTCCGAGGTGATTTCCCGGGGCATCGTTCCCGGCGCCCTGGAGATGATGGACCGTCTGGCCATCCGGGCGGTGGAAGCCGGGGCTTATCCGGTCGGTTACCCCGAGGATATCGAAGCGGTGCTCTTGCTGGAATTGGACGGGCCGGAGGAGGGGCTCGAAGAACAGGCCCGCGAGGCGGTCGACGTGTGCCGTCGCCGCCGGGTGCGGGACGTGCGGGTGGCCTCCGGAGAAGCCGAGCGCGCGCTGTGGTGGAACAACCGGAAGACCGCCTTCGGAGCCATGGGCAACCTTTCACCGGATTATTTGGTGCAGGACGGCGTGATCCCCCGGTCCGCGCTTCCGGAAGTCCTCGCCCGGATTGCCGAGATCAGCCGGGATTCGGGGTTGCGCATCGCCAACGTTTTCCACGCCGGAGACGGGAATTTGCACCCTTTGATTCTGTTCGACTCCCGGAATCCGGGGGAGACGGAACGGGCGGTGGAGACGGGGTCCCGGGTGTTGCAGGTGTGCGCCGATGTCGGCGGATCGATCACCGGAGAGCACGGGGTGGGACTGGAGAAAATAAACGAGATGGCCAAAATTTTTTCTCCCCGCGACCTCGATTACCAGATGAAGATCCGGGAGGTGTGGAATCCGGAGGAATTGTGCAATCCAGGGAAGATTTTCCCCCGGCCGGCCCGGTGCATCGACAGGCAGCCGCCCCTCGGGCGGCCGGCCTCCGTTCCGGTCTGAAACAACCCCGGAGAAAGGGCCGCGCGCAAAGGGCTGTGTGCAAAGGGCCGTGCGCGGAAATTCGCGCGCCGGCCGGCCCGGCGGTTTTGGGTATGCGTCGACGGCCGGTCCGCGTTGCACTATACTTGAAGTATGGGTTGAAACCGGCGGACGCGACGGGAAAAGTTTGCCGTACACCAGGAAGAAGGGGCTGGAGGATGAAAGATTTTAAAGACAGCATGTATCAACTGATCGTCGAGACGTCCACCAATCTCCCTCCCGATGTACGCCGGGCCATCGCCCGGGCCAAGCTGGCGGAAGAAGTGGGCACGAGGGCGTCTCTGGCTCTTTCGACCATCGCCGAGAACATTCAAATGGCGGAACAAGACCAACTCCCGATCTGTCAAGACACGGGGATGCCGACGTTTTTCGTCCGCTGTCCCGTTGGGGCGAACCAGATCGAGATGAAGCGGATGATTCGCGAAGCGGTGGCCGAGGCCACCCGGCGGGGCAAATTGCGCCCCAATTCGGTGGACTCCATCACCGGAGCCAACAGCGGGGACAATTTGGGGCCCGGTACTCCCGTGATCCACTTTGAACAGTGGGAGAAAGACGAAATCGAAGTCAAGCTGCTCCTCAAGGGCGGCGGATGCGAGAACAAGAACATCCAGTACAGCCTGCCGACGGAACTGGAAGGTCTCGGCCGGGCGGGCCGCGATCTCGACGGCGTTCGCAAGTGCATTCTCCACGCCGTCTACCAGGCTCAGGGCCAGGGGTGCAGCGCCGGCTTTATCGGGGTCGGGATCGGCGGCGACCGGACGACGGGTTACGAGCTGGCGAAGGAACAATTGTTGAGGCCGGTGGACGACGTCAATCCGGTTCCGGAATTGGCCAAATTGGAATCCTACATCATGGAGACGGCCAACCGGCTCGAAATCGGGACGATGGGATTCGGCGGCCGGGTGACCCTCCTCGGCTGTAAGATCGGGGCCGCCAACCGGTTGCCCGCCAGCTTTTTCGTCTCGGTGGCGTACAATTGTTGGGCGTTCCGGCGCCTTGGCGTGGTCGTGGATCCCCGGACGGGGGCGATCACCCGGTGGTTGTACCGGGACGGCCGGCCGGTGGAGGGACTGGAATCCGAAGGGAGCATCGCCGGAACCGAGGGGCGCAGGGTGGTGCTGCAGGCGCCGATCAGCGAGGAGCAGATCCGCAGTCTCAAAGTCGGCGACGTGGTGATCATCAACGGCCTCATTCACACCGGACGGGATGCGTTGCACAAGTACTTGATCGACCACGACAGCCCGGTGGATCTTCGGGGCGGGGTGCTGTACCACTGCGGTCCTGTGATGCTCCAGGACGAGCACGGCGAGTGGCACGTCAAGGCGGCCGGTCCGACGACCAGCAGCCGCGAAGAACCCTATCAGGCGGACATCATCAAGAAATTCGGGATCCGGGCAGTGATCGGAAAAGGCGGGATGGGCCCGAAAACGTTGGCCGCCTTGAAGGAACACGGCGCCGTCTATCTGAATGCCGTCGGCGGAGCGGCGCAATACTACGCCAAGTGCGTGAAGAAGGTCGTGGGCGTCGACTTCATGGAATTCGGCATTCCGGAGGCGATGTGGCATCTGGAGGTGGAAGGCTTTGCCGCCATCGTCACCATGGACAGCCACGGAAACAGCCTCCACGCCGAGGTTCAACAACATTCCCTGGCCAAACTGGCCGAATTGGCCGAGCCGGTTTTTGTGTGAAGAACCTCCTCCCGGAGGCTTCGGCCGCGGGAACGGACGGGGGATCGCGGGGCCCGGAACGCCGGGCCCTTTTGTGTGTGGAGGGGGGAGCCATGACCACGGCGAAAGCCCTGTCCATCGCCGGCTCCGACAGCGGCGGTGGAGCGGGAATTCAAGCGGACCTCAAGACGTTTCAGATGCTCGGCGTATATGGGATGACGGCGGTGACCGCCGTTACGGTGCAAAATACCCGGGGTGTGTTCGGATACCATCCGGTGCCCCCGGAGATGATCGCGGCCCAAATTGATGCGGTTGCGGAAGATCTCGGGGTGGATGCCGCCAAAACGGGCATGTTGGCCACCGCCGCCATCATCGAGGCGGTCGCCGACAGGATCCGGGAACGCCGCATCGCCCCCTTGGTCGTCGATCCGGTGATGGTCGCCAAAGGCGGCGCCCTTCTGCTCGAAGAGGACGCCCGGGAGGCTTTGATCCGGAAATTGTTGCCGCTGGCGGCGGTGGTGACCCCCAATCTTCCGGAGGCGGAAGTGCTGACGGGATTGGAAATCCGCAGCCGGGAAGACATGATCGAAGCGGCCAAACGGATCGTGGGCATGGGGGCGGGCGCCGCTGTGGTGAAAGGCGGCCACTTCCCCGGAGAACCCCTCGACATCCTATTCGACGGCCGGGCGGTGGTGGAGTTTCCCGGTACCCGCGTCCACACCCGGCACACACACGGAACCGGGTGCACGTTTTCCGCGGCGATCGCGGCCGAGCTGGCCAAGGGCAGCACCTTGTTGGACGCGGTGTCCGTCGCCAAGGCCTTTGTCTCGGCGGCCATCGAAGAAGCTCCCGGAATCGGGGGCGGGCACGGGCCTACGAACCACTGGGCCTATGTCCGGCGGCGGGGGAGCATGGACATTTTCTGAGTCAGGCGGCCGGCCGCTCCTAGTTTTCCGGGAATGCCTGTTATACTAGAAGAAGAAGCGTCTGCTGGAAAGGCGGTGGACGGAGTGAGGTTTGTCGACGATTTGTACGCGCTGTACAAAGACCAGTTGACGGGAGACGAGGAAGATGCCGTGATCATCGTCTCGGGGGTTCTTCAGGAACTGAGCCGCGCCGAACTGTTGCAACTGGTGGGGGAACTCGACCGGGACGAATTGTTCCAAATGGTGGGGCGCTATATGGTGGACCGACTCCGTGAGAAAATGCACCGGGAAGGGGTTGGAGGCTCCGGCAGTTTTCCGGAGTACGACGGGGAGGTGCACTGATGGGGTTCCGGCGTCCCACGCGCGCCCAGGCTCTGTGGATGGTCGGACTGGGGGCGTCGTCCTACGGTTTTGTCTCTCCGGTATTAAAAACGGCCATGGGATACGGGTACTCCGTAGAGGGGGTGACGGTCGCTCAATATTTCGTCGCCCTTCTTTTCTGGTTTTTCGCCCTGTCGGCGGCCCGGAAGAGCCGGAAGCCGGATTCCGGGGAATGGCTGCGCCTCGCCCTTCTCGGGATCTTCGGGTCGGGCGGGACGACGGTCCTGTATTATCATTCCCTGGCCGAACTTCCCGCCTCGCTGGCCATCGTGCTGTTGTTCCAGTTCACCTGGATGACCATGCTTTTGGAAACGTGGATCGACCGGGTCAAATGGACGCCCCGGCGGATTCAGGCCCTGCTGATGATCCTCGCGGGGACGGTTTTGGCGGTGGGAATTCTGCGGGATCAGTGGGAAAGAGGGGTGTCGTGGCGCGGCGTATGCTTGGGATTGGGCTCCGCCCTGACTTATTCGCTTCTGCTTTACGGCACCGGCCGGGTGGCGGTGGACGTCTCCCCGGTGTACCGGAGTTTTGCCATCTCCGCCGGAGCGGGTATGCCGATTCTGTTGGCGTCGCCTCCGGAAGCCTTTGTCGCCGCGCTGTCCGGGTGGGGGATCTACGGGTGGGGAACGCTGGTGGCGTTGCTCGCCCAGATCATTCCCCCTTTGTTGTTTAGTGTCGCCATTCCGGTGGTGGGCGGAGGAGCGGCGGCGGTTCTGGGGTCTCTCGAATTGCCCACCGCCGTGGTCGCCGCTGCGGTGATTCTGGGCGAACCGGTCGGGTGGGATCGCTGGGCCGGGGTCTTCCTGATTCTGCTGGGGATCGTTTGGTCGGAAGGGGGCCTGTTCGTTTGGGGCCGGGGAGAACAGCCCGGCAGGCGGTGAGGGCCGGAAAAACGCGGACGGCGCCCGCCCGGGATTCGCAGGACGGGCGGCGCCGCAAAACTCAGGGGTCAAAACTCAGGGGTGTTCGCCGCTGGATGGGGGCCGGATGTCTGTCCCGGCGGCCGTCTTCAACACTTCGTCGGCCAAGCGGTCAAGCTCTTCCGTTTCCCGGTCTATCTCGCGCCCCCCTGTCTTTTTGAACCATTCCCAGACGGCGATGCCGATCCCGGCGCCAAGGAGCACGGCGCCGAGGTTGTTCCGGTCGCTTCTTCGCCTGGGGAAAAGGTTGGTCCACACGGGCAGCATGATCGCCGCGCCACCTCCCGGAGTGAAGTCTCGTGTTAGTCTGCTCATTTCTCCGGCGGTCATCCGGGGCGAGCGGGATGGGGCCGGCGAGGTCAAGGCGCCTGATCCGCGGGCTTTTTTCCACCGTTCCGAAACACTTCCGGGCTGCGGATGTATTCGATGTCCCCCTTTCCGGCGCGGGCGTTGACCGCCCGGGCGGCGGCGAAGAAAAAGTCGGAGAGGCGGTTTAAGTACCGGAGGACCTCCGGGTTGATCTCTTCCCGGCGGCTCAGGGCGACCACCCGCCGTTCGGCGCGGCGCACGACGACCCGGCAGACGTGCAGGCACGCGGCCGCGGGGTGGCCTCCCGGCAGAATGAATCGCTTGACGGGAACCGCCTCCGCCATGTATGCGTCGATGAGGGGTTCCAGGCGGTCGGCCATTTCCCGGCGGACTTTGTAAGGGCGTTTGCCGGGAAGGGCGGCCAGATCGGCTCCGCAGTCGAACAATTCCTGCTGGATGTCGACGAGGTGGCCGATCAGGTCTTTGTCCCGATCCGGGTCGAGCTGGGCGACGGCCTGGCCCACGAAGGCGTTGGCCTCGTCTACGGTGCCGTAAGCTTCGACGCGGAGGTCGTCCTTGTCCCGGGCGCCGCCGACTACTCGGGTGCGTCCGCGGTCTCCCGTGCGGGTGTAAATCGGCATGGGGCTCCCCCTTCCTCAGTTGCGTTCCACATCAAAATTCATTCGCGGAAACCGGAGGGGTTTCCTGCCGCAGAGGAGTGGCGTGTATGGAAGATCGGGCGCGCCGGCGCCTTTTGGCCGTAGGCCCGCTTTTGACCGGCTGGTACCGGCGGGAAAGCCGGGATCTGCCGTGGCGCAAGACCAAAGATCCGTACCGCATCTGGGTATCGGAAGTGATGCTCCAGCAGACCCGGGTCGAGACCGTCGTACCCTATTACGAGCGATTTCTCCATCGCTTTCCCACGGTGGACCGGCTGGCGGAAGCGCCGGAGGAAGAGGTGCTGAAATATTGGGAGGGACTGGGGTACTACTCCCGGGCCAAGAATCTCCACCGCGGTGCTCAAATGGTGGTGGAGCGCTTCGGTGGAGAGATTCCGGCGGATCCCGGAAAACTCCGGGGGATTCCGGGAATCGGGGAATATACCGCCGGGGCGATTTTGAGCATGGCCTACGACCGGGACGCAACGGCGGTGGACGGGAACGCGTTGCGGGTCTTCTCCCGGCTTTTCCTGATCGCCGATCCCGTCGACCGGCCCGCAGGGCGCAAGAAAGTGCGGGATCTCGTCGAGGCGGCGATTCCCCCGGGCGAGGCCTCGGTCTTCAACCAGGCGGTGATGGATCTCGGGGCGCGCCTTTGCCTCCCCAAAGGCCCGAAATGTGAAGAGTGTCCCTTGCGGAACCACTGCGCGGCCGCCGAAGAGGGGGTTGCCGAACAATATCCCGTGAAGACCCCGAAGAAAAGGCCGGTTCCGGTGAAGATGGCGGCGGCTTTAGTGGTGGAGAACGGGCGGTGGCTGATTCGCCGGAGACCCGAAGAAGGGCTTTTGGCCGGGCTATGGGAATTGCCCTCTGCGGAGAAGGCCGAGGAGGAAACCTGGGAGGAAGCGGCGGCGAGGGCCGTCGGAGCGTCCGGATTGCGGGTGCGGGTTTCCAAAGAAGTGGTCCGGGTGGAACACATTTTCAGCCACCGGAAATGGGACCTGAGAATCTATCGCTGTACGCCCGTCACCGGCGAAAACGCGGCGGGCCCGTTTTTCCCTCCCGGAGACGGGCCCGACAGGTGGACCTGGGCGACTCCGGAGGAGTGCGCCGCTTATCCATTTCCGACGGCCTACCGCAAAGTTTGGCCGTCGCTGATTCGGGAAGGAGTTTGACCATGTGGAAGGTCTATGTGGAGTACCGGATCGCCGGAGAAAAAGAGGCGGCATTTCGGGAGAAACGGTCGGAAGCGGCGGCGTTGTTCGAATCGGGAATCGGAGGGGAGATCCGGAGCTGGGAACTGTGGGAAGGGACGGACCAGCCGGGGTTGTTCGTGGAGGAAATTGTGTGCGCAACCCCTGCGGCCGCCGCGGCGGTGGCGGCGGTCCAGGAGGCGAAAGAGCCGGCGGAGGGCCGGGACCGGCCCGGCGTGTCGCCCGAATGCGGTTTGACGGCCGGCCAGTGGGAAACGCTGCGGGAATGGGCGCGCCGGAGGGGTGAACTCGGGGCAGTCCGGCTTCACGTGTGGGTGTTTGAACGGCGATGATCGCCGGAACCGCAGGGAGCGGCGGCCAGATCCCGGTACAGCCCGGCGTACCGCTTTTGTTCCTCTGTCGGGGAGAATTCCTCGGCGATCCGCGCGGCGGCCCGGATCCCGAGGCTTTTTCGCAACTCGGGGTTTTCGGCGAGGCGGCGGGCCTGCCGGAGGAAGTCCTCTGGATCCCGGTACAGCAGACCGTCTTCCCCTTCCCGGATCAAATCGATGTTGCCCGGAACCGCGGAGGCCAGCACCGCCCGTCCGGAGGCCATCGCTTCAAGCAGAGCGTGGGACAGGCCTTCCGAGGAAGAGGTGTTCAGCACCACGTCTGCCGCCCGGTAGAGGTCTCCCATTTGTTCGTGGGGAACCTGGCCCAGCCACCGGAACCACGGCTTGGCTGCGGCCGCCTCCTCCACCCGGGTCAGAATACCGGGATCGAATACGGCCCCGGCGATACAGAACCGGACCTCCGGATGTTCTTCGTGGAGCCGCTCGAGGGGTCCCAGGGCGTCCAGGGGGCGTTTGACGGGCCGCAGTCCTGCGGGGAGGAAGAAGACCAGGTCGCCGGCTTCCCAGCCCCAGTGGGAGCGGTCCAGGCCGGATCCGGGCGGCACCTCGATGCCGAGGGGAATGTGAACGCACCGGTCCCGCAGCGCCGGATGGCGCCGGGCGAATTCTTCCATGGCTGTCGAGGTCAGAAAAATCAGGGCATCGGCCTGTCCGGCCGTCCTCAAGATGCGCTCCTGTTCCTCGGGCCTGCGGATTTCTTCGTTAACGTCCGTTCCGGTGAAAGTGACGACAAAGGGCCGGTTTGGACGGCCGAACCGTTCGATCAAGGGCGCCGCCGTACGGGATGCGTTAAAGGCGTGCACGATGTCCGCCTTTTCGATTTCCTCGGGAGTGACTTCGTTGAGGTCGATGATCCGGACCCGGATGCCGAGGGGTTCCAGATGCCGGCGCAATCGGTGGGAAAATACCCAGTTTCCGCCTGCGGGCGGGGAGGGTGCCGGCAGTACGATTAAGACGTCGATCACTGCGTATCAAGCCCCTTTCGTGGCTGTGCGCGCCTTCCGGGGCATGCGGACCGCCGCCCGGCGCGCGCTTCAAATGAAGGGTCGGGTCTGTTATGATGGAGAACGAGCACGCCGGAGAGGAGACGAATTCGATTGCCGACTACGACGCCCCAATCCACGTCCCGGAGCATTCCGCGGAAGTACAAACCGTTGTTCTTTTTGTTCGCCGTTGCGGCGATGTTTCTGTTCGCCCTGGTGGGGCAGAGTCTGTCCACCGGGCATTTCATCCGGGCGGCGATCGCTTGCGGTGCCGCCCTGGCGGTGGTCGGGTGCGCTTTCGCGTGGCGCGCTCGCCTGCTGCGGTGAGGACCGGCCGGAACTCGCCGGCGAGCCGGCCGCCGTTTACCGCAATCGCACCTATTGTCGGCGATGTACTTTACGCTTGTCAAGCGAGGGGATGGTTTTGAGCGACTGGCGACCGCGCTCCATGTGGCCTCCGGAATTGCTTCAATATTTCCGGAAGTTGGCGGAAATCGCGCTTCTGATTTTGTTTATGATTGCGGTGTCGTGGGTGTTTGTCAGAACCTTGCCCTATACGACTCCCTTTGTGATCGGCTTGGTGATCGCCGTGTTGCTCCAGCCGATCGTCCGGTTGTTGGAGCGCTGGCGCCTGCCCCGCTGGTTGGCGATTCTCGCGGCGATGATTGTGGTGTTGGGCTCCATTTTCGTGGGGTTTATCTTTGCGATCGTGCAAATCGCCCAGGAAGTGGCCGCCTTGTCGGTGCGCCTTCCGGAGATATACGCTTCGGTGCGGGACTGGATCGCCTATCAGTTTCAGCACGGCCGGGAGTTTATCCCCCCTTCGATGAGAGCCGAAATGGAGTCGATGCTGCAACATTTCACCCAACTCGGTTCCGCCGAAGTGTCCCGGATGTTGGAGTATTTTCTGACCTGGTTGCACGGATTGACGGGCCTGCCCGAGTGGCTGACCATCCTGATCATCGCCCTGATCAGCACCTACTTTTTCCTAAAGGATAAGGAGCGGATCACCCGGAGCTTCATCGCCGCCCTTCCGCCGACTTGGGACGAAAAGATGACGGCCGTGTTTTCCGACGTGACCCGGGCCATCACCGGGATGGTGCGGGCCCAGTTGATCCTCGTCCTGGTGACCGCCGTGATGGCCATCGCCGGGTTGTTGCTGTTCCGGGTCGATTATGCCATCACGATGGGAACCCTGATCGGCGTGACGGGGCTGCTCCCGATCGTCGGGTCTTTAATCGTCACGATCCCGTGGGGCGCGTGGTGCCTGTTGACCGGCCAGTACACCCTCGGCCTGGAGATTCTCGCGCTCCAGGCGGTGATTTCCCTGGTCCGGCACATCATCGAACCGAAAATCATGGCCGACAACATGGGGCTGGACACGCTGTCGACGCTGATCGCCGTGTACGTGGGTTGGAAGATCCTCGGCGTCCTCGGCCTGTTCGTGGGCCCAGTCCTGTGGGTCGCCATCGAATCCCTGGTGCGGGCGCAGATGTTCCGGGATTTCATCCCCACCGCCCGCGACAAGGGAGCCTGAAGGGGGAGGACGCGGTGTGGACGGGCCCCGGACCGGGACGCGGCGGCGCGTCGGGCTGGTGAGCGTCAAGCGGCGGGACGCGGCGGGAGGAGTCTATGTGCACCGGCGGTGGCCGGAAACCGACCGGCTCTCGGGCGATCCGCCGGTGCTGTGGATCCCGGCCGGACGGCCGGTGGTAGAGGCGGACGGCAGGCGATGGAGCAGCCCGTACCCGGTGATCTGCTGGTTGTGGCCGGATCGTTGGTTTCACGTGATGGCCCTGTGCCGGGAAGACGGAATCGGCTATTACTGCAACGTGGCGACTCCTCCGGAATGGGATCCGGCGGCCGGGGAGTGGCGTTTTGTCGATCTGGAACTCGACGTGAGAATGGAGCCGGGGAGAGAACCGGCGGTGATGGACCGGGAGGAGTTTGAAGCGGCCTGCCGGGAGGGGCGGATCGCCGCGGAGGAGCGAAAGGGCGCGGAAGAGGGGTTGCGGGAATTGTTGGATTGGGCCCTCCGGCGCCGGGGTCCCTTCGATCCGGCGGAAGTGGCGCGCAGGCGGTGGGAAGGGGAGTCGGAGCCGCCCCGATTTTGATTTTTTGGAGAAGGTGGGAAATAGCATGGAGAATCGACCGCTCGAAGGCCGGGTAGCCCTCGTGACCGGGGGTTCTCGGGGAGTGGGACGGGCGATCGCCCTTCGACTGGCGAGGGACGGGGCGAACGTGGTGATCAATTTTTTCCGGAACCGGGAGGCGGCGGAGGCCGTAGCGGAAGAGGCGCGCAAAAGGGGTGTCGAAGCCCTGACGGTCAAAGCCAATGTCGGGGACCCGGAAAAGATGGCGAACATGTTCGGGGAGATCGAGCGGCGTTTTGGCGGCTTAGACATTTTCGTCGCCAACGCCGCATCGGGTGTAATCCGGCCGGCCATGGAGCTGGAGGTGAAGCATTGGGATTGGACCCTCAACGTGAACGCCCGCTCTTTGTTGGTCGGAGCCCGGTGCGCCCTGCCTTTGATGCGGCGAAGGGGCGGGGGGCGGATCGTGGCGATTTCGAGTCTCGGTTCCGGGCGGGTCATCGGCCATTACACCGCGGTGGGGGTGTCCAAGGCGGCCCTCGAGGCCTTGACCCGGTATCTGGCGGTGGAGCTCGCTCCGGACAATATCGCGGTCAACGCCGTGTCCGCGGGGGCGATGGACACGGACGCGCTGCAGTTTTTCCCGAACCGGGAGGAACTGTTGGAGGGAGCCCGCCGGCGGAATCCGGCCGGCCGGCCGGTGACCGTGGAGGACGTCGCCGAGGTAGTGGCGTTTTTGTGCTCGGACGGGGCGTGGATGATCCGCGGCCAGACGATCGTGGTGGACGGGGGCCAGTCCCTGTTGTTGGAGTGAACACGAGGTCTCCTAGGTCCATTCACCAACCGCACCGCGGCTGTTGGAGGACCACCGGGATCAAGTGAGGCGGCACCTCGCCGAAATAGGGACCGTTCTGATACGGTTTGACCTGAAGGCGGATCGTGCCCATCACCAGCAGCACGGCGATCACCAGGACGCCCAGCGTTCCCAGTAAGCCTGCGGTCCGCCCGGACAGGAGGAAAAAGAGAGCCGCTCCGGCGGCCAGGGCGGTAAGGGCGATTCCGGCGGCCAGGAGCAGGGGGCCGCCCGCCGCTCCACCGGAGAGGGCACTCCGCGCCTCCGGGGACAGGGTGAAGAGGGTGGCCGATCCGATGACCGCCTGACCCGCCAACACGGCGAAAATCCAGCGCAATCCAAAGCGGTTCGCACGGACATAAAACCCGCGGCCCGGGACCCCTTCGGGCAGCCGGCGCAGGGGGCGGTAGGCCGTGGCGCAGACGGTGAGCCCGCCCAACAGAAGCCCCGTGGCGGCGAGGTGGAGGGCTCGCGTCGCGACGGGAGGGTGGACGAGGGCGCGGAGGAGGGTTTCCGTTCCTCCGAACAGTTCCGGTTTACTGGCGAAATCGTCGGTGACGACAAAGGAAGGGGCGGCCGGAAGGAGCAACAAAACGGCGAGAACTCCCGCCGGCAGGAATCGAGACGGGTTTTGCGGATATTTGTACAAAAGGATTTTGTATCCGTACAGGGCGGCCCATCCGCCGAACAGGAAGAAGACGACCATCAGCCAGCCCTTTGTCAAAAGATAGGTCGACGGGTCGGCCAGGCGGATCTGGATTCCGATGAGTACGGGCGGCACGACGCCCAGCCCGATGGCCTTCCACTCCCGTACCGAGGCGACCCGCACGATTCTTTGGGCGATGCGGATGGAGCGGCGGTCTTTCCGGATCGCCCCGACGGCTGCCGCGCAGACGGAGACTGCCGCATTTCCTGCGAGAAAGAGGGAGAAACCCAGAAAGACAAGAGCGAGTACGGCATGGAGGATTCCGCTTGCGCTGATCACCGAATCACTCCCTTCGGCTATAGAAGGAGCCCGGAGGGCGCGTTCCGTTCCACCTCCATTGTATCCGGTCCCGGACTGCCGGAGGCGCGGCCGTTGTAGCGAATGTTGACGATTCCGTGGCAGATCTCAGGTCGGCCGCCGGCAGTGGGTGCAGTGGGAGGCGGGGTTCATGCGTCTCTGCAGCTCTTCGGCGGCAGCGTCGAAGGGCAGAACGGTTCCGCCGAAACCGCGGACGAAGCGCTCCGCGTGTTCCCGTTCCCCGAAGAGGAGCAATTGCGGCTCACAGCAGGGGACGTGGATCTCCGAATCGAACACGTACCAGGCCGTCCTGGCGCCGACGGTGTGACCGAGGAGGAAGTCGCGGCCCAACAGATCGCCGGCTTCGTCGCGCCGGTGCAAAAACCGCAACACCCCGCAATGGGCGCAACAGAACGTCTCGATTTGTCCCCCGGCGCCGGTCAGGGTCATCGCCAGCCGGTCGTTCACCGGGCGCCGGCAGAGACTGCAAGCCGTCGCTGCGTCCCGGCCGGTTTCCTCGGTAGAGGGTTGGACGAGGGAAATGCCTCCGTAGGTCTTGAGCACTCGCCCTTGCTGCACCAATACGCGGATATCGCGGTGGACGGTCATTTCGGAGACGTTGAGCCGGCGGCTCAAATCCGACACTTTCAAGTGCCCCTCCCGCCGCAACCATTCCAGGATTTTCGACTGCCGTTCGACGGGCAGCATCTCTCTTCTCCCTTCCCGAGGTTGTGAGACTTCACGTGAATTATAACATAAAATCACACAACCCGGTCCCTCCCCGAGGAGGTGGGCCGCCGCTACGGGGCGGCGGCCCCCGACGAGTGCGAAGGAGTAGAGGCGTAAGGTTCGATCTGATAATCCCGCACCTGGAGGCGCATGAGGCCCATCACCAGCAACACGATCGCCAGAAGGACTCCGAGATTCCGGAGGATCGCTGCCGGGTTTTTCCCGTTCCGGTGGTACAGCGCCGCTCCCAGCGCCGCCAGGACGCTCGCGACGGCGACGGCGAGAAGAGACGTACTGAAGACCGATCCTCCTAGAAAATGCCCTCGAACTGCATCCGGCACGGCGAACAGGACGAGCAGACCGAGCGGAATTTGAATGAGGAGTGTGACGGCCGTCCAACGAATTCCGTAGGATGCCGCCCATTTTGGATTCAACGGTTCGTCTTCGCCGGTTGCCGCCACCTCGGAAGCCGGTATGGACGACCTTTTTCTTTCCATCCGCCAGGCGATGCCCACCGGCAACAATCCGCCGAACGCCAGGGTGGCGGCGATAAAGTGAAGATACCTCGGCCAGACTGTGGGATACGAGATTGCCTGGAGGAAACTGTTGGTTTGCGTCCACAGGTCCGGCCGGCGCATCAAGCCCAGGGTTGCGACGAAAATCATCGGGACGACGAGAAAGACCAACGCCCCAAGGGCCCCCAACAGCAGGTGCAGCACCGGTTTGTTCTGGAGGGCATTCCACGAAAATTTATAGGCGTACAACAGGAGAAATCCGACAATCAACAGCCAAATCACCGACAGCCAGGCTCCGCCCAGAATGACCGTCGGCGGGTAATAGAAGCGGGTGTACAGGACGCTGACCAACAGGAGAGGGGCCACCCCGAGGACGACGGCGAGACTTTTGTTGACCGAGGTAGCCGTCAACACCTGTTCCGCCAAGCGGATGTAGCGTTGGTCCCGTTTCCACACTCCCACCGCCTCGGTGACCACGGACATCACTGCACCGGAAACCGTCAGCAAAACAAACAGGATGTGCAGAACAAAACTGATCACCAGCAAAACGGTGAAAAAGGGGACTGACCCCGGGATCGACAGCGGAAGATCGTTCGGAATCGGAGGCATAGGTTCACTCCTTTCTGACCGTTATCGGCCGGATTGTCCGGAGGCCGGCAGGGCCGCGGTTTGAGCCGGCAGAGTCGCCAAGAATCGGCTCAGGGCCCGGAGTTCTTCGTCGGTGCCGACAAAGGGCGGCATGAACGCCCGGGCTTGATGCAGATTTTTGACGTAGGTGTAGATGGTGTTTTCGTTCCATCCTTTAAGCCGGTAAGCCAAGTCCCTTCGCTGCCGGATCCAGTTGTTCACCACGTGACAACTTTGGCATTCCAGGCGGAAGATTTCCTTGCCCGCTTCCAGTTCCCGGCCGGGCTCGACCTTGGAAACGCGGGCGAATTTCGCGTTGGGTAAAATTCCCTCTCGGTTGAGGCGGTCGACGTCGGCCACCCGAATGCCGTTGGCGTACATGTACCCCGAAATCACGTAAGGCTTGCGGATTGATTCCCGCACCATCTCGATTTCGCCGACGTAAAAGACGGCGAGGGCGATTACCAGCACCGACGCGGCCGCGGCGAACCAGCGACCCATGCGACTGGATCCGGCCAACTGGCGCGGGTAAAAGAAGGCGATCAGGGCGAACAAGAAAATCGCGAAAATCCCGCCGTAATTCAGCAGGTCAAACTGCAGAGGCGTCATGGCCGTGGCCCACTTGATCAGGGATTTCGCTCCGCCCGGCACTGCCCCGTAGTACCACATGCCGGTGAGGAACAACAGCAGTCCGGAGACGGCCAAGAAGCGGGAGGCGAATTTCAGGATTTCAGCCCGGAAATCCCTCTCCCGAACGGTCAGCAAGGCAAAAGCCATGGTGAACGCCGCAGCCATGGCCCAAGCCAGGAAGGTGCGGAACGCCAAAGACGGCAGATAAGTGGGGTTGAAGAACGCTGCCCACCGCGATCCGGTGTCCGTCCACCCTCCGGGGGTCAACATGAAGGCCAGAATTCCCGTGATGATGGCCATGGTGAGCCAGGAGGAAACGGCGTAGGCGATGCCGATGTTGCGGTGTAGCGCCTTTCGTTCTCCTCGCAGTTTCGGCCAGGTGAAGTAATACAGGACGACCAGCAGCACTTCCAAGACAAACACGACCCATTCGGTGAACCAAAACCAGAAGAACACCCGCAACATCGAACCGATGGCCGCCGGTTGTACCACGCCTGTTGTAAACCAGATGCCCACACCCGTCATGGCTCCCACCGCTGTGGTTACCACAAAGAGAACTTTCAGAAATCGGTGGGCAAATTCGTCGATTCGGACGTCTCCCCTGCGCATACCCCAGGTCTCCAGGGCCGCCACCATGACGGAGCCGCCGACGGCCGCCCCATGGCTGATGAGGACATGAATAATGGCCACCAGGGCGACGAGGGTTCCGGATCCGAATTGATCCAGAGTAAATACAGGAAATTCCATCGCTTTCACCTCCGAAAAGGAATGGTAGAATCGCTTGAGAATATGGGCCGGCCCGCCACCCCCTTTTGTTAGATATTGATATAAACTAACATACCTTCGCATATCATTTTATCTTTTTCGGGTGGACTGCGCAGCGATACAAGATGTCCCGTATGTGAAAATACGTTGTCAAATAACAAAAAAACTCTCCGCCCGGTGCGGAGAGTCGAAGGAGGAAAGGCGCGGGGGAGAGGCCGGTCAATCTTCGGATGGGACCGCGCTCGGCCGCTTTTCGTCCATGTCTTGAAAGAGCCGGCGGGCGCGGTCCATCAAAGCGAGAAATTCCTTGGAGTCTTCTTGAAGTTGTCTGACTTGGGAAAGGGGGCCGTCTTCCCGCAACCGGCGATTTTCTTCTTCCAGGGTTTTGACCTTATCCTGGAGTTCGGCGACCAGGTGTTTCAGCTCGTAGTTTTGCCGCTCCAGCCGGCGTTGGACCTCCTCCCACGCCCGGAGGGACTGGATCACCGCTTCGATGTTCCACTGGTGATCGAGGCGGCGTTTTCGTCCCCGCGCCCGCATTTGTGCAAGGCGCTCCTTTTTTTGTTTTTTCGCTTCCTGGACTTGGTCTTCGTAATGTTTGCGGATAATCCCGTTCCAGCGGTATCCGCACGCGGCGGGGGTCCGCCCCAGTTGGGCGGCTGCTTCTACAAAAGCGCTGAGTTGGGTGCTGCCTTCTCGAATATGCCGCAGCACAATGTCCGCCAGTTTTTTGTCGTCTTCGGCCGTCCAGGCGTCCGACCGGGTGGTCCATCGTTCTACCGTTTCCATCTCGATCGCCTCCATCGCGTTCCTCGAATTACTATTGGTATATCCATCCTTGTGCGGCCAAATACAGAAAACTATCGAACAGAAGCGCAGTCCCCCGAAAAAAACCGCGTTCTCTCCTCTTATGTCTATGACCTCCCGGTCCCGAATGTTCCAAAAAAGATTGCTCCCCGCAGGCCGATCTGATATGATAGGTCCGTAAATGTTAACCTTTTGTCGATGATAGGTTGACAAACAAAGACGGAGGGGGTGCCGGTGGCGAAGGAGTCGATGGACCTCTATACATTGTTGTTGGAAAAAAGTAAAAAGTATGTTTGGAATCCCTTTACGCAAATGAAGACTTTTTTCGATCAAGAACCGGTCATTGTCGAAAGCGGGCAGGGATTCCGGCTCCGGGACGTTCGCGGCCGGGAGTATTACGACGGGGTTTCGTCCCTGTGGCTGAACGTGCACGGCCACCGGGTGCCGGAGCTGGACCGGGCCGTGGCGGACCAACTGGGGAGGATCGCCCATTCCACGATGTTGGGGCAATTGAGTGTTCCGGCGATTTTGTTGGCGGAACAGTTGGTCGCCCGTTCGCCCGAAGGGCTCAATAAAGTCTTTTACTCCGACAGCGGCGCCGAAGCCGTGGAGATCGCCATCAAAATGGCGTACCAGTTCTGGCAGCATTCCGGGCGGCCGGAAAAGCGAAAATTCATCACCATGACGGGGGCGTATCACGGCGATACGATCGGCGCCGTGAGCGTCGGCGCCATCGAATTGTTCCACCACGCCTTTGGCGGGTTGCTGTTCGACACGTTTCGAGTGCCGTATCCCTACTGTTACCGGTGTCCCGTCGGAAAGCAACCCGATTCCTGCGGGTTCGCCTGTTTGGAGGCGCTCCGGAGTACGCTGGAGGAACATGCCGACGAGACGGCGGCGCTGATCGTCGAACCGGTCGTGCAAGGGGCCAACGGCATGATCGTGATGCCTCCGGGGTATCTCCGGGAGATCCGGGAGCTGTGCACCCGGTGGAACGTGTTGATGATCGCCGACGAGGTGGCCACCGGGTTCGGCCGGACGGGCCGGATGTTCGCCTGTGAACACGACGGGGTCTCCCCCGACTTTCTGACCTGCGGCAAAGGGATCACCGGCGGTTACTTGCCGGTGGCGGCGACGCTCACCACCGACCGGGTCTACGAGGCGTTTCTGGGCGAACCGTGGGAAGGCAAGACCTTTTATCACGGTCATTCCTACACGGGCAACCAGCTCGGGTGTGCCGCGGCCCTGGCCAATTTGGAGCTGTTCGACCGGACGCGCCTGGTGGAGCGGGTCAGAGAAAAAGAGGAATATATCCGAAAGCGGCTGGAAGTGCTGAAGGATCTGCCGCATGTCGGAGACGTCCGGCAGAAGGGGATGATGATCGGCATCGAGTTGGTGGCCGACCGGACATCGAAAGAGCCCTATCCGGTGGAACGGCAGATGGGGTTCGCCGTGTGCAGGCGGGCGAGGGATTTGGGGATGATCATACGGCCCCTGGGCGATGTCGTCGTCTTCATGCCGCCCCTTGCCGCCCCGGAGGACGTCCTGGAAGCGATGACCGGAATTTTGATCCGCGCGATCCGGGAGGTGACCGGCTCGTGATCGGCCTGGCCGGTCTCCGGGAAGAGATGGAAGGGTTGCGAAAGGCCGGGCTATGGAGGACGCTCCGGCGGTTCGAGAGTCTCCCCGGCCCGCGGGTGGTGGTGGACGGTCGCGAATATATCCTGTGCGCCTCCAACAACTACCTGGGATTGGCGGAGGATCCCCGGCTTCGCGAGGCGGCGGTGGAAGCGGTGCGCCGGTTCGGGACGGGCAGCACCGGTTCGCGGTTGATCACCGGAAACACCGTTTTGCACGAAGCCCTGGAGGAGCGAATCGCCCGGTGGAAGGGCGCCGAAGCGGCGATGGTTCTGGCGACGGGGTATATGGCCAATGTGGCGATCGCCTCGACCCTCGCCGGGCGGGGGGATGTGATTTTTAGCGACGAACTCAACCACGCCAGCATCATTGACGGCTGCCGGATGAGCCGGGCCGAGGTCCGGGTGTACCGACACGCCGATCCCCGGGATCTGGAGAGGCGGTTGGCCGAAGCGAGGGGAGCGAGGCGCCGGATTATCATCACCGACGGGGTGTTCAGCATGGACGGGGACGTGGCGCCGCTGCCCGATCTGCTGGCGGTGGCGCGGCGGTACGAAGCCGCGGTCGTGGTGGACGACGCCCACGGCGGCGGGGTTCTCGGCGAGCGGGGCCGGGGGACGGCGGAGTACTTCGGCATTGAAACCGAGCCGGAAGGTGGCCCGTTGCTCCTTCACATGGGGACGTTGAGCAAAGCGGCGGGGGTGGAAGGGGCGTACATCGCCGGCCCTCGGCCGGTGATCGCGTACCTGCAAAATCGCGCCCGGCCGTTCATTTTCTCTACGGCCCCCTCTCCGGCGACGGTGGGGGCCGCCCTGCGTGCCATCGATCTGATCGAGGAAGAGCCGTGGCGGCGGCGGCGCTTGGAGGATTTGGCCCGCCGGCTTCGCGCGGAGCT
Source organism: Alicyclobacillaceae bacterium (assembly GCA_029961045.1). GTDB lineage: Bacteria > Bacillota > Bacilli > Kyrpidiales > Kyrpidiaceae > JASBVN01. Next base: position 17,185 of record JASBVN010000012.1, on the reverse strand, counting down.
GAGGCGGCAGGGGTGGAACGTGCCGGAGGGCCCCACGCCGATTATTCCGGTGATCGTCGGCGACGTGGAGGAAACCCTGGCGGTGGCCCGCCGGCTGGACGAGGAGGGCGTGTTCGCCCCGGCGATCCGGCCCCCTACCGTCCCCGCCGGTTCCTGCCGCATCCGGGTGACGGTGACGGCAGCCCACAGCGACGAGGATATCGCGCGCATCGCCGCGGCCTTTGAACGTTGCCGGGCGGAGAAAGGGGGGAGACCGGGTGCCGGGATGGTTGGTGACGGCCACCGATACGGATGCGGGTAAAACTTGGATTACCGGCGCCCTGGTGGGCGTCTTGCGGGAGGCGGGGATCCGGGCGGTGGCCTGGAAACCGGTGCAAAGCGGCGCGACGGCGGGAGATCCGGCTTCCGATTCTCACCGGCTGAAATGGCTCGGGGGACTGGAGGAGCCGGAGGAAATGATCTGTCCCCATTCCTTCGCGGAACCCCTCGCTCCCGCCCTGGCCGCCCGCCGGGCAGGCCAATCCCTGTCGCCTGCGCAGTGGCGCCGGCGAATCGCGGAATTGCTGGAAGAGTATACTTTCGTATTTGTGGAAGGGGCCGGAGGAATCACGGTTCCCTTGGCGGACGGTTACCGCGTGGCGGATCTGGCCGCCGACGCGGGGCTGCCGGTTCTGGTGGTCGCCAGAGCCGGACTCGGGACGGTGAACCATATCGTCCTGACGGTCCACTATGCCCTCAGCCGGGGATTGTCCGTGGCGGGAGTGATTTTGAACGGATACGGCCGGGACGGGGGTTCTTTGGCGGAGGAGACCAACGAGGAATTGATCCGGGAATCCGTAGATGTTCCCCTCTTGGGGCGGGTTCCCTGGCTGCCGGGCACGCCGAAGCGGGAGGAAATTTTGGAAATCGTGGGCCGCCATGTGGACCTTCCGGCCCTTTGCCGCGGAGCCGGGATCGTGTGGCCGGCCGGCGCGAGGATGATAGAGGAACAATCGAGGAGGGGTTCGGAATGAACGTGCAAACTGGCGGGGTCGCAACCGGCGGTGCGAAAATGAACTGGGAGGAATTGGCCGGGCGCGTGCTCGCCGGCGAGCCGGTCAATCGGGACGAGGCGTTGCGCATTCTTTTGGCTCCAGACGATGAACTGTTGGCGCTGCTTCACGGCGCCTTTCTCCTGCGCCGCCACTATTTCGGGGTCAAGGTCAAACTCAACATGATTCTGAACGCCAAAAGCGGGCTGTGTCCCGAAGACTGCGGCTATTGTTCCCAGTCGGCGGTCTCCGAAGCTCCGGTGGCCAAATATCCCCTGGTCTCGAAAGAACAGATCCTCGCCGGAGCCAAAGAGGCCGAGCGCCGCAAGGCGGGGACCTACTGCATCGTCATCAGCGGCCGCAGGCCGACCAACGCCGAAGTGGACCGGATCGTCGAAGCGGTGCGGGAGATCCGGGCGACGACCCGGCTGAAGATCTGCTGTTGCCTGGGACTGGTGACGCCGGAGCAGGCGCGTCGCCTGGCGGAGGCGGGCGTTCACCGCTACAACCACAACTTGAACACCAGCGCCGGACATTACAGCAACATTTGTACCACCCACACTTATGACGACCGCGTCCAAACGGTGCAGGCGGTCAAAGAAGCGGGCATTTCTCCGTGTTCGGGCTGTATCGTCGGCATGGGGGAACGGCCCGAGGACCTGGTGGACCTGGCCTTTGCCCTGAAGGAACTCGGGGCCGATTCGATTCCGGTCAACTTTCTCAATCCCATCCCCGGGACGCCGCTCGGGAATCTCAAGGAATTGAACCCGCGGTACTGTCTCAAAGTCCTGGCGATGTTCCGGTATGTGAACCCCGATAAGGAGATCCGCGTCTCGGGGGGGCGCGAGGTCAACCTCCGGAGTCTCCAGCCTTTGGGCCTGTACGCCGCCAACTCGATTTTCGTCGGGGATTATTTGACCACGGAGGGACAACTGCCGGAAGAGGATTGGAAAATGATCGAGGATCTGGGGTTCGAAATCGAAGAGTGCGCCCTGTAGGGGCGACGCCGGGAAAGGAAGGGGGGCTGTCCCGACAGTATCGAGCTGCTGAAGGGACAGCCCCCTTTCGCGCGCCGGCCGATCACCGCGAGGCTGCCAAAGCCGCCTGGAAGGACGCTTCGTATTGACCCAGGGTCATCGGGTAATGGGCGGCGAAACTCCTTTCGGGGCCCTGGCGCACCGCGTCGTTGAGAAACGCCTTGAAAGTCTCCGGTCCGTACGTGCGGATCAAATAATCGACGGCCAGATAGTCTTGCCATTCGACGTTGTAGGGGGCCTGCAGGATCGCGTCTGTGTCGCTGGACAAAGGCACCAGTGCGCCGGCCCGGACGGCCCGATTCAATTGTTCGGACAGGGCCCGTTCCTCCGCCCGGACTTTCCCCGGGTTGATGCGGTTTTGGGCTTCCCGCCCGTCGAACCAAGCGATACCCTCGTTGATCCACGTGGGGAGCCGTTCGCCGAGTCCCATCTGATTGAGGACGACGTGGGTCAATTCGTGGGTGAGGACGTTGGCCAAATCCGACTGATCCTGTAAAGCGTACAGCGGGATCCAAATGTCGGAACCCACGGTCACGCCGCCCGTTTGGGCGACGATCTCCGGCAGCAAGTCCGGCTGAATCCCCGCCCGCAAAAGGGCGTTGGCGTAGGTCCGCTCTGTCGAGAACAGCACCACCCGAACTTCGCCGGCCGGGACGTGCCCGATTTGCTTTTCGATCACGGGCAGCGCCATGTTGCGGATGAGTCCCGCTGCGGCGTGCACGGTGCCGGCGGATACCCCCCGGTCTCCGGCGGCCACCTGGATGCTGCCGATTGCCTCCCGCCGGCTTTCGAGTCCGGTTTTCGGCAGTTGCCGGATACCCGCCCGGTGAGCCAGCTTCTCCTCCAGGAAAGCCCGCTGGATCTGATCGAAGTCCTGCTCTACTTTTTCCAGCTGGCGGTTGAAATCCGCCAGATCGACCGCCTTGCCGCTCACGAGGTCGAGCAGTTTGTTGCAGTCGTTTTCGAATTCTTGGAACGCCTGTTCGAGCTGTTGGGCGATCTGTGTCACCGCGGGAGGAGCGTGCCACGAGGGCGGCGCATCGGCGACCGGCTGCCCGAAGGAGTGAAGAATGAGAATGATCCCGGCCAGCCACGAACCTTTCACGAATCAACCCTCCCAGGACGATCCCGGGCCCGTTTTTGCCCGCGTCGGTTGTTCTAGTCCTTTGGTCTTTATTATTCTATCAAGATTCTCGGGGCCGTGAAAAGGGTCAGAGACGGGCTTCCCGGAGGGCGAGCCCCGCCAACCGGTCCACCAGGGGGCCGTAGGATTCGCCGAACAGGACCAGGTGTACGAGGGCAAAATACAATTGATAAAGGGGGCGGCGCTCCTCATATCCGGGAGCCTGGGGCAGGATCCGCCGGTAGGCGCGGTAAAAGGAAGGGGGAAACCCTCCAAACAGTTCGCTGAAGGCGATGTCCACCTCCCGATCGCCGTACCAGGGGGCGGGGTCGATGAAAACCACCCGTCCGTCCGCTGCGGCCATCCAGTTTCCGCTCCACAGATCGCCGTGGAGAAGGACCGGCTCCGGGGAGTGGTTCAACATCCGGTCGCAAACGTCTAAAACCTTCGACAGCAGGGCGGCCCTCGGCTCCCGCAGGCGTCCCCGGCGCCGGAGTTCGGCGACGAGGGGTTCCAGGCGGCGTTCCCGAAAAAAGGCGGCCCAACTGGCGTCCCATCCCCCTGGCTGCGGCCAGAGGCCGAGATAGTTGTCCTTCTCGGCACCGTACCGGCCGGCCGGCGACAGAGTCCGGTGGAGGGCGGCCAGTCCGGCGGCCAATCGTTCTCCGATTTCCTCCTCCTTCCTCCGGCCGGAGGCGGGCTCGATCCATTCGAGGACCAGGCAACCTGCGGAGTCTCCTTGACAGACCCCGTATACCTTCGGCGTCGACAGGTCCTTTACCGAGGCGAGCAACTGCAAGCCTTCCGCCTCCCGGGCGAACATGTCCGCCGGGACCCGGTCGTTCCATTTGACAAAATACCGGCCCTTAGGGGTTTCGATCCGGACGGCCCGGTGGATGTCCCCGCCCCGGACGGGAACGGCCTGCGTCACAGGACCTTCGTCTCCGGCTTCGCGGGCCAGGACCCGCTGCAAAGAGGCCAGGACGGCGTCGGGCAAAGGTCGGGACACGGGTGAACGCACCTCCGATTCCGGGTTTAAAGGCGGTGTTCGTGGCGGATGTGTTCGAGAAGTCCCCGGCATCCGGCCTCGACGAGCCGGTACACTTCTTCGAACCGGCCGGTGAAATACGGATCGGGCACCTCCCGGACATCCGATTCCGGAGCGTAATCGAGCAGCAGGGAGATTTTGTGCCGGTGTGCCCCTTGCGGATCGAGACGGCGGAGTCCTGCCAGGTTGTCTTCGTCCATCGCTACGATGTAGTCGAAACGCTCCAAATCTCCCCGGGCGATTTGCCGGGCGGTGATGCCGTCGTACCGGATGCCTCGGCCTTCGAGGACCCGCCGCGTCCCCCGATGGGGGGGTTCTCCCACGTGCCACCCGCCGAGTCCGGCGGAGTCGACGGAGATTTTCCCCGATAGACCTTCGTCTTCCACCATCTTCCGGAACACCGCTTCGGCCATCGGGGACCGGCAAATGTTACCAAGACACACGAAAAGGACGCGAATCATCGTGCCACCTCTTGTCGCCAGGGCGCGGCGTTTTTGTTATGCTTTTAATACTAGCACCTTTATCGAGAAGGAAAAAGACGGCCTCCGGCCCGCCTGACGGGGCGGTGGTCCGGTGGCCCGGTGGAAAGGCGGTGGAGGGAGAAGATGGCCGGTTCCGAGGTGGGGCGCGCGGACCTTGTGGTCGGGTGTACGGTGCCGCTTAAGGCGCACTACCTGAAGCGGGTTCAAGAGCGGTTTCCGGAGGTCCGCCTGGAGGTTTTCCCGGATATTCGGGAGGCGGAGGCGGTGTTCGGCCGGGCGGAGGTGTGGGTGACGTACGGGATGGATTTGACGGAGGAATGCGTGGCGCGCATGCCGGCGCTGCGGTGGGTTCAGGTGTTTGCGGCGGGAGTCGACCGGATGCCGCTGCAAGAGCTGGCCCGGCGGGGCGTGGTCGTGACCAACGCCCGCGGGATTCACGGCAGTCAAATGGCGGAGCACGCCCTTGGGGCGATGATCATGCACAGCCGGCGTTTTCTCGCCTTTGCCGGCCGCCAGGCCGAACGGGTATGGGACCGGGGAATCCGCGTGGACGAACTGGAGGGCAAGGTCCTGGGCGTGCTGGGCACCGGAGCCGTCGGCCGGGCCCTGGCCGTGCGGGCGCGGGCCATGGGCATGGAGGTGTGGGGGTACAATCGCAGCGGCCGGGCCGCGGAGGGTTTCGGCCGGATCTTTTCGGACCGGCGGGGATTGGAGGAATTGTTGGCGGGCGCCGATTACGTGGCGGTCGTCGTTCCGTATACGCCGGAGACGCGGGGGCTGTTGGGCGAGAGCGAACTGCGCCGGATGAAGCCCACGGCGTTTCTCGTCCATTTGGCGCGCGGCGGGGTCGTAGACGAAAGGGCGCTGGTCCGGGCCCTGCGGGAGGGTTGGATTGCGGGCGCGGCGGTGGATGTTTTCGAGGAGGAGCCCCTTCCGCCCGACCATCCCTTTTGGGGGATGGACAACTGTTTCGTCACGCCCCATGTGTCGGGGATGTCGCCGAAATACAGCGAGCGGGCCATGGAGATTTTCCTGCACAACTTGGAGGTATACCGGTCGGGCCGGGGAGAGTGGCTCAACGTCGTGGACCTGGAGAAAGGATACTGGTCTGTCAAGGGAGGAGGTCGTCGATGGTACTGAACCGGGAAAGCGCTTGGGCGCTGCTGACGGAATACACCCAAAATCCGAACCTGATCAAACACGCCCTGGCGGTTGAGGCGGCGATGCGGGCCTACGCCAGGAAGTTCGGCGAGGACGAGGAGAAATGGGGCATCACAGGATTGTTGCACGATTTCGATTATGAAAAATGGCCTTCTCCGGAGGACCATCCCAGGCGGGGGGCGGAGATCCTCCGCGGGCTGGGGTATCCGGAGGATGTGGTGTACGCGATTTTATCCCATGCCGATTACCTGGGGTTGCCGCGCAAAAGCCCGATGGACAAATGCTTGTACGCCTGCGATGAACTCTGCGGTTTCATCACCGCCGTGGCGCTGGTGCGGCCGACGAAGAGCATCCACGACGTGGACGTGCGGACGGTGAAGAAAAAACTCAAGGAAAAGGCGTTCGCCAAAGGCGTGAACCGGGAGGATGTGCGCCGGGGAATCGAGGAACTCGGGGTCGATCCGGATGAGCACATCTCCTTCGTGATCGGGGCGATGCAGGGGGTTGCCAAGGAATTGGGATTGGAGGGGGAACCCGGGGCGGAGGAACGGTGACGTCTCCCCCGCCCCGGAACGAGTCCCGCCTCATTGCATCTTGATATCCCGGAGAATTTCGTCTACCGGCGGATTCATGCCGTCGTACATCTTGACGACTTGCCCGTTCCGGTTGATGAGGAAAAACCGCGTGGTGTGGTTCACCATGGCGATGTCGCCCGGAGAGGCCGGAGGGATCTTGGCAATATCCGATTGGAAGGTTTTCTTGACGAATTCCTTGGTCTTCTCGAAGTCGCCGTTGGTGACAAAATGCCAAGTCTTCAAATCCGCGCCGTATTTCTGGGCATAGTTTTTCAGCACTTCCGGCGTGTCCGTCTCGGGATCGCAACTGAAGGACACGAATTCCACCGACAAGTTGTTGGCGGTGGCCTTTTTTTGGATTTGCGCCATATTCGGCGTCATCACCGGACACATGGTGCGGCAGTTGGTGAAGATGACGTCGGCCAGCCACACCTTGCCCTTCATGCTTTCCACGTCGAAGGGCTGCCCGTTTTGATCTTTCCCCTGATAGGGCTGCACCCGCCAATTGAATTGCCGCACGTCCATGGATGCGGAATTCTGTGCCGATCCCTGCGCCGGCGTGCTCGTGTTGTTCTGGCCTTGAGCGCCTCCTGGGGAGGCCGTGCCGCAGCCCGCCAGGGCGGCGACGGCGAGGGAACCGGCGGTCAGCAGGGCGGCGAGACGTACCGGCGCCGTGCGCTTCTCCGGTTGATACGGTCTCTCCAAAGCCATCGACCCTTTCCGCTCTCAGGTTTGGCAGACACCTGTCCACTTCATTTCTACTTTACCGGGTCATGACGACATGCGCCGTGACCCAAAAGGGCTATTTTTGTTTCAATTCCATGGCAGGAGAGGAAGGTGCCCGACGGAGTTCTCTTAAAGAAGTTTAGAAAAAAACGATCGAAACGATACGTAACAACCACTTGTCGTTAAGGATTTTGTGTCATGATAATCCGTAAAGAGAAAACCGACAGGCGGAGTCGAGGAGAAAGCCTGGCACAGGACAGTCAACCGCGGGAGGTTGTGTCGTGTGCCATTTTCTTTATTGGGAGGTGAGCGGCAATGACGGCGGCGGAAACGGCGGTGTCGCGGGCGGGGGCGGCGTTTGTCGGCGGGCCGGTCATCGCCTCGGTGCACGAGGAAGAGCTCTTTGAAAAGGCCCTGTCGTCGGAGGCGGAGACGCTCTTTTTGCTCATCGGCGAGGTGTGCACACTGCCCGATTATATGGAGCGGGCTCGCCGGCGGGGAAAGCGGGTGTTTCTCCATCTGGACATGGTCAAGGGGCTTTCCCAGGACCGGGCGGCGCTGCGGTATGTGGCGGAGATTCTGCGGCCGGACGGCGTCGTGTCGACGAAAAGCCAGGTGGTCCGGGCGGCGAAGGCGGTGGGGTTGCGCGCGGTCCAGCGCCTGTTCCTCATCGACCGGCCGGCGGTGGAGCTTGCGCTGCGAACGGCGGCGGAGAACCGTCCGGACGCCGTGGAGGTGATGCCGGGGCTCATGCCCCGGGTGATCCGGGAAGTGGCGGACCGGCTGTCCATGCCGGTCATCGCCGGGGGTCTCATTCAGACGCCCGAAGAAGCGTGGGCGGCGCTGCGGGCGGGGGCGGCGGCGGTTTCCCTCGGCCGGGCGGAGTTGTGGGAACTGGCGGCGCGGGGCGATCGGGAAAAATGCAAAAAAGGGGCGGAGGAGATATGAAGATCGGGAAGACCGTGGGCGCTTTGGCGGTTCTCGGATTGGCCGCGTCCGTGGCCTTGGCCGGGTGCGGAAGCGGCGCTTCGCCTTCTTCCGGGAATCAACCCCTGACCATCGAGTATTATCATGTGAACTCGGATAGTTTCGGCGGTCCGGCGGTGCGGGAACTGGTGAAAAAATTCAATGACACGCACCCCGGTATTCGGGTGGTGGAGCGGTTTCAACCCGACATGTACGCGGGCCTGATGCAAAACTTGCAGTCGGCCATCGCCGCGGGGCGGCCGCCCGCCGTGTCCCAGATCAGTTACAGCCATTTGCAGTATGCGGCGGAGAATTTTCCCCATGTTTCCTTGCAGGATCTGGTGCAGAACGACCCCGGGTTTCTCAAAGACTTCCCGGAAAATATTCTGGAACTCGGCCGGGTGAAGGGGAAATTAGAAGGAATCCCGTATTCGATTAGCAATCCCGTGATCTACTACAATGCGGATTTGTTTAAACAAGCGGGTCTGGACCCGGAGAAGCCGCCGAAGACTTGGAACGAGCTCCGGGAGGTGGCCCGGACGGTCAAAGGGAAAACGGGAGCGTGGGGGGTGTTCATCCGGCACGAGGATAACTGGTCCACCCAGGCGCTCATCGAATCGAACGGGGGACATATCGTGAATCCCGACGGGAGTCTCGGGATCACGGAACCGGTCGCCGTCGAGGCGATCCAGATGTGGGGGGACATGGTCAACCGGGACCGCACCATGCCCAACGTGAACTACAAAGAGGCCCAGCAGGCGTTTCTCTCGGGCAAATTGGCGATGTACATCGCGACGATCGCGGAGTTGTCCAGCCTGAAAAAACAGGCGACCTTCGATTTGCGCACGGCCGCGTATCCCACCTTTGGGGACAAGCCGCGGAAAGTGCCGGCGGGCGGCAATGTGCTGATGGTGTTTGCCAAGGATCCCGCCCAGCAACAAGCGGCCCTGGAGTTCATCAAGTTTTTGACGGCTCCGGACAACCTCAAAGCCTGGTCCCTGGGGACGGGGTATCTGCCCTCCCGGCTCACCATGGGCGGCCGCGACGTCACCCAGGAGCTGTTGAAGGAAGCGCCGCTGATGAAACCGGCGGTGGACCAGCTCAAGGACGCGGTGCCGTGGCGCAACATTCCCGGCCCGAACAGCCTGCAGGCGGAAAAGATCCTCCTCGACGCCCGGATGGACGTCCTGGCGGGAAAAAGCGACGCCAAGGCGGCGATGGAGGCGGCAAAGGCGCGCATCGAGCCGCTATTGCCCAAGTCCTGAGGGGGCGCGATGGGAAGGGTGAACGGGATGAACGGAGAGAGAAAAAGGTGGTTTGTTTCCGCTCTGCCCCTGCTGGGCCGGGGGCCGGCCGAGGTGTTGGCGGCGGCCCGAGAGTGGGAATGGCCGGGGGTCGAACTGGTGATGGACGGCGCCGAATGGCAGCGCCCGGACGGCGCCGCCGGCGAAATCCGGAGGGCGCTGGGCGGGCGGGAAATCCCGGTGTCCCTTCACGCCCCGGTTTTCGAGATCAATTTGGCCAATCCCCTCTATCCGGAACTCCGGCTTCTGGCGGAGCGCCAGTACATGAACGCCCTGGTGACGGGGGCCGGGATCGGAGCGAAACACGTGGTGGTGCATCCGGGATACGGGTCGAGAACCTACGACCGGCGGCGCGCCCAGGAGTATGCCCGGGAGCATTTGGAGCGACTGTGTACCGCCGCGGAACGCTTGGGGGTGCTCCTGGTGATCGAAAACGCCGGGATCGGGCCGGCGGCTCTGTTCGATCAGGAGGAGTTTGAGAAGCTGATCCGGGAGTTCGCGTCCCCCTTCTGCGGCGCCATCGTGGACGTCGGCCACGCCTTTGCCAACGGGTGGAATATTCCCGCCCTGCTCGGGGCGCTGGGGGACCGGGTGCGGGCGATGCACCTCCACGACAATCACGGGGACGCCGACGAGCACCTGCCCGCCGGCGAAGGGCGGGTGGATTGGGCGGCGGTCCGGAGGGCCATAGACGCATTGCCCGGACCGGTGCACCTGGTGTTGGAATACCGGGAGGATACCGATCTGTCGGTGTTCCGGTCCCACCTCGCCCGGTGGGCGCACGGGGGGATCTGAATGGAACGGGTGTTGACGAAGGCGCAGCCTGCGGGGCGTGCGGTGGGGCGGTCCGGGGCGTTCCGGCGCGCCCTTCCCCTGTTTCGCCCCTATCTGTATCTGGCGCCTCTGTTCGCCGTACTGGCGGTGTTCGTGTACTGGCCCCTGGTGCAGACGGCGTACCTGTCTCTTTATGAGTGGAACATGGTGAGCCCGGTCAAGACGTTCGTCGGGGGGAGAAACTACGCGGAGCTGTTCTCCGGCCGGGATTTTCGCACGGCCCTCTGGAATACGGTGCAGTACATGGGGTGGATGTTGCTCGGCAAAGGCCTGTTGCCCTTGGCGGCTGCTTGGGCGGTGGCGGAGGTTGCCGGCCGGTGGCACAAAGTTTATCGGGGCGTGATGTTTGTTCCGGCCGTGGTGTCGATGGCCGTGGCGTCTCTGCTCTGGCTGTGGATTCTGAATCCCATCGGCGGGGTGCTCAACGGGGTTTTACGGAGTTTCGGCCTGGAGGGGCCGATGTGGCTTTCCGATCCCGGTTGGGTGATCGCGTCGCTATCGGCGGTCGCGATCTGGAAAGGGTTCGGGTTGAGTTTTATTTTGTACCTGGCCGCCCTCCTCAACATTCCGCCGGAATATGTGGAGGCGGCCAAGGTGGACGGCGCCGGGCGCCTGCAAATTTTCCGGCGGATCACCTGGCCCTTGCTCATGCCGACGACGGTGTTTGTGGCGCTGACGGCGGTGTTGGAGGCCGCCCAGGACGTCTTTGTGCCCATCCAGATCTTGACCCAAGGCGGGCCGAATCAGGCCAGCACCAATGTGGTGTACCTGATCTGGGAACAGGGATTCCAGTTCTTTAGAACCGGCATGGCTTCGGCTGCGAGCGTGGTGGTGTTCGCGGTGTTTCTGATTCTGGCGGTCTGGCAAATCCGCGTGATCGACCGGAGGGTGAGGGCGGAATGAAACGGGCGGCCTGGTGGATCCACGCATTGGCGGCGGTTTCCGGCGCCATGCTCCTGTTTCCCCTGTTGTGGATGGTCTCCACCTCGTTGAAGACGCCGGAGCAGGTGTTCGGCGGCGGATGGCTGCCCCATCCCGTCACCTGGGCCAACTATGTCGAGGTGTTCACGCGCACGCCGATCCTGACGTTTTTCAAGAATACGGTGGCAGTGGCGCTGCCGGTGACGGCAGGACAGGTGCTGACGGCCATACTGGCCGCCTATGTGTTCGGCCTGTTCCGGTTTCCCGGCCGGGACCTGCTGTTTTATGCGGTGATCGGGACGATGATGATCCCCATCCAGGTGACGCTTTTGCCCAACTATCTGTTGATCTCGTCCCTCGGGTGGCTCAACACCTATGCGGGGGCGGTGGTGCCGCAACTGGCCAACGCCTTCGGGGTGTTTTTCCTGCGCCAACACATGATGGCGTTTCCCCGGGAATTGCTGGAGGCGGCCCGGGTGGACGGGGCGGGGACTTGGCGGATTTTGTGGCGGGTGGTGGTGCCGGGGCTGCGGTCGCCCATCGCGGCGCTGGCGATCCTGGTATTCGTCAACACGTGGAATGAGTATTTGTGGCCCCTGGTGGTCCTGACCGATCCCGGCATGAAGACCCTGACCGTCGGCCTCCAGGGTTTTGTCAGCCTGGAGGGAGGCAACAACTGGGGAGCCCTCATGGCGGGGGCGACCCTGGCGACCCTGCCGGCCCTGCTCCTTTATCTCGTCGCCCAGCGGCAGATCATCTCGAGTTTTTTGCAGTCGGGGCTGAAATAGGCAAAGGAGGCCCTGTTGGGGCACCTCCCGGTGATCAACGTTCAAGAGCCGGAAGAGCTGCGGAACGGGCGTTGTACCGGACGAATCCCACGATGCTCCCGACAGGTTAGGCGGGCTTCACCGCCTTCAGCAAGACCGCTTTTCCTTCAAAGGATCGAATTTTGCCGTTCCTCTCGATGATCTTTAGTTTCGCTTTGATCTTTGGCGAAGCCTGGAGCATCACGGCCGTCAATTCCTTTTTCGATTCCGGGGAGGGATTCATTCGGTCAAACCAATTGTCAAAGTCGAAAGTCTTGGAAAAGGTGTGACACTCCTCCACGATGAAGCCGGAGTCTTTCAACATCGACAACCATTCGCTTCGTTTCCAGGCGCGATAATGGCTGAAATCCCGTCGTTTTTCGATATCGTTGTAGAATCGGTCCACTTCGTCGTCTTCGTCTGCGATGTTGTCGACGAGGAGAAACTTTCCTCCTGGCTTTAAGACGCGGTAGGCTTCTGCGAGGAATTGTTTTACATTCGGGAAGTGATGGGCAGCAATCCGGCAGGTTGCCAGATGAAACACCGCGTCGTCGAACGGCAGGTTTTCCGCGTCGCCCTGGACAAATTCCACATTGAAGTGTCCGTTCTTCTCGATGAACGTTCGAGCTGCCTCCAACATTTTCCGCGTGAAGTCCAGGGCGATGACTTTCTTGACGAGAGGGGCCAGGGCATTGGCCACGTGTCCGCCGCCAGTCGCGACGTCAAGGACAAGTTGGTCGGGGCGAGCTCCGGAGATGGATACCAGTTTTTTCAGATCTGGACCTTGGGCGTGATTTCGACTCTTCACATACAAATCGGCATTTTTTCCAAATTGGGCTTGGACCGCTTTTTTCGGATCGTCCATCCGATCGCCCCCTACTTGGCATTTCCAAATTCCCAGCAGGCGAGGCTCAGGGAGCCGTATTGGTAAGTCTGAAACAGCCGGCGGGCCAGGCGGTCGTCATCGGCGGCTCCCATGGCGAGAAGAAGCGGGATGAAGTGCTCGTTTCGCGGCACAGCACGGCGGGCATACGGAGCCTCGGACTCGTAGCGAAAGAGGGCCTCGGTGTTCCATTCCTCCAGTTGCCGTTGCAGCCAGTCGTCGAAATCCACCGCCCAGTCCGCCGCCGGCCCGTCTGTTCCCTGCCCCCAATCGAGGGACCAAAGATTGTGTACCGTCCCGCCGCTGCCGAGGATCAGCGCGTCCCGGCGCAACGGGGCGAGGGCCCGCCCGATGGCGTACTGCTCTTCCGGGGGAAGGGCGGGATTGACCGAAAGGGCGACGACCGGGACATCCGCTTGGGGAAACAGAAGGCGGAGCACCACCCAAGCGCCGTGATCGAGCCCCCTGGCGCGGTCGATCCGGGCGGGAATGCCGGCCCGCTCCAACAGCGACCGGGCCTCTTCCGCCGCTTCCGGAGCTCCTTGGGCGGGATACACGATCCGGTACAGTTCCTCCGGGAAACCGCCGAAATCGTAGATCATCCCGAACCGCTCCGGGGCTCCGACGAGCTGCACCGGCGATTCCCAGTGGGCGGTGAAAATGAACACCGCCCGGGGCCGCGGGAAGCGCGTGGGCAGATTTTGCAAGAACCGGGTGTAGGCATTGTCCTCGACGGCCAGAGTCGGCGCGCCGTGGGCGATAAAATACGACGGGATCACCGAAATTCCTCCTCGTCGAAAGGATGCGGGTCTCGGGGTGCATTTAATCTCTTTGCAGATACTAACTTACTTATACATAGAAAATCACGATGCAATGGCTGTGTCAAGGGTGGGGGGGATGGGAAGATTTTCGGTTCGCCCCTGTTTGCTCCTGTGACGGGTATCACCGCGAAACCGCCCCGTTTCGGGTATATTGGGATGGCAAACGAAAGGGGTGGGAGGATGAAACATGATCGGTTCACGAAGACGGAAGGTTTACTCACTACCTGTGGCGGACATCGGTTTCGCCCGTGTGGTGCAACTTTCCCTCGCCGCCGGCCGGGCGCTGGAGGGCGCTTGACGGATCGGCCACAGAACACATGGCTGCCTCACCGCGAGGGAGGCAGCCCGTTCGCCTTATGCGATGGTTCAGGATCATTGAGGGATAGGGGACAATGATGCCGCCCGCCGCATTCGGAGCATCCGCTTGCACAGTTGCCCGTTCTCAGGCGCCGCACCAGAGCCGCCAATTGCCACGCTGCCAGCCCCAGGACACCGGCGATGACGAGGTAGATCATCCTCCAAAACCTCCCCTTATACTCATATCCGCGTGAAAATAGAAGTTCAACATCGACGAGAGCGAGGAGCCCTTTTTCCGGCGGATGGGCGGCGACCGTGCCCACTCCCTCCCTCACAGCATCCGGCGGGCTACCTGGTATACAGCCCAAGCGACGATCCAGGCGACGGACGCGCTGTAGACGACCGAAAATCCCGCCCATTTCCAAGACCCCGTTTCCCGCTTGATCATGGCCACCGTCGAGAGGCACGGGGTGTACAAGAGGACAAAGAAGAGAAAGGCCAGGGCCGTTGCCGGCGTAAAGGCGGCATGCAACAGCGCGGCGAGGCTGTTCTCCGCGTCCCCGGCGCCATAAGCGATGCCCATGGTGGCGACCACCAATTCCTTGGCGAGAAAGCCGGTTAACAAGGCCACCCCCGCTTGCCAGGAACCGAATCCCATGGGGTCGAACAACGGCGCGATCCATCCTCCGAGGGAAGCGAGGAAGCTTTCGGAGATGGGCACTTCTCCCCGCCAAGAGAAATGGCCGAGAAACCAGAGCAAGACGGACACCGAGAAAATGATCGTCCCCGCTTTGCGGACGAATCCTTTCACCTTGTCCCACGTGTGCAGGGCGAGATTTTTGAAGGTCGGCAGGTGATAGGGCGGCAATTCCATGAGGAACAACGACTCCCCGGTTCCGAGGCTCTTCCCGAGCCACCGGGCTGTCACCGCTCCCATCAACACTCCCGTGAGATAGAGAAGAAAAACGATTTGCCCTTGCCACTGGCCGAAAAAGGCGGGTACCAAAAGGGCGTACACCGACAGGCGCGCGGAGCAGGACATAAAGGGAATGACCAGGATGCTGATGAGCCGGGTCCGGGGATCCTCCAACGTTCGCGTCGCCATGATCGCCGGGACATTACAGCCGAATCCCAGGACCATCGGGATGAAGGATCGCCCGCCGAGGCCTGCGGCTCTCATCACCCTGTCCATGAGCACGGCCGCCCTGGCCATGTATCCGGAATCTTCGAGAAAAGAAAGTCCGAAAAACAGGACGGCGATTTGGGGAACGAACACCAACACGGCCCCCACTCCGCCGATGACCCCTTCCGTCATCAACGCCGTAAACCAAGGCGGACTTCCGGCGGCGACAAGGATTTCCTCGACGGCCTTTGTCAGGGTTCCGCTGAACCACCCGTCGAGAAAATCGGACAAGGGCGTTCCCAGCCAATTGAAAGTCGCTTCGAACAGCAAAGCCATGACGGCGAGGAAGATCGGGATGCCGGCGTACCGGTGGAGAAGGATGTCGTCGAGCCGGTCGCTCCAATCCCACCTCGCCCGAGATCCGCCCGCCGCATGCACCGGGCCGGATGTGTCGCGAGGGCCTTTTTCGGCGGTTGCCGCTCTCGTCACCTCCGCCGCCGTCCGGGCCGCCCATTCGTATCGAGCCCGGCGTATCTCTTCGGGAGCTTCAGAATACAGTTCCCGCAGACGGTCCAACCTTGTTGCGGCTGCCGGCGAGAGGCGGGGGCGGATGATGTCGATGATCGCCGGGTTTCCTTCTAACCACATGGCGGCGATCCAGCGGCGGGAGACGGCAAAAGGCAAATTCTCTTTTTCCATTTCCAGAACGGCCGTCACCGCTTCTACAGCCTGCTCCCATTTCTGGGGCAAGGGAAGGGTGAAGCGAGGAACGGGGGGCCGAGCACCCATCTGCTGGATCAACCGCTCTTTTCCCTCGCCTCGGTGGGCGGCCGTCGGCACCACCGGAACGCCCAGACACTCTTCCAAACGCTGCACGTCGATCGACCGTCCCCGGGCCGCGGCGACATCCACCATGTTCAGGACCACGAGGGTGGGCAATCCCATCTCCAGGATCTGACTTGTAAAGTACAGATGCCGCTCAAGATTGGATGCGTCGACCACGTTGAGCACAGCTTCCGGTGGATGCTCAAGCAGGTAGGTGACGGCGATCCTCTCCTCCGGTGACCGGGCGGCCAGACTGTAGATGCCGGGCAGGTCAATCACTTGACAGTCGGGCAAGTCCCGGCACCAGCCCTCTTTTTTCTCCACGGTGACGCCGGGCCAGTTGCCGACTTGCTGACGTGTGCCGGTGAGGAGATTGAATAAAGACGTCTTCCCGGCATTCGGGTTACCGGCCAATGCTGCCGTCCGGACCGTTGCCTTCACGGGATTCATATCTCTCATGGCCGGCTCTCCGGAGGTTCGAGCTCCACATGTCGGGCGCTCTCCGCCTCGAGGCGGCAAGTGTCATCCATCTCCACGTACTGGGCGTCTTTGAAGCGGATCCCCATCTGGAATCCGCGAAGGCGGACAATGATCGGGTCCCCGAAGGGAGCCCGGCGCACGACCGTCACTTCGGTGCCCGGTAACCACCCGAGATCCATCAGCCGGTGGCGGTGGCCGCTGTCGGGAATGGACAAATTGGCGATTCGGGCTTTGCTTCCGATCGGGCAGTCGCTTAACCTCATAGGAAACACCCCAATTGAAAACGATTATCGTTTACCTTTAAGGATAAGGGATCTTCCGTGTCCCGATTGTGACATAAAATTGAACATTTTTCAAAGAGCAGTTGCGGAGGGTGAAATGTCAGATCGGGTAGACCAGAAAAACGGTGTCGGAGTCCCGGTGGGTAGGGTCAGCGCCGGGGTTCCGGGGAAGTCTCCGTTGTCGTCAGGCCGCCGGCCAGCGACCGGAGGAGGTCGGGGCGAAGGATGAGGACTTGTTCTCCTGTGGTCTCGATGATCCCGCGCTTTTTCAGCAGACTCATCGCCCGGTTGGCCGATTCCCGGGTGGTTCCCACCCATTTGGCGAGTTCGTAATGGGTGAGGGGAAAGGACATGACATATCCTCCGGAGGTCTCGCGGCCCCATTCCAGGGCCTGCTGCCACAGGGTCCAGGCCACCCGTTCCAGCACCGAATGTTGGGTGAGATTTTGCAGCCTTGCTTG
>JASBVN010000011.1 GCA_029961045.1 Alicyclobacillaceae bacterium | reverse complement strand
CTCGGGCATGAGAACCGGGATCCAATCCGCCCGCCGGCCCACGTTGCGCGCCGCCCAGTCGGCGATGGGATTTCCGCCCCGCTCGATGTGGGCGAACCGGTCCCCCCACTCCGCCGTCTCGGCGATACCTTCCAGGGCCGCCCGGCGGGCCCGTTCCGCCTCCTTTCGGTTGAGGTCGAAGATCGACATCAGCCCCTCCTGGGCGAAGGCTTCGCTCTGGTCGATGTCCAGCTTGCCGGGGATCTGCCGGATCTCCAACCGGGGCAGCTCCTGGTGCATGTTCAGCTCCGCCGGAGGACTGGTGATCCGCCACTCGGCGGGCACGCGCTCGAGGCCGATCCGGGCGAACTGTTGATCAATCTGAATCTGCGGAATCACGGACCGTCCCTCCTCAATGACGCGGACCGGCCCATATTGGGATTGGCCGGACCTTCGGCGATCCCGGCGGACCCGTACTGTGACCCGTACCGTGTCTCACGGGCTGTTCAGTAAAATGACCCTTGCGGTCCATCGATGGCCAGAGCCCAATGGAACGTCCTCCGGCAATGGAGCGCCCTCCGGCGCAGCCTGTGTGCGTAGCGGTGCAGCCCTTTGCCGCAGCACCCCGTCACGGAGCAACCCACCACCGATGCGCCCCGAGACAAAGTGCGTGTGTGAAACGCCCTATCGCCATTTAAGCGACCTGTCGGCGCCCTACTTCAAAAAATCCACCAGACTCGGTACCATCACCCGGGCGCCGACCGCCAGGGAGGCCATGTGGACGTTTTCCGCCGCCTTCAGGTCGATGATCACCCGGCCCATGTCCGCATCCTCCGTCTTCGACAGGAGGCCCTCCAGATTCTGCAACATGTCGCCCAGGCGATTTTGCGCCAACTCCACCCGGTTCGATTTGGCACCGACGTCGGCCCGCACCTCCAGCATCTTCTGGAACCGGGAGTCGATCTTGCCCAGGGCGTCCTCGATCTGGGCGGTATCGTTGTTGTTGAGGGCGTCCCGCAACTGCTTGAGGACGGCAAAGACATTGTCCGTGTCCGTTGGGTCGCCGAAGTACCGGGTCCCGGTGACGTTGACGTCGAGATAGACCCCGTCTCCGATGTCGTACAGCATTTTCCCCGGGTTGGTCTTGACCGTCTCGGGTTTGGCCGAGTCATAGGGCTGGGTGGTGGTGTCCTGGCCGTTGAAAATGTATTTGTCGTTATACCGGGAATTCCCGATGGTCACCATCTGCCGGAGAAGCTGGTCCACCTCCGCGGCGAGGGCCCGCCGGGCGTCCGGGGGCACCGTGTCCGACGCCCCTTCCACCGCCAGCTCCCGGGCCCGCTGGATCACCTGCCCCGCCTGGTCCATGACCGTGTCGGTGTAATCGAGCCACCCTTTGGCCATATCGGCGTTTTCCTTGTACTGGCCGTAATAGGCGATCTGGGCCTTGTAGCGCATGGCAAAGCCGACGCCGACGGGATCGTCCGCCGGGCGGTTGATCCGCTTGCCGCTGGCCACCTCATCCTGAAGCCGGCTCAGGCGGCGAAAATTATTTTGCAAATCCAGCAAAAACTGCTGGGTGAGCATCCCTTGGGTGACGCGCACCGTTCCCCCTCCTTTCCCATCACACGCCGGCGTGAATCAGCTAGAGTGAAGCACTGTCGGCCGTCGGTGGATCGCCCCCGTACCGGGCGGTCTCTCCGCGGCGGCGCCGGTCTTTCTACCTGACCGGTCCCGCCCTGACCGGTCCCGCCCGCCGCCGGTTACTTTGCCTCCGGGCTTCATCCGTCCGGCGGGCAGGTCCCGACTCAAGGACCGGCCCCGGCTCACGCGCAGCCGGGCCGCAGCCGCCTCACCGGTCTCGCCCGCCGCCGGGGATAAGCCCGTCCGGCAAGGCGCTCCATCCGAAACCGCGCCGATCCCGGCCGTTACTGCCATTTATTCCTATTACCGCCAACGATTCCTGCGCCCTTTACCGTCCCACGATCCCGGTGCCGTTAATCAGCTTGTCGAGCATCTGGTCGATCGCCGTCACCACCCGGGCCGAGGCGGCGTAGGCCTGCTGAAACCGGATGATGTTGGCCATCTCCTCGTCGATCGACACCCCGGCCACCGACTGGCGCTTGCCGTCCAGTTGCTGCACCAGCACCTCCTGGTTGGCCACCTGGCGCTCCGCCTCCTGGCTCTGCACCCCGAGGCCGCCGATCACCGCCTGGAAATAGTCGTCGAGGGTGCCGTTCGGCAAGGGCGTCGCCGTCCCGAGGCCGGTAAAGTCGATTTTTGTGTCCTTGATGCTGTTGATGGTGATCGCCAGGGTCCCGTCCCCCTTCACCGCCGCCTTCGGGTCGGTGCCATTTTGGGGACTCGTGGTCAGGGCCGCGGCGATGTTCCGCACGTCATTCACGATGGCCGGCGCCACGGCGATCGTCGCCGCCGTGATCGGCTGGCCGGGATCGGAGGAGACAAAAAAGTCGCCGGCCCGGTCATTGAGCGAGTACCCCAGCCGGTGCAAGCCGTTGAGGCCGTTTACCGTCACCTGAGCCCCTTGGGGGATCGTCGCGATCTGGGTGCCGTCCGCCAGGGTTATCGTAATCAGGTCGCCCGGCACCGGGTCGCCCTGTTTAAACTGGCGCCCGTCCGCCAGGGTCACATCCACGGGAAAGGTCGGCGGTCCGCCGCTGCCCACCAGCGTCCAGTCCCCGGCCAGTTTTACCGTCATTTTCCCGTTCGCCAGGGCGTTCGCAAAGGCGTCGAGCTGCGCCCGGTAGGCGGCCACATCCTGGCGGGCCTCCAGATAGCCCTTGAGTTCCCCGCCGCCGACCGTCAGGTTGTTCGGATCGAGGGCGGTGAACGTATCGTTCTGGAGCACCGCCTGCCCGCCGATGGTGAGGGTGTAGGTGCCCCCGCTCTCCGTCACTTGCACGTCGGCCAGCCGAGAGAGCTCGTCCACCAGCAGGTCCCGGCGGTCGAGCAGATCGTTGGGCTGGTCCCCCACCTGGCGGATTTCGGCGATCTGGCGGTTGAGGGTCGCGATTTGGCCGAGATAGGAATTGACCTGGGCGACCTTCGCCTGGATGCTGCGCTGCAGGTCGGCGTCGAGGTCCGACAACTGCTTCGCCGTCTGGTTGAGGGTCTGGGTGACGGCGATGGCCGTCTGCTTCACCTGCATTCTGGCGCTGAGGTTGTCCGCCTCGGGGCTCAACTTCTGCCAGGCATTCCAGAAGTTCTGCATCACCTTGGCCAGCCCCGAATCGGACGGCTCGTTGAGAATCGCCGCGATTTTATCCAGGGCATCCTGGCGGATGCTCCACTCCCCGAGATACTGGTTCTGGTGCCGGTACTGGTCGTCCAAAAACAAATCGCGAAGCCTCGTGATCTGTTCCACCTGCACCCCGGTGCCGAGTTGCCCCGGCGCGGCCGTCTTAAACAGGGACGGCCACTCGATGGGTTGCGAGGCGGCCAACTCCACCCTTTGCCGGGTATACCCCGGGGTGTTGGCGTTGTCGATGTTATGGGCCGCCGTATGGATGGACGCCTGCTGTCCCCGCAGGCCGCGGACGGCCGTCTCCAGGCCGAAAAAGGTCCACACCAATTGCTTTCGCCCCCTTACGCCCTCGCGTCAAACATCCGCGCCCCGCCCGCCGGTCCGGCCGGTGCCCCCGCCGCCGGCCCCGCCGGACGGGCAGGGCCGTACACCCCGGGAGCCTGCGCATCGGTCAACACGTCGATCATCTGCCGCACATAAAACAGGGATTGCTCCGTCAGCGCCCGGTTTTGCTCGTTCACCCGGCGCAACTCCTCCATCACGCGGTCAAAGGCCTCCGCCAATTCCCGCATTCTCCGCGCCGCTTCCGGGCCGGCGCGGCCGGCGAGCACCGGGAGCCGGACCTCCTCCGGTGGAATGCCGAGCCGGTCGGCCAGTTGCAGGCCGATCTCCTGCCGCACCCGCTCCCGTTCGGCGATGCGCTTCACCCGTTCGTCCATCCGGCCGACCGCCTCTTCCAGGGCTTTGATATCCCCTGCGATCAGGGCCTCCTGCTGCCGCCGCCCCTCTTCCAGCAAGGCCCGGTGTTCCTCGAGAAGGGTTTCCACGACGCCGATCAGGCGGTTCACCAGGTCCATTATCCCTCACCGCCCCCGGTGTCCTCCCGCCCGGAGGACCACCAGGCCGTCCACCGCTCGATCAGGCGGTCCGCCAGCCGTTCCGGGTCCACCCGGTACGTCCCGGCCTCCACCTGCGCCCGCAGGAGGGCGATCCGGGCCGCCCGGTCCGGCGCCTCTCCGGAGGCGGCGGGACCTCCGGCAGCTACCCCGCCCGCACCGGCCGTTGCGGGACGACCGGCCCCCTCTCCTGCCAATTGCCGGGCGGCGTCGGAAATCGTCACGACGTCGGAACCGCCATCCGCCGGGGCCGGTTCCCCGCCCGTCCCGTCCCGTTCCCCGCCTTTCCGGGTGACCGCAGGGTTCTGCGCTCCGTATGCCTGTTTCCACACCGGCCACTGTCCTTCAATCCGCATGCCTCACCCCTCCCCGGATCCCCGTCGCCCTGCGCCTCACGTATTCGGGTTTCATCCGCATCTTTAATTCATCCGTTCTTTATAAAAAGAATCGGCCGGTCGGGCACCGGCCGTTAGCCCAAAATCCGCCGATCCGCACATTCTTGCGGCACCGGGCTCCTCCTTTCGGCCCCGAACGCGGCCGGAACCTTCCGCCGCCATCCGCCCGCCGCCTCCGCAAACGGCCCCTGCACGCTGCGATCACAAATTGCGCGTCCATCCGGGGCGGGTGTGGAACCTCCCCTGATTGTCCTGGTCGCTTTTGGACGGAGCGAATCCTTTCGCCAATTCCGCAGTACAGCGGTCGCAGAACCGGCCCACGGTGATCTCGCGCCCGCACCGCTCGCACGGGTATTTCAGATTCTTTCCGCTGACGACCGCGAGCCGGCCCTCCCGGAGAAACTTCAGGACTAAATCCGGGTCCACCCCGGTGGCTTCAGAGACCTCCATGATGGTCGCTCCCCGGTGTTCCGACACATAAGCCCGCACCTTTTGGTAAAGCTCCTCCTCTTCCCGCCGGCAGGACGGACACACCGACTCGCCGTGCACCTTCCGGTAAATCCGGCCACACCGCTTGCAATTGGCAAAGTCCACCGTCGCGCCACCTCCCGGGACATCACCAGCGCCTATCATATAAGAATACGGCGCAACCGCGGCAAAATCCTGTGATAAAATCCTGTTCAAAGAAGATTTTCTGCAAACTCCCTGTCGGTCCGTCTCCCGGCGCAGTATACTCGAAAGAAAGCCCACCGGCACATGCCGACATCCGGAGGGTCCCGGGGAAACCGGGAATCCAAACATGCGCCTCACAGGCAGGAGGATCGATCGTGCTCGCCGTTTTGGAACGCTGGCTTCACCCGATCCTGATCGTGATCGCGATCATCGCCGTCGTGTACGCCCTGGTCAATTTCGGCACCGTCAAACGCATCCTGATCGGCCGGCCCATGCGCACGAGGGAACTGCACGCCCAGCACAACAAGTTGCTCTGGTTCATCGCCCTGCCGATCCTTTCGGCCGACCTCTACTCTTCCGTCGCATACGGCCCGGAGGCCGGCATGACCGAACTCGCCCACCTGGGGGCTCCGGCCAAATGGCTGATCCTGCCCATCACCGCCGCCACGGTGATGCTGTTGGTCCTCTTGATCGCTTCTTACATCATGGGGGTCATGGCCTATCCCAACGGCGGGGGAGCCTACGCCATCGCGAAGGACAACTTCCGCAGGCCCTGGGCGGCCCTCACCGCCGCCAGCGCGCTGCTCGTCGATTACGTCCTGACGGTCGCGGTCTCGGTGTCGGCGGGCATCCAGGCCGTCTCTTCCGCCTACCCGGCCATCGCTCCCTACGAGACCACCCTTTCCATCCTTTGCATCCTCGTCATCCTGCTGGTCAACCTGCGCGGGGTCGCGGAATCGGCGACGGTATTCGCATGGCCGACGATCCTGTTCATGATCTCCATGGCCGTCCTCATCTTCGCCGGCTTCGTCGACGAGGTACGCCACGGCTTCACCCGGCCGGCCACACCGCCCCTCGGCACGTGGCCGCAAGGATTGACCACCCTGTTGATCCTCAAAGCCTTCAGTTCGGCCTGTTCGGCCTTGACGGGGATCGAGACGATTTCCAACGCCGTCCCCGTGTTTCGCGAACCCCACCAGAAAAATGCCATTAAAGCCTATATCGCCCTGGGGGCCATCACCGGAGCGACGCTGCTGGGGTTCGCCTTTCACCTGTACATCCGGGGCATCTCCGTCGATCCGAACAACACCATGCTGTCGCAACTGGCCGGCCTCTACTTCGGGCACGGAGCCGTGTATCAAGTGATCATCTGGTCCACCTTTATCGTGCTGATTTTGGCCGCCAACTCCACCTTCACCGGTTTCCCCCAACTGGCCGCTCTGGTGGCGGGAGACGGGTTTCTCCCCCGCGCCCTCACCGTCCGCGGCGACCGGCTCGGATATTCCAACGGCATGATCGTGCTGGCGGCCCTCGCTTCCCTGCTCATCGAAGTGTTTCACGCCGAAACCAACGCCCTCATCCCCCTGTACGCCATCGGGGTGTTCCTCTCGTTCACCGTGGCCCAAATCGGCCTGGTCCGGCGGTGGTGGAAGGTCCGGGAAGGATTTTGGCGGGTGAAACTCGCGGTCAACGCGGCGGGAGCGGCCATCACCGCGTCGGTGGCGATGGTTTTCGCGGTCACGAAATTCACGGACGGCGCGTGGATCGTCCTGGTCGTACTCCCGCTGCTGATCGGCGTCTCCCTGGCCGTCCACCGCCATTACCTCGAGATCGGGGACGAACTGCGGATCGACCCGACCACCATGCGCCCGCAAACACACGCCGTCGTGTCCATCGTCCTCGTGTCTGGGGTTCACCGGGTCGTCCTGCATACCCTCTCGTTCGCCCAAAGCATTCACAGCAACGTCATCGCCCTGTACATCGGCTTCGACGACCCGTCCATCGAGCAAATGAAAGCGCGCTGGGAGGCGTGGGGCTCTCCGTGCAAACTGTATACCGTCAAAAGCGAATACCGGTCCTTGCTCAGGCCCCTGGCCCTCTTTATCCAGGCCCTGGAACAGATCGAAGGGCGGGCCGATCACATTCACGTCATCATCCCGCAATTCATCCCGCGCAAATGGTGGCACAACATTCTGCACAACCAAAGCGCCCTTCTCATCCGCCTGTGGCTGCTGCGGAACAAGGACGTGGTCATCACGACCGTCCCCTACCATTTGCACAAATAAAGAAAAACAAAACGGGTGTCTGGCGACAGGCCCGCCTTTATTCTTCCCCTTCGCCCGGCAGGTCCCGGTACGCAAACACCACGAGGGCCTGGTATTCCTTTCGCTCCTTCGTCACCGCGACCGAAATCGGATCCGCCCTTTCGGCGTCCTGGGTCAAACGAATTTGGCTCTTGATGTGGGCCAGGGTCGGTCCCTGGAAAATCTCCACAAACGTGCGGCGCGTGTTGATCAGGTCTGAGGCCACACGCCTCCACCTCCGGCGCGAGGAGTCCTCCTCGATCGTTCATTGTATGCGGCGATTACCGAAATGTTGCCTGTCCTATCCTCATCTTGCCACATTTCCGCCCCGCCGTCCAGGACGGCGCCCCGGCCGCCCCGGGCGTCACCGGGCGACCATTGCGCCGTACACCTCCCGCGCTCCCGCCCGCAGCAGCGCCCGGGCGCAGGCGTCCGCCGTGGCTCCCGTGGTGATCACGTCGTCCACCAGCACCACCGCCCGGCCCCGCACCGGCCCGCCGTCCCCGACGTCAAAGGCTTCCGCCATGGCGGCGAACCGCTCCCGGCGGCCCCGGGTGGACTGGCTCCGTCCATCTCCCCGGCGCACGAGGACCCCGGCCACCCGCCGGTTCACCGCCCTCCCCAGGCCCCGGGCCAACAGCTCCGTGTGGTTCCATTTTCGAATCCGCCGCTTTTCCGGGTCCATCGGCACGGGAACCACCACGGCACCGGCGGGAGGGCCGAGATCTTCCCACACCGCGGCCAACATCCCCGACAGCAATTCCAGAAGCCGCTCGTCTCCCTGAAACTTCACCCGGTGAACGGCTTCTTTCAGCGGGCCGTCATACCGGCCGTACACCCCGACCCGCGCCAGGGCCAAGGGACGGCGCCGGCAGTCGGCACACCGGCCGGGGGCGGGCACCTCCCGACCGCATCCCGGACAGGAACAGGCAGGCCGCGGCCGCGCCAGTTCCCGGGCACAGGCGGAGCAGGCGGGAATCCGGAACGTCCGGCTCACTCCCGGCAGGGACAGGCGATCCGGCCCTCCGGCGGCGGGCCGGCCGCAAAAGGCGCAGGTGTCCGCCGGAGGCCAGAGAGCGTCCACCACCCTTTTCCACTGTTCCACCCATCCCACCGCCCCGCTCCCCCTTTTCCCGGAAACTCCGCGATGCGGTTTCTGCCCTCTCCAGGAGAGCGCCGCTTTGCGCTTCCCGATTTTCGCCGTTGCCCTTTCCGATTCCTTTCAAATTCTTCTTCAAAAATTAAAGAAACGGAAAAAGGGCGGGACCCCCACCCGGGGTTTTCCGCCCTGTTCGCGTCTGCTCCCGGCAGTCTGCTCCCGGTAGCACCGGTTTAAGCTTGCGGAGTGCGACCGGCCGGCCCGCCCGCGGCCCCGCCGTACTGGGCGAGTTGCTGTTCGGCCAAGGCCACCAGTTTCCGGGTCATGTTGCCTCCGATCGCCCCCGTGTCGCGGGTCAGCATCGTCCCCCAATAGCCGTCCTGAGGCACCTGGATCCCCAGTTCCTGAGCCACCTCGTACTTGAATTGGTCCAAAGCGCGGCTCGCTTGAGGGACCACGGGGGTGTTGCGCTTTTGGCCACGCGCCATCCGGCTGTTCCCCCCTTTCCGTCTCGGCTGTTCGGTAGTCTCTTCAGAGGGAACCCCGATTATGCGCTCCGTCCCCCGCGAAATCCCGGGAACGGGAGACCCTTCCGGTCTCCGTCCCGCAGAGGAGGCGAAGGGTGGGCAACACCGCTTCCAGGCCGCCCGGAACCCGCAAATCGAACCCGAGCCAGCGGTGCGGAAGTTCCGCTTCCCCTGCGGGCCGGATTCCCGCCGTCCCACCCGTTTCGAGCGCCGCCAACTCGAGCCACGGTTCCCGGGCGGCGATCCGCTCCACGATGGCCGGGGTGTTGTCCTCCGAACACTCGTCGACCACCACTACCCGGAGGCGAGGGACCCGATCCACGATTTCGGCGGCGATCCGCCGGAGCAAGCCCTCTATAAAAGACTCCCCGTTGTGAACCACCAGATACACCCGCGTGGGTGGAAACGCCGGTTTGCGAAAGGTCAACAGTTGGAGGACATGCCAAACCGCCGAGAGGAATCCGTAGACGGAGAAAACCCAGAGCAACAAGGCGAGCATCAGCGGGCACCTCCCTTGGTGGTGCCAATATATGCTCAGCCCCTGGGCGAAGTGCGGAGGTCCATCCGCCCGGCCCCGGCACCCGGAAACCCCGGCACCCGGAAGTCGGGCCGGAGGGAGGAAACAGGAAGGCGGAATGGATCAGGACAATTTGACCCAGCCGTGTTTGAGGGCCACCAGGACCGCCTGAGTCCGGTCCCGGACCACCAGCTTGTCCAAAATACTGGCCACGTGGTTTTTGACCGTTTTCTCGCTCACAAACAGGGTTTTGGCAATATCCCGGTTGCTGCGTCCTTCGGCCATCAGTTGGAGCACTTCGCACTCCCGGCGGGTCAGCGGAGCCAGGACTCCGGGCCGGCCCGCCTGTCCGTCGGGACCGGCCGAACAAGATCCGGAGGCGGCCGGTTTTGCGCCGGCGCCCCCGTTCGCCCCCCGGGCCGGCCAGAAAGAGGCGGTGGCCCGCTCTCCCGGGCGGATCGCCCCCGCAGCTACCAACTCCCGGGCGGGCTCCTCCGCGCCCGCCAAAGCGGCCGCCGTCTCCCCTTCGGCACCCTCATCCGCCAAACCGGCGCCCCGCACCACGCGAATCACTTGTTTCGCGGCCGCGGGGTGCAAATAGGCGCCGCACCGGTGGAGGGCCCGCACCGCCTCCACCAACACCGACGCCCCGGCATTTTTCGGCAAATATCCGTCGGCCCCGGCGCACAACATCTCCACGACCGCCTTGCGCCCCGTATTGTCGCACAGGACCAATACGCGCACTCCCGGACGGCGTTCTTTCAACATCCGGATCCCATCGGGCCCCGTTTCGCTCTCCGGCCCCAACCCGAGGATGACCACGTCCGGTTCGGCGCACTCCGTCCGCGCAATCACTTCCCGAACGCTCTGCGCCTCCCCGACCGGCTCCATATCCCTTTCCAATTCCAAGATCGACAGAAGCCCCTGGCGGAAACGCAATTCCGGATCCGCCACCAACACCCGGATCTGACCCATCGTCTCATTCCCCATTGCGCTACGACGTCCCACCGGTTCCCAAAATCCCGTGCCTTCATTATACTGCATCTCCCGAGACTTGGATAGTTTGGATCCGCCGGGGCTTGAAACGGCCGGCCAAGGGGGCTTTTCGACAAAAAAAGGGACGCCGGTCGGCGTCCGATCGCAATGGGGTAAGGGTGATACTACTATACGATACGGTGCGGCCCGCGCGGGTATGAGGGTCGCTTTCCTCATTTCCGCTCACCACGTCATTTTGAGCCCGGCGGCGTCCCGCAACAGGGCGGCCTTGTCCGTCCTTTCCCAGGGCAAATCGAGATCCGGACGTCCAAAATGGCCGTAGGCGGCCGTCTGCTTATAAATCGGCCTGCGCAGATTCAGTTCCCGGATGATCCCCGCCGGCCGGAGATCGAAATGGGCCCGCACCAACTCGACGATTTTCTCGTCGTCGATCCTCCCGGTGCCGAAGGTGTCCACCATGATCGACACCGGCCTGGCCACGCCGATGGCGTACGCCACCTGGACTTCGCATTTGTCCGCAAGGCCCGCGGCCACGATGTTTTTCGCCACGTACCGGGCCGCGTAGGCGCCGGAGCGGTCCACTTTGGTCGGATCTTTGCCGGAAAAGGCCCCTCCGCCGTGGCGGGCATAGCCCCCGTACGTATCCACGATGATCTTCCGCCCCGTCAACCCCGCGTCCCCTTGGGGGCCGCCGATGACGAACCGGCCGGTGGGATTGATGAAGAATTTCGTGCGGGAATCGATCATGTGGGCCGGTACCACCGGTTCGATGACGTACTCTTTGATGTCCCGCTCGATGGTCTCCAGGCTGACCTTCGGGTGGTGTTGGGTGGAGACCACGATCGTATCCACCCGCACCGGGCGCCCGTCCTCGTATTCGATCGTGACCTGAGTTTTGCCGTCGGGGCGCAAATACGTGAGCAGCTTTTCTTTGCGCACCTCGGCCAGGCGCTTGGCCAGCCGGTGGGCGAGGGAGATCGGAAGGGGCATCAGTTCCTCCGTCTCGTTGACGGCAAAGCCGAACATCATCCCCTGGTCGCCGGCGCCGATCGCCTCGATCTCCTCGTCCGTCATTTCGCCGGTGCGGGCTTCGAGGGGCCGGTTGACCCCCATGGCGATGTCGGGAGACTGTTCGTCGATGGAAGTGATCACGGCGCAGGTGTCCGCGTCGAATCCGAATTTAGCCCGTGTATACCCAATTTCACGGATCGTTTCCCGAACGATCTTCGGAATGTCCACATAACAATGGGTCGTGATTTCTCCGGCGACCATCACCAATCCGGTGGTCACCGACGTTTCGCACGCCACGCGTGCCATCGGATCCTTCTCGAAAATCGCGTCCAGCACCGCGTCGGAAATCTGGTCGCACATTTTATCCGGATGGCCTTCCGTCACGGACTCCGAAGTAAACAGATACCGCTTCGGCACGCGCCATTCCCCCATTCATCCGCAAGTACACCTTGATAAAACGTAATAATTATAGTATGACGGACCCCAACCGTCAATGACGGTTCCGGCCCGGTTTTTTCAGCATCCGTACCAAGGCGCGAGCCGCCGCCAAAGCGGCAAAGCGGGGCAACGCCAGCTGCCGGGGCAGCCGGGAAGGCTGCCGGCACAGGCGGTAGAGCCACTCCAGGTGCAGGTTCCGCCACACCTCGGGCGCCCGCTTGACGGTGCCGCTCCACACGTCGATCATCCCCCCCACCCCGATGGCGACGCCGGCCGGCAGGTGCCGGTGGGCGGCGATCCACAAATCCTGGCGGGGGGCCCCCATGCCGACGAGGAGCAGGTGGGGCCGCATGCGCTCGATTTCCCGCAGGATCTCCCTCTCTCCCTCGGCGTCGAAATAGCCGTGCCACCCGCCCCACTCCACTCCGGGATACCGACGCCGGAGTTCCGCCAGGGCTCCTCCGAGAGAGGCGGGCGATGCGCCGAGCAAATACACCCGCCAATTCCGCTTCGTCGCTTCCGCCAAAAGCGCCTCCGACAGATCGGCTCCCGCCACCCGCTCGGGCAAAGGAGTGCCGAGCCACGAAGCCGCCACGACGACGCCGATGCCGTCCGCCACGACCAAATCCGCCCTCCGGATGACCTCCGCCACCCGCGGGTCCCGGCGCGCCTGCATCACCACTTCGGGGTTGGCCGTGACCACCTGCCGCACCGGCGGCCTTCCGTTCCAGCCGTCCAACCACCCCGTCACCCGCGAAGCCGCTTCCTCGAGGGTCACGGGATCAAACCAAACATCCAGAACTTCCACGCGCTCCGACATGTTCGCCTCTCCCTGCCGGCCGCCCTCCCCGCGGCCCTTCTGTTTCCGCTCGTCCCGGCCCGCCTGCTCCGGCCGGCGCTCCCAGCGCCCGCCGGAGCTGCGCCACCGCGGCCGGATCGGGCTCGAAATACCAAATCCCGTCCCGCCGGTCCACGTACGGCGAGCCCTTCAGGACCCGCGCCCGAAACGCGATCCGGTCAAAGGGGTACAGCGCCGCGGCCGTGCGGACCAGGGCGCGCCCGTCGAAATCGGTTCCCACGTGCTTCCCTAACTCTCCCATTTCCCGGAGAAGGACCGGCCACGCCGTCACGTCCCCCCCGCGTAGAACGAGAGCCCGGAGCAACTGCAACTGCCGCCGCATCCGCCCGTTGTCCGCCTCGGCGTCGTGCCGGAAACGCGCGTAATCCAGCGCTGCGCGGCCGTCCAACCACTGCCGCCCCGGCGGCAGATGGATGTGCGTTCCGTCGGACGGGTCATCGTAATCCATCGCCTTTTCGACGTCCACCGGAACCCCGCCCAACCGGTCCACCAACCTCCGAAACCCCTCAAAATCGACGACGACCCAGTGATCCACCCGGATTCCAAGCCATTGTTCGAGGGTCGCCTTCAACAGGGGCACTCCCCCGTACGACGCCGCGTGATTGATTTTCGTCCGGCCCACTCCCGGTACCCACACCCGGGTGTCGCGGGGAATCGAGTAGACCTCGACCTCCCGCCGCGCCGGGCAAATCCGGCCGAGCATGATGGTGTCCGACCGGCCGTTTTCGTCCCCGCGGCGGTCCAAACCCACGAGCAACACCGTCATGTCCGGCGCCCGCCCTCGCACCGGCCGGGATCCTTCCCCCGCTTGACCCGCCTCCTCCGGGGGAGGCGCCGGGGCCGGAGGCCTTTCGGGCCCCGCTTCCCGCCCCGCCGCACCGGGCAAGCGCACCTCCCCCGGCCCGGCGGGACGCTGCACCGCGACGGCCGTTGCGACGATCGCCCCGGCGACCGCCGCCAGGATGAAGACGGTCCCTTTTTTCCGGTTTTTCTGCACGCCCGCCACCGCCCTTGAAATGGAACTCGACGGAGTTAGTATGCGCCGGGCCGGGCGGGGCGAGGAGGCCGGACCGCCTTCTTCACAACCGGCAAAATGATAACCTTTCATGCGAGACGAACAGGGAAATTCATTGCTATAATAATTTCATAACGCAAACGACGACAGCATGGCGATCCCTCCGGGGACGCGGGAGGACGAACATGAAATCGACCCGTCGAAACGACCCGAACCCCCTCAACATCCCCTGCCGCTGCGTGGCCCTGGCCTCTGCCCTGGTCCTCGCAGCCGCCTTCTTGCCGGGATGCAGCCGCCCGGCGGCCCGGTATCCGGCGGAAACCGCCGCTCCCCACCCGGCCATCGAAAGCTCGGCTTCCGGCGCGATTCCTCCGCCCGAAGGCGGCAGCTCCGGCACCGCCCCGCCGGTTCCGGCACCGGCCGGAACTTCCCCCGATCCGCTGGCCGGCCTGGACGCAGAAACCCTGTCGCACCGGGCTACATCGGGGCCCCCGGTGCCGATTCTCATGTACCATTCCATTTCCCACCAACCGTCGAACCCGTTGTGCAAAGATCCAAAAGATTTCGCCCGAGAAATGGAGTGGCTGGCCTCCGCCGGCTTTCAGCCGGTCACCCTGGCCGATGTGCTCAAAGCCTGGGCGGGCCTCGGCGCCCTGCCGGACAAGCCGGTCGTCATCACCTTTGACGACGGATACAAAGACAACCTGACCGCGGCCTACCCGATTTTAAAACGATTGGGATTCCGCGCGACGCTCTTCGTCGTGGCCCATTTTGTCGGCAAACCGAATTACCTCTCATGGGACGATTTGCGCACGATGGAGGAATCCGGCGTGTTCGACGTCGAGTCCCACGGGATGGACCACGTGGACTTCACGGCCCTGCCGCCGGCCCAACTCGGCCGCCAACTCCGGGACTCCAAGGCGGCGATCGAGGAACACCTGCACAAGCGGGTATACGCCCTCTGCTACCCCTCGGGGCGGTACAACGGCGCCGTCATCGCTGCGGCCCGGGAAGCCGGGTACGTTGTCGCCGTGACCACACAGCCCGGCTGGGCCGTCCCCCTTCAGGGCCTGTACAGCCTCCACCGGGTCCGGATCTCCGGAGGACAGTCCCTCCTGGCCTTCCAGGACCAACTCGCCTCCGCCCCCGTCCGGGCGGCGGCGCCCGGCGGGACGCCGGCCGGAACCTCCGCCGGTTTACCGGCCGGGCACCGCCGCTGAGCCGGCGGGCCGGGCGGCCGCCGGGGCCGGTCCCGCCTCCTCCGGTTGGATGTCCACCAGCCGGACGCCGAGCACCCGGTCCTCGCGATTGAACTTCGGCCCTTCCCCGGCCTTTCTCGTCCAAGCATTTTGATAAAAATACCGCCCATAAGCGTAGGAAATGGCGAAGCCGCCCTCCACGGCATCCCCGGAACCCGGCCGGTCCGGCTGGATTCCGATAAACATCGTGTTGGGATCCGCCCCGTTGGCCGTCCGCACCGTCCGGCCTCCCGACAGCCCGGTCACCGATCCGTCCGGGAGGATCTCCACCTGATACGTTCCGGGAGCAAGCCGGAACATCAGCCAGTGGTCCGATCCGTGGGCCATAAAACCGATGTTTCCGGAAAATCCGGGTTCCACCTGAAGCGTCAGCCGCACGCCTGCGTCCGCGCGCCGGCCCTGTTGTTCCAGCCATTCCCGCAGTTGCCGGTCGAACGCCTCTTCCGTCATGCCGAATGCGCGAACGAAGGCATCCGGCACGCCGTCCCGGGCCGCCGCGATATACCGGCGTATCCGGTCCCATCCTCCTCCGGCAAGCCGCTCCACCGCCACATACCCCTGCCACTCGGGGTTGTACCGGGAGATGCCGAGAATCGAATCCTGCGTCACATCGGGGAGGGGAATCAATACACCCCGGCGCTGGCCGTCGATGATCGCCGCCTCCAAGCGCTGCGGCCATCCCTTCGATACGACGGCCGGTTCAAACCGGCTTTGGGCCTTCAGTCCTTCCCACCAGGCCAACCCCTCGTGCATCCAAACCGGGATCGCCTGCCCGGCGCCGGTCTGGTCGAGAAATACGTGGGTCAATTCGTGGGCGAGCACATTGGCCAGGTGTGCGTCTTCCGCGGCGGCATAAAGGGGTATGTAGATGTCGTTGCCCAGGGAAGCGCCGCTGGTGAGCGAGGCAAACAGATTCGCCTGTTCCGGCGGCAGCCCCGCCTGGACCAGCGCCCGCCGGAATCCCTCCGGCGTCGAAACCAGATAGATCCGGACCGGCTCCCGGAGACTCCCCGGAAGGTCGGACGTCAAATGATCCATGACTCCCGAACGGGCCAGCAGGCGGCGAACCCGCTCGATCTGGTCGGCCGGAACACCGGCTTCGGCTCCCTTCACCTCCAGAAGGCCTTCCCAAACCGGGCGGCTCACCGGCCCCGCCGCAGCGCCGTTCAGGTCCCCCCCGCCGGTACGCGCCGGCAATCCCGGGGAGGCTCCCCCCGCCCCGCCTCCGGCCGTGGTCACCAGGACCCGCCTGTGGTCCCCGTCCCATTCCACCTTGGCGCCGAGGATCTCGGCCAAGGACCTGACCGGCACCATCGTCCGGCCCTGAACCAGGGCGGACGGCACATCCGTTTCCACCCGCTCCCCGTTCCGGTACATCCCCCGCTGTCCGACGGGAATCTCAATCCGGAGCGACCCTTTCACCACCCGCACCATCCGGCGGTCGCCGTCCCATTCGACCGTCGCCCCGAGGGGTTCCAGGATCGACCGGACCGGTACCATCACCCGGCCTTCCGCAATATAGGGCGCGACATCTCCGGCGACGGGACGGCCGTCCAGCAAGACCGACACGGGCGGCGGACCCTCGGCTCGGGCGTGCGGAGTTCCCGCCGCACACAACAGGAGGACCGCCGCGGGAACGGCCAAGCGCTTCGTCGCCACGCGCAGCCCGGCGGCCCGCCGGCGCGCGCGGCGATTCCACAGTGGAGACCCGGTTTTCAAGACCACACTCCTCCTCTCGTCTCCCATCCTACCGGAAGCTGCGAAGTTTCACAACCACGAAACGGCAAAAAAGGAACAGATGCGGGGCAGGAAAGCCCGTATTCCAGGACGAATTTTGGATCGGTCCCGGATAGCACTGTTATGATCGGTCGGGGGAGTGATAGGAATGAAGATTCGAACTAAACTCTTTGTCGGGTTTTCGGTTTTATTGGTTTTCATGATCATTCAGTCCGTTGTCGCCTATTACGAATTTAATCAAATGCGACAACACACCCAGTTTGTGGTCCAAAACGCCATTCCGGTCGTCCAAACCGCCGGCAACCTTCTGACGGACTTGATCAACGAGGAGACGGGCGTACGCGGGTTTCTCCTCACCGGAGACCAGTATTTTTTGCAGCCGTATGTCAGCGGCCATGAACAGCTTCAAAGGGACCTCCAGTTTTTGCAATCCCAGTACGACCGCTATCCGAAATTAAAGGAATTGATCGAGGCCGAGGCCATACCGAAAATCAACCAAGTCGAGAGCTATTTTAAACAGGAAATCGATTTGGGCAAAGCCGGGATGCTGGACGAAGCCCGGGCCAATTTCGCCGGCGGAAAAGTGTATATGGACGATTTCCGGGCCACCTACGCGGAAATCGAGTCGCAAATCAAAGAGGTCATCGACAAAGCCGCGGAGGATTCGGAACAGGCCTACCGCCAGGCCCGGACGGTGCTCATCGGGTTGTCCCTCGCCTCCCTTCTCATCGCGATCGTCTTCGCCGTCGCGACAGCCGCCCGCATCGTCCGGCCCATTCGCCTCGTCTCCGACCGGATGCGGGAGATGGCCGAGCAGGGCGGCGATCTCACCCAGCGGATCGAGATCACGAGCCGGGACGAAACGGCGGAGCTGGCCGGCTCCTTTAATCGCATGCTGGACACGATCCAGCAGATCTTGAAGCAGGTGTCCGCCAACACCGAACAGGTGGCGGCGACCTCCGAGGAACTGACGGCCGGAGCGGAACAAGTCCGGCAGGGGGCCGACGAAATTTCCTCCTCCGTCCAGGCGATCGCCGAAGGGGCCGAAGCGCAGCTTCAGGCCATCCAGCAGGCCTCGGATACCATGCAACAGATGACCGCGGGCATTCACCAGGCCGCCGAATCGGCGCAAAACGTCACGGCCATCGCCACCGGCGCCGCGGAGGCCGCCGAGGAAGGCCGGAAAATGGTCTCTGAGATCATTGCCGAAATGAACCGGATCCGAGAAGCCGTGCGGCAGTCGGGTGACGCCATCAGCACGTTGGAAGAACATTCCACCAAAATCGGGTCGATTGTCGGCTTGATCCAGAGCCTGGCGGAACAAACCAACCTCCTCGCCCTCAACGCGGCCATCGAGGCCGCCCGGGCGGGCGAACAGGGGCGGGGCTTTGCGGTGGTGGCCGGCGAAATCCGGAAACTGGCCGAACAGTCTTCCCAGGCCGCGGGAGAAATCAAGACGTTGGTGGAAACCATCCAGGCTCACCAGTCGGAAGCGGTGGAAGCCATGGAGAGGGGCATCGAAAGCGTCCAGTCTGGCACTCAAACGGTGGAACAGGCCGGCCAGACTTTCCGGAATATCCTCGAAAACATCCAGCGGGTTTCGACGCAAATCCAGGACGTCTCCGCGGTGGTGCAGGAGTTGTCCGCCGGCACCGACCAAATTGTGCAAGGTTCCAACCAGATTGTCGCGACCGCCCAGCGGGCCGCCTCGGAGTCCCAGACGGTGTCGGCCGCCGTGGAGGAACAGACGGCTTCGATCCAGGAGATCAGCGAATCGGCCAAATCCCTTTCCCGGATGGCGGAAGAATTGTTAAACACCGTCCGCCGGTTCAAAGTATAAGCCCTCCCGGCCTTTCGGCTCCGGAACGCAAAAGGCTGTTGACCGCTGGGTCAACAGCCTTTTGCATCCCGAAAGGGCCGCGCCCGGGAAGGACAACCCCCCGGCCCTACTTCAACCTTTGAGTTTCCTCGCGATCTCCACAACCCGCTTGGCCTGGTATTTCGCCGCTGCGAGGGTTTTGTCGTCCAGCGAAAGCTGATCGTTCACCGTCGCCGTCGTCCCGTACGGGTTCCCTCCCGCTGTGAAAATGACCGGATCGGTGTAGCCCGGCGTGACGACGATGGTCCCCCAGTGATAGAGGGTCGTGTACAGGGACAGCACCGTCGCTTCTTGGCCGCCGTGGAAGTTGCTGGCCGAGCTCATGGCCGTGGCGACTTTGTTCGCCAGTTTTCCCTGGGCCCAGAGGGGGCCGGCCGTATCGAGAAATTGTTTCATCTGGGACGACACGTTGCCAAACCTCGTCGGCGTGCTGAAAATGTACGCGTCCGCCCATTCCAGATCGTCCAATGTCGCGACGGGGACGTCTTTCGTCGCCTCCAGGTGGGCTTTCCATGCGGGATTCGACTCGATCGCCGCCTGGGGGGCCAGTTCTTGGACTCTGCGAAGGCGAACTTCCGCCCCCGCTTCTTTCGCCCCCTCCTCGGCAGCCTGCGCGAGCCGGTAATTGGTTCCCGTGGAGCTGTAATAGATGACGGCCACCTTTACATTCGACACGAAACAGCCCTCCCTACTTGATGTCACTCTGGATGAAACGGGTGACGGAGACCGACCCGCCCCGGAAATCGCACCTCGCGGTCCGGGAGCGAAAGTCATTTCTTTTGCTATTAAAACTATAGAAACAATTTAAATGTAATCTCCTTTCACCATTACACATTGTAGCAGGACCAGCACCGGGAATCAAGGCGAAACGGCCATCCGGAACAGCGCGAGAAAGAGCGGGGCCGGTCCGCGGGCGGCGGTGCCCGCGGGCCGGCCCCTTGCCGGATGCCCTTTTCCCGATCCGGTGCCCTTTTTAGAGTTTCTTCAACTGTTGCATCACCTTGTACGCGATCGCCGCAGCCTCCGCCCGCGTCAGCTGGCTGGCCGGGTTAAAGTACATCACCGGTTTCTGGTTCCGCCCGCCGGTACCGCCGGGAGCCGGCGAGCCTTCCATGATCTTCTTTTGGCTGACCGCCAGGACCGCCGGAGCCGCGTAGAGGTCGATGGCGTTCGCGTCCCCGTACAACCGGCTCAAGGTCGCCCTGGCCGCCTTGGGATCACCCAGCTTGAGATTCAGGGCCGAGGCGATGATGGTGGCCGCCTCCTGCCGGCTCAAGGGATCGCCGGGACGGAAGAGATTGGGACTCACCCCGTGCACAATCCCCTTTTTCGCCGCCGTCTCGATGTACCGGTAGTCGTAGAGCTGGGAATCGTCCGCCCGGCCGCCGACATCGATGAACAGCCGGTTGTTGTCATCGTAATCCAGCGGAATCCCGAGCATCTTTACCACCATCGCGGTAAATTCGCCCCGGGAAATCGGCACGTCCGGATTGAAGGCGTTCAGCAAGCTCGGATCGCCTTTCATGATCCCCTTGGCGAACATCGTCTCGATGTACTCCTTCGCCCAGGGGTGCGAGGCTACGTCCGAATAGGAGTAGACCTCCTTGGCGACCACGTAGTAGCCGAAGTTCCGGAACGGAACGGTGATGGTGTGGTTGGAGACGTTGACCACCCCGCCGAGGTTGACCCACGGGCGGATCAATCCGGACGCCGGACCGCTGGGGTCGAGGTGAAAGACGGTGAGCCGTCCGGCTTCCTGGTTGCGAATCGCCGGATCGTAAGAGAGGACGAGCGTGCCCTCCTTGGTCGGCTGCAACCAGTCGTTCGAGCCGCCGCCCGGCCGCGGGCCTCCCCGCTGGCTAAAGCTGTAGCCGGGCTGGAACGGATCGATCCCCCCCGCCGGAATGAAGGGCGGCAACGACACGCTGCTCCACGATTTGGGGCCGGCGTCGATCCAGTACACGGGACTCGCCAGCACCCAACCTCCGGGCGCGAATCCCTGGGGCACGCTCTGGTACCCCGCCGAACCGGTGCTGTTTTTTTCGATGTAGCCCGTCGACGGATCGGCGATGCCGAACAGCAGATACCGGTCATTGGTGGCGCCGGTGCTGTCCGGAAGGTTTTGGCCCTCTTGCACCGCGGGAGCCAGCATGGTGTTTCTCGGGAACTGCAACTGGAGCTTCCCGTCAAAGGCTTTGAACGAAGTGGACTTGCCGAAATAGACCTTGGATTTGGCATACATCAGAGCCTGTTCCAGGTTGTTGACCAGCAGCGTGCCGCTTTCCTTGACCGGCCCCGACTGGACGACAAAGGGAATTTTGTTCAGTCCCGGCTTCAGGTCTTTGATCTCCACCCCGTAATAGGACTTCGCCGGGTCCCCGCCGGGAGGCGACTTCCACTCCACCGCGGGCTGGCGGTTGACGGTGACCGAATCGGCCGGCGCAGGGGTGGCGATGACGATGTCCAAGAAATTCTGGTTGACCTGAAGGGGCTGAGTCAGGTCCACCGGCTGGTTCAGGTTGGTCCCCACGTAGACCTCGTAGGGTTTGAGCTGGTTGACCACGAGAATGGTCTTGGTCACCTGCTGGCTGATCGCCTGCCCGTTCGACGTCTGGACATAGGCCACCAGCTTGAAGCTCGTGGTCTGGTTCGGCGGAATCGACACGCCCACCCATTCCGAATTATTCTGCGGGTTCCGATCGGACACCCAGAAGGTCAGTTTGGCGGTGGCGCTGTCCCCCGAAGGCGTGGGCTTGATCTTGCCCGGATCGTACCACCAACCTCCGGCGGAGCTCGGCGCCTGAACGTATCCATTTCCGGGGTTGTTCGCATACAGGCTGGTCAACAGCGTCCCGCTTTTATAAATATCCACCCGGTTGATGGCGTTGGGATTGTTGGACAATCCGGCCACCGGGCCCAGTTTGACCTCCAGTTCGACCCGTTGCGAAGACGTCGTATAACTTTGCGTATCCTGGTTGAACGGAAGCGTCTGCCCGTCCGGCGTCCAGGGTTGGAAGGTGTCGATGGTCACATCGGTCGGCGTCGCCCGGTAGACCGTGAGGGTGGTCCGGACGGTCACCCGCTTCGTCACCGGGTCGGTGGCCTCGAACACAAAGGTGTTCGTCCCCTCGCTCAACTGGATGTTGCTGACGGTGTACTTGGTCGGATTGGTGCTGCTGTCCTTCTGAAGATTCAATGCGATCCCGTTGAGGGTACCCGTCACGGGATCCGGGAACGCGTTGAAGTTGACCGGCACGATCTCCGCGGAGAGAGGGTCGCTTTTGGTCACCACCTGACCGTCGGCGATCACATCGTTGTTTTGTTTCAGGGTGACTTTCAACATCGGCGACAGTTGCACGACCGTGTGGATCTTCACCGAAATGGGCGTTCCGCCGTTGTTGTACGTCACTTTGAGATCATATTCCCCGGCCGGCAGCGACCCCGAGGGAAACAGGATGACCGCCGTATTCGGCTGGGACTCGAGACTGCCCGCCGTAAAACCGGTGATGGTGGCGATGGGTTGATCCTGGGCGTCCACCGCCTGAACCGTCACGTTATTAGCAAAATCAGGGGATCCCCCCAGATTATTGAGGGTCAGTCCCAAGGCGACGGGGGTCTGGGACACGACCCACGGCTCCGTGATCTGGATCGCCTGCCCGGCCCGGTACACCCCGGCCGTCGAGCCCGTGGTCACGTTGAACAGCTGGACCGGATCGCTCCAGTAGGGTTGGTTCGTATCGATGAAGGAAAAGGGATATTCGATGGTCTGAGAAGCGCCGGTCCCGTCGACGGCAAAGCTCAACGTCAATTTGTGGTCGCCGGTGCCGAGGGACCCGATGTTCAAACTCCAGGTCCAGACGGCCAGTTGATCTTTGACTCCCCATTGTTTCACCCACGGAACCGTCTGGGAGCTGGGGGTGACGGTCGCAGACTGGTAGGGACCGCCGTCGACGGACACTTGAACCGTCGGGGCCGTGGCCGTAGTCGCCGGAGCGACAAACTTACCGCCGACCGTCACCGGCTGGACGCCGGAGGCTTGGACTTTGATCCCCGCCCAGAGATTCGTCTGTTTGCCGTTGTTGTCGCTGAGCACAACATCGAAGGGAGCGGCATTCGTCGCCGCGTCCACCAGAATGACCGACTTTTTCACCGTCACCGATCGCTGGTTGTTCGAAGCGACGGTCGTCAAGGGGCTCTCGCCCGGCTTGAGGTCGAGCAGGGTCGACCAGTTCATCTTGGTGCCGACCGGCGTCCCGGTGACGGGCAAACCGTTGACGGTGCTCCACGTCGCGTTTTCCGTGTCGTACTGCCAGCTGGCTTTCATCGCAGACGGCGGATTGTTTTGCGACGGGCCCACGGCCGCGACGTCGTCTTGGTCCACGGCCACTCCTTGCAACTGCATGTTCATGATGCGAGGATTATTCAAATATTCGACATAATATGTAACGGACTGGACTTGAAGGCTTCCGGAGGTTCCGACAAAGGACACTTCGTTCACACCCGGCGCCAGCACCACGCCCGAAAACACCGCCGTGTTGCCCTGGATTTGGGGATTTTCGTAGGTGCTGATGGCCTGGCTGCCCTGCGGCTTTACTAAACATTTAATATTGACCACATTGTTAAACGTTACGGATAGATCGATCACCCTGGAGTTCGTCGTCAACGCGGACGCCGGATCCGTGGGCAAATTGGCGGACAGCGTCCAGCTTTCTGCCAGCGCCCCCAAAGGCGCGGCCGCGAAGACGAGAAGGAACGCCAAAAGCAATGCGATCCACCGTACCTTGCGATTGACCATTGCCTCCCCCTCCATGAAATATGTCATACTAAGGTTCAGCAACCGATGTGTCCATTCCTGCCTCTCCGGTATAAGGAGGACTGCCTCTTGTCCAAACGGGGTTCCACGGGGATTTCGCACAGAAGGCGCCCGATCAGCGCGTGGGTGTGGCTGGGGCTGCTCGCGGTGGCCACCGTCCTGGCCGTCCGGCACTACCGCGACGAGCTGGCCCACATCGTCCGGGTTCTGGCCGGTGCTTCACCCGCCGGCACGGCGGTCGCCGTCCTTTGCGAATTGGCCTTTATCGCCGTGTATTGGGATTTGGTCCGCCGGTTGTACCGGGCGGCGGGAACTCCGGTCGCCGGCGGAGCCCTGTTCCGCCTCCTGCTGATCGCGGGGGTGGTGGACCGCCTTTTGCCCACCGCTGGAACGAGCGGCATCGCCGTTCTGGCGCTGTCCGGAGCCCGCTGGGGCATCACGTGGGCGAGCACGCTCTGGATGACGGCCCTGCACACGGTTCTCGGGCTGCTCGCGACAGCGGTCATCGTCGCCGCTTCCGTCTTTCTGCTGTCCATTTGGGACATCGCCCTGCCGCCGTCGGTCCAGCGGGCGCTGACCGCCGGGCGCTGGGCGACGGCGGCGGCACTGGTCGCCGGGATCGCCTTTCTGTGGGATCCCGTGCGCCACCGGGCGGTTCGCTTTGCGATCCGCATCGCCGGCGCGGCGGTCCGCTGGTGGCGCCGGAGCCGCGCCGCCTTCCGGTTCCTCCGGAAGCGGAAAGGAGTCCGGGAACTCCCCCCCGCCGAGACCGGTCCGGCCCGTCCCTCTCCCCGGGGAACCCAAGGCCGCAGGCGGAGGTGGAACGAACAGGAGCAGTTTGCAGCCTTCGAAGCCACGTGGGAGCGCATCCGCCGCAATCCCGGTCTGTGGGCGGTCGCTTTTCTCGAAAATCTGGCCCTGTACGGATTCCGCATCGGCACCCTGGCCGCGCTCATGGCGGCTTTGCACATCACCCTGCCGTGGAGCCACCTGATCGCCGGCTACGGGCTCGTCGTCCTCCTGGTCAACCTTTCGGCGCTGCCGTTTTCCTTGGGCGTCTTCGAAGTGTCGATGGCGGCCCTGTACCACTGGCTCGGAATGCCGTGGGCCCAAGCCTGGGCCCTGACCTTGGCTTACCGGGGCATCACGTTCTGGTTGCCCATCCCGCTCGGTCTTTTGGCCATGATCCGGCGAAAGGAACATCCACAGCCTTCTCCGGGGGAGGAAGAAAACCGGGCCGCGCGCCGTCTGTGAACCGGAAACGCGACGCATATCCTTCCCTTTCCGCGCGTATAATGATACATTGAGTGTAGTCGCGTTGATTTTGGGTTTCAGGCTTTGATTTTGGGTTTCAGGCAAAATGAGGTGAGGGACTATGCCCGATTTTTCCGCCGGAACCGGAGCGGATCCGGGATGCCGGTTGTGCGCGTGTTTGGGAATCCGGTACCCCATTATTGAAGGCGGATTGGCGTATGTCGGAAATGGAAGTCTCGCGGCCGCCATATCGGAGGCCGGCGGGTTCGGACAGGTGGGCTCGGCCGGACGCAGCCCCGAGCAGTTTGCGGAAGAGATCGAGGTCGCCGCTTCCCGGACGGCCCGACCTTTCGGTGTGAACATTCCGATCAGTGAACACCGGGACAATACTCCCTATGTCGAGGTGGTCCTCCAAA
The DNA here is from genome assembly GCA_029961045.1 of Alicyclobacillaceae bacterium. Taxonomy (GTDB): domain Bacteria; phylum Bacillota; class Bacilli; order Kyrpidiales; family Kyrpidiaceae; genus JASBVN01. The sequence continues at coordinate 30,554 of JASBVN010000011.1, read as the reverse complement.
ACCGGCACCGCTTGGCGGCGGTGAGCCTGTCGGCGGGCAATCCGCGGCCCCTCATTCCGGTGTTCCGGGAGGCCGGCTTGCGGGTGATGGTGTTGACCTCGACGGTCCGGCAGGCGCTCAAGGCCGCCGAGGCCGGTGCGGACGTCATCATCTGCGAAGGCTTTGAAGCCGGGGGCCACAACGGACCGGCCGAACTCACCACCCTCGCCTTGGTGCCCCAGGTGGTGCGCGCCTTGCGCGAGGCCGGCCGGGACGTTCCCGTGGTGGCCGCAGGCGGCATCGCCACCGGCGAACAGATGGCGGCCGCCCTCGTGCTCGGGGCGGACGGCGTCCAGGTGGGCACCTTGTTCGTAGCCACCGAAGAATGCCAGGCCCACCCGGCTTACAAAGAGTTGCTCCTCCGGGCCGGCGACGAGGCGACGGTGGTGATCGAACGCAGCCAGGGCCGCGTCACGCGGGTTTTACGCAATGCGTTCACCGAACGGATTTTGGAACTGGAAAAGCGGCAACCTTCTATTGAAGAATTGCTCCCGTACATTTTGGGCCATAACAACCGGGTGGCGGCCATCGAGGGACGGGTGGAAGAAGGATACATGAACGCCGGGCAGAGCACCGGCCTCATCCGCGAAATCCGCCCCGCCGGCGACGTCGTTCGAACCCTGGCCTCGGAGGCGGCGGCCGCCTTGAACCGCGCCCGCGAATGGGCCGTCCGGCTCCAGGGCCGGGCGGAAGAGGCGAAAACCGATTAAGAGAAAGGCATACGACTTGGATAAAAGGGGGATTATCGTGGACCGCAGTATTTTAGCGTGGGTGCATTGGGAACAATTGGGCGACATTGTACACAAAAGTATGGGTAAGGATCTGGATTTTGATCAATTTTCCCGGGTCATCAAGGAGATCTGCAGCCTGCAGGGCAACTGGTGCGGCACGGCGGCGTATGGAGATTTCGACCGGGGAGATTACGGACTGCAAACGCGCCTGCTTCAGGTGGGGATTCAGCCCCGCCACGTCGCCGTCCGGGAAGCCGGCGAATACAACCGGGACGCCATCACCCTGGAAATGTCCCTGGACGTGTTGGATTCCGTTCACCTGTTCCCCCATGTCACCGATCATTTGTTCGTCGGCGGGGACTTGACCCTCGTCCCCATTTTCCGTCGCTTGGCGCAATACGGAAAACACATTCATCTTTGCGGTTTCCAAAACTATACCCACCGGATTCTCCGGGACTGGGCCGAAAGCTTCACGGCCCTCGATCACCGGGAGGAGATCCTGCGCGACCGCTTCCGGGAAACCGGTCCCCAAGTGGCGGAGGGCGACCTCGAGCAGGTGATCCACGTTTTGGCGGGCATGGAGGGACGGCTGCCCTTCGTGGGGTTCGGCCTGCTTCAAAGGGAATTGACCCGCCGGTATCCCTATCGCTTCGGTTTTGAGGAAGTGCTCAATGCGGCCAAAAACGAAGGCATTCTCGAGGTGTACAAAGTACCCAACCCCAACAACCCCGATTTTCCCACGACGGCCGTGCGGTTGAACCGGAACCATCCGATGGTCAAACAGGTGCTGGGCGAGCCGGAACCGGACCACCTGCAGGAACTTCAGGAACTCCACGACTTGAACGGGGAAAGGGCAGCGGAATTCCGGGACGATTCCGAGGACGGCGAGGAGCCGGGGGACGAGGCTTAGACCCGAAGGGGCTGCGGCGGGTGCCGCAGCCCCTTTTTGTCCTTGCAAACGGCCACCCGTCTCTCCAGCCCCCGCGAAGCCCCTCACGAAGAGATCCGGATGCGCCGCCAGGGGGGCCAGGGCCAAAGGGCCCAGTCGTCCGCGTTGAACGCCGCCGTCTCTCCCCGGCTCAACATCACGAGCACGGAACCCGCCGACACCGACACGACGCGCCCCCTGCCATACCGAAGATGCCAGACCTCGTCTCCGGATTTGAAGATCTTCTGCACGGTCTCACCCTTCGCCGGCGAACCTTTTTCTTCATCAGGAGGGTGCGCCCCCGACGGTCAAAGTATGCGGCCCGCGCACGTCGATTTCAGTCGAAAAAAGACGGAATAGGTCGAAAATCTGTATATTTCAATATATGGTCCGGGCGCAAAAACCATTGTATAATACGATCGTGTGTGCGCTCCGGCGCCGGAGGCGCCGAACGGACCGGGTGGAGAGCGTTTGCCAGATTGCTTGCGAGGAGGGAAAAGGATGCTCGCCCTGACGGACCAGATCCGCCAACTACAGGCGGAGTTGGTTCAGTTGTTCGGCCTCTGCAACGGAAGGCTCACGGACCCGCTCATCGTCCGAAAAAGCCAACAATTGGATCGCCTCGTCGTCCTCGCCCAGCGGCTGCGCCTGCAACAGACGGCCGACAAGGGCGGCACCAGTTGATCCGCATCCCGGGGGGACCGCCAAGAGGAGCCGGCCCCCGGCGGCCGAGGGCCGCGCCGGACGGCCCTTTTCCCGGCCGCGACATCACCGGGGCACCCGGAGGTACATCCGGGGCACCCGCTTACCGATCCCGCAGAGAATCTCGTATGAAATCGTATCCACCCATCTCGCATGATCGTCGGCGGTACACCGGTCCCCACCCTGGTCCCCGAGGAGAACCGCTTCGTCGCCGGTATCGGCGCCGGGAATATCCGTGAGGTCCACCATCGTCTGGTCCATGCACACCCGGCCGACCACCGGCGCCCGGCGGCCGCGAACCAGCACGTAGCCGCGGTTCGACAGACCGCGCCGGAAACCGTCGGCATACCCGACCGCCACCGTTCCGATTTTCCGCTTCCCGGGCGCTGTATAGGTGCACCCGTAGCTGATCGTCGCTCCCTTTTCTACCCATTTCACGTATACGAGCCGCGACTTCCACGTCAGCGCCCGCCGGACGGGAACGCGCGAATACCAGCTCTCATTGGGCAAATAGCCGTACAGCCCGATACCGACCCGGACCAAGTCGTAATGGGCCTCCGGCATGCGCACGACGGCCGCGGTGTTGGCGGCGTGGACGATGGGGGGCCGCAACCCCCGTTTTTCCAGCTCGCGAACCCACCGGTCGAACCGCTCCCACTGGTCCCGGGCATGGCCGGGATCGTCGGCGTCGGCAGCCGCAAAGTGGGTGAAAACACCCCGCACTTCGATCTCCGGGAGATCCCGGATGGCCGCGATCCACCGGGCGGCCTCCTCCAAATCCCGCCATCCGATCCGGCCCATGCCGGTATCCACCTTGACGTGCACCGCGACCCGTTTTCCCAGTTCCCGGGAGGCGGCAACCACCGGCGGAAGGTGATCCGGGGCGAATACCGTCAGATCCAAATCCCACTCCACCGCCGCCCGCACTTCCGAGGGACCGGTCCATCCCAGCAGGAGAATCGGAGCCGTCACCCCGGCGCGGCGCAGGGCCTTTCCCTCGTGTACCCGGGCCACCCCCAACCACTCCGCCCCCGCGCTGAGGGCGGACCGAGCCACGGGGACGGCGCCGTGGCCGTAGGCGTCCGCCTTCACGACGGCCATCATCCGCGCACGCGGCGCCAGTGACCGGAACAAGCGGACATTGTGGGCAATCGCCGACAGATCCACCTCCGCCCACGTCCATCCCGCCGGATCGCCGCCGGCGGCCCCCGCCCCGATCACCTCAAAGCCCATCTCGATTCAAAACCCCCCATCCCTTCTGTCGCCTCACGTCCCCGGCTGGGCCAACGTATTTTTCGCGCCCGACCTCACCGGTTGCTCGCCTGTAGTGGAAGGGACTTCCTGTGAAGAATCGCCCTTCTGCGGTGTGCCCGGCGGCTGGCCTTTCGGATTCTCTCCGTTTTCCGCCGGCCGGTTGGGAATCACTTGATGTTCCTCCTGCTTTCCGGGGGTCGAACTTTCTTTGGAGGCCGGCTTTCCCGCAGAACCCGGCCGGCCCTGCTCCCCGTTTCCGGCGGTCTCGGGAGCGGGAGAAGCCGTCCGGGGGGGCGCCGGCGGCTTTGCCGGAGCTTCCGCCGCCACCTGCCGCCCCGTCGAGCGGGGTCCCCCGTCTTTATACAGCTCCCAATACACATCTTCCGCCGCCGAGGCCAGCATGGTTTCGGCGTCCGGAAGCCCCATCATCCGGTGGACGTATTGCCGGCAGGCGCTCACATGGGGGATCAACACCGATTGGCCGTCCACCTCCCGGGACAACAAATCCTCGTTCCGGGGAATTTGCGCCGTCTGCACCTGGCTCGTATCCACCCCGCGCATCAGTCCCGCCAGCTGGATCATGTCGTTGAGGTTCATGTTCGTCTGTACATACGGCTCCATCTCCCGCAGGATCACCGGCAGCTTGGCCAGGGTCCCCGCGGACTTCATTTTTTGGGCCAAAGCGAGAAGGAACTGCCGCTGGCGCTGGGTGCGGGCGAAATCCGACTGCGCGTCGTGCCGGAACCGCACGTACATGAGAGCGTGTTTGCCGTCCAAATGTTGCATTCCGGGCCGGAGATGAATGTCGTAGACCCCGTCGTCTACATAATCCATCTCTTTTTCCACATTGAGATCCACGCCGCCCACAATATCCACCAATTTTTCAAAGCCCACAAAATCGGTGACGACGTAATAGTGGACCGGGATCCGCAAAAAATCTTCGACGGTCCGGACGGCCAGCGACGGTCCGCCCAGGGCGAAGGCGGCGTTGATCTTGTCGTACCCGTGGCCGGGAATCCGGTACCAGGTGTCCCGCATGATCGAGTACATTTGAGCCGACCGGGTCTGGGGATCCACGCTGACCAGGATCATGCTATCGGAGCGGGGATGGGAATCGCGATCCCGGTTGTCCACGCCCATCAGGAGGATGTTCACCCGTTCCGTCCCCGTCCACTGGGCCAACTCCTCCCCCGGCAGATCGTCCCGGTGGATCGCATCCAAAAAATGGCGTACGGCATATCCATAATAGCCGGCGATCCCGCATACGGCCAGAATCAGCGCGGCCAGGCCGATCCAGAGCATCCGCTTTCGATTTCGCAAATTCCGCGCCTCCTTGCGGGGACCAAAACCCATGTCCATTATTTCGCGTTGCTAGAATCTTTGTCAATAGACCCGCTTCCGCGCGGATCGGGAAGGCCGCCGTGCCGCGGGCGGTCCCGCCTCCGTCGCCCCTAAGGAGCAAACGCCTCCGCCGGAGCGGGGCGGCTAAACAAATATCCCTGTCCCCACCGGACGCCGAGTTGCTGTAACGCCTCCCGCATCGCTTCCGTTTCGATTCCTTCCGCCACCAGAGCCGATCCCACGGATTTCGACAATTGAGTGAGGCTTCGCACAATTTCCCGCGCCCAAGGAGAATCCACGACCGCTTGGGAAAACACCAGATCCACTTTCAGCACGTCGGGCTCCATCCGCATCAGCCACTCGAGGCTGGCGTAACCGCTTCCGACGTCATCGAGGGCAACCCGGGCTCCGGCCTCGTGAATACGGCGGGCGGCCTCCACCAACATCGGCAGGTCGCGGACGTCGACCTGTTCGGTCACTTCGACGGTGATCCGCCCCTTTGTAAACTGGCTGATATTTCGAACAATAGTCTCCCAATGTTTCACCACGGTGGTCCCCCGGACGTTGATAAACAGATCCCCGTGCAGGGGTGCCCCGTCGATCGCCCTCGAAAACAACTCGATATCCAATTCCTCCGCCCATCCTCGGGCTTCGGCCCATTCAAACAAACGCAAGGGGGACTCGAGCCCCCACTCTGCCGGCCCTCGAACCAAGGCTTCAAAGCCGACCGTCTTGCCCGATTCCAAATGGACGATCGGCTGATACAGGTGCTGCGATCGAGCAATGAGTTCTGCATCCATCCAAAAAACAGTTCCTTTCGACAGGATTCGTGGCCATGGTGCATCTGTTCTGTCTAAAATATTCGGCGAATCCACGATATTTTCCTGCCGCTTCAGGCCGGTCTCCGGACAAAACCCGGCCTCCGCAAGATTACGGCCAACTCATCCTGCCCCGGCGGCCTGTCGGACGCCGTCGAGAATCGCCTCGGCCACCGCCTCGGCCGCCCATCCCCCAACCAGGTCCACCTCGGCCGGGATCTCCCCCGTCGCCAAGACAAACAGGGTGTCTCCGTCGTACAGGGTATGGGCCGGCCGGATGACCCGCGCCAGCCCGTCGTGGGCCATGGCCGCCACTTTGTTCGCCCCGGGTTTGGTCAGCCGGGCGTTGGTCACCACCACCCCGATGGTGGTGTTTGTTCCGGGCAGGAAGGGCGGGCGTCTCCGCGCGGCCGCCATGGCCAGGAGGGCGTCCACCGGGCGTCCGTCTTCGCCGAGGGGGCCGGCCAGAATGCGGCCCGTGAGGGGATCTTGGACGTGCCCCAGAGCATTGACCGCCACCACGGCCCCCACGACCAGTCCCCCGGGGAGGCGCACCGCCGCCGTCCCAATTCCGCCGCTCATCGCACGCGAATGCCCCAACACTTTCCCCACGGTTGCGCCGGTTCCGGCCCCGACGCTCCCCCTCTCCGGCACCTCGCGGGCCGCCTCGCAAGCGGCGTAACCCATTCCGGCATCCGGCCGCCGCCGCCCGTCGCCCACCGCTAAATCAAAGAGCACCGCGGCCGGAACGATCGGCACCTTCCCGACGCCCACGTCCAGACCGTACCCCCGCTCTTCCAGGTAGCGCATCACCCCGTCGGCCGCCGCCAACCCGTAGGCGCTTCCGCCGGTCAACACCACCGCGTGGACCGTATCCACTAAGTTGACGGGGTGCAACACATCGGTTTCCCGGGTGCCGGGGGCGGACCCCCGGACATCCACGCCGCCCACGGCGCCCTCGGGCGACAGCACCACCGTGCACCCCGTCCGGGCGCGGAAGTCGGCGGCATGGCCCACCTTTACCCCGCGAACCGGAAACCAGGGAGCCCGCTCGATCCCCGTCCTTGGATCCTCCATCGGGATTCCCTCCGCTTCGATCAATGGATCACGTGCGCAACCCGCGGCTCATGGCTTCCACCGACTGCACCAGGTGGTCGAGCTCCTCCGCCGAGGCCGCCTGTTCCTGGGAAATCGCCATGACCTGGTCCATTTTCCGGCTGACGCTGGCGGCTTGTTCCACCATCCGCTGTAGGGTCGCCTGGATTTGGGAAACGGATTCCTTGGCCCGGGCGGCCAGTTTCCGAATTTCATCCGCCACGACACCGAAGCCTCGGCCGCTCTCCCCGGCCCGGGCCGCCTCAATGGCGGCGTTTAACCCCAAGAGATTCGTTTGCGAGGCAACTTCCAACGTAAAGCCCGCCACCTGCTGAATGGCCGCCACACTTTCCCCCAGATCCTTCATGGCTCCCGCGAGGGATTCTTGCAACTGAGCAAGCTGAACCGCCGATTGGGCATATTCGTGGGAAATATGGCTCAATTCGGTTACAACTCCCTGCAATTCCGTCCCGAGCCGTCCCATTTCTTCCCGGTACATCCGGTTTTCCTCCAGGGTCGCGTCCACATACCGAGCCACCATCACGGCGCTGTCAAAGAGCAATCGCTTCAACAAGGCGGGGAAAAACCGGGGATCTTCCACCTCGCCCGACCGGGCGAACAACAGCCGGGCATAGACGGCGTGACCGGCCATCACCCATTGCTGGGATACCCCGACCCGCACATGGGCGTCTCCGATCCGTTCTCTCCCCTGGATGTACGCTTCGTCCAGCACCGGTTCCGAAAGAGTTTGAAAATACCAGAGTTGGGTCTTGCGCAGGCGTTCCAGGGTCGTATGTTTTTCAATGATCGCCCGCAGTTCCCCCACTTTCATGATTTCCCGGTAAAACTCGTCCACCACAGCTTCCCCGTGCCTGCGAAAGAACGCTCCGTTTTGCGAGAGAACTTCCAAATCCTCTCCGGTCAGCCCGATATAATCCGCTACTGTTTTCCATTTTCCGCGCAATCCGATCCTTTCGGCCACATACACCGCCCCCGATCCAGCCCCAGGATCTGATGATCCGGGTCTAGGATGATTTTTACCATCCAACATATCGATTCACTAAGCATTTGTCCAGGGGTCTGGGATTCACTTTTTTCCATGTTGAAAAGCGGGGGACGTGGGGACCGAAAGAAAATGGGCGTATTCTCGCCGGGGCACGTACCGGAGAGAATACGCCCAAGAAGGCAGACTCGCAAAGCAGGTGCCGGCCGGGCGGCGGGGAAGCGGCGACCCCCCCGGTCTGCGGCGGGGAAACGGCGGGCCCCCTCGCCGGCCGCGCCCCGGCCCGCCGCCCGCAGCTTCAGCGCGGAGCCATCCGGAGAGCTCCGTCCAGGCGGATGGTCGACCCGTTCAGCATCGGGTTGGCCACAATGTGGGACACCAAGTCGGCATACTCCTCGGGACGGCCGAGGCGGCTCGGGAACGGCACCTGCTGGCCGAGAGACTGGCGGGCCGGCTCCGGTAGAGCGGCCAGCATTTGCGTGTCGAAAATGCCGGGGGCGATGGTGACCACGCGGATGCCGTACTGAGCCAAGTCCCGGGCCACCGGCAGGGTCAGGCCGACGATTCCCCCCTTCGACGCACTGTAAGCCGCCTGGCCGATCTGTCCCTCGAAAGCGGCCACCGACGCGGTGTTAATCACCACGCCCCGCTCGCCGTCCGCGTTCGGTTCATTCTGCGCCATGGCGGCTGCGGCCAGCCGCAGGGCGTTGAAACTCCCGATCAGGTTGACCTGGATCACCTTCGCAAAGACGTCCAAATCGTGGGGACCGTGCTTGCTCAACGTCTTCATGGCGACCCCGATTCCGGCGCAGTTGACCAACACCCCGAGGGGAGCCAGTTCCCGGGCCGCCTCCACCGCTTGAGTCACCGACGCCGGATCCGTCACATCGGTTTTGACAAACCGGACCCCTTCACCCAGCTCTCCGGCCAGTTCCCGTCCCCGGTCGCTGACGTCGGCAATGACGACCTTTCCCCCCAGCCGGTGCAACTTCCGGACGGTGGCCTCTCCCAATCCCGACGCCCCTCCGGTGACAATCGCGCTGTATCCTTTTACGTCCATTTCGATAACCTCCTGTTTTGCCCAATGTCGCGGAAACGGGACGCCGGGGCGAGGGCGGAGCCCCGGCGCCCCCTCCCGTCAAGCTCCCTGTCCTTCCCGTTCGGAGACCCAGTTTTTGAACCGTTCGCGCAAGCTCGATTTGAGGAATTTGCCGGCGGAAGTCCGCGGAATTTCATCCAAAAAGACAAACCCGTCGGGAAGCCACCATTTGGCGAATTTGGTTGCGAGATAAGCGCGCAATTCCTCCTCCGTGGCGCTGGCGCCGGCTTTGAGAACCACCGCCGCCAGGGGCCGCTCCTGCCATTTCGGATGGGGAACGGCGAACACCGCCGCCTCCGCCACCGCCGGGTGGCCCATCAGAGCGTTCTCCAGATCCACGGAACTGATCCACTCGCCGCCGGACTTGATGAGGTCCTTCGTCCGGTCGGTGATTTTCATGTACCCCTCCGGGTCGATGGTGGCCACGTCTCCGGTCCGGAACCATCCGTCTTCGGTGAAACTGTCGGCGCTTTCCGGCCGGTTGTAGTAGGAGGCGGCAACCCACGGACCGCGCACCTGGAGTTCGCCCATCGTTTTTCCGTCCCAGGGGGCCTCCCCCTGGTCGTTGACGATGCGGATCTCGATCAGCGGGACCGGCAAGCCCTGTTTGGCCCGGATCTCATACTGCCGGTCCTCGGGCCAATCCCGGAGCGTCGCTTTGACTTGGCTCACCGTGCCCAAAGGCGTCGTCTCCGTCATCCCCCAGGCGTGCACCACCCGCAGGCCGAACCGGTCCATCGCCCGGATCAACCCCTCCGGCGCCGCCGAACCGCCCACCGCCATCCGCATGGGCTGCAATTTCCAGCGATCCGGCTCTTTCTCCAGCGCTTGTACGATTCCCAACCAAATGGTCGGTACCCCAGCCGTCAAAGTGACCCCTTCCGCTTCAAACAAGTCCAACAGGCTCACGGGATCGAGGTGCGGCCCCGGAAAGACCTGCTTGGCCCCGACCATCGTGGCGGTGAAGGGCACCCCCCACGCGTTGGCGTGGAACATCGGCACCACCGGCAGCACCGTGTCCCGGTTGGAAACCGCCAACGTGTCGACCAGCGCGCTGGCCAAGGAATGCAACACCAAGGACCGGTGCGAATAGACGACCCCTTTGGGCTTCCCGGTCGTTCCCGACGTGTAGCACATCCCGGCCGCCTCATTCTCATCGAGGTCCGGGTAGCGGAAATCCCCCGTCGCCGTGGCCAAAAAGTCTTCGTAATTTTCGTATCCTTCAGGCACAGGCGCGCCCGTCAAGGGAACGACAAACACCCGCTCGAGGGAGACGCGGTTTTTAAACTGTTCGAACAACGGCAACAGGACGTCGTCGACGATTAAAAACCGGTCCTCCGCATGCTGGACGATGTAGGTCAAATCGTCGGGATGCAGCCGCAGGTTCAGCGTGTGCAGCACGCCCCCCGAAGCCGGCACACCGAAATAGGCCTCCAGGTGCGCATAATGGTTCCACATCAGGGTCGCCACGCGATCTCCCCGCCGCAGGCCGGCCCGCTGCAGGGCTTCGGCCAATTGCCTCGCTCTCCGGTAGAAATCGCCGTACGTGTGGCGGTGGAGCGATTTGTCGGGAAGTCGCGAGACAATTTCGACTTTACTGAACAACTTCCCGGCGCGCTCCAACAAGGAAGGCAACACCAACGACCCCTGCATCATGGTTCCATTCATTCGTCAGCCCTCCGTTTGTTCCGGATTCCTATCGCTATCATTATAACCGATCCATCACAGGATTCGGAAGGATATTGCGAAACCTTATGATTCGGAGATCGAATAAGCAAAGACGTTTTTGGAACAATAATCCTGCAAAGATCTTCTTTTCCAAAACGGGGTCGGTTTGATGGTGAGACGCGGAGGCAAGCGGAGGGGAAAAAGGGAGCAGAAGACGATCACCTGGTCGGACCCCAAGGTCCCGAACGGGCCGGACTCATTGTCTCCGGACATCGACCAAACGCAGCGCCTCATCGCCGAGGTGTGGGGCCATTGCGACGATGTGGAATTCCGCCGGCTTCAGGTGGCCGGCCGGAGGGCGTTCGTCGTGTGGATCCACACCCTGGTGGGCAAAGAGTTGGCCCAGGAAGGGCTCCTGGCCCCCCTCACCCGGTATGCGGGACCGGTGAACGCCCTGGAAGACGTGCAAAACGCCCTGAGCGCCGTCTCGGTTCAACCGGCCGGAACCCTGGAAGCGGTAAACCGGGCGATCGGCAACGGGCTGGCCGTGTTGTGGGTCGACGGATTCGACCGCGGATTGGCCGTCGATGTGATGGAATTCCAAGGACGTCCGGTGGAACGGGCAGCCCTGGAATCGGTGGTCCGGGGGCCCCAAGAAGCCTTCACCGAAAGCCTGGATTGCAATTTGGGCCTGATCCGCCGCCGGCTGAAAAGCCCCAGGGTAAAGGTGGAATACCTTACGTTGGGAACGGTCTCCAAAACGAGGATCGCCCTGCTTTACATCGAGGGCATTGTCAAGCCCGGCTTCGTCGAGGAATGCCGGCAACGCCTGGCCCGGATCGAAGTCGATTCGATCCTGGACTCCAATTACGTGGAAGAGATGATCGACGACGCCCCCCTTTCCCCCTTTCCTACCGTGGAATACACCGAACGGCCGGACCGCCTGTCGGCCGAGTTGTTGCAGGGGCGAGTCGGGATCCTCGTGGACGGCAGTCCCAACGGCCTTTTGCTTCCGGCGATTTTCGTCAACTTTCTACAGTCCTCGGAAGACTATTTTGAACGGTACACCATGGCCTTGGCGATTCGCGTGTTGCGCCATTTCTACTTCTGGATGGCGCTGCTGCTGCCGGCGACCTACGTCGCCCTGTTGTCTTACCACCAGGAAATGATCCCGACCACGCTGCTGATCACGCTGGCCGCCTCCCACGAAGGCGTGCCGTTCCCGGCGGTGATCGAGACCCTGATTATGGAAATCACCTTCGAAGCCTTGCGGGAGGCGGGTATCCGCCTGCCGAAGGCCGTCGGACAATCGGTGAGCATCGTGGGGGCGCTGGTCATCGGAGAGGCGGCCGTCAACGCCGGGATTGTATCCCCGGCGATGGTCATCATCGTGGCCCTGACCGGGATCGCGTCCTTCACGATTCCCAGTTACAACATCGCCATCACCTTCCGCATTCTCCGCTTTCCGTTCATCATCGTCGCCGGGATTTTCGGCCTGTACGGGATCATCATCGCCCTGTTGATCCTCTGGATCCACCTGGTGTCCCTGCGCTCCCTCGGCGTGCCGTATATGTCGCCGATCGCTCCCTTTCTCTGGGCGGATCTCAAGGACGCCTTCAACCGGCCGCCCTGGTGGCAGATGCGCAAGCGGCCCCAAAACCTGGAGCCCCTCGACATCACCCGCAGCGCCCCCATCCAGCGCCCCCTGCCGGGCCGGACGGAAGGTGAGCCGCCGTGATGGGCCGGCCGCCCGGAATCCGCTTGCCCTTCCGGAGCTTCTTGTGGATGCCCCTCCTTCTCTGTCCGGTGCTCCTGTCGGGCTGTTGGGACCGGGTGGAGGTGAGCGAGCTGGCCATCATGGTCGGGCTGGGCATCGACCAGGCCCCCGACGGAGTAGAGGTCACCGCTCAAGTGATCCACGTCGCATCCCAGGCCGGTCAAGGCGGGGGCAACTCGCAGGGCGGAACCAGCCAAGGCATCCAGCAGCCGTATCTCAATTTTCAGGAGCGGGGAGCGACGTTGCAGGAGGCCATGCACCGGTTCTACCGGTCGTTCCCGCGAAGGCTGTTCGTCGCCCACAACACGGTCGTCGTATTCGGGCGGAAATACGCGGAGCAGGGGTTTGACCGGGCCTTGGACTACTTGGAACGGGAGCGGAGTTTCCGCCGTTCCCAGATGTTTGTCGTCACCAGCGGATCCGCCCGGGATCTGCTGAGCGCGCGAACCGGGCTGGAACGCTTGACGGCCCGGGGCATCCGGGAATTGATCGACCAACAGCGGGACACGTCCATGACGGAAACCAGCATTGAATTGCGGGTGATCGACCAGCTGTTGAGCCCGTCCGGCACCGTCGCCATGTCCTGGGTAGACCCCGACGGCAACCGCGCCCGGGTCAAAGGGGTGGGACTGTTCCGCGGAGGCCGCCTCGTCGACCTGGTTCCCCTTCGGGAGGCCCGGGGGTTGATGTGGCTCCTCGGGCGGGCGGGACGCGCCCAGATCGACCTCCCCTGCAACGGGCCGTCCTCCAAGGGGCAGAAAATCACCGTTCGCCTCCTGGCGACCCGCGTCGACATCGATCCGGTCCCCGGCCCGGACGGCCCCCTCTTCCGGGTCCGCCTGCAGGGAGACGGCGAAGTGGAAGCTCTGTGTCCGGGAGAAACCCCTTCCCCCGAAGCCTTCCGCCGGTGGGGAGAACTGGCGGCCCGCGAAATCCGGAAGGAGATGGAACAAGCCATGGAGCGGCTCAAGGAAAAACGGGTCGACGCCGTCCAGTTCGGCACGCGGATCTTCCGGAAAGACCCCGCGTGGTGGCGGACAATCGCCCGGCGGTGGCCCGATCTGTTCCCGGCCTGCCGGGTGGAGTACGACATCGACATTCATCTGCTGCGGTCCGGCATGATCTCTCACTCTCCGCAGACCGATTATACGCCGGAAAACCACCCGCCCCGGCGCGGCCAGTCACCGCCGTAAACCCGGGCCGGGCACCGGAGGCCGGGAGGGCGACTACGGATTCGCCTCCTCCGGCCGGCCTTCCCGCATCTTCCCGGAATCCGCGGGAACGGGTCCGCACCCCGCCCGGCACCGGCGGTCCCTGCGAACATCGCGCAGGAAAAAACTCAGAAACAAGGCGGCCGCGGTCAATCCCGCCGCCCACCAGAAAGCGTCGTCGATCCCCTGCACCGCCGCTTCCCGGGCCAAATCCGCGTACAGCGCCGCCGCAGCCGGACCCTGGGCCTGGGACAAGGATGTCCCGGTCGCCGCCGAGACCGCGGCGGCCACCCGCTCCAGAGCCTGTTGGACCAACGGGTCGAAACGGTTGATGTGATCGCCGTAAATACGCAAATGGAAATTCGTCCGGGTAGTGAATACGGTGGTCAAAAAGGCGGTGCCGATCGCCCCGGCCACTTGGCGGACCGTATTGGAAAGGGCCGTCCCGTGGCTGTTTTTTTCCGCCGGCAATTGATTCAATCCGGCGGTCATGACCGGCATCATGAGCAGCGACAGGCCAAAAGAGCGGATCACGTACAAGGACAAAATTTGACTGTAGGCCGTCTCCGCCGTCAGTCTGGAGAATTCGAACGTGGTCACCGCCGTGATCAAAAGCCCCGCAACGGCCAGCGGGCGCGGCCCAATGCGGTCGAAAAGCGCCCCGGACACCGGAGACATGATCCCCATCACCAACGCCCCGGGCAACAGCAACAACCCGGCCTGCAGGGGAGTGAAAGAGCGGAGGTTCTGCAAATAAAGGGGTAACAGAAACATCCCGGCAAACAAGGCCATGGTGACAACGGCGTTGATCGCGTTGGCGAGGGCAAACATATCGTACCGGAAAATGCGGAAATCGAGCATCGGATCGGACACTTTCAGTTCCCGCCACACAAAGAGGACGACCCCCGCCGTGCCGGCGGCCAGGCTCACCGCCACCTGTGTCTGCCTCCAGCCCCCCGCGCCCGCCTCGCTGAACCCGTACAAAAGGGCTCCGAAACCGATCACCGACAACACCATGCCGTACCAATCGAGCGGCGGGCGTCCGCGGCTTCCGACGTCCCGGAGATACACCAGGGCCATGACGGCGGTGAGCATCCCGAGAGGCACCATCCCGTCAAACAGCAACCGCCAGGTGTAGTGCTCCACCACCCACCCGGAGAGGGTCGGCCCGATTGCCGGCGCAAACACCATGCCAAGGCCGAGCAGGCCCATGGACCGTCCGCGCACCTCCGGCGGAAAAATCGCCAGGAAAACGTTCATCACCAGCGGCATCAGAACGCCGCCCCCCACCGCCTGAACGATTCGCCCGGCCATGAGCACCGCAAAATTGGGAGCGAGACCGCACAACAGCGATCCCCCGGTAAAAAAGGCCATGGCCGCCATGAACAGCGCCCGGCTGCCGAAGGTCTCCATGAGAAATGCCGAAATCGGAACCAAGACGCCGTTGACCAACATGTATCCGGTCATGAGCCACTGGGCGGTGTTGGCCGACACGTTAAACTCGTTCATCATGTGGGGGATCGCGACATTGAGCAGGGTCTGGTTGAGAATCGCCAAAAAAATCCCCAGCATGAGCACGAAGATCAAGGGCCCGGGCCGCATGCCTCCGGGAACGGGCGTGCCGGCCGCGCCTCCGCCGAGTTCCTCTCCGCCGATCGAACCCCCGTCTCCCCGACGATCCGCCCTCATGGGGCTTCCCTCCTTTTTCCCCCCGAACACCGGGATCGAAAAATAACCCCGTCCGCGACCGGAGCGTTCAACTCTTGTGGATTCGGACGGCAGCGTTCATCCCCGGCACGATATCCCGACCGTAGACGCTCATCGAGATACGCACGGGAATGCGCTGAACCACCCGGGTATAATTGCCCGTGGTATTCTGTTGGGGAAAGAGGGAGAACACCGAGTTGGCGGCCAGCCCCACTTGTTCCACCTTCCCTTTGATCGTGGTCCCCGGATCGGCGTCCACGGTGATGTCCACGTCCGCTCCGACGTTGACGTCCTGAATCCGGGTTTCCTCGATGTTGGCCACCACATACAGCCTTTTCAAGTCCGCCATGGTCGCCAGGGGCTGCCCTGGGGCCGCCATTTGGCCCTCTACGATATGGCTCTGGATCACCGTTCCCGAGATCGGGGCCGCGATCCGCCCGGCGTCGCCCGCCCCCTCGATTTGACCCATCACGTCGCCCCGGTTGAAGGTCTGTCCCACGATCCCTTTCCATCCCGTAACCCGGCCGGGCACCGCCGAAGCCACCGGGACCAGGTCGGCCCACACCTTGGCGTCGTCGGTCGACACGTAATTCCAACTTTGGTACAAATAATAGTACCCTCCGAATATGAGGGCCCCAATCAGCAACAACGCAATGAGGTTGAGCAGGATGATCCGGGACGTCTTCACGGCACGCGACCCCCTTTCTCCTCGCGCTCTGCCCCATTTCTACTGGCGGGTTTCCTCCTCAATAATGCTCAACAGCGTACGCAGGTGCCGGATCAGCCCCTCGGCGTCCTCTTCCGGCATTTTCTCCAACAAAGACCGGAAATAGTCGAAGTGCAGGGCCGGAACCCTTTCCACCAAGGACCGGCCCTTTTCGCTGAGCTGCAGCCAGACGACCCGCCGGTCCGCCTCGTCCCGCCTCCGGTCCACCAAGCCCATGCGGACCAGCCGGTCGATGATCCCGCTCGCCGTACTGGTGGACATGCCCACTTTCCGGCTCAATTCGGCCAGTGAATGGATGCCTTCCAAGTGCAGGGTGCGCAGCACCCACATTTGGGGGACGGTGAGATCGTATTCCCGCAATTCCTGGTACATCCTTTGTTTGACGCCGCGCATCGTCCGCCGCATCAGATCGATGAGTTCGGTGATTTGATCGTCGCGCAACTCTTGGGCCTCCCTCCGCGGGGGATATGGTTGAAAAACTGCAACGCCTCGGCGACAAAGGGCTGGGCTCCCACCAACACGATGCCCCGGCTCGCCCCGGCCTCCCCTTCACGGGTCTCCAACCGGCTTCGCGCGAGCCGCCACGCTTCCTCCAGGCCGGCGGCCGTCTCGACCCGGGCATAGTACCGCCCGGCCACGGCCGGTCCGTCCTCGGGGTACCGGAAATAGCGGTTTCCGGCCCGGGTGAGGATGATCCCTTCGCCCACGGGGGCCAGCGCTTCGTACACCCCCCGATAATCTTTGTCCGAGGGCACCGCGGCGACGACCGTCACCCGGCCTCCCCGGGATTCCGCCAAGCGGCGGACTTCCGCCGCACTCTCCCGGGTCACGGCGCCGTCGAGCAGCACCCACGGATCCCACGACAGGATTTCGCACCGCCCGGGACAGGACACTGCCGCCAACCCCTCCGCCGCCCGGTCCGGAGACCATCTCCGCCTTCCCGGCAGCGCCTCCGCGATCTGTTCCGCCGCCGCGACGGCCACGGCGGCATTTTCCGCTTGAAAGCGCCCGAACAGGGGCAGGATCGCATCGACCCGGCGGCCCTCCGGAGTCTGCACCGCCGTCCGCAGCCCCTCCGGGGCGGCCTCCGCCTCCACGACGGCGAAATCCTCTCCCTCCACATACAGCGGAACACCCTGCCGCTCCGCTTCCCGGAACAAGATCTCCCGTACCTCGGGGCGCTGGCGGGCGACAAACACCCCCGCCATCCCGGGTCGGATCACTCCCGCCTTGTGCCGGGCGACATCGGTCAATCGCGGCCCCAGCTCCCGCAGGTGCTCTTCCATGACGGGAGTCACCACGCCCCAGCGGGCCTCCGCCCGGGGCACGTCGTCATACCGGGCCCCCCGCCCGCATTCCAGAACGTTGACATCCGTCCTCTGTTCGCGAAAATAGCAGGCGGCGACGGCGAGGTAGATGCCCACCGGAGCCACGTACTCCCAGGGCGCCAGCTCCCTGCCCACCCGCTGCACGAGGGGAAAAATCTCGTTCATCCACCGCACGAAATCCGCTTCCGGCATCGGCCGGCCGTCCACGACAATCCGCTCCATCGGATGGATCAGGTGCGGCCCCGTAAACAGCCCGACCCGAAACCCGTGAGCGCCGAGAACCGCCGCGATCATCCGCGCCGTCGAACCCTTCCCCTTGCTGCCCGCCACCAGCACCGACGGGGCCGCCCGGTCGGGCCGCCCCAGGAAGTCCAACAAGCGGCCGGTCAGTTCCGGCCTCCGCACTTCCTCGTCCCGGCCGGTCCACCGTCCGGGAGGCGGCTCTCCGGACACGCCGGGAACCCGAAATCCGGCCCTGGCCCACAAAGCCCGATTGAACGATGCGTACACCGCATTCACCGCTTCCTCAAAGTCGCGAAATGCCACGTCTGCTGCCGCCTTTCCTTCGCAGGTCCGGTCCCGTCCCGCGGCGCGCGCCGGGTCTGGACGGAGACCGCGCCGGGTGCCCGGCCCTCTGTAGCTCCATTTGTACTAATTAAATCATATAATCCGGTCCGTCTCCCGCCCCGGGTCGCCCCGGCTTTTGCCTGGAACCGCGAGATCAGAATCGGTATGATGGAGGATAGAACGCGGAAAGCGAGGAGAGACCGTGCGAATCGCGTTGTGCCAAATGGAAGTGGTCCAGGGCGACCGGGCCGGAAACAAAGAGCGGGCGGAGGCGATGATCCGGAAAGCGGCTTCGGCAGGGGCGGCCGTGGTGGTCCTGCCGGAGATGTGGACGTGCGGTTATGATTTCTCCCGCCTTTCGGAACATACCGAGGAGGTGGACGGCCCGACGGGAAAACAATTGCAGGAGTGGGCCCGCCGGTACCGGGTTTGGCTGGTGGGCGGTTCGTTTCCCGTTTCCTTTGAGGAAGGTGTTTCCAACACGTCCCTCACTTATTCTCCCGACGGCACCCTCGTCAACCTCTACCGGAAACTCCACCTCATCGGCCTGATGCAGGAAGACCGGTACCTGACGCCCGGAAATTCCTGTGCGACCTTTTCCCTGGGCTCCGGACGGGCGGGGGTCATGATCTGCTACGACCTGCGGTTTCCCGAGCTTGCGCGCACCTATGCCCTCGAGGGGGCCTCGGTGATCTTCGTCCCCGCCCAGTGGCCCGTACAGCGCGCGGACCACTGGAAAGCCCTGATCATCGCCAGAGCGATCGAAAACCAGGCCTACGTGGTCGGAGTCAACATGACCGGGCATAACGATCGGGACCGGTTTGCGGGGGGCTCCCTGGCCGTCGATCCCTGGGGGCGGGTGGTCGCCGAAGGCGGATCAGAACCGGCGGTGCTCTACGCCGACCTCGATTTTGCCCTGGTGAACGAGGTCCGCAGCCGGATGCCGGTATTCCGGGACCGCCGGCCCCGGGCCTACCGGCTGTAAGGTTTGCATCGGTTCCCATTGCTGGTATACTTGTCGTTGTTTATGTAGATTGAAGGAAGGGTCATGATTGTGGCGACCATCTTGATTGCCGGATATTACGGGTTTAATAACGCCGGTGACGATGCCGTCCTGTACGGCATCATCACCTCTCTGCGCCGTTTTGACCCGACGGTGCAGTGCCGGGTGCTGTCCAACCAACCGCGGCACACCCGGGCGTTATTCCACATTCCGGCGTACGACCGCTGGAATCCGTGGATCATTTTCCGGCAAATCAAGCAGGCGGATATGCTGGTCATGGGCGGCGGGGGGCTCCTTCAGGACGTCACCAGTCCCAGGAGCATTCTTTATTATCTCGGCGTCGTCCAGATCGCCAAATGGTTGAAAAAGCCGGTGGTCTTCTACGCCCAGGGGTTCGGCCCCGTGCAGCGCCCCCTGTCCAAATGGCTCATTCGCCGGATTTTGAACGACATCGACTTGATCACCGTCCGCGACCACGGCTCCCGGGAGGATTTTGTCCGGACGGGGGTGACGCGCCCTCCGGTGCTCGTCACCGCCGACCCGGCGATGGCGATCGATCCCTCAGAGGTGGACGGCGAGGCGGGGCGGGCCGTACTCGCCCGCCACCGCGTCCGCAGTTCCCGGGTGGCCGTGGTGTCGGTTCGGGAATGGCCGGCCTCCAAGGTCCCGTATAAAAAAGTTTTTGCGCGCTGTCTCCGGCGGCTCGTCGACCGGGGGTGGCACATCGTCTTCGTGCCGATGCAGCATCCCAAGGACGTGGCTCCCTCCAAGGAAATCGCCGAACAGCTCGGAGAACACGCCACCGTCATCGACGCTCCTTTGACCTTTTTTGACATCATGAATATCATCAAGGCCTCGCAAATGGTCGTCGGCATGCGCCTTCACTCGCTGATCCTGGCCGCGCTGCTCTCCGTTCCCGCCGTCGCCTTTTCTTACGATCAGAAAATCGAGCGGTTCGCCCGCCGGGTCGGCATTCCCTGCGCCGGCTCCACCGACTGCGTCGACGAGGCGGCGTTCTGCCAAACCCTTGTCGCGTGCAGCGAAAACCTGGAAGAGGCCCGGGCGGCCATGAAGCCGGGGGTGGAGGAGATGCGCCGGTTCGCCATGGAGACGGCGAGGCGCACCATCGACATCCTGCACCGGCGGCAGCGGTGAACGCCCCCTGGCCCGCGCGATCATTCCAATTTTTTTCGGAACCTCATGATGGCCACGGCGCAAAAGAGCAGGGCGAATCCGGCCAGGGAGAGAATGTCCTTCCACAGTTCCGCCGCCCCGACGCCTTTGAGAAAGATCCCCCGCAAGATGTGGAGGAAGTAGGTCAAGGGAATGGCGCCGCTCAATCCCTGCAAGAACAGGGGCATCGTTTCCCGGGGGAAAATGAACCCGGACAGCACCACGCTGGGCAGGATGAACCCGAAGGAAATCTGCATGGCCTGGAGTTGGGTCCTGGCCACGGTGGACACGAGGATGCCGATGGCCAGGCTGGTGACGAGAAACAGCAGACTCAAGACCACCAGGAGGAGCAGACTTCCTCTCACCGGCACCCCGAACCAGGCGATCCCCGTCACCAGCACGAGCAGGAAGGAAAACATGCCGATGCCCACATACGGGGTCAATTTCCCCAAGATCAGCTCGCCCGGCCTAACCGGGGTGACGATCAACTGCTCCATCGTTCCCCGTTCCCTTTCCCGCACAATGGCAAAGGCGGTGAGGATGGAGATCACATTTTGCATGATCAGCCCGATCAAAGCGGGAATGTTAAAGAACAGGCTTTTCATGTCCGGGTTGTACAGCACCCGGACCTGGGCCTGCAGCGGCTGGGCCACCGGGTTCAATCCCTCCCGGGCAAACCACGCCTGCTGCCGTTCAAAGGCCAAATGGTTCACGATGAGCTGGGCGTTGGCCACCGCCGTCCGCGCGGCGTTCGGATCCGCACCGTCCACCAAGATCTGGACGTCCGCCGGCCTTCGGGTATCCAGCCGTTTGCTGTAGTCCGGCGGAATGACGACGGCCACCTTGATCTCCCCCGCGTCCATCAACCTCTGCAAGGCGGCATAGCCTTCGACCTGGTACCGCTGGTCGAAGTACCCGCTGTTGGTCAACCGGCGGACGAGCTCCCGGCTCTGGAAGGATTTGTCCTGGTCCCATACCGCCGCCGGCAGGTGGTCGACATCGGTATTCACCGCATAGCCGAAAAGCAGCAGCATCAACACCGGCATCACCGCGGCGATGCCCAAACTGGCCGGGTCCCGCCGGATCTGCAGCAGTTCCTTGAACACGACGGCCCGGTAGCGGCCCCATTTAAAACGGATCCGGCGCCTCACCCCTGCCCGCCCCCTTGCCCGGAAAAGTGGCCCTGGGCGTTGACCAATTGAATGAATACGTCGTCCAGGGACGGCAGGCCCGTCCGGGCTTTCAACTCACCGGGTGTGCCGGTGACCAGCAACTTGCCGAAAAAAATGAAACCGATTTGATCGCAGGTCTCCGCCTCGTCCATGTAGTGGGTGCTCACCAGGACGGTCACGCCCCGCCGGGCGAATTCGCGGATCAAATCCCAGAAAATGCGCCTGGACACCGGGTCCACACCGGCGGTGGGTTCGTCGAGGATGAGCAGCTCCGGCTCGTGCAGCAGGGCGCAGGCCAGGGCGAGGCGCTGCTTCCACCCTCCCGACAGGGAGCCCGCCCGCTGCTTCTCCCGGCCGGCAAGGCCCGCCAGGGCGATCAGCTCTTCCTTTCGCCGGCGGGCCCGCTCCAGGGACAGGCCGTAGATGCGGGCGTAAAAAGAGAGATTTTCCTCCGCCGTCAACTCTTCGTACAGGCTGAACTTTTGCGACATGTAGCCGATGTGTTGCTTGATTTCCTCCGCTTCCGTCAGCAGGTCGTAGCCCAGGACCTCTCCCGAACCGGAAGTGGGAGTGAGCACACCGCAAAGCATGCGGATCGTCGTCGATTTTCCCGAGCCGTTCGGACCGAGAAAGCCGAAGATCGTCCCCCGCGGGATGGCGAGGGAGACCCGGTCGACCGCCGTCCTGTCGCCGAAGCGTTTGGTCAGTTCATCACACCGAATGGCCCACCGGCTCATTTCCCGTCCCCCGCTTTCGCCGCCAGCACGACGTCCGCCGGCATACCCGGCTTGAGCAGATCCAGCCCCTCCGTAATCTGAACCGTGACGGCAAAGACCATTTTGGTCCGCTCGTCGGAAGTTTGCACGTTTTTCGGCGTGAACTCCGCCCGGCCGGCGATGGTGGTCACTTTTCCCCGAAACGCGCGCCCGGGATAGGCATCGACGCGTATCTCCGCCGGTTGACCGGCGTACACCCGGCCCAATTCCGCTTCGGGCACATAGATGACCACCTTCAAATCGCCTTTTTTCAGCAGCGTATACAGGACAGAACCCGGTTTGACCACCTCACCGATTTCGACTTCTTTTCGCAAGAGAATCCCGTCCTCCGGCGCCCGGACGGCCGTCTTGCCCAGTTGCCAGTTCGCCTGTTGCAATCGGGCGTCGGCCTGTTCTTTTTGGGCGAGAAGCTGGCGGAGGCGCTGGTCGGTGGCGCCGGCCCGCAGGAGGTCCAGTTTCGCCTGGGCCGCCCGTTCCGCGGCCTTGGCGGACTCCAGTTGGGCGGCGGCCGCCGCCTGTTCGTTCTGGGCCTGGCGGATTTGGGCGGAGATGGCGTCGATCTGGGCCAGGAGTTGGTTCAGCCTGGTCCGGGCCTGCTGAACCGCCTCTTGCTGGGCGTCGACCTGCTGCCGGGTGGCCGCTCCGGCCGCGAACAAAGAGTTGGTCCTTTCCAGTTGTTGTTGCTGGTAGGCGAGGGTCTGCCGCGCCCCTTCCAACAACCGTTCCGTTTGGGTTTGGTTGGCCTTGAGGAACTGCACCTGTTCCGCCGCGCTCCTCTCCTTTTGCGCCGCCTGTTCCGCCATGGCCCGGGCCTGGTCCACTCCGGCCGCGGCCTGGACAATTTCCTGGGCCCGGCTGCCCGCCCTGGCCTCGTCGAAGGCGGCAAGGGCGGCGTCCACTCCGGCCCGCGCCTCCTGCACCTGGGCCCGGTACAGGGCGTCATCGAGCTGCGCGAGGACTTGTCCCTTTTGGACCTCGCTGCCCTCGGGAAAAGGCAATTGGGTGACGGTGCCGGCCACCTCGGCCTGGACCGGAATTTCGGTCCCTTCGATGGTGCCGGAGTAGACGGCGGCGCCGCTCCCCGAGCAGCCGGCGAGGACGAGGGCCGCAAACATCGCCGCCAAAGGCAACCCCATCCGGTTCCTCATGGAGACGCCTTCCCTCCCTCTCTTTCTCCGGACACGCCGTGAAGATAGATGTCGAGCATGGCCCGGATCTCTTCCTCTTCTTCTTTCCAATCGAACAGGTCCGGAAAGGTGTGGCGCGCAACGACGTAGCCCAGAATGATGCTCATGAGCATCCGGAGGGCGGTTTCTTCGTCGACATCCCGGATCCTCCCCCGCTCCTTTTCCCGGCGAAGGAATCGCTTGCCGAGGCCGATCATGTAGGGGGCGATCTTTTCCCGGATCGGATCGAGCAACTCCGGGTGAAAGGCCGCCTCCGCCGCCACCGTTTTGATAAGAGGAAAATTATTTCTAAGCAAATGAATGCGGTCCTGCATCAACGAAAACAGAATCTCTTCGAGGTTCTTTTCCTCCCCCGTCTCTAGGATTTTCTCCACGCTGTGGGCGACGAGGGGCCGGAAATACCGCACGAACAAAGGCAGGAGCAATCCGGTGAGCAAATCCTTTTTCGTCTTGAAATAATTGAAGATCGTGCCCTCGGAGACCCCCGCCGCGGCGGCGATTTCCTTGGTCCGGGAGGCGCCGAAACCCTTTTCGGAAAACACCTCGACCGCCGCCTCCAGGATGCGCCAGTGCTTTTCGGTCATCTCCTCGGACCGGAGAAATTCGGGTAGATCTACGGCCGGGGCAGGAATGTCCGCGGCCGGGGAACCTTGCGGGCCTTCCGGTTCTTTCGGACTGTGAGGACCGGACGTCGCCATGAACACCCCTCCTGATTGAGTGCTTACTCATAGCATAACCGGGGTCCCGCCCTTTGTCGATCCCGATTGTCTACTCAAAAATGAAAAAATAGGGGCCAAAGCCCCGGCCAAAACCGGGCTTTGACCCTTCTGTCCCGGCAGTATTACCCGTTTTGGGAGGCAGGGGGATGAACGGACACGATCCCGTCCCGGTAATCCACCGCCATTCCGAACGCCTCGCCGACAAAGCGCAGCGGCACCAGGGTCCGGCCACCGGAGAGCTTCGCCGGCACGTCCAGCGACACCTGCCGGCCGTCGACCTCCGCCGAGGGATCCCCAATCCGCAAGACCACGGTCTTCCCGCCTTTCTGGATCATCACCGTGCCATCCTTCCAGTCCACCGTCGCGCCGAGGGCTTCGGCCACGCGCCGGATGGGCACCAAGGTCCGGCCGTTCTCGATCACCGGAGGCACGTCAAAGTTCGGCCGCAACCCGTTCACAAAAACTTGAATCTCCTTTTTGCCCAGGGCGTCGTACAATTCCCGCAACTGCGGGAGAACGGATTGGTCGGCCGGATTCTGCTTCAACGCTTCTTCCAGTGCCTGAACGGCCCCGGCGATCTCATTCAGTTTCTTCCGGACCTCGGCCAGAGCTTTGAAGACCTCTTCATCGGCCTCCCCGGCGGCCGCCGCCTGACTCAAGGCGGACTCCACCTCGCGGTCGGTCTCTTCGTCCGATTGGTCCCCTTGCCGGTTTTTCAATTCCATTAGTTTTTCGAGAACCTTTTTCAGGGCCTCAACCGACCGGCCTGGTTTGTTTGAATTTTTTTCAATGTTTCGCTCAATGACTTGGATCGCCCGGTCCAGGCCGCGAAGCCCGGACTTCCCGTCTTCCCCGGGACGGTTTGCATCCGGTTGATCCGGCCGGGTCTGCCCCTCATCCGCGCCAGGATTCATCCCGGCCGCCGCATCCGGGGAACCCGCCTTCATCCCCGCCTTTCGCTCGCGATACTCCTTTCCCTTTTCCTTTTTCCAAGCCTTCTCCGAATCCGAAGGCCGCTGTTCCGGAGCGGACTGCCCCGAGCCATCCGACGGTCCGGATCCCGGCGCGCCGCTCCCGCCGGTCTGCGGAGCGGCCGGCGCTCCCGCACCGGTCCCTCCTTCCCCCGCGGCGTACGCAGCCGGAGACGCCAACAACACCGCGGCGGCCAAAGCGGCCGGCAATCCTTTCAACGCACCTTTGCCCATCCTAAGACCCCCTCTTGCTCGTCCCGTATCTCTATTATCGGCCGGAACCACCTAAGAAGCAAGGAAAATTCCGGATATTCCGCATCCGGTCGGGGGGCCGGCCCCCTTGTATGGGCACAGGCAGTTGAAATCTCTTTTCGTCGCGTTTCTCTTAAAATAAAAATAAAGTTTGCTCTATAATCATAGTAAACAAAATCGCTCTTGCCGGAGGTACTGGAAGAGAAAGAAGGGGTGTAGGATTCAAAGGGAACAAACGGCGCCGGCGTCCCGCGATGAGCCCTCTCTGACGGGCTGGACGGTCACCGTCATGGCGGTGGCGTGCGGGGTCGCCGTGGCCAATATTTACTTTAATCAGCCGATTCTCGTGGACATCAGCCGTTCTCTGGAGGTCGATCCCGCCTCGGCGGCCCGGATTTCTACTATCACCCAGTTCGGGTACGCTCTGGGGCTGTTTCTCTTTGTTCCCCTCGGGGATATGGTGGACCGCAGAAAACTGATTCTCGTTCTTTCCGTTGTGGTCGCCCTCGCCTTGTCAGCGGCGGCACTTTCCCCCACCCTCGCCTGGTTGGCGGCGGCCAGCGCCGTCATCGGGGTCGCCACCGTCATCCCGCAAATCATCGTGCCCTTCGCCGCCGCGTTGTCGGACGACCGCCGCCGGGGGCGGGTGTTGAGCCGGCTGTCTGTCGGTTTTACCCTCGGCATCCTGGGAGCCCGGGTGGCGGGCGGGTTTCTTTCGGAGGTCGCCGGTTGGCGCGCCGTCTACTGGATCGCCGCCGGGTGCATGGTGGCCCTGGCCGGGCTGCTGGCGGCGGGCCTCCCCCGAGAACGGCCCCGCTCCGGGCTGTCGTATCCCGCCGTCTTGCTGTCCCTGCCCCGGCTGCTGCGGCAGGAACCGGTTCTCCGGCGGGCCTGTCTCAGTCAGAGCATGATGTTCGGAGCGTTCAGCGCCTTTTGGACCAACTTGGCGCTGCTTCTGTCCACACCGCCCTATCACTTCGGAAGCCGGGCGGTGGGAGTATTCGGCATCATCGGCCTGACGGGAACTTTGGTCGCTCCGGCGGCCGGCCGGTTGATCGACAAGCGGGGACCGTTCACCGTCCAGGTGTTGGCCGCCTGTTCGGCGGTGGGGGCGTACCTGCTGTTTTGGACGGCGGGATATTGGATCGCGTGGTTGGCCGTCGCGGCGGTTCTCCTG
This sequence comes from Alicyclobacillaceae bacterium, assembly GCA_029961045.1. GTDB lineage: Bacteria > Bacillota > Bacilli > Kyrpidiales > Kyrpidiaceae > JASBVN01. The sequence goes on along the minus strand of JASBVN010000011.1, from coordinate 4,129 downwards.
AACGCCGGAACCCAGTCCAACCAAATCGTGTCCCAAGTGCGGATTTTCTCCGTCCGCCCGGACGCCCGCAACCGGATGAACGCGGTGTACATGGTCTGCGTATTCCTCGGCAGTTCGTTCGGATCGCTTCTCGGAACCTACGGTTGGGCCCTATGGCAATGGCGCGGGGTGTGCGCCGCGGGGCTCGCCATGTCCCTCATTCCTTTATTGGTATTGGTCGGGTCCGCCCGGGTCAAGCCCGGCGGCCGGACTTGACCCCCTCCCCTTCCCTATTTCCGGAACAAAATGTGAATGGGTCTTAAAATTTCCTTGAAACGGGAAGACTTGCGAAGGATTTGACGCAAGGAGCGCGAATATATTGTTTTAATATCAAAGTTTGAAGACCGGTCTGACAGGGGGGCGCGACCCATGGCCCGAAAGCGACTCGGGGACCTGCTGATCGAGGCGGGGCTCATCACCCGGGAACAACTCGAACGGGCGTTGGAGGAGCAAAAGGTCACCGGACTCCGGCTGGGAGAGGTCCTGACCCGGAGCGGCATCCTCAGCGAAGAACAGCTCATCGAAGTGATGGAGTTCCAGCTCGGCATCCCCCATGTGAATCTCGACCGCTTTCCGGTCGACCCGGCGGCGGTGGAACTGGTTCCCGAATCCCTGGCCAGGAGGTACCGCGTGCTCCCCCTCCGGCGCCAGGGCAACCGGATCACGTTGGCCATGGTCGATCCCCTGGATTATTTCGCGATCGACGACATCCGGATGACCACGGGCCTGCACGTCGACCCCGTGATCGCCACCCGGGACGACATCGACCGGGCGCTGGAACAATACTACGGCCTCAAACAATCGGTGACGGAAGTCCTCAAAGAAGTGCAACCGGAACAGATCGACGAAGAGCAGGTGCGGGCCGAAGATGCGCCGATCGTCCGGCTGGTCAACCAATTGATCGAACAGGCGGCCGACGGCCGCGCGAGCGACGTCCACTTCGATCCGCAACAACATGCCGTCGTGGTGCGCTTCCGCATCGACGGCGTCCTGCACACCCAGATGAAGTTGCCCAAACACCTTCAGCCCGTCCTCACGGCGCGCATCAAAATCATGGCCAATCTCAACATCGCGGAACACCGGCTGCCCCAGGACGGGCGCATCCAGCTCAAAGTGCGGGGGCGGCCCGTCGACGTGCGGGTCGCCACCCTGCCGACGATTTTCGGGGAGAAAATCGTCCTGCGCTTGCTGGATCTGCGCAACGCGGTTTCGCGCATCGATCAACTGGGATTGTCGGAGCGGAACCGCGAGGCGTTCCTGTCCATGATTCAGGCCCCCCACGGCATCGTACTGGTCACGGGGCCGACGGGGAGCGGCAAGACCTCCACGCTGTACGCCGCCCTCCACCATTTGAACATTTGGCCATGCGAACGATTTCTGGAAATTCGATGTCATAGCAGGTTAAGATGGCGATCGTTCCTTTGTCGGTTTCGAACACCTGCAGGCCATCGCCGGGAGTCATCTTCCATTCCTTCACTTCCGTCGGCGTGATATGAAGCTTTGGTTGTTCCGCGATCCTTCCATCCGGATAGAACAAATGAGCGACGTTGTATAACCGGTCACCTTTGCGAATGACATGGGTTCCTGCGATAATGTGCATCTTCGTTTGCTTCGCCAAGGATGAAAATAAATCCCGGTACTGCTCCGTAAAATCGGGTAAATCACGGATGGTCAAGGCATTTCCTCGTTTGTCGCCGATGGACATCAATTGAGTCGTAAAAAACTCGGGGAATAATACAAACTCGGCGCCGAATTCTTCGGCCGTTTTCACATAATGCTCCGATTGCCCGGCGAAATCTTCAAATGACCGGATCGTATGAAGATGATATTGGACCGCCGACACTCTCAGTTTCATATGGATGGACCCTCCTTTACGGGGTTCCCGTCTTTATGATGGCGAAAATTGCTTCACGATATGCTTCTTTTCAATCAAGGGAACAAGTTATAATAGACGATACAGTAATTATTAGGTATATGGTGTTTGTGAACAAGTAGGTACTTTGTTGTAACTTAGTATCCTTGAATATACGGGAAGGAGCTCATGATACCATGGGAGATCTGGAATTCAAAAGGGCGGTGGAAACCACCCTCAAGGTGATTGGGGGGAAATGGAAGCCCTTGATCCTCTGTCATCTGACCGAAGGGGTCAAGCGATTCGGGGAATTGAAACGCGAGATGCCCGAGATTACCCAAAAAATGTTGACGCAACAACTGCGGGAGTTAGAACAAGACGGCATCATTCATCGCAAAGTTTATACTCAAGTCCCTCCCAAAGTAGAATACTCTTTAACGGAGTATGGTCAAAGCATACGGGAGGTTTTAGACGTGATGTCCCGGTGGGGACGTCGGCATCAAAAAAGAAGGGAAGAGATGGGTGTTCCGGAACTTTTTCCAAGGACTGAAGAAGGGGCGAAAGAGGGGTAGTGCAGTTGCCCGCAACATCAATGGGCGACCCTGCGGGGCCGGACATGAGCCGGATCATCTCCTGAACACCGCTGCGACATCCAACGCGAAATCCTCGAAGATCCCCACCGGCAGCCGGTCCCCTTTTTCATACACCTGCCGGTCCTGAAACCGGCCGTCTTTCCAGACATACACTTCGATGATCTCGTGATGGGAATCCACAATCCAGTATTCTCTGACACCATAGGCCTGGTACAAATAAAATTTTTGACCCTTGTCCCGTTTTGCCGTTTCCGGAGAAAGAATTTCCACCACCAGGTCGGGGGCCCCTTTGCAGCCGCGGTGATCGATTTTACCCGGATCACAGACGATCGAGAGATCCGGTTGCACGACATTGAGAATATCTTGTTCTCTGTCGCTTTCGGACAGCCGGACATCAAAGGGGGCCAGATAGGCCTTGCAATCCTTCCTATCCAAATAATTGAAAAACAATCCGAAAATGTTCCCCAGAATCTCCTGGTGCCTGGGGGAAGGCGCCTGGGTCATGTTGTACGGCACGCCCTCAATCAATTCCCAACGCTGTCCATCGTCCCACGTAAGATAATCCCTGTATGAATAGCGCAAATCCGGTCCAATTCTGGGCGAATTCATGTGAATCCCCCCGCTCCGGCGGGAGCCGTGGTTCCCTTTTTGTTCATTATACACCACCGCTCCCGGCACCCGTTCAATCGACCGGGCGTTCCCTCTCCCGCCGCAACTCCTCCAAAAAGACTTGGATTCTGTCCCGAATCGCGTCCCGCACCTCCCGGAACTTCGCCGCCACTTCTTCTTCCGTCCCGGTCGCTTTCGCCGGGTCTTCCAGCCCCCAGTGCAGCCGCTTCACCCCGGGCGGGGTCGCCGGGCACCGCTCCTCGGCGTCGCCGCACAGGGTGATCACATAGTCCGCCCGCCGCAGAAGCTCCGGGTCGATCCGCTTCGACGCCTGGCGCGAAATATCCACCCCAGCCTCCCGCATCGCCGCCACGGCCCGGGGATTCAACCCGTGGGCTTCGAGGCCGGCACTGTGGACTTCCACCAGATCTCCTCCGAGATGCTTCGCCCAGCCCTCCGCCATTTGGCTGCGGCACGAATTTCCCGTGCACAGAAAATAGATCAACGGTTTTTCCTTCATCTCTATCCCCCCTTCCCGAAGAATCGGCGGCCGGACGCGCAACTCGCCCGGCTCCCCCCGCCAAACAGCAAAGCCAGCGCCGCACCGCCCAACGCGCTCCAGCCGATGGACAGCCCCCTCGGTTGCCAAATCACGAAGACGAGGGTCCACACAAAAATACCGGCCGCCAGGAAGATCATTGCCGCAACTCCTTTAACTTCAAGGCCCGCAGGCGACCCTCAGCCCCTGGGCCTCCAGCCGCGCCCGTTCCTCTTCCACGCCGGGCAGGGCGTCCAGCATCGCGTCCAAAAAGGGGACGCCGGCCCCGTCCAGGCGGTAAAACACCCACTGCGCCGTTTTCCGCTCCTTGACCAGCCCCGCCTGCTTCAATCTGCGCAGGTGTTGCGAGACGGCCGGCTGGGTCATCTGCAACACCTCGACCAATTCGCACACGCACATCTCTCCTCCCCTCAGCAGGGCCAAAATGTGCAGGCGCGTCTTGTCGGCGAGGGCCTTATAGACCTCCGCCCAAGCTTC
>JASBVN010000010.1 GCA_029961045.1 Alicyclobacillaceae bacterium | reverse complement strand
GAAGCCCCCGGTCATTCCCCGGCGGACGCCCGTGCCGCCGCCCGCTGCCGCCTGCGCTCGCGCCGGATCTCCACGGCGAAATACAGGACCGGGATCACGAACAGCGTCAGCACCGTCGATGCCGCCGTGCCGAACATCAGGGAAATGGCCAACCCCTGGAAAATCGGGTCGAACAGGATGACGAAGGCGCCGACGACCACCGCCGCGGCGGTGAGCAGGATGGGCTTGGCCCGCACCACCCCCGCCGTTACCACCGCCTCGTCCAGCGGCACTCCCTCCTCCCGCCGCCGCTCGGCAAATTCCACGAGCAAAATCGAGTTGCGGACGATGATCCCCGCGAGGGCGATCACCCCGATCATCGACGTGGCGGTGAAAAACGCCCCGAACAGCCAGTGCCCTGGCACGACGCCGATCATCGTCAAGGGAATCGGGGACATGATCACCAAAGGCTTCACAAAAGACTGGAACCAGGCGACCACCAGCAGGTACATGACCACCAGGGCCACGGCAAAGGCAATCCCCAGGTCCCGGAATACCTCGTAAGTGATCTGCCACTCCCCGTCCCATTTCACCTTCACCCCCTCCTCCAGCCACGGCTGGCGGGTGAGATACTGCTCCACCTTGGCGCCGCCGGGCGTCTGAATGCGGCTCACGGCATTCCACATTTTGGCGATGGCATAGCCGGGGCTTTCCTCCCCGCCCGCCACGTCTCCGAACACGTAGACGACGCTTTGCAGGTTCTTGCGGTACAGCGCTTGCTCCGCCGTCCCCTCGCGAATGTCGGCCGCCTCGCCCAAGGGCACCAACTTGCCGGAAGGGGTGGGAATCTGAATGCTTTTGAGCTGTTCGAGGCCGGACCGCCTGTCCCGGGGCGGCTGCAGCCAAATCTTCACCGGTTCCAACTCGTTTGGCGGGTGGAGCAGCCCCACTTGGGCGCCCTGGAGCATCACCTGCAGCGTTTGGGCCACCGCCTCGTCGGTGATCCCGTTCAGCCGCGCCTGATCGGTCAGGGTGAAGGTGTACTGGGTCTGGGGCGCCTCCAGGGACGTGTCCACGTCCACGACCCCCGGCGTCTTCTTAAAAATCTCCTCCGCCTGGCGGGCCGCCGCCACCTGGTCCGCCCGGTTGTTGCCGTACACTTCGAGGACCAGAGTGGACTGCACCGGCGGGCCCGGCGGCACCTCCACCACCTTCACATTGGCGCCGTACCGCTCGCCGATGGCCTGCACTGCCGGCCGCAGGCGCTTGGCGATGTCGTGGCTCTGCTGTTGCCGCTCCCCTTTGGCCGCCAAGTTGACCTGGATATCCGCGACATTCGGCCCCTCGCGCAGGTAGTAGTGGCGAACCAGGCCGTTGAAATTGAACGGAGAAGCCGTGCCTACATACATTTCGTAATCGGTGACCTCATTGACGGTGGACAAATAGTCGCCGACCGCCTTCGTGGCCGCCGCCGTCTGCTCCAGGGTGCTGCCCTCGGGCATATCGAGGACGATCTGGATTTCGCTCTTGTTGTCGAACGGCAACATTTTCATCGCCACGGCTTTGGTGTAAAAGAAGCCCATGGAGCCGATCAACAGGAGCAAAACGGCAAGCAAAAACAGGTTGCGCCTTTTCCGGCCGGCGATCAAAGACAGCATCACGCCGGCGTACATCCGGGCGAGGCGCCCCGCGCCCCCGTGCCCTGCGGCCCCCGGCGCCCCCGGAACCGCCGGGACCGGCTCCTCCCGCTTCAAAAACCGGTAGCCGAACCACGGAGTGACGACAAAGGCCACCAAAAGGGAGAAGAACATGGCCACCGAGGCGTTGATCGGGATCGGGCTCATGTACGGGCCCATCAGGCCGCCGACGAAAGCCATCGGCAGCAGGACGGCGATCACCGTCAAGGTGGCGAGAATGGTCGGATTGCCCACCTCGTCCACCGCCCGCACCGCCGCCTCTTGGGGCTTCAGGGTTCGCATCCGGAACCAGCGGTGCATATTTTCCACGACCACGATGGCGTCGTCGACCAGAATGCCGATGGCAAAAATCAGGGCGAACAGGGTCACCCGGTTCAAGGTGTAGCCGTACAGGTAGCTCAGGAACAGGGCCAGGGCCAGGGTGACCGGAACCGCCACCCCCACCACGATCGCCTCCCGGATCCCGAGGGCCACGCCGATGAGCAGGATCACCGACGCGGTCGCGATCAGCAGGTGGTCGATCAGCTCGTCGGCTTTCTCCTTCGCCGTGTTTCCGTAATTGCGCGTCACGGTGACGTGGACGTCTCCGGGGATCACCTTGCCCTTGAGATCGTCCACCTTGCGGATCACGTCGCCGGCCACCCACACCGCGTTGGTCCCCGGCTTTTTCGCCACGGCCAGCGTCACCGCCGGGAAAATCCGCCCGGGGGACTCCGCAATGCCTTTTTCGGCCGCCCGCGGCCCTGCGCCGAAGAGCACATACCGGTTCACTTCCCCGGGGCCGTCCACCACCGTCGCCACGTCTTTCAAAAAGACGGGGCGATCCCGGTACACGCCGACCACCAGGTTCTTGATTTCCTCCGCATCCGCCCAATACGCGCCGGCCTTGACGAGATACTGCCGGTTGCCCCGGGCGAACTGCCCGGCGTCCCGGGACTGGTTGCCGCTTTGCAAGGTTTTCTCCAACGCGAGGGGCGAAAGTCCGAAAGCCGCCAGGCGGGCCGGATCGACTTCGATGCGCACTTCCCGCTCCCGGCCGCCGATGATCTGGACCTTGGAGACGTCCTTCACTTTGTTGATCTCGTCCGCCAATACCGCCGCGATACGCCGCAGGGCGCCGTCGTCCAACCGGTCGCTCCACACCGTCAAGGAGACGATGGGCACGTCGTCGATGGTCATCGGCTTGACGAGCGGCGTGCCGACGCCCGGCGGCACCTCGTCCATGTTGGACATGACCTCGTTGTACGTCCGGACGATGGCGTCGTTCAGATCCGTCCCCACGTAGTACCGCAGCGTGATGAGGGCCATCCCCGGCCGGGATGTGGAATAAATGTACTCGACCCCTTTGATTTTCCAAAGCTTTTTCTCGAGGACCTTGGTCACCCGATCTTCCACATCCTGTGCCGTCGCCCCGGGATACGGCACAAAAATGTCAATCATCGGCACGGAAATTTGCGGTTCTTCTTCCCGGGGGGTGGCGAAGACCGCCAGCAAGCCCATCAAGAGGGCCGCGATCACGAGAAGCGGCGTGAGTTTGGAATGAAGGAAGGCCTTGGCGATTCTGCCGGAGAGGCCGATCTTCATGGGCGATTCCCCACTTCCGCGCCGTCGGTCACCCGGTCCACCCCGGAGACGACGATCCGCTCCCCGGCATTCAGGCCGCTGAGGACTTCCACCCTGTCACCCGATTCCCGGCCCAGGGACACGTAACGCAAATGGGCGCGCCCCTGATCATCCACCGCGTACACGCCGGTGAACTGGGACCAGCGCACCACCGCCTGCTTCGGAATGTACAGGACTTGCGCTTCTCCGCCGCCGAGCGTCGCTTCGCCGAACATGCCCGGTGTCACTTTCAGCTCGCCCGGCAAGCGGATTTTCATTTTGAAAGTGCGGCTGGCCGGGTCGATTCGAGGAGCGATCTCGACCACGACACCGGTCGCCGTTTGGCCCAAGGCCGGGATATGTACCGGCACCGCATCGCCGGGCTTCACGGAGGCGGCCAGCTTTTCCTCGGCGAACACCTGCAGGGCATAGGGTCCGCGCTCCACGGTCAGCAGAGGCATGCCGGGGGTCGCCATATCCCCCTCGTGGACCATTTTGGCGGTGACAAAGCCGTCAAAGGGAGCCTTGAGGACCGTGTCGCTCAGGTTCGCCGCCGCTGCTTGCACCGAAGCCTGGGCCTGGGTGAGTTGGGCTTGGGCCTGGCCGAGGCGGGCTTCGGCTTCCGCCTTTTGGGCCAGGGCGCCCTGTAAGGCCGCCTGGGCTTGATCATACTGCGCCTGGGCCGATTGGTAGCGCGCCCGGGCGTGGTCGTAGTCCTGCCGGCTCGCCGCCCCCGCCTCGTAAAGGGACTCCGTGCGCTTCCAATCGGCCTCGGCGCTCTGCAGGTTGGCCCGGGCCGCCTGAAGACCCGCTTGGGCCTGGCGGACGGCCTCCTCGATCTGCGCCCGGACCGCTTGGGCCGCTTGGACGCCCGCTTCCGCTTGCCGGCTTCCGGCCTCCGCCTGCCGGACGGCGGCCGCCAGGGGTTCTGGATTTAAAACCACCAGGGTTTGCCCCTGTTTTACAAAATCCCCTTCTTTGACCATCACCTGCTGGACCGAGGCCATCACCTTGCTCGCGATCTGGGACGATCCGTCCGCCACCACCGTCCCCGGCACAGTCACGCCTGTCCGGGAAGGAGCCGGCTCCACCGGCGCCGTCTGCACGCCGCCGATCTTCGCCGCGGCCCGCTCCGCGGTGCCCGGCGGGATCTTCTGCGTCAAGGCGCCACTGAGGACCAGGAGAAATCCGCCTAACGGGACACCGAGAAACAACACACCCTTCACCCACGTTTTCATACCGACCACCTTTCTGCCCAACACCTCCGTTTTACAACGGCCACCCGTCGCCGGCTCTGCGCCGGTTCTCCGGAGGGTATATACCATACGGGGTACCGTGTAAGGCTCAGCATCATTATGGGTGGGCGGGCGCCGGTTGTCAAGAGGCGCGGTCCTCCGGCCCCCTCCGCGCGCCGGCCCCCTTCAAACCGGCCTTGCGCCGGAGGCGCCGGCGCACTAGGATAGAAGCCGGACCATCGTCCCGCGAGAAAGGAGGCCCGGGATGGAAAAGTATCGAACGGTCCGCCAGGCCGGGGAGGCCGAATGGACCGTCAAGCGGTCGCGGTTTATCGGCCGGGCGATGCGGGTGGAGCGGGAGGAAGAGGCTCAAGAATGGCTGAAAGAGATCCGCCGCCGCCATTGGGACGCCGCACACCACTGCTACGCGTACATCATCGGCCGGGGCGGAGAAATCCAGCGGTCCAGCGACGACGGCGAACCGGCGGGCACCGCCGGGCGGCCGATCCTCGAAGTGTTGCACCAACTGGAGTTGCGGGATGTTCTCGTGGTGGTCACCCGCTATTTCGGCGGGGTGTTGCTCGGAGCGGGAGGACTGGTGCGGGCGTACAGCCGCGCCGCCTCCGAGGCGGTCCGGGCGGCGGGAGTGGTGACGAGGCGGCCCGGTCTCCGGGTCCGGCTCCGGTTCGCCTATCCCCACTACGGCCGCATCGCCCATCTGTTGCACGAGGCCGGATGGCCCTCGGACGAACCCGTCTACGGAGAGGACGTCTGTCTCACCGCCTACGTACCGGAAGAAGAGGCGGCGCGGCTCCGGGAGGTGGTGGCGGACGCCACCCGCGGTCAGGGAGAGGTTTTCTTAGAAGGCCCCGCCTGGCTGGAGGACCGGGAAGACGCGGGACTTCCCCCCGACCCGCCCGGTCCGTCGCCGGAGGGATAAATCCGCCGTTCTTCCCCCAAACATTCCGGCCAGGCGTCTTCCTCCGGCCCGGACAGGGTGACCGGCAGCCACCCGGTCACCATCCGGAGGTAATGGAACCGCTGCACCATATAAGCCCGCGCGAGTTGTTCCCTCACCGACCGGAGGCGCTGTTCCAGGGATACGATCCGGTGGGCGACGGCGATCTCCGTGCGGCCGTCCAGTCCGATCCGCACCCCCTGAATGCAATTGAGGCAAAAATACCCGTACACCTCGTCCCCGGCAATCCGCGCCTTCCGGACCCGCAGGGGCACGAGGAGAATTTTCTCGTGAAGAGCCAGGGGAACCGCCAATTTCCTTCTGGTCTCCCGCCCGTAAATATCCCGCAATTGTGTCAAATCGACGGCAAGGGCGGCGGCCAAATCCTTGAGCACCCGCCGCACCGGAATCGGGTGGGCCGTGCACTGCCCGTTTTTCCACAAGACGAGCGTCTCGTCCCCCCGCTCCCCGTACACCGGCCAAAATGCGCCAATATTCCAGATACTCCCCTCAATCGGCGCCCACTTCATCGCCCCATCATCCCCCTTATCGCATCCGGCAACCGGATTTCCAGTGTCAACCTCTTCGATCGTACCAAAATATTACACAGTTGTCGAGATTGTTGAAGTCTATTTAGTAGATTTCGCCAAGTTTTCACAACTCGTTCGGAAACCGGATGCAACTCGGAGGCCCTTTTCCGGCCGATTTCCGGCCGCCGGGCGTATGACACCGCCCCGCCCTTTCCCGTATGCTCACGGTGCGCGCAAATCCCGCAACCGGAGGCCTCCGGGGAAAGGAGCCGGTCGCAGTGTTTGACGTTCCCCCGGATCTCGTAGCCGCCGCCCGGGCCGGGCGGCCGGAGGCGGTCGCCGGCCTGTGGCGCCGCCTCGTTCCCCTGTTCCGGTCGGTCGCCCGCCGGTACCGGGGCGTGGAAAGCGAAGACGCCCTCGGCGAAGCGGCCCTGGTCTATCTCGAAGCCCTGCGGACGTGGGATCCCGCTCGGGGCGTTCCCTTTACCGCTTACGCCGCCCGCCGGCTGCATTTCCGCCTCTGGACCCTGGCCCGGCGGTGGAGCCGCGAACAAGACCGGCGCCTGTCCCTCCCGGTGCCGGATCCGGAGGGCGAGCCCGGCGAACCGGCGGAACTCGCCGACGCCCGGGCCCGTAATCCCTTCGACGAAGTGGAAATCCGCCTGCTGCTGGCCCAACTGACGCCCCGGGAGCGAGCCGCCCTCGGCGAGGTCCTCCGGGGCGGCACCCTCGCGGCCTTCGCCCGGCGGGAGGGCATTACCCGCCAAGCGGCCGCCGTCTATTTCCGGCGGGCCCTCCGCAAACTGCAAAAGACGTGGAACGCCTGAAGAGCCCGCGACGGCCGCCGCCGATGGGAGCAAGGTTTCAGGAGCGCTCTCCGGAAGGGGGGTCTCCGATGGCGAACATCAATTCCCCTTCGGCGGCCACCTGGCCGTCCACCAACGCCCGGCCCGCCCCCTTGCCGATGGCGCCCTTGAGCCGGTGAATTTCCACCTCCAAGCGCAGTTGATCCCCCGGCCGCACCTGCCGGCGGAACCGGAAGCCGTCGATCCCGGCGAAAAAGCCGATTTTTCCCTCGTATTCCCGAAGGGTTAAAATGGCCACGGCTCCCGTTTGAGCCAGGGCCTCTACGATCAACACACCGGGCATCACGGCGTATCCGGGAAAATGCCCGGCAAAAAACGGCTCGTTCATCGTGACGTTTTTCAGCCCGACGGCCCGTTTTCCCGGTTCCAGCTCGAGAATGCGGTCCACCAGCAAAAACGGCGGACGGTGCGGCAAAATCCTTTGAATCTCGTCGGCATCGTACATCTTCCGTCCCCTGGTCTAAAACCTGCCCGGATCATTCGGGCAGACGGCCTCCCGACCAGGCTTTCGCCTCCTTCCGGACGTCGGATTTGCCCAAACGGGCACGCGACGGGAGACCTCTCCCAACGCTTTCGCGGGACGCCACCGATTCCCGCCGGAGGGCTCGTTTCTCAGGCATACGGCTTTGGACCGGTCCCACACTACAGATACCGCCCCGTGCCCGCGGGACGGGGCGTTCACATAAAAAAGCACCGTCCCTGGGGGGATGGTGCTCCGGTACATAGGACTGCGGACGCATCCGCAGACCGGGGCCGCATCCGAGCGCCCTCTCGCTCAGCCGAACCGCCGGTCCGAATCCGCAACCGCGATCCGTTACGGCGACGGGCGGTTCATCTCGCGAAATTTCGCCAGGTACATCAAGCTGGTGAAAAAAGAAAGAGCCACCGTCAGCCACAACAGCACGTTCATCACCGGCCATTCGAACAGGACGGCAACGACGGTGACATAGTACAAAACGGTAGTCGCCTTTCCCCAAAACATTGCCGGAACGATCTTTTTCCCCCGCCGGTGAAACAGGGCGGCGCAAACGATCATCGTCACCTCGCGAAAGGCGAGCAAACCCGCCATCCACCACTCGACGCGACCGGCGATTACAAAGGAAGTCAGCACCGCCACCATCATCAGCTTGTCGGCCAGCGGGTCGAGCATCATCCCGACCTCGGTCACCTGTTTGTGGCGGCGCGCCCAGTATCCGTCCAACACGTCCGTCAGACCGGCCAAGAAAAGCACCAGCAGGGCGCCTTCCATATTCCACGGCCAGCGCGAAAAAAAGACCACGACATAGACGGGAATCAATAAAAACCGGACTGTCGTCAACGCATTGGGCAGATTCACAGGGCGACCTCCTTGAAAAAATCCACCCACAATTATACTGCCCAATGGTAGACAGGGCAATCGCGGAAGGCGGATCCCGCCGTCCGGCGACGGGGCGCCGGACCATCCGTCAACCGCGGATGTTGTTGGCCAGACCCATCATCTGATCCGCCGTCTGAACGGCTCGGGCGGAAAGGGCATAGGCCCGCTCGGCCGTCAACAGTTTGGTCATGACATCCACCAGGTCTACGTTTGAAGCCTCCAAGTATCCCTGCCGGAGGGTGCCGAACCGGGCCGGATTGTCCAGAGGGGTCAAAGGGCGTTCGGTCCCGGCCGCAAACCGGTTGTTCCCCACCTTCACCAGACGCTCGGGATGGTCGAACACCACCCGCTGCAGCCGGCCCAACTCCATCATTTCGCCCGCGACGGACGCCAGAATCCGCCCGTCCGGACGGATGGTCAGGGTGGAAAGATCCGCCCCCGTCAGGTCGATGGGCAAGCCGTCCTCCCCCAGCACCCACCGGCCGTCCGCCGTGACGAGGCGTACGGGGCCGCCGGGGGCGGCGTCCACGTGGAATGAGCCGTCCCTCGTATACAGAACCCCTTCGGGTCCGGATACGGCAAAAAATCCTTCCCCTTCCCAGGCGACGTCCAATTTCCGGCCGGTCTCGCGGAGAGGGCCCTGAGTCCAGTTCGAAATCCGGGCCGAAACCCGCACGCCGCTGCCGACGGAGATCCCCGGAGGGGTGTTGCCCGGGGGCGGGACCTGCTGGTTCCCCTGGGCATACCGCACCGCCAGCAACTCCGAGAAGGTCGTGTCTTCGCTTTTGAATCCGGTTGTGTCGAGGTTGGCGACATCGTTGGCCAGGGCGTCCACCCGCCGCACCCCGGCGGTCATGCCCGACGCCGCCGTCCACAGGACGCGCATGCCCCATCCCTCCCCGAGGTTACGCGTTGAGCCGGCCCACTTGATTCACCAGCTTGTCCAGACTTTGGTCGATGGTATGGATCACCTTCTGATTGGCTTCATAAGCCCGGGTCACGGCGATCATCTGCACCGCCGTGTCGGCCGCATCGACGTTGGACTGCTCCAGAAAGCCCTGGCGCAGGCCGGCCGCCGAGGGCGCCAAGCCGCCGGGCGCGACCGGCCGGTAGGAACCGTCCCCTTGCTTTTCCAGATCGCGCACCGCGGCGTCCACCAGGGCGATGCCCCCTCCGGCGATTTCTCCGCCGCCCGGCCCGTAGGCGTGCACCGCCCCGGAGGCGTCCAGCCCCACCGAGGAACCGGGAATCGCCCGGCCGCCGGGGTCCCGGGCCAGCAGCCTGTAGCCGGACGCGGTGTACAGCCGGCCGTCCGGTCCTTCGACGAACTGGCCGTTTCGGGTGAGCCTCATGTCTCCGCCCGGTCCCTCCACCGCAAAGAAAGCTTCCACTCCATCCGGCGCGAGCCCCGAGCGGCCCGGCGGATCGATAATGGCGAAATCCTGCTTTCGCCGCGTCTCGACAAGGGGGCCCGGCGTCCAGCGGGGCACCGCCTCTTCCAGGGTGGTGCCCAGCCCCACGGGCCCCACCGCCGGGGGCGGCCGGTCCGCCGCCCTCCCCCCCAGGCGCAGGACGAGCAGGTCCCGAAACGCCCGGAGGGACGGGTCATCTTGTTTATATCCCGGGGTCGTCGCGTTGACGAGGTTGTTTGTGACGACCTCCTGTCTGCGCTGCTGGGCGATCATCCCCGAAGCGGAGATGTACAGTCCGCGGATCACGGCAATCCCCTCCGCAGTAAAATGCGTCCGGCCCCGGGGATTTTCCTGCTTGGTCTCCCGGGGCCGGGGGATTTTGACGGTGTGAACATCGAGATGTGGGGGAGGCGCCGGCCGGAAGGCCGGACGACCGAGGGGCCGGAAACCTTTGTCATCCTCGTCAGCCTTGTCCTCCGGCCCGCGAGGGGAAGCGGCGGCGACGGCCCGGTATCGCCTGCGCCGCCCCTCCCTCAAATCAGGGTTTTTTCCGCCGGTCGGGAGGCGTCGCCGTTCCGGTACTTCTTCTTGGTGGCTTCCCCGCCGCGCAGATGTCGAATGGATTTATGATATTCTAAGATTTCCTTGACGCGGCTGGCCAACTCGGGGTTGATCTCCGGCAGACGCTCGGTTAGGTCTTTGTGCACGGTACTCTTGGACACGCCGAACTCGCGGGCGATCGTGCGCACGGTGTTGCGGGTCTCGACGATGTATTCGCCGATTTTGATCGTGCGCTCGCGGATGTAGTCGTGCACGCCCTTCGCCTCCCCACATCTCAAAATGTCTGATACATTCTATGCGGAGAGGCCGTCTCTATGCCTAAGGAGGCGGCAAATCAAGCCCGACCGGGGAAGGACGGGCTGATGTCCCGTGCCGGGGGTTGACAAGAAGCGTCGCTTTCGTTCTCGTGCAAAAGGCGGGGGCGCGCTCCCCCGCACGCTTCCCCGCCCGGCGCAAGTCAGGAATTTTTCGGCGACGGCAGCACGGTCTCCGGATTGACCTCCTGGCCGTCTTTCTTAATCTCCAGGTGCACATGATTCTTGGCGCCCGCCTCGAAGCGGTTCATGCCCGATTTCGCGATGGGCTGCCCCTGGGTCACCGCATCCCCCGGTTTCACCGAGACGTCCGCCAAAGAGGCGTAATAAAGGATATACCCGTTGTCGGCCGCGATTTCGACCACTTTCCCCATCAGGGGATCGTCTTCCACTTTGGTCACCTTGCCGGCAGCGGCGGCCAAAACCTGAAAGGCCTTGCCGTCGGGCGCCGCCAGATCCACCCCGTGATGGGGGTAGTAACTGTTGTCAAACCGGACCAGCGCTCCCGCTTGGGCCTCTTTGGACATCGTATCGTCGAAGTTGCCCATCGACACCTTGACTTTTGCCGCAGGGTCGGCCGGCCAGACAAAGCTCGGCGCCGAATTCACCGGGAGGGCCGGCTGGTCGCCCGTATCCAGCGCCGTCTTGTTCGGGGCCGGTGCGGGTTCCTCCTTGGCAAAGGGCCAAACCTGTGCATTCTTGGCGTACATGAGGGCGATGATCAGGACGGCTGCGGCGAGGTAGACGGCGGGATAAACCCAGCGTTTGCGAAGGATGCCGCGCCACGAGAGGCGCTGTTGTACGGAAGCCGGCCCGGTCTCCTCGGCGCGCTGTCCGGATCCGCCCGCTTCTCCGGAAACCGGCGGCTCTTCCGGCTGCGCGGGATTCTGCTCTTCCCGGGGTTGCCCCAACTGTTGGTCTTCAGGTTTCACCTTCATCACCTCAATAGGCCATTGTCGCCGGGGATGAGGTGAAATATACCAAGTGTCCGGGCAAACCCTATAAGATTTTCGGGGCGATTCGGAAAAGGCCCGCTCCCGCCTCACCGGGCCGCCGGCCCGGACGAGTCCACGGAACCGAGGGCGGTCCCCCGGTAGTAGTATGCGAGGATCTCCTCGGCGGTACGGCCCTGCCGGGCAAGGGCTTCGGCTCCGTACTGGCTCATTCCGACCCCGTGGCCGTAGCCGACGGTTTCGAAGGTCACCCGCCCACCGGCGGCGCGCCAAGTGAAGCTGGTGGAATTCAGCCCGAGGGCCTGCCTAAAATCGTTGCCGCTCATCCGCTTGTCTCCGACCCGGATTTCCTTTACGCGGCGAGTAGGGGATTCCGCCAGCACCTGAATCAAGGGAGCGCCGGCCGCAGTGGCGGGCACGGCGTCCAAGTGCAGGGCGTCCGCCAGTTCTTGGATGGTGACCGTCTTGGTCGCTTTGAAACGCGGGGCGATGGCGGCGTCCCAGGGGGAGGGCACGGACTGCAGGTAGGGCAAGTCCCTTCCCCACAGTTCTTTGGCGCTTTCGGTGTAGCCGTTGCTCGTGGAAAAGAAAAGGGCTTCGATGGGCCGGCCCCCGTACAGGAGAATCAACCCCCGGGTGCCTTGGACCGCTTCCAGGACCCGGGCGTATTTGGCCGGGAACTCCGCACCCCAGCGGAGGCGGAGTTCGTCCGGCGAACGGTAGGCTTGATCGCGCCGGGGATCGTCGGTGATATCGGCTCCGCCCGGAGCTCGGCCCGGTCTGGCCAACGCCCTGACCGCGTTCGTGCGGGCGGCAACCGCCTGGGCTTTGAGGGCTTCCATTTGGAAATCGGCGGGCATTTCGGCTGCGACGACGCCTGCGACGTAGTCCTCGAGCGGTACGGAGGTCACCGCGCCGGTCGCGGCCCGGTACACCCGGATCGCAGGACCTCCCGCCGGCGGGCCGGGCGGCGAACCCAACAGCCGCCCCCCGACCTGCAGAGCGGCGACCGTCGCCGCCGCCAAGATGAAGGCGAGGACCGCGACGAGGGCGGCCCGCGCGGTGCGCAGCACTCCCGATCCCCCCCGTCCGGACGTCAAACCGCATCCACTCCCCGTTGTATGCGGGGGACGGGAGGAATATGACCGCCTGCGGAGCCGATTCCCGGAGGAGGCCGTCAATAAATCCCGCCGCTGCGGCGAACACTATCGTCAAGCCATTGCGGGAGTGTTCGCCATGAAACGTGGGTTGCAGAGCAACCGGCACCGCCCGGGGGCCGGAAGCCTCCGGCGAAGCGCTATGGCGCTGGCGATATGCGCCCTGGCAGGGCCTTTTTCGGGCCCTGCGGCCGGAGCTTTTCACGGGCGGGCCCAAGGCGACTGGGAGGCTCCCCGGGTGGCGGTGATCCGGGAGGACGCCGTTTGGACCGTGCGGGCGGGGGGTCGCTTCGCCCCCCTGCCCCACAGCCGGGGAGCGGACCGCGCACTCTGGTCTCCGGACGGCCGGTACCTCGCCGTTCATAAGCGGGACGGCTCGCTGTGGGTGATCGCCGCGGAAGGAGGGCGGAGTTGGCTCGTCGCCCGGGACCGGGTCGATCCCCACATCGCCTGGGCGCCCCGTACCGACCGTCTCGCCTACGTACGGGGGTGCGACCTGTGGGTGGTGCCGTTCGGCGGCGCGGGGCCGGAGGACTGGACCCTCGCCGCCGCGGATGTCGACCGTTTTGCGTGGGCACACGACGGGGAGCGCCTGTTCGTCTCCACTCCGGCCTGGTTTCTCCCCCCTCCTCCGCCGCTTCCCGGCGCCGGTCCCCCGGAACAATCCTCCCGCCAATCCGCGAGACCGCCCGGAATCGCGGCCGTTCAGAAACCGGTGCAAATCATAGAGGTACCGTGGCGGGGTGGCTCTTCCGTCTTGTGGGGGGAGTTGCCGCGGGTCATGGCCGGGGCGGGACACCCGGCCTCCTCCGGAAGGACTTCGGAAGAGGGAACGGGGGAAGAGATCTGGGGACTGGACGGGGTGTTCCCCTCTCCGGACGGCCGGGCCGTGGCCGTGGTGGTCCGGGAAACGCCCGACCCCGGAAAAGCCCGGACGCGGCGGGCGGCGGCCCTCACCGGCCGTTCGGCGGCCCCCGTGTGGGCCGGCCCCCCTTCGCCCGGTATCCGGGGGATCGGTTGGGCCGTACAGGCGGGGCGCTCCTGGTTCGCCTATTTGGTGACCGGAGAGGATCGAACCTCCGCCGGGACAAGTCCGCCCCGCTCCCGGCTCGTCGCCTGGTCGCCGGAGCACCGGTCCGGAACTCTGCGACCGTTGACACCCGAGGGGGCCGACGACCGGTTCGCCTCCGCCCACGCCGGCGGCAGCGGCTGGATTGTCGCCCGCGCCCTGGAGCGCCCGTGGGCGCCCCACCGGTTGGGTCCCCGGTCCCTGTGGCTCACCCGGCCGGACGGCCGGTCGGTGCCGTTGACCCGGCCTCCCCTCGGCCGGGAAGACGCCGCAGGATGGTGGGGGCCCGGCGAACAGTGGGCGTGGCTGCGCACCGACGGCCGCCGCGCCCAATTACACTGGTGGCGGCGGGACGGGGGAGTGAAGGAAGGGACGGTGCTCCTGGAAGAACTCCCGCCGGAATCCACGGGCAGCCCGGAGACCGTCCACGTCCTGTTTCCGGCGGAGCGCCGCGCCTGATTTCCTCCCTGCGGCTCGATTTTCTTCCCAGCCGTCCGCCGGTTATTTCCGCCTCCGGAGAAGGTACAGGACCCGCGGCCGGGCGCACAAAAAACGGCCGCCGCCTTCTCCGATCGATCCGGCGAAGGCGACGGCCGCCCTCAATCTTCTTTCCGGACAATCTCGGCTCCCAATCCCCGCAATTTCCCCACGATGTCCACGTATCCGCGGTCGATGTGGTGCACGCCGAGAACTTCCGTCTCCCCTTCGGCGCACAGACCCGCGAGGACCAGCGCGGCCCCGGCCCGCAAGTCGGTGGCGTGGACCCGGGCGCCCGTCAGGCGGGGAACCCCTTCGATCAGGGCGGTGCGCCCCTCCACCTTAATGTCCGCCCCCATCCGCTGAAGTTCGGCCACGTGCATGAAGCGGTTTTCGAACACGCTTTCGGTGATCATGCTGGTCCCCGGAGTCACCGTCAGCAAGGCCATCATCTGCGCCTGCATGTCCGTGGGAAATCCGGGATAATAATGAGTCTTCACGTCCAGGGCTTTGGTCCCCGGCCCTCCGGCGACAAAGATGCCGTTGACGTCGTCCTCCACCTGAATGCCCGTCTCCTTCAACTTGGCCAGGACGGGCTTGAGGTGGGTGCTGATTGCCCCTTCGACGTACACCTCGCCGCCGGTGATGGCCCCGGCCAACAAAAAGGTGCCCGCTTCGATGCGGTCCGGGATGACCGCGTGTTCCGCTCCCTCCAAATGATCGACGCCTTCGATCCGGATCACGTCGGTACCCGCCCCCCGCACTCGGGCGCCCATTTTATTAAGAAAATTAGCCAAATCGACAATTTCCGGTTCCTTAGCACAGTTTTCGATCACGGTGCGACCTTCGGCCAGGGTGGCCGCCATCATGATGTTTTGGGTCGCTCCCACACTCGGAATGTCCAAATAAATGCGGTTGCCCCGGAGCCGGCCCCGGGACGCACGGGCTTCGACGTAGCCGTGCTCCACGGTGACTTCGGCCCCCAGGGCCTCGAATCCCTTGATATGCTGGTCCACGGGCCGGGCGCCGATGGCGCAGCCTCCCGGCAAAGCCACGCGGGCGTGCCCGAACCTCGCCAAAAGCGGCCCCATGACGACAAAGGAAGCGCGCATGCGGCGCACCAGCTCGTAAGGCGCTTCGGTGGTGGTCACCTGTTCGGCGTTGAGCCGGACGACGCCGTCCGGAAAACGGTGGACCTTGACCCCGAGGGCCTCAATCATGTCGCACATACAATCGACGTCCCGCAGGACCGGCACGTCCTCCAGCACGCAATCGCCTTTCACGGCCAACAGCGACGCCGCGAGAATGGGGAGCGAGGAGTTTTTGGCCCCGCTGACCTTCACCGTTCCCTTGAGACGCCGGCCGCCCTGCACGAGAATGGTCGCCAATGATCGAACCCTCCGTCCTCAGTACTCCACGGTGACGATCGGGGTGCCCACCACCACGCGGGTCTTCTTTCCGTACGCATCGTCGTGCACCGCGATCTGCAGATTCATCTTTTGATTGCCCGTCCATATGTACGCTTTGACCTGGGGTGAGTACGCCGACACGCTCGTAACCTGAGGAGAACGAAGCGCCTCCACTTCCCGCGCCCGCACCGCCTGCAACACTCGATCGATCAGTTCGCGGCGCTCTGCCTCGCTCATTCTACCATCCCGGCTTCCGTAAAGACAAGTATCCAATCGGGGACCGGTTCCCGCTTTCTCCAATGTTTTCCGAACGCGCGCATGGATTTCGGCCAAATCCCCGACATCCGGACCCGTTTTTTCGGCCCGAATGACCAAGGTGGTGTCCGGCCGGCGCCCTTCGACCCGGAAGGAAGTCAGCACGATCATTCCCGAAGTACCGCCCGGCCAACCGCCCCTGAGCTGGAACACCCGTTGATCCCCTTGATCGTACGACCATTCCCGGGTGTCCCCCAGACCGAGGGTCTCGTTTAACCGGCCGGCCAGCCGCCGGAGTTCGTCTACGGACATGAGTTCGTGATTCCAAATCGACCAGTGGTGGACGCCGTATCCCTCCGCCCGCGCTCCCGTCGCCGCGAACGCGCGCTCCAGGAACGCCGGGGGGGCCGCCTCATCCGCCGAAATCGACTTCCCGCCGGACAGAGACGCCCACGCCAAAACCAGGAAAAGCCCCCATCCCAAAAGACCGATTCTTCGCATAATACCATCCCCTCCCGCTACGAACAGTGTAGCCGGGAAGGGAGGCTTTTATAGCTCGGATCCCGACCGGCTTCGCGCCGCCGGGCGAGCCTCTTGGCACCGCTGGGCGCACCTCATGGCGCCGCCGGCCGAGCCTCATGAGAAGAGATCCCGGAGCAGCCGGGATGCAAAGACGTAGGCGCCGATGAACTGGACCAGATTCCAAGCCAGGGCGACGGCCAGAAGCAGGCGCAGGACCTTCGCCTGATTGCCGCCCCCGTCCTTGAGAAACAAGCCCCATTTCACTTGCCCGAGGGCGTGCCAGGCGATCACGACGGCGAAGAGCATCATGGCGATCGTCAACATCCCGGAAGCGCCCGGAGACGGTGCGATATCCGTCGGCATGGTCCCGATCCCTCCTCCCATCCGGCGGCCCATTTTGCAGCCCCGGGTCTCCTGTCCCTTTCGCCGCCTCGCCCCCGAGCATTCACTATTTACGGGTAATCCCCAACACCAAGAGATGAGGAGGATGAAACATGTTCTTTGGTGTGTTCGGTCCGGCAACCCGGTGGGCGGTCGTGTTCCTCATCATTTTCGTCCTGTTCTTCCTGATCGTTCCGACCGGCGGTTACGGTTACGGCGGCCCCGGAGGCGGCGCAGCGGCCCAAGCCGTCGCTTACTGAGCGGCGGCTCCCGCCTCCAACCGGCGCCCGGGGTCGGTCTCCCGGGCGCCTTTTTTCTCCTTCCGGAAGCGGATTCGAAACGGCGGAGGTCCGGGTCCCCTCAGCGAACGGCCGGGCGGCCGCTGGGGCTCAGGGGGCGGTCCTCCGGAAGGCCCAGGGCCAAAACGGCGGAAATCAGCGGGAGTACGGCCAGAGCTTCGATCGTCGCGGCAATTCCGATGTGATCCGCCGCATACCCGGCCAGGGAGGCGCCGACCCCGCCCATGCCCACCGCCAGGCCGATCATGAGACCGGAGACCATTCCGATCCGGCCGGGCATCAATTGTTGGCCGAAAACCACCGTCACCGCGAAGGTCGACAGGACGATGAACCCGAGCAGGACCACGTCCAGGGCCGCCCACACGCCGTGGACATAGGGCAGCGCCAAGGAGAAGGGAACGGCGCCCGCCGTCGACAGGAGGATGAGCCGTTTTTTGCCCAACCGGTCGGACAGGGGACCGCCGAAGAACGTCCCCAGCGCCCCCGCCATCAGAAAGAGAAATGCGTACAGCTCCGCCACGGACGTCGAAACGCCCCGCACGTTGACGTAGTACAGGGGCAAAAACCCGGAAAGACCGGCGTGCGTCCACGACCGGAGCGTCACCACCAACAGGAGCAGCACCAGCCCGGACGCCCGTCCCCCTCCCTCGCTCCGGTTGTCCTCCCGGCGGCTCCGGACGGTAAAGGCCCGCTCCCGGTACCACGGCACCAAAGTGGCCAGGGCTCCGGCGGCGATCAGGGCGGGCACCAGCATCCACACACTGCCCCGGAGGCCCGTCCACACAAAGAACGTGCCGACAATCAGGGGCGCCACCGCTTGCCCGGCATTCCCACCCACCTGAAAAACGGATTGGGCCGTTCCCTTTTTGGCTCCGGACGCCAGATGGGCCGCCCGGCTCGCCTCGGGATGGAACGCGGCGGAGCCGACGCCCATGAGCGCCACCAACACCAGCAGCCACGTGTAACTCGGAGCATACCCCAAGGCCGCCACCCCGGCGCCGACCGCAAAAACCCCGGCCGGGAGTAGCCAGGGACGCGGCCGGCGGTCGGTCCACGCTCCGATGACCGGCTGAATCAGAGACGAGGTGACATAGGCCACCAGCACCAGGACGCCCAATTCCACATACGTCAACCCCAAATGGGATTGGAAGAGGGGCAGAAGCGAGGGGACCAAGGTCGTCATCACGTCGTTGAGAAAATGGCCCAGCGACACGATCCACAAGGCTTTCCACACCGGTTGCCGGGCGGTCGATTCGAGTTCCATACGCGCTCCCCCCTCACTGTCCGAACCAGTGGAGACCCGAAAGACCGTGCATCACCAGCCCCGGAGCCACCCCCAGCCCGATGGTCCCCGCGAGGGAAAGAAACACGACCACGGCGACGGCCGGAGACATCTTCCAAGGCTCCCCGCCGCCGTACGGCTCCTGAAAGAACATGCGGCGCAGAATGCCGAAGTAGTAGGCAAAGGCCATTACGCTGGTCAGGAAAATCAACGCCGCCAGCCAGTAGTACCCGGTGTTGATGGCGCCGAGGGCGATGAGGAACTTGCCGACAAAGCCCGAAGTGACCGGCATGCCCGCCATCCCCAGCAGGAACACCCCCATGGCCGCCGCCAGCCGGGGCTCGCGCCGGTACAGACCGGCAAAGGCGTCGATGTCTTCCGAATCGGCGTGGCGCGTCACCACGGTGAGGACGGCGAACGCCCCGATGCTCATGAGGGCATAAGCGGCCAAATAGAAGTACATCGCCGACATGCTCTGAAACACGTTACCCCCGTGATAGGCACGGGTCAGATCCGCGAAGGGAACCAGGAGGTAGCCCGCCTGTCCCACGCTCGAATAGGCCAGCATGCGCTTGGCGTTTCGCTGGACGATGGCCAGGAGATTGCCGACCACCATGGTCAAGGCCGCGATCGCGATCCACAAGCCCCCCCACTCCGGAAAATGGAGGGAGAAAGCGTAGAGAAAGACGCGGACCAACATCGCAAAGCCCGCCGCCTTCGAGGCCGCGGCCAGAAACGCGGTAATGGGGGTGGGTGCCCCCTCATAGGCGTCCGGCGCCCACATGTGAAAAGGCACCGCCGCGATTTTCACCGAGAAGCCGGCCAGCATCAGAACGAGTCCGATCAGGATGATCCCTCTGTAAGCGTCCCAGATTTGCGCCAGAATGAACCCCGCTTCGCCGAGGTTGGTGGTACCGGTCAAGCCGTAGACATAAGACATCCCGAACAGGATACAGGCCGACGCGATGGCCCCGATCACCAGGTATTTCATCGCCCCTTCGGCGGATTTGGAGCTCCGGCGCAACCCCGCCAATATGTAGGACGATACCGACAGGAGCTCCAGTCCGACGAACAGCGTGATCAAATCGAGGGAAGAGGCCATGACCATCGCCCCGACGGTCCCGAATAATAAAAGGTAAGTATATTCTCCTTTGGGCAATTCCACGTGGCGATGGTAATCGGCGGACAACAGGACGATCAAGAGCGTAATGCCCGCAAAGAGAATTTTGAACACGACGGCGTATTCGTCCAGTACATAGCTCCCTTGGCCCAACGACCCCGACTCGCCGAAGCGAGCGGCCGCGAGGGCGCCTGCGGCGACGAGGGAAACCGCCGCAATCCCGGACGACAGGCCGAGGCGCTTCACGCGAGCCGGCAGGACGGCGTCCAGAAGCATGAGGAGAAACCCCGCCGCCGTCAGCACCAGCTCGGGAGCCATCACCCGCCACAGATCGCCGAATGTCAGTCCCTGCAATACGCTGGTCATATCCCGATCACCCTCCCATCCGCGCGGCCAGCGCGTCGAGCGTCCCGTGCGCCACTTGGCCGAGTGCAGCGGGAAATACGCCGATGACGATCACCAGAGCCAGCAGCAGCACCATCGGCATAAGTTCCGCCGGCGACGCGTCCGGGAGGCCCTCCTTCGTCGCCGGAGTCGGGCCGAAAACGGTCTTTCTCATCGCCCGAAGGAAATAGACGGCCGCCAGCAGAATCCCGAGGACCCCGAAGGCGGAAAGGCGCGGAAATACGGCGAAGGCTCCGGCGAAGGACAAGATTTCGCCGACAAACTGCCCCATCCCGGGCAGTCCGAGGGAGCCGAGAGCCCCGGCGAGGAGCAGCCCCGACAGGTAGGGCATCGGCTTGGACAGTCCGCCCAAGGCGACCATGTTGGTGGTGCCGGTGCGGCGCTCCACACTCCCGAGACCGGCAAACATCATGGCCGTGAGCAGGCCGGAGGACACGACGAGAAACAGCGCTCCCCCCAAACCGGCCGGCGTCATGGACGCCGCGGCCAGCAGAAAGATGCCCATGTGGCTGATGGTGGCATAGGCCATCAGCTTACGCCAGTCGTTTTGCGCGGCGGCGATCAGCCCCGCCCAAAGGACGTTGACGACCCCGATTACCGCCACCAAGTGGGCCCACTCGTGCATCATTCCCGGCAAGAAACCGGCCCCGGCCCGCAACAACAGGTAAGCCCCCGTCTTGACCAGCACGCCGCCCAGCACCATGTTGACCGGCGCCGCCGCCTGTTGCTGGACGGCGGGCAACCACGAGTGGAACGGAACGAGGGCCTCCTCCACGAGGACGGCGGCCAGAAGCAGCAGAAAGAGGGCTTTCGCCGCCGGCGCCATCTCCACGTCGGAAGCCGGTCCGCGGAGATTGGCGGTCAGGGAAGCCACATCCAGGGTCATGTTCGCCCCGGCTTTCCCGGCGAGATACGCAATCCCGAATAGGGCCACCACCAGACCGATGCTGGACAGACCCCGGTAAAGCAGAAACTTGATCGCCGCCCGGCCCCTCTCCTCCCCGCCCCAAATCCCGATTAAGAAATAGGTGGGGATCAAAGTCAGCTCCAGGAACAAGAAGAGGGCGAACAGATCCGTCGCGGCAAACACCCCGAACAGGGCGGCCAAAAGGACCATCATCCACGCGTAATATTCTTTGACCCGGTGGCGCACGTCTTTGGACGCCCACACCGCGGTCAGGCCCACCACCGCGGTCAGGGCCAGAAGGGGCAGCGACAACCCGTCGGCCCCCAGCGCAAAATGGACGGTCAGGGGCAGGTCGGCCAGTGCATTGCCGATCGTAAACCACGGTTTCGAGAAGACGAACTGAAGACCGCCCGCCGCTCGGTCGTACCTGGCGTAGAGCACCGCTACCAAAACCGTCGAAATCAGACTTCCCAGCAGCGCCGCCGCCCGGGGCAAACTGCGGCTTTCCCTGGGGGCAACCGCCGAAACGGCCGCCGACGCCAGGGGCACCAATATCACCCATAGCAAAGCGTTCTGCATCACAATCGCACCCCCCCGAGCAGGGACAACGAGACGAAGATCAGGGCCGCGAGCCCGAGCAGCGCGATCAGGCCGTAGGTCTGGACTTGGCCCGTTTGCAGGCGCCGCAATCCCGAGGCAACCGCCCGGGTTCCCTCCCCGGCCAGGTCGACCAGTCCGTCGACGATCACCCGGTCCGCCCAGTCAAAGCCGCGCGCCAATGCCGCAAAAGGCCGCACGATGACCGCCCGGTACAGTTCGTCCAGGTAGAATTTGTGATACGACAGCCGGTAGAGGGGCGAGAGGGCCAGGCTCCACCGCTCCGGGGACAGGGTGCCTTTCCCGTACATCAACCAGGCGAGGCCGGCGCCCGCCAATCCCACCAGCGTGCTCAGTACCATGGTGCCCGCGCCGGTCCCGGCCTCCCGGGTTCCCGGGACCTCGCCCAAGAAACGGGCCATGGCGTAGTCTCCCACCGGCGAATTGAAAAATCCGGCCACCAGCGCCATGATCGCCAAAATCGCCAGGGGCAAGGTCATGACCCAGCCGTTCTCCCGCGGCACCCGCTCTCCCCGGTACCGTCCCGCGAACACGAGGAAAAACACCCGGAAGATATAGAAGGCGGTGAAAAAGGCCGCCGCCATGCCTAGAAAGAACAGGAAACCGTGGCCGCTCTCGAGGGTGGCGGCCAGAATCTCGTCCTTGGACCAAAAGCCGGCAAAGGGAGGAATGCCGCTCAGGGCCAGCGCCCCGAACAGGAACGTCCACGCCGTGATGGGCATCCGTTTCCACAAGCCGCCCATTCGAAACAAATCCTGCGTTTCCACCGCGTGGATCACGCTGCCCGCCGCCAAGAACAGCAAAGCCTTAAAGAACGCGTGCGTGAACAGATGGAAGACCGCCGCAGAATAGGCGGCCACGCCCAGGGCCATCATCATGTATCCCAGTTGGCTGATGGTGGAGTAGGCGATGACCCGCTTGATGTCCCGTTGCGTCAAACCGATGGCCGCCCCGAGGATGGCGGTCGTCCCCCCGATGTAGGCCACCACTTCGAGCGCCGCCGGCGAGGCGGCAAACAGCGGAAACGTCCGCGCCACCAGGTAGACGCCGGCCGCCACCATGGTAGCGGCGTGAATCAAAGCCGAAACCGGCGTCGGGCCCTCCATGGCGTCCGGCAACCACACGTGCAGGGGGAACTGCGCCGATTTGCCCACCGCTCCCAGGAAAATCAGGAGGGCCGCCACGGTGGTCAGTACAGCCGGATCGGGCCGTTCGATGCGGAGGGCACCCGTTTGGACGGCCTGGAAAATCCCCTCGTAATCGAACGTCCCGGTGGCCAGGTACAGGAGGATCATCCCGGCCAGCAAGCCGAGATCGCCGAGCCGGGTCACCACGAAAGCCTTCTTGGCTGCCGCGGCGGCCTCCGGTTTAAAATACCAAAACCCCACCAACAGGTACGAGCACAGCCCCACCAATTCCCAGAAAATGTACAATTGCAGCAGATTCGGGGACAGCACCAGCCCCAACATGGAAAACACGAAGAGGAGCAGGTATTGGTAGAACACCCCGAACCGGGGATCTCCGCGCATGTAGCCCCTGGAAAAGAGCAGCACCAACGTGCTGATGAAGCTGACCACCACCAGCATCACGGCATTGAGGGCGTTGACTTCGAACCCGACGTACCACGTCTGGGACGGCTCCGGTC
Organism: Alicyclobacillaceae bacterium; assembly: GCA_029961045.1. Taxonomy (GTDB): domain Bacteria; phylum Bacillota; class Bacilli; order Kyrpidiales; family Kyrpidiaceae; genus JASBVN01. The sequence goes on along the minus strand of JASBVN010000010.1, from coordinate 94,502 downwards.
CGAAAGTCAGCCACGGCCACAAGTAGGGAGGTTGCGGGCCCCCCTGCAGGAGGGCGATCCAGATCGACAGGGACAGGATGAACGACGCCGCGGCAGCCAGCGTACCCAGCGCCGCCGCGAAGCCCTCCTGGACCTTTCGACCCGCGGCCAGGAGCACGACATAGGCGACCAGCGGAAAGACGGGTACGAGCCAGGCATATCCGATCATACAATCACCTTTCTCCCGTGGTGTAGGAAATCGCTCCTTCCGTCCGGCCGAGGTTCACCATTTCATCAGATCCATGTCCCGGACGTCGGTGCTGTTGCGATTGCGATACAGAGCAATCAGGATCGCCAGACCCACCGCCACTTCCGCGGCGGCCACCGTCATGCTGAACAGGCCGAAAATTTGCCCCGCAATTCCGGGCGCGATGCCCATGCGGGCGAAGGCAGCCAGGTTCAGGTTCGCCGCGTTGAGCATTAGCTCGACCGACAGCAGCACGATGATGATGTTCCGCTTGGTCAGCGCTCCGTACAATCCGATGCAGAACAGGACGGCCGCCAGGGCGAGGAAGGATCCCACCGGCGCCATGGTCACCCCTCCTTCCTCGCGAGGATCACCGCACCGACAAGGGCCACGGTGAGCAGTACCGAGACGAGTTCAAAGGGCACCGCATAACCGGTGAACAGCGTCTCCGCAATGGCCGCCACGTTCTTTTGTACCGGCCAGGGCGGCTGGGCCGGCGGCGAACTCCACGGAGTGTTGCGGATGGTCCACAACATCGCCGCTCCTAAGGCCAGGCAACCGAGAGCGGTTAACCATTTCTTAGGATCCCGCAACGGCGGGTCTTCCACCTCGTCGTGGCGGGTCAACATGACGGCGAACAGCATCAGAATCGTGATCGCCCCGGCATAAATCAGGATCTGGGCGAAGGCTAGAAAATCGGCGTTCAGCAGTATGTACAGACCGGCCATGCCCAAAAAGACCAGTCCGATGGACAGAGCCATGTACATGACTTTGCGGAATTGCAAGAGCATCACGGCGGCAAACACCACCACCAGAGAAATCAGGAAAAAGGCGATGGTGCCGCCGTTCCACACCCAACCCGCAAATGGATTACTCATCCGTCCCACCCGCCTTCTGTTCGGAGGCCGCCCCTCCGCCCGCCGCCGCCCCGACGCCGGCTTCGCCCGGCCCGCCGGTCTCTCCGGTTCCGGCCTCGAGTTCCTTGGCCCCGCTGTGGCGGAGGTAGTTCTGGTACAGCCATTCCATATTTTTATATAACTGATCCCGGCTGTAGGCGGCCAGTTCGAATTCGCCGGTCATTTTAATCGCTTCCGTCGGACAAACTTCGGTGCACAGGTCGCACAAAATGCAAATCTCGAAGTTGATGTCGTAGGTGTCGATCCGCAATTTCCGGTCTTCTCCCCGGGTTCCCGAGAGGGAAATGCAACTGGTGGGGCAAATTCTGGCGCACTGGTTGCACACGATGCACCGTTCGGGAATGAATTCGTGAATCCCCCGGAACCGCTCGGGCCACTCGGGCTTGACTTCCGGATACTGCAGGGTCACCTTTTTCTTCGGCAACCGGCTGATGGTCACCGCCAGGCCTTTCAGGAAGCCGAACATGGCCTCACCCCGCATTCACCCAATATTTGATCACGCTGGTCAGCACAATGTTGACGAGGGCCAGGGGCAAAAGCACCTTCCAACTGAACGTCATCAACTGGTCGACCCGGATTCTCGGCATGGTGGCCCTCAGCCAGAAGAAGAAAAAGATAAACGCCGACACCTTGATGGCAAACCACAACCAACCCGGCAGGAGGGGTCCGGACCAACCGCCGAAAAACAGGGCGGCTCCCAGGCAGGAGATGGCGAATACATACAGATATTCCGCCAACATGTAAAAGGCGAACCGAAAACCGGAATACTCGGTGTGGTACCCGGCGACCAGTTCCGACTCGGCCTCCGGCAGGTCGAAGGGCGTCCGGTTCAGCTCCGCCGTCGCAGCCACAATGAACACGCAGAAGCCGAGGAATTGCGGAATGATGAACCACATAAAGCGGCGCTGAGCTTCGACGATGTCGACGATGTTGAGCGATCCCGCCATGAGAATGACCCCGAGGAGCGACATTCCCAAGGGAATCTCATAGCTGATCATCTGGGCCGCCGAGCGCATGCCGCCCAGCAAGGAGTATTTGTTGTTCGAAGCCCATCCCCCGAGCATGATGCCGAGAATCGTAATGGACGACAGGGCCAAGTAATAGAGGAGGGCGACCGAGATGTCGGCGGTGAACGGGTGACTCGCCGTCCACGGAATGGCGGCGATGACCACGAAACTCGGCACAAAGGCGATGATCGGCGCGATCAGGAAAAGGGGCCGGTCGGCTTGGGCCGGCACGATGTCCTCTTTGGCCAACAATTTCAGAACGTCGGCGATCGATTGGAACAATCCCAGGGGTCCGACCCGGTTGGGACCGATCCTGAGCTGCATCCACCCGATGATCTTCCGTTCGAAATACAGCATGTAGGCCACGACCCCGAGGAGGAACAACAGCACGATGATCCCGCCCAGGAGCATGCGGAACAACGTCCCCCAGGTCAGGGCGTCGTTCACCCATTGAAAAAACGGCATATCAGCAGTCCACCTCCCCGAGGACGATGTCCACGGCCCCCAAGATCGCGATGAGATTGGCCATATTCTGCCCCTTGAGCAGAGAAGGAAGCAGTTGCAGGTTCACAAAAGACGGCCGGCGAAATTTCAGCCTGTACGGTTTATCCTTTCCGTCGCTTACAAAATAGACCCCCAACTCTCCCCGGGCTCCTTCGATGCCGCTGTAGTATTCTCCCGCCGGGGGGCGGAGAATTTTCGGGACCTTACCCATCACGGGCCCCTCGGGAATTTGCCCGCAGGCCTGTTCCACGATGCGCAGGGACTGTTCCATTTCTTCCAAATGGAGAATATACCGGTCGAAACAATCGCCGTTTTTCCCGACGGGAATTTCGAAATCAAATCGATCGTAGATGGAATAGGGGCGGTTGCGCCGCAAATCCCATTTATAACCGGTACAGCGGAGGTTGATCCCCGACAAGGAATAGGCGATCGCCGTCTCCGCGTCGTAGGCCCCGATCCCCTTCACCCGGTTGAGAAAAATCTCGTTTCCGGTGATGAGGTCGTGGAGCATTTTGATGCTTTCGCGCATGTGGGGCACGAATTGTTGGACCTTCTCGATCCACCCGGGGGGCGCGTCCCACTTCACCCCTCCGATGCGCATGTAGTTGTAAGTGATGCGGGCGCCGCAGATTTCGTTGAACAACTGGAGGATCCGCTCCCGGTCCTGAAAGACATACAAAAAGGGACTCATCGCCCCCAGATCGAGCAGATAGGCTCCGATGAACAGCAGGTGGGAGGCGATGCGGTTCAACTCCATCACGATGACCCGCAAGTACTCGGCCCGCTCCGGGATCTGCAGCTCCATCGCCTCTTCCACCGCGTGGACCAGGGCATAATTGTTCAACATCGCCGCCAAATAATCCATCCGGTCTGTGTATGGAATAATTTGGGTATACTGGAGGTCTTCCGCCAATTTCTCCGTTCCCCGGTGGAGGTAGCCGACGACCGGGTCCACGTCGACGATGGTCTCCCCGTCCAATTTCACCACGAGGCGCAACACCCCGTGGGTCGACGGGTGTTGTGGACCGACGTTCATCAGCATTTCTTCGGTGCGAATCTCAGCCACTGTCCATCCCACCTTATTCGAAGGGCGAATAATCTTTACGCAGAGGGTGGCCGCGCCAGTCGTCCGGCATCATGATCCTGCGCAGATCCGGATGGCCTTCGAAGTGAACGCCCAGCAAGTCGAAGATTTCGCGTTCTTCCCAGTTGGCGCCCGGAAAGACCGGCACGGCGGAAGGCAATTCCGCGGCGTCGCGGGGCGTCCGGGTTTTGGCCTCGATCATCGTGGCCTCGGGCATGCGCGTCAGCAGGGCGACGACCTCGATGTACCCCCCTTGGGGATAGTCCACCCCGGCCATGCACTCCAAATAGCGAAACCGCAGGCGCTCTCCCGTTTTCAGCAGGTGAAGAACGTCTCTCCAATATTCCCGCCGGATGAGAAGAACCGGGCGGAATTTCTGGAGCTCGGCGCCCTCCACCGCATCCGGAAAAACGGTCTTCACTTCGGCGACCACTTCTTCAAGGAGGGCGCGGGCGGGCGCTTCCCGCGGGTCCGGCTCTTTCGGCGGCGCGTCCTTTTTCGGCGGAGCTTCCCGCTTTGCAGCGGGCTCTCTCTTCGGAGCGGCCTCCTGCGGTTTGGTCCCCGGCTCTCCTCCGGCGGACGGCGAAGCGGTCCGTTTCGCGTCCACGCCTTCCGCCACCGCTTCGGAGGAGGCGGCGTCCCGCCCCGACCGGCCTCCGTCGCCGGATGACGGCGGGAGAGTTTCCTTTTGGTCTTCGCTCATAGGCGCCCCACCTTTCGCTTTGCGTCCGTGCGGATCTTCTCTTGGAGCTTGGTCAATCCGTAAATCAGCGCAGGGGGAGAAGGCGGACAGCCGGGTATGTAGACATCGACCGGAACGGTTTGATCCACGCCCTTCATGACCGAGTACGACCGGACATACGGTCCGCCTGCCGTGGCGCAGCTTCCCATGGCCACGACCCATTTGGGATCCGGCATCTGATCGTAGAGGCGGCGGAGAAGGGGGCCCATCTTCTTCGTGACCGTCCCCGCCACGATCATGAGATCGGCCTGCCGCGGGGAGGCCCGGAAAATGATCCCGAACCGGTCCAAATCGTAATGGGAGGCTCCGGCACCCATCATCTCGATGGCGCAACAGGCGAGGCCAAAGGTGAGAGGCCACAGGGAATTCGCCCTGGCCCACGCCTTCATCTGCTCGATGGTGCCGACCAGCACTCCGGCCTGCTGGAGCTCGGCGGATTCCTCTTCCGTAAAACCCTCAAACAGGACGCGGGGACGGCCGCCGTTGGACGGGGTGTGAGGAGTCAGTTCCATTCCAGCACCTTCTTTCGCCAGGCGTACACGAGCCCGATCACGAGCATGGCCATAAAGATCAGCGCTTCCACCAGGCCGAAGAGGCCCAGCTCGTGAAAACCGACCGCCCAAGGATAGAGAAACAGGATTTCGACATCGAACACGACAAAGAGGAGGGCGAACAAATAATAACGAGCGTTGTACCGCACGTGAGCGTCTCCGAACGGTTCAACGCCGCTTTCGTAAGGCGTGAGCTTTTCCCGGTAGGGATTGTGGGGGCGGAGCCATCTGCCGATGGTCAAAGCCGCAGCCGGCAGAGCGATGCCCAAGGCCAGAAACACCAAGACAAACAAGTACGAATTCCAATAATTCGTCACGGGGATCCCTCCCGCAGTCCTCAACCGGCTTTTTGCCATCTCCCATTATAACAGACCCGGGGAAAGGGGGCAAAAAAAGGCACGAAAAGACCCCCCTCCCGGTGGGTCTTTTCTCGGGCGCGCCGTCAACGCATCGCCCCTTTGGATTCCTCAACCGCCTTCAGGCGGTTGAGGGCTCGCTTCAAAGCCAACTCCGCCCGGACGTAGTCGATGTCGGCGCGCCCCTTTTCCGCCAGGCGGCGCTCCGCCCGCTCCTTGGCCCGCTGGGCCCGGGAGACGTCGATCTCGGCCGGGAGTTCCGCCGCCTCCGCCAGAATGGTGACGCGATCGGGGCGGACTTCCAGAAAGCCGCCGCTGATGGCGACCAAGGACCACCGCCCCTCTTCCTTGATGTGCACCAGTCCAATGGGCAAGGTCGTCACCAAGGGCATGTGCCCCGGCAAGATGCCCAAGTCGCCCTCGGCGCCCCGCGCGATGACCATCTCCACCGACCGGCTATAGACCGTCCGCTCCGGCGTCACGATGTCCAGGGCGATTGTGCTCATCGATTAACCCCGCTCCTTTTTATACCGCTCCACCACTTCGTCGATGGTCCCCGCGTAGCGGAAGAGGGGCTCCGGAATCTCGTCGTGGCGCCCTTCGAGAATTTCCTTGAAGCCGCGCACCGTTTCCTGGATCGGCACGTACTTGCCCGGCGTGCCGGTGAACTGCTCGGCCACGTGGAAAGGCTGGGACAGGAAGTTTTGGATCTTCCGCGCCCGGGCGACGATCAACTTGTCTTCGTCGGTCAGTTCATCCATCCCCAGGATGGCGATGATGTCCTGGAGTTCGCGATAACGTTGCAACACCTGCTGGACGCCCCGGGCGACTTCGTAGTGTTCCCGGCCGACGATGTCCGGCGAAAGGGCCCGGGAAGTGGACGCCAGCGGGTCGACGGCCGGATAGATGCCGAGCTCGGCGATCTTCCGTTCCAGGTTGGTGGTGGCATCCAGGTGGGCGAAGGTGGTCGCCGGCGCCGGGTCGGTGTAGTCGTCCGCCGGGACGTAAATCGCCTGGATCGAAGTGATCGACCCTTTTTTCGTCGAGGTGATCCGCTCTTGAAGTTGCCCCATCTCCGTGGCCAGGGTGGGTTGGTAACCCACGGCGCTGGGCATGCGGCCGAGCAGGGCCGACACCTCGGAACCCGCCTGGGTGAAGCGGAAAATGTTGTCGATAAACAGCAGCACGTCGCGGCCTTCCACGTCGCGGAAATATTCGGCGAAGGTCAGGCCGGTCAACCCCACCCGCATCCGGGCGCCGGGCGGTTCGTTCATCTGGCCGAACACCATCACGGTTTTGTCAATGACGCCGGATTCCATCATTTCGTGGTAGAGGTCGTTCCCCTCGCGGGTGCGTTCCCCGACTCCGGCGAACACCGAAAACCCGCCGTGCTCCTTGGCGATGTTGTGGATGAGTTCCTGGATCAACACCGTCTTCCCCACGCCGGCGCCGCCGAACAGGCCGACTTTCCCGCCCTTGATGTACGGCGCCAAAAGGTCGACGACCTTGATCCCGGTCTCGAAAATCTCGACTTTGGTGGATTGTTCCTCAAAGCTGGGCGCCGGGCGGTGAATGGGGTGGCGGAGTTCCGTCTCCACCGGTCCCTTCTCGTCGATCGGTTGGCCGAGGACATTGAAAATCCGCCCCAAGGTGGCCTGTCCCACCGGCACGGAAATCGGCCGGCCGGTGTCCACCACTTCCATGCCCCGCACGAGGCCGTCGGTCGAGGACATGGCGATGGTCCGGACCACGTTGTCACCCAAGTGGACCGCCACCTCGCAGGTCAGGTCGATGTCCCGCTCGCCGGGTTTCTGCGCTTTGTACTGGATGGTGAGGGCGTTGTTCAACTCCGGCAGTTGCCCTTCGGGGAACGCCACGTCGACAACCGGTCCCATCACCTGGACGACGCGTCCAACGTTCATCTGCACTTCTCCCTCCAATCTGGCCGTTGCGTCGCGGCGGAGCTTACTTGAGGGCTTCCGCGCCGCCTACGATCTCGGAGATCTGCATGGTGATCGCCGCTTGCCGCGCCCGGTTGAGGGCGAGGGTGAGGCTCTCGATCATCTCCGCGGCGTTGTCTGAAGCGTTGCCCATCGCCGTCATCCGGGCACCGTGCTCGCTGGCCTTGGCGTCGAGCAAGGCGCTGAAGATCAGGGCTTCGGCATATTTGGGCAACAGCGACTCTAGAACCTCCTCCGCCGAGGGCTCGTACTCGTAGTGGAGCCGCCGCCCTTCCGCCCCCCCGGCCCCGACGTCTTCCAAGGGCAAAATCTTTTTCACCGTCGGAGTCTGCTGAACGGGGTTGATGAACCGGTTGTACACCAAATACAGTTCGTCATATACCTCTTCCTCGTACATTTTCACGGCCGCCGAAGCAATTCGGCGGATGTCGGAGTAGGTGGGGTAGTCGGACAATCCGGTGATCTCGTCCGCCACGGGGTACCCCCGCTTGCGGAAGAAATCGCGGCCCTTGCGGCCGACGGCCAGGATGGTATACTCATCCGGGCTTTTCTCCCCGACGGCCTGCAGGGCGGCCCGAATGACATTGGCGTTGTAAGCTCCGGCCAGTCCGCGGTCCGCAGTGATGACGACGTAACCCGTCTTGCGGACCGGCCGCTTGACCATCATCGGGTGTCGGGTTCCGCCGGCCTTGGCGATGCTGCCGATCACTTCTTCCATTTTCGCGGCATAGGGGCGCGCCAGGTGGACCCGCTCCTGGGCCCGGCGGAGCTTGGCCGCCGCCACCATTTCCATGGCCTTCGTGATTTGCTGGGTGTTTTTTACACTGCGTATGCGCCTGCGAATATCGCGTGCGTTCTGCGCCATCTGCCGTCACCCGCCTACGCCACGAAGGACTCTTTGAACTTCGCCACCGCTTCTTGCAACAAGGCCGCCGTTTCGTCCGTCAGGTCTTTCGTCTCCGTGATGGACTTGTAAATCTGCGGATAGTTCGCGTCCACAAAGGCCAAAAACTCGGCCTCAAAACGGCTGACCGCCGAAACCGGGATATCGTCCAAATGGCCGTTGACGGCCGTCCACAGGCTGACCACCTGGCGCTCCACCGGCATCGGCTGGTACTGGGGCTGTTTCAGAATCTCCATGGTGCGCTCCCCGCGAATCAGCCGCGCCTGGGTGGCTTTGTCCAAGTCGGACCCGAACTGGGCGAAGGCCGCCAGCTCCCGGTACTGGGCCAGATCCAGGCGCAGGGTCCCGGCGACCTTTTTCATCGCCTTGATCTGGGCGTTGCCGCCGACGCGGGAGACCGAGATGCCGGAGTTCACCGCGGGCCGCTGACCGGCGTAGAACAGGTCGGACTCCAGGAAAATCTGCCCGTCGGTGATGGAGATGACGTTGGTCGGAATGTACGCCGACACGTCTCCCGCCTGGGTCTCGATAAACGGCAGAGCCGTGAGGGAACCGCCGCCCCGCTCGTCGCTGAGCTTCGCCGCCCGCTCCAGGAGGCGGGAGTGGAGGTAAAACACGTCGCCGGGATAGGCCTCGCGGCCGGGGGGCCTGCGCAGGAGCAGCGACAATTCGCGGTACGCCGCCGCCTGTTTCGACAGGTCGTCGTATACGCAGAGGGCGTGCCCGCCCTTGTACATGAAGTATTCACCCATGGCGCACCCGGCGTACGGCGCCAGGAACAACAGCGGAGCCGGGTCGGATGCCGAGGCCACCACGACGATGGTGTACTCCATCGCCCCGTGTTTGCGCAGGGTTTCCACCACCTGCGCGACGGTGGATTGTTTCTGGCCGATGGCGACGTAAATGCAGATCACGCCCTGGCCCTTCTGATTGATGATGGTGTCGACGGCGATGGCGGTCTTCCCCGTCTGGCGGTCGCCGATGATGAGCTCGCGCTGCCCGCGGCCGATGGGCACCATGGCGTCGATGGCCTTGATCCCCGTCTGCAGCGGCTCGTGCACCGATTTGCGGTCGATGACCCCGGGAGCCGGCGATTCCACCGGACGAAACTCTTTCGCCTCGATGGGCCCGCGGCCGTCGAGGGGCTGCCCGAGCGGGTTGACCACGCGGCCGATCAACGCTTCTCCCACCGGGACTTCGACGATGCGCCCGGTCCGCTTCACCTGGTCCCCTTCCTTAATGCCCGCGACGCTGCCGAGGACGATGCACCCGACGTTGTCCTCCTCGAGGTTCAAAGCCATGCCCATCTGGCCGTTCGGAAATTCCAGCAACTCGCCGGCCATGGCGTTGGCCAGCCCGTGAATGCGGGCAATGCCGTCGCCCACATAAATGACCGTTCCTACGTCGTAAACGTCCAAATCCGCATCGTAGTTTTCAATCTGTTGTTTGATGAGCGCGCTGATTTCTTCTGGACGAATGCTCATCCGCGCAATCCCCCCTGTTTACCGGGCTTGGAGTTGCTTGAGCTGTCCCCGGAACCGCTCAAGACGTCCCAATAAACTCGCGTCCCACACCCGATCGCCGACCCGTACCCGCGCACCGCCGATCAGCGCGGGATTGACTTCTACCCGCACCGACACGTCTTTTCCCGTCTTCCGCTTGAGATGGTCCGCCAGCTGCCGGATCTCTTCTTCCGCCAGCGGCAGGGCGGATTCGATCCGGGCGTCGATGCGACCGCGCGCCTCGTCCACCCGGCGCCGGTACTCGGCGGCAATCTGCGGCAGGTATCCCTCGCGGCGATGGTCGAGCAGGACGTAAAGAAAGTTCAACATCAGCTTGGAAACCCGGTCGCCGAACAATTTTGCCGCCGTTTCCTTTTTCACCGACCGGGGCACCGTCGGATGAGCGAAAAAGCGGGGCACCTCCGGATTCGACCGCCACCATTCGAGGACCTGTTCCAGTTCCGCTTCGACGGCCACCGGGTCCGCCTTCTCCTCCGCGGCCGCAAACAACGCGTTGGCATACCGTTTGGCCACGCCGCCGTCTTTCATGCCCGATCCCCCATCTCAGCGAGGGCCTGCTCCACCAATTGCCGGTGCTTCTGGGCGTCCACTTCCCGGGCCAGAATCCGCCCGGCGAGCAACACCGAAAGCTCTCCCACCTGATCCCGCAGTTCCGCCAAGGCCTTCTCCTTTTCGCTCTGGATTTCCGCCAGCGCCTGTTCCTTCAGGCGGCGCGCCTCCGCCTCGGCCCCTGCCAGGATTTCCGCCGCCTGCCGCTCGCTGGTCCTCCGGGCGTTTTCCATCCACTCGTGGGCGTCCTGGCGGGCTTTCTCCACCAATTTCCGGTGCTCTTCCAGCACCCGCTCCGCCTCTTCCCGCCCCCGTTCGGCTGCGGCGATCTGGTTTTCGATATATTCCTGCCGGTCTTTCATCATTTTCGTCAGGGGCCCCCACGCGTACTTGCGCAGGAACCAAAAAAGGATCAAGAACGAGACCAGTTGGACCAGGGCTGTTCCAAACTCGAGTTCCATTTCCGTCGTTCACTCCCTTCGACCGGACACAAAAGGAAGGCAGGGCCGCTTCGCCCCGCCCGGCCGCGCCTCAGCCCGCGAAGAACATCAAAAACCCCATGACCAGAGCAATGACGGGGAGCGCCTCGACCAGACCGATTCCGATAAACATCTGAGTTTGCAGCATCCCGCGGGCTTCCGGTTGCCGGGCGATGCCCTCAATGGTGCGGCTGATGACCAAACCATTGCCGATACCGGCCCCGACGGCCGCCAAGCCAAACGCGATCGCAGCAGCGAGAATGGACAGACTCATCTAGAGTACACACTCCCTTCGGATATGTCGCGCCACACGGATATCCCCGGCGTAAACCGCCTCAGTGGGATTCATGGGGCAGTTTTTGCGAAATATACACCAGGGTCAACACGGTAAAGACAAAAGATTGGATGGTCCCGACGAAGATGCTGTACGCGATCCAGATGACCAACGTCGGCACATTGGCGATCGGCAACCAGCCAAAGAGCATGGGAATGCCCAGCAACACGGCGATCAAGACTTCGCCGGCGAAAATGTTGCCGAAAAGCCGGAGGCCGAGGGTGAGGAATTTCGCAACTTCTTCTAAAATGTTCAACGGAAGAAAGAAGAAATACGGTTCAAAATAGTGTTTGAAGTACCGGCCCGGCCGCTTGAGACCCAGCCCGTGACTCAGGAGGATCACCATGAGAGACATGGTCATCGTCACGCTGACGTTGGCCGTCGGGGCCACCCACCAGTTGACGGACTGCCCGGGTTCTACGCCCAATGCCGGGATGCCGTCCGGGTGTTTCGTGATGATGTTGATCGGCATGTCGCTCATGTTGCAGATGAAAATATAAACGATGAGCGTGAGGGCGAGGGGCGTATATTTCGCCGCTTGTGCGGGCCCCATCATGTCCTCCGCCAATCCCCGGACAAAGCTGTAAAGCCCCTCCAGGACGTTCTGCAAGCCCCGGGGACTCCGCATGCTCATCTGGCGCGTCCCCATCCAGGCCAACACGGCGACGATGATCATCATCAGCAGGGACATCCCGATCGTGGCGACGTTGAATTTCAACCCCCAGAGAACGATGATCGGGTGCGCGTTTTCCAACGCTCCGTTTCCCCCCTTTCCACCGGAAGCTACCGCATGCTTCAGGACTTTCGCTTAGAGGCCAGGAGGTGGTCTGCCAGGGCGAGGGCGGGGCCGATCCACACCGCCGCGACGGCGGCGGGAAGACTCGCCCATTCGGGATGCCGGTACAGGACAAAGACCATCAGCAGAACGGCGGAAATGCGGGAAACGGCGGCAAATCCGGGGCGCAGGCGCGGATTCCCGAGGGCGGCCGCCGCCGCTTGGCGGGCCTGCCGCGCCGCACTGTAGAGGTAGTACACCCCGACCAAGGCCCCCACCGCGAGGCCCGCCGCCCACCGGCGCTGGCCGGGGGGCGCGACGGCCCACCAGAGAACGAAGGCCGCCGCCGCCCACAGCGTGTTTCGCAACGCCCGCCTGACCCGCGTCTCGAATTCACCGGCCATCGCGAGGAGGGCCCTCCATCGCCCATGTGACCAACCGCACAACCCCCCAGATGCCGACCGCCAACCCCGTCAACAAGCCCGCGAGAAACATCCACGGCGACGTTCCCCACAACCGGTCCAGCTGGCGGCCGGCATAGAGCCCGATCAAGACGCTCCCGGCCAACTGGGTCCCGATCCCGGAGACCAGAGCGACCGCTCTCCACGGCCCGCGAGCCGGGGGCCTTTGCCTGCCTTCTTCCGTTTCCCGTTCGCCGTCCGCCATTGCCCGACCCTCCGGTAGCATCGGTGTCTCCGGCTTGTCCCCTCTTTGACAAGTCCGGCGCCCCGGGAGTACGAACCCTAAAAAAACCGCCCATGCGGGCGGTCTCCGGCAACCTGGGCCCTGCCGAATTCGCGCGATCCTGGGCCAACCGGTGGTTTCATTGTGCGGTACAACTGTATCCCACCGTGAAACGCCCCATTCCCAGCCCAATAGTACACAAAGACTGTACGGTTGTCAATCAAACCGGTACGGAAACGGGGGCTTACGGCCGTCTTCCGCGCAATCCTCACGATTTGTTCAAATTTTTGGTTTACCGTTGCCATTTCCGGGGCGGTCGGGGTCAATCCGCGTTTTCCACGATCATGGCGACACCTTGTCCTCCCCCGATGCACAGGGTCGCCAGACCGTACCGCACCTTCCGGCGTTTCATTTCGTGAATGAGCGTGACGAGCACCCGCGCCCCGCTGGCGCCGATCGGGTGGCCGAGTGCGATGGCCCCTCCGTTGACGTTCAACCTCTCATCGGGAATGGCCAAGTCCCTGGCCACCGCCAAGGACTGGGCGGCGAACGCCTCGTTGGCCTCGACCAGGCCGATGTCCGCCATGGTCAAACCCGCCCGCTCCAGCGCTTTGCGGGTGGCGTATACGGGACCGAGTCCCATCACCGAGGGGTCCAACCCGGCCGCCGCATAGGAAACGACGCGCACGAGGGGGCGGACTCCCAAGGAGGCGGCCCGCTCCGCCGACATCACCGCCACGGCGGCGGCGCCGTCGTTGATGCCCGACGCGTTGCCGGCGGTGACGGTTCCGTCCTTCTGGAATGCCGGGCGCAGTTTGGCCAGCGCCTCCGGAGTGGTTTGGGGACGGATGTGTTCGTCGGCGTCGAAAACCGTCACCTCGCCCTTTTTGCCCCGCACCTCCACGGGTACGATTTCGTCCTTGAATTTGCCCGACTCCCGGGCGGCCGCCGCCCGCTGTTGACTGCGGAGGGCAAAGGCGTCCTGCTCCTCCCGCGTGATCCCGTACCGCTTGGCCACGTTTTCGGCCGTGATGCCCATGTGCACATCGCAGAAGGCGCACCACAAACCGTCTCTAATCATAGAATCGACGAGAACCCCGTCGCCCATGCGAAGCCCCGCCCGGGCCCCCTGAACGAGGTAAGGCGCCTGGCTCATATTTTCCATCCCGCCGGCGAGGACGACCTCCGCGTCGCCGGCCCGGATCGCCTGAGCCGCCAGCATCACCGCCTTGAGCCCCGAGCCGCAAACCTTATTGACGGTCACCGAGGGGATCTCCTGCGGGAATCCGGCCTTCATCGCCGCTTGCCTGGCCGGGTTTTGGCCGAGGCCCGCCTGGAGGACATTGCCCATGATCACCTCGTCCACCCGCGCCGGTTCGACGCCTCCCCGGACCGCCGCCTCCTTCAGCACCAGGGCCCCCAATTCGGTCGCCGGAACTCCGGAGAGGCTGCCCTGAAACGTCCCGACGGCGGTCCGCACCGCCGAAGTAATGACCACATCGCCCTTCATCGTCGATTGATTTCCTCCTCTCTCCGAGCGCCCGCACCGTCCCGGCGAGGCTGACCGGCCCCCCGGAAGTTTCGCGCGCTCCCCTCACTTGGTCCCGTACAGCCGGTCCCCCGCGTCCCCCAAACCGGGCACGATGTACCCGTGGTCGTTGAGACGCTCGTCCACCGCCGCCGTATAGAGGTCCACGTCGGGATGCCGTTCCCGGACGCGGCCGATTCCTTCGGGCGCAGCGATCAGACACATGAGCTTAATCTGGCGGGCGCCGCGCTCTTTCAAAAAATCGATGGCCGCGGCCGCCGATCCCCCGGTGGCCAGCATCGGGTCGATGACGATCAACTCACGCTCTTCCACGTCCGTCGGCAATTTGCAGTAGTATTCCACGGGCCGGAGGGTTTCCGGATCGCGGTACAGGCCGATGTGGCCGACCTTCGCCGCAGGGATCAGCTTCAAAACCCCTTCCACCATCCCCAAGCCGGCCCGCAGAATCGGAATCACCCCCAATTTCCGGCCGGCCAGCACCTTGGCCTTCGCCGGCGCGACGGGGGTTTCGACCACCGTCTCCTCCAAGGGAAGATCCCGGGTGATCTCATAGGCCATGAGCATGGCCACCTCTTCCAACAGTTCCCGGAACTCCTTAGGCCCCGTCCGGCGGTCCCTGATCAGCGTCAGCTTGTGCTGGATCAGCGGGTGATCCAAGACGTACACGCGGCCCACGGCCATCCCTCCGGCGCCTCAGCGAATTTCCAAGCCTTCGTACAGCGGGTACTCCTTGCACAGGGTCCGCACCAGGCGGATCGCCTCATTGACGGCGGGCTGCCGGTCCCGCTGCCGCAAGGTCAGATCGATGATCTCCGCGATGGTCTCCATCGCCGCCGCCCCCATGCCCCGGGTGGTCGCCGCCGGCGTCCCGATCCGGATCCCGCTGGTCACAAAGGGACTCTCCGGATCGAAGGGAATGGTGTTCTTGTTCACCGTGACGCCGACCGCGTCCAACAACTGTTCCGCTTCCCGCCCGGTCAACCCCAAGTTGCGGACGTCCACCAGCATGAGGTGGTTATCGGTTCCGCCCGAAACGAGATCGAACCCCCGCTCGACCAGGGCCCGGGCCAGCGTCTGGGCGTTTTCCACCACCGCTTGGATGTAAGCTTGAAACTCCGGCCGCTGGGCTTCCCGGAAAGCGACCGCCTTCGCCGCGATGACGTGCATGAGAGGACCGCCTTGAGTCCCCGGGAAAATCGCCTTGTCGATTTCTTTGGCATATTTTTCCTTGCAGAGAATGAAGCCGCCCCTCGGCCCGCGCAGGGTCTTGTGGGTGGTGCTCGTCACAAAATCGGCATAGGGCACCGGATTCGGGTGGTACCCCGTCGCCACCAGGCCCGCGATATGGGCCATGTCGACCATCAAATAGGCCCCGACCTCGTCGGCGATCTCCCTGAGTTTGGCAAAATCGATGACCCGCGGATAGGCGCTCGCCCCCGCCACGATCATCTTCGGCCGGTGTTCCCGGGCCAGGCGGGCGACATGATCGTAGTCGATCCGGTGGGTTCTGGGATCCACGCCGTAAGGCACAAAATGATACAGCTTCCCGGAAATGTTGACCGGGCTCCCGTGGGTCAGGTGCCCCCCGTGGGACAGGTTCATGCCCAACACCGTATCTCCGGGATTCAAAAAGGCGAAGTAGACGGCGGTGTTCGCCTGGGCGCCCGAATGGGGCTGCACGTTGGCGTGTTCCGCGCCGAACAAGGCTTTGGCCCGCTCCCGGGCCAATTCCTCCACCTCATCGACGTATTCGCACCCGCCGTAATAGCGCTTGCCGGGATACCCTTCGGCGTATTTATTGGTCAACACCGTCCCCATCGCCTCGAGGACGGCCCGGCTCACAAAATTCTCCGATGCGATGAGTTCGATTTTGTTGCGCTGGCGATGGAGTTCCTTTTCAATCGCATCGGCCACTTCCGGGTCGATGAGTCGCAAATGGCTCACTCGA
The DNA here is from genome assembly GCA_029961045.1 of Alicyclobacillaceae bacterium. Classification (GTDB taxonomy): domain Bacteria; phylum Bacillota; class Bacilli; order Kyrpidiales; family Kyrpidiaceae; genus JASBVN01. The sequence goes on along the minus strand of JASBVN010000010.1, from coordinate 78,409 downwards.
GTCTTCTCTCCTTCCTGGCTTCGGTGCCGCGTCCTCCGGCTCGAGGGCGTAACGGGCCCGCGGTCCACCGACGTACTTGGGCCTGGTCCGCGCCGCCACCACCCGGGCTTCTCCCACGCGGTTCGCGCTCAGTCTCACCGGCACGGCAACCGGCCGCAAGTGCATGCCGATGAGGGTGTCGCCGATGTCGAGGCCCGCATGGGCGCGAACGGCCTCCACGCAAACCGGGTCGTCCATCATGCGAAAAGCGGCGGCCGCAGCGGCCCCGCCCGCTTCCGGAACGGGCACGACGGATACCTCCTCCAGGCCGAACCGTTCCAGGGTTTCCCGTTCCACGACGAGGGCGCGGTTGATGTGTTCACAGCCCTGGATGGCGAGGTGAACGCGCCGTTCCCGCCGCAGTTCGAGAAGCGCCTCCACCACGGCCTCGCCAATTTCCAAGGAACCGGCGCTCCCGATCGGCCGGCCGGCGATCTCGCTGGTGCTCGCCCCCACCACCAACAAGCGGCTCCCGTCCAGTCCGGCCCGCTCCGCCAACTCGGCGGCCGCCCGCCGGACCGCCCGCCGGATCTCTTCCAGCCGCTCCGGCGGCACCGGCTCCTTCAACAATTCGGACACGCGACATCCCCTGCCTCCTCCCGGAGCTCGCCGGCCCAGCGCCGCTCGATCGAAGCGATCTTATCCACCCGCCGCTGGTGGCGGCCCCCTTCAAAGGGGGTCTGCAGCCAGATCCGGAGGATGTCCCCGGCCAATCCCGGCCCCACCACGCGTCCCCCCATGGTGAGGACGTTGCTGTCGTTGTGCTGCCGGGTAGCCCGCGCGGAAAAGGTATCGTGAACCGTCACGGCCCGCACGCCCGGCACTTTGTTCGCGGCGATCGCCATCCCGAGGCCCGTCCCGCACAAGAGGACCCCGCGGTCGTACTCTCCCCGGGCCACCGCTTCCGCAACGGGCAGAGCATAATCGGGGTAATCCACCGACCCCTCACTGTGACACCCGAAATCGGTGTAATCGACTCCCAGCTCGTCGAGGACCGATTTCAAATGTTCTTTTAGCGCAAATCCGCCGTGGTCGGCGGCGATCGCCACCTTCACCGCTCACCCCTCCGTTTCTGTAACCTTATTCTATCCCTTGGCGCAAAAAAAGGGCAACCTGGCGCAAAAAAAGCAACCGCCGCTTGCAAAGACAACCGCCGCTTGCCCGCCCAACCCGGGAACCGGCCCCGCCGGCGCCGGGCACGAAAAAAGCCGGCTCGCCACTCGCCGGCCCGTATCAAAGAAAATGGATTTGCGCGGCACCCATCGCGCCGATCATCCCGCCTTGCGGATCCGGATTTGCCACCGGGCGTCTCCGGTCTGTTCAAAGGCGGTCACCTGGTGGCCGTTTTGCACCGCCCACCGCGGAAGGCTCTCCGTCGCCTGGGTGCAGTCGAAGTCGATAATCAGCTCCTCGCCGGGAGCCATTTCGGCGATCGCTTTCTCCGCTTCCACCAGGGGAAAGGGACAGACGTAACCGAGCACTTGCAGATGTTTCGCCATCCCGGCACACCTCCATGTTCTGTCTCCCGAGTCACCGGACTATTTTTCCGCGTTCAGGAAGCGCCTTGTTGGAACGCCGCCCCGGACGCCGGCACGGAACGGAGGGCGCGCATCGGCCGCACCATGGTCCAGTAGGTGGCAAACCAAGTGCCGAGGATGATCGCCGGCGTCGCCACCCATCCTTGCCACGTCCACACCGCGGTATTGACCAAGCCGTTGCCAATGGTGCACCCGCCGGCCACTCCGGCCCCGAACCCCATCAACAGGCCGCCCAGCAGGCTGTTGACCGCCGTTTTCGCCGGCGGCACCCGCCACCGGAATTCCCCGCTGCCCTTGGCGGCGATAAAGGAACCGATCGCAATGCCCAACACCAGGAACACGCCCCAATCCAGGACCTTGACGTCACCCGTCACCAGATAGCGGAGCAAGTTCCCCGTCGGAGTGGTGATGCCGAGACCCGCGATCCGGCCGGTGGCCTCGCTCAGGGGCCAGGCCAAGACCGCGATGAGCCCCACCAGGGCCCCGGTGATAAAGGGATGCCAACGCTTCTCAAACAGAAGGTGCGCCAACCCGCTCTTGCGCTGCGGCAGCGAAGGCACCGGAACAGACGGGCGGCGCAGATGCCTCCAGGCCGCGTAGGCGGTCACCAGAGAAAACAGGACGATCAGGATCCAGGGCGAAATGCCGAAGGTCTGGTACACGAAGGCATCGGGCGCCTTCGGCCCTGTGATCCAATCGTGAAAGGGTTTGAGGGCACCGAATTTTGTCGCCGCGCTGCCGAGCATATACCCGAACAAAGCAATCCAACTGCCGATCAATCCCTCTCCGGCCCGGTACCACGTCCCCGTCGCGCATCCTCCGGCCAACACGATCCCGATCCCGAACACAAACCCGCCGAGGACGGCCGCGACCCAGGTGAACGGCACCGGGGCCACGCGGATCGCCCCCAACTCGACCAGGGCGTAGACCCCGATGCTCTGGACGGCGATGGCGATCAAGGTCGCGATGAAGAGACGGTTGTCCTTTGTCAAGTACACATCGCGGTACGCGCTGACCATACAAAATCGCCCACGCTGCAGAACAAATCCGAGGAGCACTCCGCACAACAGCCCCAAGGCGATTTTGGACGCCATTTACCACTCCTCCTATCGGAACAATAATCATAATGTCTTGCGCCCTATTATAATCCTTTAATTCCTATATGACAATATGTTAATTGAATGCCCCGTCTACGGAACGCACAAAAAAATCTCTCCGCCCGGCTTGGAATGCCGTGCGGAGAGAAACCGGACTTCCCCGGTGTGATCCGCCGCGGGCGCACCCGTCAGAGGAAGGTCACGAGCCGCGAAACCGCCGCGTCGATTTCCTCGGCGCACCTCCGGTATTCTTCCGCCGATCCGCCGAAGGGATCCGGTATGTCGTACCGGGGCAACTCCTCTTCCAGCCGCCGGAGCGGCTCTGCCACCGGCGCCAGATGGGCTTCCAGCTCCTGTTCCCAAGCCCGGTACTCCCGTTCCAACTGCTCCCACTGATCCTGCAGTTCCGCCCTGCGGCGTTCCAGGGCTTCCCACCGATCCCGGTTGGCCTGGTAAAAGGCCGCCCGCCGGGCTTCCAACTCCGCCTTCAACTCGCGCCATTTCGCCCACCGGGCCTGGGCGTCCGGGTTCCGGTCCACGTATTCTTTCAAGGTGAACACCCGGCCGGCCGCCTCGGGGAAACGGGCCAACACCGACTGTTTGTGCTGTTCGGTCATGGTGAGGATCACGTCCGCCCACTTTGCCAATTCGCGATCCAGGGGCCGGCTGGCGTGCCCGTCCAAAGAGACGCCCAGGGGGCGCAGCGCTTCCCGGCTGCCCGGCGAAGCCGGAGAACCGGGCAATGCCGACAGACCGGCAGACCGCACCTCGACCTCTTTTCCCGCCTCCCGGGCTCGCTGCCGCAAAAGCGCTTCCGCCATGGGGCTCCGGCACGTATTTCCGGTACACACGAACAAAATCCGCATCGCCATCCTCTCCCGCTCTCGCCGCAGTCCCGTGCCTTCTAGGCAACAGTATACGCCTCGGGACGTGCGCCTACAATCGAAGGCCCGGAGCCGCTCAGGTGTGCAACCGGGCGGCAAAATGGATCAACAGGGCGCCGATGACAAGACCTGCGCATGTCTCCCGCCAATCGGCCTCAAGGGCCTCCGGCACGATGTCCCTCGCCACCACGTACGCCATGGCGCCTCCGGCAAAGGCCAGGGCGTAAGCGACGCCCGCGGGGGAGACGGCAAACAGGCTCAACCCCATCCACGTGCCGAAAGGGGTCATCAACCCGGCCGCCGTGGTCAGGGCCAAAACGGTCCCCGGCCCGACTCCCGCCAATCGCAGGGGCAACGCCATGCTCATCCCCTCCGGAATGTTGTGCAAAGCGACGGCGAGGGCCAGAATTGCCCCGAGGGACGGCTGAACCCGGTCTCCGGCGGCAATGGCCAAGCCTTCCGGGAGATCGTGCAGCGCGATGCCGAAACACAAAAACCACCCGAGCTGCAGCAGATCCCTCCGGCCGGGGTCGTCGGTCCACCCGTCCAGCGCCCGCTCGACGGCCCTCCGCAAGACGGCCATGAACGCCACCCCCGCAGTCCCGCCAAACCAGAAGGCGCCGGTGCCCCCGTGTCGCAACGCCGAAGGCAACAGGTCCACGCCGACCACCGAGGCCATGATTCCGCCGGCGATGCCGAGGAACAAAGCCAGCAAACGGCCGGCGCGTTCGCCGAGGGCGAGGATGAACAAACCGCCGAGGGGCGTGGCCATGCCCGACCAGAGACTCACCCAAAGCAGGGGGTCCACCGCAGACCCCCCTTAAAGGAGAAAATGGCATCCGACGGCGATCAGCAGAGCCCCTCCGACCGCCTCGCTGTACCCGCCCAACCATTCGCCGACCCGTCCGCCCAAAGAGAGGCCGGCGGCGGAGAGGCACGCCCCCGCCGCACCGAAAAGCAGCGAGGCAACCCAGGGATCGACGTCGAACAGGCCCAACCCAAACCCGGCCGTCAAACTGTCCAAGCTGACGCCGAAGGCGTACAGCAGCCAACCGGCCCCGACGCCCTCCCGCATCCAGTCTGCCGCTTGATCCCGCATCGAATGCCAAACCATATGCACGCCGATGAGAATCAAGACGCAAGCCCCGAGCCACCGGGCCAAATCCCCGACCATGTAATGGAGGTGGAGGCCGAGTTCGAGACCGACCAGCGGGAGGACGACGTGCAGCGCCCCCACCGCCGCGCTGGTGAGCACAATTTCGCCCCTCTTCGGCCGTTTCAAGCCCACACCCACCCCGACGGAAAAGGCGTCCAGGCCGAGAGCGATCGCCAACAGGACCAAGGTCGCCCACTGCTCGGCGGGCCAGTCCGTCGACAAAGCAAAACCCGCCATCGCCGTCATCCTTTCGTCCGCATCGGTCTGGGACCATGTCTATGCGGACGGGCAGACGGTTAGACATGCGAGGGCGGGTTCGCTTTACACCCGTATCACCCGGTGCCCGGCTGCTTTGAGCAGGCGGTTGACCACCGCCCAGCCGACGCCCGCCGCCGGAAAGGGCTCGGCAAAAATGACGTCGCAGCCGGCGCGGTCGAATTCGCGCAACGCGGCGAACAGGGCCGCGGCCACACTGCTTAGATCCTCCCTCCTCCCGCAAGCCACCGCGTAAAAGGGAGCGGGATACCATGACCGCCCTTCCTCCGTCGTGAGGATCCCCACTTTCCGGCCGGCCTTCCGTTCGGCTTCGGCGCGCCGGAGAATTTCCCGGCGGGCGGCCGCCACATCTCCCACTACCAGGTACAGAGTTCCCTCCGGAGCGTAGTGGCGGTATTTCATCCCCGGCGCCTTTGGGCGCTCCACCGGCTCGCTCCAGGAAGGGTCGAGCTCCACTTCGGTCCCCAGAACCTCCGCCAACTCCTCCGGGCCGATCCCCCCCGGCCGGAGGATCACCGGCCGGTCCCCGCCGACGTCGACCACCGTAGACTCCACACCCACCGTCGCCGCTCCGCCGTCCAGGAGGACCGGAATGCGTCCCGCGAGATCCTCCCACACATGGGCGGCAGTCGTGGGACTGGGCCGGCCGGACCGGTTGGCGCTGGGGGCCGCCACCGGCACCTCCGCCAGCCGCAGCAGGGCCAGGGCCGCCGGATGGGCCGGCATCCGCACCGCCACCGTGTCGAGCCCCCCGGTGGTGCGAAGCGGCACCCCTTCCCTTTTGGGGAGGACCAGAGTCAGGGGCCCCGGCCAGAAGGCGTCGATCAACCGCCGGGCCGCCTTCGGGACGGACCGGGCCACCGCCGCCAACTGAGCCGCGTCCGCCAGATGCACGATCAGCGGGTTGTCCGGCGGTCTTCCCTTGGCCTCGTAAATTTTCGCCACCGCCCGGGGATCGAGGGCGTTCCCCCCGAGGCCGTATACCGTCTCCGTCGGAAAGGCGACCAATTCCCCTTTACGCAAATAGGCGGCCGCCTCGACCACCGCGGGATCCCGCTCCAGTCCCTCGGGGTCGTCCGGCGCCGCCGACACCCGCAACCATTTCGTCTCCACCCGCCATGCCCCTCCGTCAAACCTTGTGCCGCACCCAATCCAACACCTTGAACAGAAAATCCAACACCATCCACCGCAAGACCGCCTGCTGGCGGCGACCGTCTGCCCCCGGAAGGTTGACCGTCGTCACGCCGCCCCGTTCCTGAAAGGCGGGCACCGCGTCCCCGTTGGCCAAATCGACGAAGCACAGGGGCGGGAACAGAACGCACCACCAATTTTGCCCCAGCCCGCTGCCCAACACGATGCGGAGAGCTTCATAGTCTCCGGCGGGGTACACCCGGTTGCCGTAGATTTTCGTCGGGAACGGCACCCGGCCGAAATCCGTCCGCACGGGATAGGTGTACCCGGCTTCCCGTACAACCGCCTCGGCGGTCCGTTGAAACAGGGGGAGGTTGGCTTCCAGTCTCCGGCGGGCTTCCTCCCCGTCGGCCGCCCCTTTCAAAATCCGGGAGACTTCCCGGATCACTTCGTCCCTCACCCGTTGTTTGACCGCTTGGTCTTCCGGGCGATCGCTGTTGGCGATGATCCGCAGCCGGACGGCGTCCGGAGGAATCGCTCCTCCGGAATCGGCTTGCCCGCCTTCCTCCCCCTCCGCGGGGCCGGCAAACACGGGAACGCCGTCCGGACCGCCCTGGGGGCGCCAGGAACGGTCCGGCAGCCAAGCGCCGAGCCAACCCACCCACACCGTCAACAGCAAGGTCAGGGCAGCGCCGAACAAGCGCCAACCGAGCGCCTTCCATCTCCGCCCCGCCCGTTTCGGTTCCACCGTTCATTCCTCCCGTTCCGATCACCTGCGATGCGTATTCGCAGTATGACCGGACGGGAGTTCTCTTAAACCTCGTCCATCTCCGAATCTATTTTTGCCGGTTCTATTTCGATTTCCATGGCCCGCGGCCCGGATGTTCCGCTCCGGCGGCCCCGCCGCCGTCCGTCGCCCACACCACCCGCTCCCGCCCGGCCAAATCGGCGTCCACGCCGAAAGCCGGGGGGGCGTGCGGCACGCCGGCGCCCCGCAAAGCCTCCTCCAGAATGCGGCGGACTTCCCCCGCCCGGCCCGCGCCGATTTCCACGGCGACGGCCCAGCGCGTTCCCAACACCTTGGGCAATTGGGCCGCCAACCGGCGGTAAACCCCCAGCCCGTCCTCACCCCCGTCGAGGGCCGCCCGGGGCTCGTACCGGGAGACCTCCGGCTGGAGCCCGTCGATCTCCCGGGACGGGATATACGGAGGGTTCGAGACGACGATGTCGGCCCGCCACCCCCGCTCCGCCAGAGGAACCAAGAGATCGCCCCGAAGCAGGCGAACGCGCCCGGCCAGACCGTGTCGCAGGACGTTCTCCCGGGCCACTTCGAGGGCCTCCTCCGAGAAATCCACCGCCGTCACGACGGCCCGGGGCCAGTGGACGGCCAGAGCCGCGGCCACGGCGCCGCTTCCCGTCCCCACGTCCACGATGTGGGGCGCCTCCCAGCGATCTCGCCAGCGCAAAACCCGCTCCACCAAGATCTCCGTGTCCGGCCGGGGGATGAGCACCGCCGGGGAGACGCGCAAAGACAATCCGAAAAATTCCGCTTCGCCGGTCAGGTAGGCGACGGGTTCCCGGGCGGCGCGGCGCTCCACCCAACGGCGGAAAGTCTCCCACTCCTCGCCGGTCAGCCTCCGTTCTCCGTAGGCGTACAACTGGGCCCTGCCCAAACCGGCGGCCCGCCCGAGCAGCACCTCGGCGTCCAGGCGCGGGGTCTCCACTCCCTTCTCCTTCAGAAGGCGGGAAGCCCAAGCCAGGGCCTCCGCTACGCACGTCCCTCCCGACGGCCCCGCCGGGGGCTCGCCGGTGCGACCCCCCGCCCCGTCCGCCGGCCGGTTCGCGGATCCGCCCATGAACCGCCCCTCCATCCCGCTCTCTCCCGTCACTGGGCCATTTTCAATTTCTCGACCCGTTCGGCGGCGATGAGGGCGTGAACGATCTCATCCAACTCCCCGTCGAGGATCCCATCCAGCTTGTGAAGGGTGAGGCCGATCCGGTGATCGGTCACCCGGTTTTGGGGAAAATTATAGGTCCGGATCCGCTCGCTCCGGTCGCCGGTGCCCACCTGGCTCCTCCGCGCCTGGGCCAGTTCCTCCTGTTGTTCCCGGCGGTATTTCTCGTACAGCCGGGCGCGGAGAACCCGCATCGCTTTTTCCTTGTTCTTTAACTGAGATTTCTCATCCTGGCAGGAGACGACGATTCCCGTCGGAAGATGGGTGATGCGGACCGCCGACTGGGTGGTGTTGACGCTCTGCCCTCCCGGTCCGGTGGAACAAAAGGTGTCGATTCGCAGGTCCTTTTCGTGAATCTCCACCTCCACTTCTTCCACCTCCGGCAGCACCGCCACCGTGGCCGTGGAGGTGTGGATGCGGCCCCCCGATTCGGTGGCCGGAATCCGCTGCACCCGGTGGGCCCCGCTTTCAAACTTCAAGCGGCTGTAGGCCCCGCGCCCTTGAACGGTGAAAATCACTTCCTTAAAACCCCCGAGGTCTGTGGGATGGGCGTCGATCATCTCCACCCGCCAGCCCTGGCGCTCCGCATAACGAGTATACATGCGGAACAGGTCGGCGGCGAACAGGGACGCCTCCTCGCCCCCGGCCGCCGCGCGGATCTCCATAATGACGTTTTTTTCGTCGTTGGGATCGCGGGGCAGAAGCAGCACTTGCAACCGGTCTTCCAATTGCTCCTTTTCCGAGGTGAGGGCGTCCACTTCGTTCTTGACCCATTCCCGCATCTCGTCGTCAAGCCGTTCTTCGAAAAGATTCTTGGCCTCTCGGAGGGCGGAAACGGTCTGTTTGTACCGGCGGTAGGTCTGCACCGTCTCCTCCAGATCCGCCTGTTCTTTGGAATAGGCTTTCAGTTTTTCCGGGTCGGCCAGCACGGCCGGGTCGCACAGCCGCCTGCCCAGTTCTTCGTACCGTTCCTCAATCGCCTGGAGTTTTTCCCACATCACATCCAAAACCCTCCTCAAGACCTTCCGCCGTCCGGTCGATCTGTCCTTTCAATTATAAAGGAAAATCGCGGCGGGAGAAAACGGGCGGACGGGCCCCTTTCCCCTCTTCCCCGGAACCCGGAAAGGATGTACAATGGGTTCTAGTGTTTTCGAGTGGGGGTGATGAAGTGAACGCGGCGGAACTCGACGCCCTGGCTGAAGAGTTGGCGAAAGAGCTCGGCGAGTCCCTGGAAAGGACGCGGGTGCTGGTACAGGCGGTACACGACGGACTGGCCCGGTACAACGCATTGGACTGGTTCCCCCAGGAGACCGTCAAAAATACAATTCGCTCCCACTTAAAGGCCTTTTGGCCCCGGGATCCCGAACGCATCCCGTCTTAGTCCGTCCGATGACCGCGATCGGCGGGCGGAAAACATCGAGAAGCTCGGTAGCGGCCAAAAAACCCCGCAGCCCGGTGTGTGCTGCGGGGTTTGGTGTCCGCTCATCCGCCGGGCCGGTTCGGCAGCGCCGGTGCGGGAGGTTTTTCGGTGGGAAAACGGGAAGGAGAGGGCACAGGAGGCTCTACCTTGGGCGCCGTCGGGGGAATGAGGCGTTCCCATTCGTCGATTCGGCCGCTGAAGTCTTGAACGGGACGCCCGGCGCGCACCGCGTCGGCCACTTCTTCGATCTGGCGGGTCAACTGCCGGTCGTCCGTCACATGGACGCGATAGACGACGGGCGCTTGGATCAAGAGGCGCTGCCGGACTTCGGTCTTGACCTGATTTACGCGCCCGGAATCCCGAATATTGGGACTGAGCCGCAGACCGACATAAGCCTGGCGCCCCCGCACCACCGCGGCCGCCGATTGAACGCCCGGCACCGACTGGGCCACGTCCGCGATCCGGTCGGCCAGAGCCGCGGTCCCTCCGTTCGACGCCGCGCCGGAACGCGGGGAAGGCACCGTCCCCAATTGAACGGGAGGATTCAAGATATCTTGGCCTTTTGCCCACCGACTGCGGTCGCCGTCTCCGTCGACGTCCACCCGAGACCGGTCCAACCTTGGAGCGGGTCCGGGAGCAGCCCCCGGCTCGCGGCCCGGCGCACAGGCGGTGAGACTTCCGGAACACACGGCCCACACCGCCACTCCCGCCACGAGCGCTTTCAGTCGGCTCATCGCCGGTCACCTCCTTGTTCTGGGCCTTAGGGTGCCCAGTGGCCGGGGAATTGAACCGGCACGGCGGAAGGGGCGGCCGGCTGCGGAATGACGCCCTCACCTCGAGAAAAAAGCCGCCGGCCCGGTGCCGTGCACCGAACCGGCGGCCCCGCCCCCGCCCGTGGCCGGGGAGGCCGTGTCCCGGTTACAGATTGTACTTCTTCTTGAACCGGTCCACCCGTCCTCCGGTATCGACGAACTTCTGCTTGCCCGTGAAAAACGGGTGGCACTTCGAGCAGATCTCGACCCGCAGGTTCTCCTTCACGGAACCCGTCTCAAAGGTTTCCCCGCAGGCACAAGTCACCCTGGTCACTTTGAACTCCGGATGAATGTTCGGCTTCATCGTTCTCACCTTCTTTCTGGCAACTCCCAATCCGCCGTCCGCCCGTCGCAAACACGCTAAAAAGTATTATATACCCGCCAAACGCTCCGGAGCAAGAGGTGTGGACAAGTCGCCCGTTTCCCGCGACAATAGGACCGGAAAGGAGGAGGAACGGTGCGCATCGTCATCGCCCCGGATTCGTACAAGGGAAGTTTGAGCGCCGTGCGGGCCGCAGCCGCCATGGCGGAAGCCGCCCGCGCCGTGTTTCCCGGCGCCGAGATCGACTGCGTACCGATGGCCGACGGCGGAGAGGGCACGGCGGAGGCCCTGGTGGCCGCCACAGGAGGCCGCCTCGTCCGCAAGCGCGTCACAGGTCCCCTGGGAAAACCCGTGGACGCCGTCTTCGGCATTTTGGGAGACGGGCGGACGGCGGTCATCGAAACGGCCCAGGCGGCGGGGTTGCCCCTCGTGCCGCCCGAGCGGCGCAATCCCGCCGTGACCACCTCCTTCGGCACGGGGGAACTGATCCGGGCCGCCCTCGACGAAGGTTGCCGGGCGCTGATCGTGGGGCTCGGCGGGTCGGCGACCAACGACGCCGGCGCCGGCATGCTCCAAGCCTTAGGAGCCCGGATTCTGGACCGCCGGGGCCGGGACCTGCCCCCCGGCGGAATCCATCTGGCCCGGGCGGACGCTTTGGATCTATCCGGACTGGACCCCCGCCTCTCCGGAGTCTCCGTCCGGGCCGCGTGCGACGTGGATAACCCCCTGTGCGGTCCATCGGGGGCGTCGATGGCATACGGTCCGCAAAAGGGCGCCACTCCCGAACTGGCCGCCCGCCTCGACCGGGCGCTGGCCGTGTTCGCCGGGGTCCTCGAACGGGCCACCGGCAGGCGCACGGCGGAGTTCCCGGGCGCCGGAGCGGCGGGCGGTCTCGGAGCAACCCTCGCCGCAGCTTTCGGCGCCCCCCTCGAACGGGGCGCACGCCTGGTGGCCGACGCCGCGGGACTCCGGCGGAGGATTTCCGGCGCGGATCTCGTCCTGACCGGGGAGGGGCGCACGGACGCCCAAACCCTCCGGGGCAAAGCCCCGATGGGCGTGCTGGAAATCGCCGCCGAGGCGGGGGTGCCGGTGATCCTGATCTCGGGGAGCCTCGGGGAGGGGTATGAAGCCTTGCGCCAAATCGGGCCGGTCGCCTGTTTCAGCGCGGTCCCCGGGCCCTGCACGGCGGAGGAAGCCTTCCGCCGGGCGGAGACGTGGGTCCGGCAAACGGCGCTGGAAGTTCTCCACGCATGGAAAAACGCACGCGAGGCCGGCGCAGTCCGCTGATCAAGCCCGCAGGCCCTTGACGTCGAGAGAGGCGAGGAATTCGGCGTTGGTTTTCGTCTCCTTCAATTTCTTCAAGAACAGTTCCGTGAAATCCGGATTGTCGCTCATCGCCCGGCGCATCGCCCAAAGCCGTTCCAGTTCTTCGGGACTGAGGAGGAGCTCTTCTCGCCGCGTGCCCGATCTCCGGATGTCGATGGCGGGAAACACCCGCTTTTCGGCAAGCCGGCGGTCCAAATGCAGTTCCATGTTGCCGGTTCCCTTGAATTCTTCATAAATGACGTCGTCCATCCGCGATCCGGTGTCGATGAGGGCGGTGGCGAGAATGGTCAGACTGCCGCCTTCTTCGATGTTGCGGGCGGCGCCGAAAAAGCGCTTCGGCCGGTGGAATGCGGCCGGATCGATGCCTCCGGACAGGGTTCGCCCGCTGGGGGGAATGACGAGGTTGTAGGCTCGGGCCAACCGCGTGATGCTGTCGAGCAGAATGACCACGTCGCGTTTGTGCTCCACCAGGCGCTGGGCCCGCTCCAGCACCAACTCGGCGACTTTGATGTGATTTTCCGGAAGTTCGTCAAAGGTGGAAGCCACCACTTCTCCCCTGACGGAACGCTGCATGTCGGTGACCTCTTCGGGACGTTCGTCGATCAAAAGAATGAACAGTTCGATCTCCGGGTAATTGGTCGCAATGCTGTTGGCGATCTCCTTGAGCAACATGGTCTTCCCGGCCTTCGGGGGTGCGACGATCAAACCTCTCTGGCCGAGGCCCACCGGGGCAATCAGGTCGATGATGCGGGCGGACAGGCGATCGGGCGTCGTCTCCAAGACCAGTTTCTTTTGCGGAAACAGGGGCGTGAGCGCCGGAAAATGAAGGCGTTCCGCGGCGGCCTCGGGACTGGTCCCATTCACGGCCTCCACGTGGAGGAGGCCGAAGTACCGCTCGTTCTCCTTCGGCGGCCGGACTTTTCCCGAAACTTTATCCCCCGTCCGGAGGTCGAAGCGCCGGATCTGGGAGGCGGCAACGTAAATATCCTCGTTGCTGGGCAAATACCCGATGGGCCGCAAGAAGCCGTAGCCGTCGGGCATGATTTCCAGAACGCCCTCCGCGAACATATAGCCGTCCCGTTCCGCGAGGGCCTTGAGGATGGCAAAAATGAGCTCCTTCTTTTTCATCTGGCCGTAATGGGGAATTTGAAAGTCCTTGGCCAGCTTGTAGAGTTCGGTCAGCTTTTTGGATTCCAGTTCTGAAATGTGCAAATGCCGTCACCTACATTCTTGAAATTCGTCGATTCTTCGCCAATGGGTGTGTGGGTGGGTCAAAACGGGGCCGACTGGGATGTCCCTGGAACCAAAGAAGGCGAGAGAAAGCGGCGGAGAAGGGCCCGCCGGCCGAACCGGCCGGGCCGCCGTCAACGAAGAACGAGGTGAGGTTTTCGGTCGAGGCGGTGACGCGCTTCAATAAACCGCACCGTTCCCGTCCGGCCGCGCATGACCAAGGAGTGGGTAACCGCCACGTTGTTCGAAAGAAACCGCACGCCGTGCAGCAGTTCTCCCTCGGTGACCCCCGTAGCGGCGAAAATGGCGTCATCTCCGCGTACCAAATCATCCATTGTAAGCACTTTTTTCGGATCGTCAAGTCCCATCGCCAAGCACCGGTTCCACTCCGCTTCGTCCTGGGGAAGCAGGCGGCCTTGGAATTCACCGCCGAGGCACTTGAGGGCCGCCGCAGCCAGAACTCCTTCCGGCGCTCCCCCCGTCCCGAACATGATGTCTACGCCCGTCTCTTCGAATGCCGTATTGATGGCCGCCGCCACGTCGCCGTCGGTGATCAGCTTGATCCGGGCGCCGGCGCTGCGGATTTCTTCGATCAGTTCCTCGTGCCGCGGCCGGTCCAGCAAAATCGCCACGACATCGGAAATCTGTTTGTCGTTGGCTTTGGCCACTTCCCGCAAATTCTCTTTTACCGTGGCCTCCAAATGAATGCGCCCCTTCGCCTTGGGGCCGGCTGCGATCTTTTCCATATACATGTCCGGAGCGTGCAACAGCGAGCCGCGCGGAGCGGCCGCCACCACCGTGATGGCGTTCCACAGTCCCTTGGCCACAATGTTCGTCCCTTCGAGGGGATCGACGGCCACGTCCACTTCGGGGGCGCTCCCCGTGCCGAGCCGCTCGCCGATGTAAAGCATCGGCGCCTCGTCCATTTCCCCCTCTCCGATCACCACCACGCCGTTCATGTTCACGGTGTCGAACATCCGGCGCATGGCCGTGGTCGCCGCCTCGTCGGCCTCCGTCTTTTTACCCGTCCCCATCCAGCGGGCCGACGCGAGGGCGGCCGCTTCCGTCACCCGGACCAATTCCATCGCCAATTCCCGTTCCACCCGGTCCGCCTCCCTGAGATTATCGTTTCCCAATTCTACTATAACACGACCCGGCGGCGGTCAAAAGGACGCAGAACCCGCCGGCAGGGAGAACCGGGGCAAAAGCGGAATTCTATTGGTGTACGAACCTGGAGTCGCGAGACGAGAAGAGGGATGCAGCATGTCGCTTCGGTCGTGGTTCAGTTGGGCGCTGGCCCTGGCAATTGCTCTCGGATCGACGGCCGTCGTCGTCAAAACAGCCGCTTTCCCGGAGCAAAGTTGGCCGTCTCTCGTCTCGTCGACGGCTCATCGCATTCAGCAGGCCCTGGCTCTCGAATGGATGCGGGCCGCTGCGGCTTGGCCCGCTCCCCGGAGAGGGGACCCTCCGGAACTCGGATATCCGTCGACGGCAGACGGAGCCCAAGGCGTCCGCTATACCATCCGGGCCGCTTTGGATCCGGACCGGCGACGCATCGAAGGAGAGGAAACGGTAGAAAGAAGGGGGAATCCATCCGAACCGTGGTATTTTTATCTGTATCCTCAGGGGCCGTCGGGCATTCGGATCCTTTCGGTCTCCCGGGACGGCCAGCTTCTTCCCTTTGAAATCCGGAACGGCGGGCTGTGGATCGATCCCCCAAAGGGAGGAGCGGAACGGGTGACCGTGCGCTTCGTCACCGATGTTTCGACTTCCTCGCCCCGCTACGGGTTTCGGGACCCGGTTTGGATTCTGAGCTACTGGTACCCTCTTCTCGCGGTGAAGCAAGACGGGCAATGGCTGCCCCAGCCCGCCCCCAAGGGTTTCGGAGACCCCTACCTCACAGACCCCGCCGACTATGAGGTAACGTGGACGGCTCCCCGCGGAATGACGTGGTTTGCGTCCGCTCCGGCCGCAGGAACCGTTGAATCCCCCGCCGCGACGGTCACGACGGTGATGAAAGGCCGGAATCTGAGGCATTTTGCCTTGGTCGGATCTTCCTCTTACCGGGAATCGGCGATCGAGTTGCCGGGAGGCCCCCGGCTGCGGTTGGGGTTGCTCGACGAGGAACACCGCGAAGCCCTGCAATCGACGGCCGTCGCGGCCCTCCAGACCTATCGAGAGCGGTTCGGGAAGCTGCCGTTCCCGGAAGTTTCCCTGGTGGAAACGCCTCCCGGAACCACGTTCGCCCAGGAACTCCCGAATCTCGCCTTGATCGAAGTCAATCTCTGGAGCGGAGGAATGTCCCGGGAGGAGGCCGAACACTGGACGGCCCACGAATTGGCCCACCTGTGGTGGTACAACGCCGTAGGCGATTACGAAGCCTTGACGCCCTGGCTCGATGAAGGATTGGCCGATTACAGCGCTTACCTCTATGAAGAAGCGCGGTACGGCTCCGAACGCTACCGGTCCGAAATGAACCGCCTGACGGCCTGGTTCCGGGAGCGCCGGTCGTATTCCCCCGGCCATCCGGGAGACCGGTTGCCGCCCGCTCCCCTCGGGGCGACGGCCCGGCCTTATGAAGACTTCGACACCGAATGGCAATACTATTACTTGTCGTACCTGCGCCCGGTCCTCATGTACCACGACCTTCGCCGGGCAATGGGAGACGACCGGTTTTTCCGCTGGTTGCAGAGCTTTTACGACGGCAATCTCGGACGCACCGCGACGGCGGAGGCGTGGTGGGCGGCCCTCCGGAAGGAGGCGCCCGATCAGGAAGCGCGAGCGCGAACATGGTTGAACGCTCCAAACGACGACCTCCTGGGGCACATCGACGAAGAGGGAAGGCTCCGGCCGGACGGCAATTGAGGGCCGCCGGAGGCCTCCTCCCCCCTTGAGGACCCGCCCTCGGTTTACCCGCCAGCGGCGCACGACTTCCAGGCGAAATACCGGGTCATCAACCGCACCGCCACGTCCATCGCCCGCTCGTCGGGCTCGAGCTTGGCGTGATGCAGGCCGTAGGGGGCCTGAACCCCCAGCCAGAACATGAAGCCGGGAATCCGCTCGAGAAAGTATCCGAAATCCTCGCCGGTCATCGCCGCTTCGCAGCGGACGAGCCGCGCCGCGCCGCTCTGTTCGACCCACCGCATGAACTCCCGGGTCAGTTCCGGGTCGTTGTACACCTGCCGGTAATTGGACCCGTAATCGATCTCCGCCCGGCAATTGAACCCTTCTTCCACGCCCCGCACCAGGGATTCGATCCGCGCCTTCATCTCCCGCATGGCATCCGGCGAAAGGGCGCGGATGGTTCCTTCGAGGCGGGCCCGTTCGGCGATGATGTTCTGTTTCGTCCCCGCCTCCAGCCGGCCGATGGTCAACACCCCGGCCTCCAGCGGATCCAGGCTGCGGGACACGACCGTCTGCAACTGGACCACCAAATGGGCGGCGGCCACGACCATGTCGTTGGCCCGGTGGGGGAAGGCCGCATGCCCCCCGCGCCCGGTCAGGTCGATAAACAACTCCGACGTATCGGCAAACAGCGTGCCCTCCTTGGTGGCGACCGTCCCGACGGGATACTCCGGGGCGATGTGGAGGGCGACGATCCAATCCGGCTTCCACCTCCGGAATTCTTCGCTCTCCAGCATCGGCTTGGCGCCCCCCGGGCCTTCTTCGGCGGGCTGGAAGACGACGACGAGATCGTCCCGCACCGGATGCCGGACGAAGTGGGTCAGGATCCCGAGGGCAACGGCCATGTGGAGGTCGTGACCGCAGGCGTGCATATACCCCGGGTGGACGGAGCGAAACGGATACCCCGTTTCCTCCTCCACCGGCAGTCCGTCCATATCCGCCCGGTAGCCCATCACCTGAACCGGCGCAGTCCCCTTGACGCGGACCAGCACACCCGTCTTCCAGGTCTGAACCTCGATCCTCTCCGCAGGCAACCGGGACAGGTAATTCAAAATATACCGCTGGGTTTCAAATTCCCGGAACCCCGGTTCGGGGATCCGGTGCAGATCCCGGCGCAACATCACCAAATCTTCGAATTCCAACGGAACTCCTCACTCCCCGGCACTCCGCTTCCTGCCAGCCTATTGCGTTACAGTTGGCGAAGCTCCTGCTTGATCTCCGTCTTGGCCCTCGTCTTTTCGTCGATCTGTTTGATGACCCGGGCCGGAGTGCCCGCCACGACGGTATAGGGAGGCACATCGTCGATGACCACCGCCCCGGCGGCCACCACGGACCCTTTGCCCACCCGCACGCCTTCCAGAATCACGGCGTTGGCACCGACGACCACATCGTCTTCGATCACCACCGGCTTCGCCGACGGCGGCTCGATGACGCCGGCGATCACCGCTCCGGCTCCGATATGACAATTCTTGCCGATTATCCCCCGCCCACCGACGACGGCGTTCATGTCGATCATCGTCCCCTCGCCGATGACGGCCCCGATGTTGATGACCGCGCCCATCATCACGACGGCCCGCTCGCCGATCTCGACGTGGTCGCGGATGATCGCGCCCGGCTCAATGCGCGCCCGGAGCGATTTGGTGTCCAGCAAGGGAATCGCCGAATTCCGGCGATCGCTCTCCACCACAAAATCGTCGATCCGGTCGCGGTTCGCCTCCAGAACCGGGCGAAGTTCGTCCCATTCGCCAAAGACCACTCCCACTCCGCCCGTCACAAAAGCCTTGGCGTTCGGGCCGAAATCGATCCCTTCCAACCTTCCCTTCAAATAAATTTTGACCGGTGTCTTTTTTACGCTTTTTTGAATGAGTTCAATCAGTTGATGGGCATCCATCGCCCTGACCCCCTCCTTCTTCCGGACAAGTCGCTCCCATTATACCGGGACCGGGCCGTTCCGTCACCGGGCCGGGCGGCCGGGGTCAGGTTTCCCCGCGGGGTCCCGTACTCCTCCAAAATCCCCACCAGATGACCGCGATTCCCACCAGTTCGCTCAGGGGAAGCAACGCCGGGTAGCCGCTTTTGGCGGCCGACCCGGCCGCACTGAGAATGACCGCCCCCAAAGCGATGTACAGGTTGGCTGCGATCCGCCGCTTCCACCATGACCACAGCGGGCCGGCGATCAGCACCATTCCGCCGATCATCGACAGAAGGAGCGGATACCAGCGCCTCACCGGCGGAGGCATCGCGTCTCCGCCGATGGCCGTCCCGACCCCGCGATACGCTTCCATGTCCAGCGGCCCGATCCACCAAAGATGCGCCAGAAACACGGCGGACACCGCGAGGACATAAACCGCAAAGGCCGTTCCCCACCGATTCCCCGCAAGCAGGTACACCTCGCCCGCCGCCATGAAGGCCACCAGGGCGATGGCGGTGAAATAATACCCTTTATAAATCCAGGAGTTCCATCCCCATACCAGGGCGTACCATTCGGCCAAGGCGGCCGCCGTGTACAGAAGCAGAGAAACGGACCACCATAGATGATGGACACCGCCCCGCTCCCGCCAACGCTTCGCGATCGCCGCGGCCAAACCCGCGGACAGCACCGCCGCCCCCAGAGCCACCCACGCGGTCGCCGACATTCCGTTCACCCCCTCCCTATCCGCCGCAGGGCTCGGCCGGCCCGCATTGGTTTCATGGTAACCTTTCCCTGCAAAGGGCTGTACGGCGGTTCCGTTTCCATCTTCGACAAATTGCTTACATTTCAACCCGCCCGAATCACCCTGCCCCGGCCGCACGGAGGCACAAATGGAAACGGCCCGCTCTTTCGCGGGCCGGCGCTCCGGTCTCAGGATTGCATTTTCCCCCAGTCGGCGAGAAACCGCTCGATCCCTTGGTCGGTTAAGGGATGGCGCACGATGCGCTCCAGCACCGCAAACGGGAGGGTTGCGATGTGGGCTCCAGCCAGCGCCGCCTGGGTGACGTGCACCGGATGGCGCACGCTGGCCGCAATGATTTCGGTTTCGATCCGGTGAATGCGAAAAATCTCCGCCGTTTCCCGGATCAAGGCGATGCCGTCGTGGCTGATGTCATCGAGGCGGCCGATAAAGGGACTCACGTAGGAAGCACCCGCCCTGGCCGCCAGAAGCGCCTGGTTGGCCGAAAAGACCAGCGTGACGTTGGTGCGGATGCCTTCCCGGGCGAAGGTGTGCACCGCC
The DNA here is from genome assembly GCA_029961045.1 of Alicyclobacillaceae bacterium. Lineage (GTDB taxonomy): Bacteria > Bacillota > Bacilli > Kyrpidiales > Kyrpidiaceae > JASBVN01. The sequence continues at coordinate 59,107 of JASBVN010000010.1, read as the reverse complement.
TTGAGTCCCTCGGCGGTCATCGGCACCTTGATCACGATGTTTTCCGCCACGGCCGCCAATTTGCGGCCTTCCTCCAGCATCCCTTCGGCGTCCAGCGAGATGACCTCCGCACTGACCGGACCGTCGACGAGGGCCGTGATGTCCCGGAGGGTCTCGAAAAAATCCCGCCCCTCCTTCGCCACCAAGCTGGGGTTCGTGGTGACGCCCGCCACGACCCCCCAGTTGCAGGCCCGCCGGATCTCGTCGACGTTGGCGCTGTCGACAAAAAATTTCACGCCATCCCCCTCCTCGCCGTTCCTAGGCTCTAGCGCGGCCGGTTCAAGCGCGGCCGCTGCTTCCGAACAACCGCATTTTCTGTTTGACCACTTCTTTGATCGCTTGACGGGCGGGTCCCAAGTATTTGCGCGGGTCGTACACCTGTTGGTCCGCGGCGAAGAGTTCCCGGATCTTCGCCGTGAATGCCTCCTGATTCTCGGTGTTCACGTTGATCTTCGCTACGCCGAGGGAAATGGCCTTGCGGATGTCCTCGTCGGGAATCCCGGAACCCCCGTGCAGGACGAGGGGAACCCCGCACAGGTCGCGGATCTTCGCGAGGCGGTCGAAATCCAATTGGGGTTTGCCTTTATACCGTCCGTGGGCCGATCCGATGGCCGGAGCCAGGGCGTCGATGCCCGTTTCCTCGACGAGCCTTTTGGCCTCTTCCGGGCGGGCCAGGGTGGCCTCCCGCTCATCGACGCTGAGATCGTCCTCCGCACCGCCGATCCGCCCCAGTTCTCCTTCGACGGAAACCCCGAGGACGTGGCATGCGTCGACGACCTGTTTCGTCAACCGGATGTTTTCATCCAAGGGGTGGTGCGAACCATCGATCATAATGGACGACCAGCCCCGCCGCAGGCACTGGAGCACCCAGTCAAAGGAGCTGCCGTGGTCCAGGTGAATCACCACCGGAACGCTGGCATTCCGGGCCGCCGTCAAGGCGATGGCCGCCGTATAGTCAATCCCCATGTACTTGATGGCCCCTTCGCTGGTGCCCAAAATCACCGGGGAACGCTCTTCTTCGGCGGCCTCCATGATGGCCTGGGTGAATTCGAGGTTGTTGATGTTAAACTGTCCCACCGCGTACCCGTTTCGAAACGCATCGTCCAATACATCTTTTAATGTAGCCAGCGGCACCGTTCATCCCTCCATCCGTGAGAATCGGTCCTTCCCCTTGTTTCCGCCCGTTCCGTCCGTATTATAACATGAAGGCCCGGACGTCGCGGCCCGGCGCGAAACCGGAACCGAGGAGAGAGGGCCCGAGTGGTGTGCAGAGCTTCATTGGAGGTGATCCCGGATGACCCGGCGAAGGGCCTCAATGTCAAAGGGTTTGGTAAAATGGGCCAGAACGCCGAGTTGTTCCGCTTCGCGGAGAAGATCCAATTCGCCGTAGGCCGTCATCATGATCACCTTTGCATCGTGACCCATGGCCCGGATGTTGCGCAAGATCTCGAGTCCGTCCATTCCCGGGATCTTCATGTCCAGGATGACCAAATCCGGATTCTCGTCTTGAAAGATCTGCAAGGCACCCGGTCCGTTTGCCGCTTGAAAAATGATGTATCCTTCTTGTTCGAGCAATTCTTTCAGCAGCACGCGAATTCCGAATTGGTCGTCCACCACTAGGATCTTTCGCGAAGCCACGGCCCTCTCCCCCTTTCAACATTTCCCTCCCGGGATTTATTTCGCTTCTCAAGTGTAAAATCCTCCAAGACCGGATTCGACATCAGGCGACAAAAAAATGAAACAGGGCCCCCGCCCGGGACGGATCCCGGAGCGGGAAACCCTGTCCATCCACCGATTACACCGTTTCCGTCAAGGTGGTAGACGATTCTCGGTTTCGCCGGTAGAGGCTCGCCGCTCGAACGAATTCGCGAAACAGCGGTTGCGGGCGGTTGGGCCGCGATGTGAATTCCGGATGGAACTGGGTCGCCACAAACCAAGGGTGATCCTTCAGCTCCACCACCTCGACGAGCCGGCCGTCGGGAGAGGTTCCGGAGATCACCATCCCCGCTTCTTGAAGGGCGTCCCGGTAGGCGTTGTTGAATTCATACCGGTGGCGGTGCCGTTCGAACACCACGTCGGTCCCGTAGGCCTTCCGGGCCAACGTGCCCTCCCGCAGCTGACAGGGATACGCCCCCAGCCGCATTGTCCCCCCCTTGTCGGTCACATCCTTTTGCTCCGGCAGCAGGTCGATGACCGGGTGGGTGGTGTGCTCGTCGATTTCCGTACTGTGGGCGTCCTCCCAGCCCAATACGTGACGGGCGTATTCGACGACGGCGAGCTGCATGCCCAGACAGATGCCGAGATAAGGAATCCGGTTCTCACGGGCATGCCGGATCGCCAGGATCTTGCCCTCGATGCCCCGGTCGCCGAAACCGCCCGGCACCAGGATCCCGTCCGCCCCGTCCAGCAGCTCCGCGACGTTGTCTTCGGTTACTTCTTCCGCCGAGATCCACCGGATCTCCACGTTGAGGTTGTTGGCGTACCCGCCGTGGTAGAGGGCTTCGGCCACACTGATGTACGCATCCCGAAGACTGACATACTTGCCCACCAGGGCGATGCAGACTTTCCCCTTGAGATTTTTGACCCGGTGGACCAGTTCTCTCCATTCGGTCATATCGGCAGGGGGGGCGGAAAGCCGGAGGTGGCGCACCGCGATTTCGTCCAACCCTTCCTCTTGCAGCATGAGGGGAACGTCGTACAGAATTTCCGCATTCCGGGCTTCGATCACCGCATCTTCGTCAACGTCGCAGAAAAGAGCGACTTTTCGGCGCAATTCCACCGAGAGGGGGTACTCGGTTCTGCATACGATGACGTGAGGGCTGATGCCGATGCTGCGGAGTTCTTTGACGCTGTGTTGGGTGGGTTTGGTCTTCAGTTCCCCGGACGCCTGCAAATACGGAATGAGGGTGACGTGAATGTACAGGACGTTTTCCCGGCCGACGTCGCTCCGAATCTGGCGGATGGCTTCGAGAAACGGAAGGCTCTCGATGTCGCCGACGGTGCCCCCGATCTCCGTAATGACGACGTCGGCCCCCGTATCGCGCCCGGCACGGAAAATCCGCTCTTTGATTTCATTGGTTATATGAGGAATGACTTGAACGGTCCCGCCCAGGTAATCGCCTTTCCGCTCTTTCTGGATGACGGACCAATAGATGCGCCCCGCCGTGACATTGTTGTTCTGGGACAAGTTGATGTCGATGAACCGCTCGTAATGTCCCAGATCGAGGTCCGTCTCCGCACCGTCGTCGGTGACGAAGACCTCCCCGTGTTGGTACGGGCTCATCGTGCCCGGATCCACGTTAATATACGGATCGAATTTCTGGATCGTCACCTTGAGTCCCCGGTTCTTGAGCAGGCGCCCGAGGGACGCGGCCGTGATCCCTTTTCCCAGAGAAGAGACGACGCCGCCGGTCACAAAGATATATTTGGTCATGCTCCATCCTCCTAAACGCGCGGTGCACAGACAAAAAGCCTGATTTCCATCAGGCGTCGTCCCCCACATTCCTCTTAATCCTTTCGTATGGTACCTTTCCGTCCGGCATACCGTCAACCCTCGGCCCCGGGAGATCCATCAATAGTCTTCTTCTCCCTCGTCGTAATCGACAAAATCCTCTTCTTCCAGCTCGTCCATATCCAGTTCTTCGTCGTCGACCACTTCGTCCCCATATTCGTCGTCGACGTCCTCCACTTCGTCGTCGAGAAGCTCTTCCTGCTCCTCCAACTCTTCGTCGAGCAGCAGGTCGTCCTCGTCTTCGTCGTCCCGCACGGCCGCCTTCTGCCCCATCGCCCGGTCGGCCGTCTTGTCGGTCGGATACCAGCGCTTCAATCCCCACACATTGCCTCCGAGATGGAGAAAACGCCCGTCGACGTTGATGTCGGTGTACAACCGGGCGACAATTTCCTCGAGCTCTTCGTCGGATAATCCTTTCAGTTGCGCCACATCGGCCAGAAGGTCGCGGTAGTGGACCGGAGTCCCGCCCTGGCGCAACACTTCATACGCCAAGTCCACAAAGGAAATTTCCTCCAAAACCTCCGGATCCCACTGAACGGCTGCTTCCTCTGCCAAAGGCACCAATCCCCCTTTTCGAGGCCGATTCCGAAACACCCGGGAACGCCATCCCGTCCCCGGCCGGAATTACAGGATGGAATTATACCATACGATCCCCGGCCTTGCCAACGGACAGCCCCAGGGCCAAAAGGATGTTTTCGGCCACTTCGTAAGGGTCCCGCTCTCCGCGCTCCACCTCGTCCAGCACCCGTTCCCAATCCTTCTGTTCCGCAATCCAACCGCGGACCCGTTCTCTCATCCGGGCCCAAACCCACTCCAAAACCGCGTCCTCTTGGCGGCGCAAGCGCCGCCGGCGCCCTTCTCCGCTCTCCGCCAGATAGGCGCGATGCCGCCGCACCTCCGACCACAGGTCTTCGACGCCCTGCCCCCCCGAGGCGACCGCCGACAGAACCGGCGGCCACCATCCCTCCGGGTGGGCCAGTTCCAACATGCGCCGGATTTGGCGGACCGTCTGTTCCGCCCCGGGCAAATCCGCCTTGTTGACGACGAAAATATCGGCAATTTCCATAATGCCCGCTTTCAACATTTGGATATGGTCGCCGCCCGCCGGGCTGAACACGACCACCACCGTGTCCACGGCGTGGATCACGTCCAATTCGGACTGGCCCACGCCCACGGTTTCGGCGAGGACGACGTCGAAACCGGCCGCATCCAACACCTTCATCACATCTTTGGTCGACCGGGCTAGTCCGCCGAGCTGCCCCCGCGTGCCCATACTCCGGATGAACACGCCGGGGTCCAGGGCATGATCCACCATCCTCACCCGATCTCCGAGGAGGGCCCCGCCGGTGAACGGACTGGTCGGGTCCACGGCCACCACGCCCACCGTCAGCCCCTGGCGGCGCAGCAGAGCGATCAAGCGGTCGGTTAAGGAACTCTTGCCCACTCCCGGAGGACCCGTCAGCCCGATGAGGTGCGCCCGGCCCGTCCAGGGATGAAGCCCCCGCAACACCTCCGGAGCCCGCGGATCCCCGTTTTCAATCCAGGTGATCGCCCTCGCCAAAGCCCGCCGGTCTCCCGACCGGATCCGCCGTATCCATTCCTGTGTTTCCCGGTGTTCCATCTCGCCGGCCACGCCCCCCTCCCGATTCCGAATCGCCCCCGGCGGCAGCCGGACCGTCAATCCCGCAGCAGGTGTCCCGCGACCACCATGCGCTGGACCTCGTTCGTCCCTTCGTAAATCTGGGTGATCTTCGCATCCCGCATGTACCGCTCCACCGGGTACTCCCGAATGTAGCCGTACCCCCCGAAGATCTGCACCGCTTCGGTGGTGACGTACATCGCCGTGTCCGATGCGAACATTTTGGCCATGGCCGACGCTTTTCCGTACGGCAGGCCGTTGTCTTCCAGCCAAGCCGCCTGATAAGTGAGGAGCCGGGCCGCTTCGATCCGGGTGGCCATATCGGCCAGTTTGAACTGGATCGCCTGGAACTGCCCGATGGGTTTGCCAAACTGTTCCCGTTCCTTCGCGTGGGCAATCGCGGCGTCCAGCGCCCCCTGGGCGATGCCCACCGCCTGCGCGGCGATTCCGTTCCGGCCTCCGTCCAGCGTCATCATGGCGATCTTAAAGCCGAACCCTTCTTCGCCGAGCCGGTTTTCCGCCGGCACCACACAATTGTCGAAAATCAACTCCACCGTCGGAGAAGCTTTGAGTCCCATCTTTTTCTCTTTTTTTCCAAAACGAAAGCCCGGCATGCCTTTCTCCACAATGAAAGCGGTAATGCCGCGGTGTTTCTTTTCCCGGTCCGTACTGGCAAAAACCACATAAATGTCCGCTTCCCCGCCGTTGGTGATGAAAATCTTATTTCCGTTGAGCAGGTAGTGGTCTCCTTGGCGAACCGCCGTCGTCCGGAGGCTGGCGGCATCGGTCCCGGATCCCGGTTCCGTCAAAGCGTAAGCGCCGATTTTCTTACCCTCCGCCATCGGCCGCAGGTACTTTTGCTTTTGTTCTTCGGTGCCGAATTTGTATATCGGCCAGCAGGCGAGGCTGGTATGGGCGGACAGGGTGACCCCCGTAGAGGCGCAGACGCGGGACAATTCCTCCACCGTGATGACATAGGTCAAAAAATCCAGACCCGCGCCGCCGTATTCTTCCGGCCACGGGATCCCCGTCAACCCCAGCTCCGCCATTCGTTCGAAAATCGAGCGGTCGAACTCTTCCCGCTCGTCCCGCTCCGCGGCCCCCGGCGCCACCACCTCTTCCGCAAACTGGCGCACGGCCTGCCGCATTTGCTCCTGTTCTTTGGTCAGCACGAATTCCATCTCGTCGTCATCCCCCCTGCGGGCATGGCCCTGGACTCAATTCCATCTTGCGCTCTTTTCTCCCGATGATCAACCGTTCCGCCGAGCGGGTCAGCCAAAAAGGCCGAAAATAAAAAGGGAGCCGCCGGGCCCGCGGCCGAGTCCGACCGCTCCTATCCGTCGTACCGATAAAATCCCCGGCCCGATTTTCTACCCAACCATCCCGCCTGGACGTATTGGCGCAACAGGGGACACGGGCGGTACTTCGGATCGCCGAACCCCTCATAAAGGACTTCCAAAATCGCCAGGCACGTATCCAGGCCGATGAAGTCGGCGAGCTGAAGGGGACCCATGGGATGATTCATGCCGAGCTTCATGACGGTATCCACCGCCTCCGGGGTGGCCACGCCCTCGTAGACACAGTACACCGCTTCGTTGATCATGGGCAACAGCACCCGGTTGGAGACAAAACCCGGAAAGTCCCGGACCTCCACCGGAACTTTTCCCATCCGCTTCGCCAGTTCTTCCACCGTTTGAAAAACGTCGTCCCGGGTGGCCAACCCCCGGATGATCTCGACCAATTTCATCACCGGTACGGGATTCATAAAGTGCATCCCGATCATTTGCCCGGGCCGGTTGGTCGCCGCAGCCATTTCGGTGATCGGCAGCGAAGACGTATTGCTCGCCAGGATCGTCTCCGGAGGGCAGAGGCGATCGAGGATTTTAAAAATCTCTTTTTTGACGGCCAGGTTTTCGGTCACCGCTTCGATGACCAGCGGGACGTCCCTCCCGTCCTCCAGCCGGGTAATGGGCCGGATTCGGCCGAGGATGGAATCCCGTTCGTCCGCGCTCATCCGCCCTTTTTCGACCTGGCGATCCAGGTTGTCCCGGATCCGGGCCAGCCCCCTTTGCACATATTCCTCCGCCACATCCTGCAGCCACACGGTCAATCCGGTTTGGGCCGCCACTTGGGCGATTCCGCTTCCCATCTGCCCCGCCCCGACGACCAGGATGCGATCAATGGTCACGTGTCCCTCCCCCTTCCTACCGCCCCGGCGCCATTGCAGTGCCTTTCCGCCGGCGGCCGCTGCCCCGATTAGTTGACCGACATATCGAGCATTTCCACCACGTCGAGGGTCTTCACCGTCTCGGAGACGCCCTTGGCCTTTGTGCCGTCTTCCATCATGATCAGGCAGTACGGGCAGGCCGAGGCGATGGCCTCTGCACCGGTTTCCATGGCCTGCTCCGTCCGCATGACGTTGATGCGGTTGCCGAGGCGCTCCTCTTTCCACATGCCGCCGCCCCCGCCGCCGCAGCACATTCCCCGTTCCCGGCTCCGTTCCATCTCCACGAGGTTCACGCCCGGAATGGACTCCAGAATATACCGCGGGGCGTCGTACTCCCCGTTATAACGGCCCAGGTAACACGAATCGTGGTACGTGACGTCCAAATCCAGAGATTTTTCCGGCTTGAGTTTGCCCTCCCGGATCAGGTCCGCCAGCAATTGGGTATGGTGGATCACTTCCACGTTCAACCCGAACTCCGGATACTCGTTTTTCAAGGTGTTGAAACAATGGGGATCGGCGGTCACGATTTTCTTAAATTTATAGTTCTTCAGCACCTCCATATTCTGTTCGGCCATCTGCTGGAACAGAAACTCATTGCCCAGGCGGCGGGCCGACTCGCCGCAACATTCTTCCGCCCCGCCGAGAATCGCAAAGTTGACCCCGGCTTTCTTCAAGAGGCCGACGAGCGTCCGCGCCACTTTGTTGTTGCGGTCGTCGTAACACGCCGCGCAGCCGGCGTAATAGAGGTACTCCACTTCCTGGCCCTCTTCCAGCACCGGCACGTCGAGGCCGTCCGCCCAGTCGCCGCGGCTGGCCCGGCTCCGCCCCCATGCGTTGCCCTGGCGTTCCATGTTGTTCAGGGCGCGGCTGATCTCCGGCTCCATTTTCCCTTCGGTCAGGACCAGATAGCGCCGCAAGTCGATGATCTTATCCACGTGTTCGTTAAACACCGGACACGCTTCTTCGCAGGCCCGGCAGGTGGTGCAAGACCAAATTTCGTCTTCGGTGTAGACCTCTCCGATCAGCGAGGGCAACTCCGCCGTCGCCGCCACTTCGACATCCGGCCCTCCAGCCCCGGCGGCCACCGCGGCGCGCTGGGCGAGCATCGCGTCTCCCACCTGGACGAGGTGATCCCGCATCTTCAGGATCAGATACTTGGGCGAAAGCGGCTTGCCGCTCAAGGTGGCCGGACAGTTCACGTGGCACCGGCCGCATTCGGTACACGCGTAGCCGTCGAGCAACTGCTTCCACGTGAACTGATTCACCCGGCCCACGCCGAACTCCTCCACCGATTCGTCTTCCAGATCCAGCGTCTTCAACGCGCCGGGCGGCCGGAGCTTCCGGAAATACACGTTGAAAGGAGCCGCAATCATGTGAAGGTGCTTTGACCGCGGGATGTACACCAGGAACCCCAACAGGGTGACGATGTGAATCCACACCAGCGCCTCGTGGAACGCATTCAACGCCGCCGGATTTCCGCCGCTGAACAGCGCCCCCAACCCGGTGGCCACCGGCACCAGAGCGCTGGGCTCCTGTTCGCCAAGGGCGACCTGAAGTCCGCTCACCAGCAGGTCCGAGATCACCAAAATCGTGATCAACCCGAGAATGACTCCGGCCTCCACCGAGATGTCCAGACGCATCGGCTGAAGGACATAGCGCCGGTAAAACGCGATGGCGAGCGCCACCAGGACCAAAACCGAGAACAGTTCGTGCAAAAACAAAAACCATCCGGCTTCGCCGTACGGAAGGTGCACCCCGAAATACTGGTAGGCAATGAAATCCAGCGTCCCGAAGGACAGGATGATGAAACCCCAGAAAATCACAAAGTGGCCCAGCCCTGCCGGTTCGGCGACCACTTTCCCCTGGGCCAGCACATATTTCAAGAAACCTTTGATTCGCTCCGGCGTGTTGTCCGTCCGGTCTTCCTTCGCCCCCATCATCAAAAAGCGATAACGCTTGTGGAAGGCTGTCCAAAACAGATAGACGGAGGTCACCAGGAGCGCCAGAAAAATCACAATGCGCAAAATTGCGACCGGTGTCACCCACTCAAACCTCCTTCTTTTATCGAAACGGTCTCCATGCCGTAACGACCGTTTGTTTGGTGCCTACCAGCTCCACCCTTATACTACACGGAAAAAGGGACGCGTTTCAATCCCGTTGCGGGCCCGTCCCTCCCCCGCCCGGCTCGGGGGCTTCCGGTCCGCCGGCCTTTCCGGCGGACCGCCCCGTTTCCAACGCGCGCATGCGGTGGCGCAGACGCGCGCCGATCCGGCCGCACTCCCGGGCGGATATTCCGCCCCAATACCCGTCTGCCGGAGGCCGCACGCCGAGTTCCCAGGCGAGTTCCCACTTCATCCATTCCATGATTTGTCGCCGCCGATGTTCTTCCATCGGTTCCATGGTGTCCGCCTCCGCTTTGCGCCGTTTCGCTCCGCCCCCGAAGCGCCGAGGGCCGTTACATCTGCTCGGGGGCGGCGACGCCGATCAGATCCAGTCCCACCCGCAGCGTCCATTGGACGGCCCGCACGAGGGCCAAACGGGCGGCTTCCACCGCCGGCTCCTCGCCGAGAACTCGACAACTGGTGTAGAAGCTGTGAAATTTCTTTGCCAGTTCTTCGATGTAATGGACGACGCGATGGGGCGACAGCGACTCCGCCGCCTCTTCCACCTCCTGGGGAAAGAACCCCAGCCACCGAATCAGGTCCCGTTCGGCGTCCTGGACCAGAACGCGAAAATCGCTTTGCGCCAGGCGGGCGTCGAGATCTTCGCCCCGGAATCGGTCTTCCGCCTGCCTCAGCATCGAACAGATGCGCGCGTGGGCGTACTGGACATAGTACACCGGGTTCTCGTTGGACTGGGACACCGCCAGATCCAAATCGAAATCGATGTGGGTATCGTGGCTTCTCCGCAGAAGGAAGTAGCGGGCCGCATCCACCCCCACCTCGTCCATCAGTTCCGCCATGGTGACGGCGTTTCCCGTCCGCTTCGACATCCGGACCAATTCGCCGTGGCGGTACAGGGCCACCAACTGGCACAGTTGCACCGTCAACCGGTCCGGATCATATCCCAGAGCTTGCACCGCCGCTTTAATGCGCTGAACGTACCCGTGGTGGTCCTGCCCCCACACGTTGATGATCCGGTCGAATCCGCGTTCGAACTTGTTCCGGTGGTAGGCGATGTCCGGCGTGAGGTAGGTATAAGATCCGTCCCCCTTCACGAGCACCCGATCCTTGTCGTCTCCCAACGAGCTGGAGCGGAACCACACCGCCCCCTCCGCCTCATACACCCATCCCCGCTCCCGCAGCCGGTCCACCGTCTCGGACACGGCGCCGGATTCGTAGAGGGACCGCTCGCTGAACCACAGGTCGAACCGAACCCGGAACCGCTCGAGGTCCTCCCGAATCTGGGCCAACATCCCCTCGAGGGCCCGCTCCCGGAGGGCTTCGTACCGTTCCCCGCCGTCCATCCGGGCGTACCGGTCCCCTTCTTCCCGCACCATCCGTTCCGCCAATTCTACAATGTCGCGTCCGAAATAGCCGTCCTCCGGCATGGGCACATCTTGCCCGAGGGCTTGAAAATACCGCGCCTCCAGCGATTTGGTCAAGTTGTGGACCTGGTTGCCCGCGTCGTTGATGTAATACTCCCGGGTCACGTCATAGCCGATCCACTGCAACATCCGCGAGAGGGCATCGCCGTAGGCGGCCCCGCGGGCATGGCCCACGTGCAGGCGCCCAGTCGGGTTGGCGCTGACAAACTCGACCTGCACGCGCCGCCCGCCGCCGGCGTTTCCCTGCCCGTACCGGTCTTTCTCGCGCAAGATCTCCCGAATAATATCCCCCAAATAATCCGGTTTTAAAAAGAAGTTCAGAAAACCGGGCCCCGCCACCTCGACCTTGTCCAAGCCCGCCGCTTCCAGGTCGAGGGCTCCGGCGATCGCTTCCGCCAGGGCCCTCGGCGGCCGGCGAAAGGTCTTCGCCAGTTGCATGGCCGCGTTCGTGGCATAGTCCCCGTATCGCTTTTCCCTCGGCACTTCGAGGTGGATGGCCTCCTCTTGGAGAGTGAGACCGCTCCGGCCCGCCGCCTCCGCCACCGCCCTGCGAAGCCGGCTTTGAACCTCGTGCAAAATGGCCATGTTCACAGACTCCTTTCCCCTCGTTCGGGTCTCCCGGGTTGCGTCACCCCCGACCCTCCGCGCCGAAAACCGCCAGGTTCACGGAGGCCCGGCTCACCGGTCCTCCCGCCCAGCGAATGTCGTATTGCAACCGGATTCTCCACCGCTCCTCCGCGCCGGACACTTCCACGGCCCGGGTCCACACCTCCAGAGGCAGGCGGCCATAAGGCGTCTCGTACCAGCCCGCTTCCCGGTGGCCGGGAACGAGGCGAAACGCCGTCCGGACGTCGCCCCGGCGGGTCAGGCGACACCACCATCCGGCTCCGCACCGCCCCCATTCCAGCTCCGTTTCCACCCGGGTCCCCGCCGCCTCCGGCTCGCAATACCGCAACAGCACCGAGCCGGTCCCCGGGCGGAGCAAGCCGCGGGCTTTGCCGGAGATCCGGTCTTCACCGGAACCGGCGTGGGCCACCGCGGAACTCCACCAAACCCGAACCTCGCGAAACCCTTCGCTTTCGTTCATCCGATCGCCGCCTTTACCCGCCGCCTTCGCGATCCGGAACCACGGTCAAAAGCACTTCCCGAATCACTTTGGCGGCGAGGATCGACGTCTGCTCCGTGGGGTCGAGATTCGGGGCCACTTCCACGAGATCGAACCCGACAACCCGAAGGCCCCTCAATTGGTGGACGGCCCGGAAGAGCTCAGCGGAGGAAATCCCGCCCGGTTCGGCCGTGCCGGTGCCGGGAGCGAAAGCCGGATCCACCACGTCGATGTCCACCGTCACATAAACGGGCCTCCCCCGGAGGGCTTCCACCGCCTCCCCGAGCCCCGGCAGCACTTCAAAAGGATAAAAACGGGTCGTCGCCCGCGCAAAGCGGAACTCCTCCCGCGTTCCCGACCGGATTCCGAACTGCCAGACGCGGTCCCCGCCCAACAGTTCCACGATCCTGCGCATCACCGAAGCGTGGGAGTATTCCTCCCCTTCGTACTCCTCCCGCAAATCGGCATGGGCGTCCAAATGCAGCACGGCGAGATCGGGATACCGTTCGGCGGCCGCCCGGACCGGTCCCCACGTGACCAGGTGTTCCCCTCCCAACCCGATTGGAATTTTACCATCGTCCAGGATGCGGCCGGCCACTTCCCGTATCCGTTCGAGGCTCCGGACGGGATTCCCAAAGGGAAGGGGAATGTCCCCGGCATCGTAAAACCGAATTTCCCCCAGATGGCGGTCCAGATACGGAGAATACTCCTCGAGGCCGGCCGACGCTTCGCGGATCCGCCGCGGCCCCAGCCGCGCCCCGGGGCGGAAGGAGACGGTCCAGTCCATCGGCATCCCGTAAATCACCGCCGACGCTTCGGAGTAGTTGGCCGCCGCCCCGATGAACACTTCCCCGCTGAAAGCCGGATCGAACCGGACCGGTTTCATGACCTCAACAACTCCCGGACAAACCGGGGAAGCGCAAAGGCGGCCCGGTGGAGCTCCGGCGTATAATAACGCGTGTTCAAGTCCGGCAGGGAAGACGGGTCCACCGCCAGCGGATCGTACCGTTTCGAGCCGAGGGTGAAGCTCCACATGCCCGACGGATACGTGGGTATATAGGCCAGATACAACCGAGCCACCGGATAGATCGACGCGACATCCCGCCATACTCGGGAGACGAGATCGGCGTTGAACAGGGGAGATTCCGTCTGGGCGACGAACAGCCCGTCTTCCTTCAACGCTTCGTAGATCCCCTGGTAAAATTCCCGGGCGAAGAGGCCCTCTGCCGGGCCGATCGGCTCCGTGGAATCCACGAGGATCACGTCGTAGGTGTTCGGGTGTTCCCGCACGTGGGCGACGCCGTCTCCCACCCGGATCTCCACCCGCGGGTCGGACAGTCCGGCGGCGATGCCGGGGAGAAATTGCCGGGATACTTCGATCACTCTCTCGTCGATTTCCGCCAAAACCGCCTTTTCCACCGTGTTGTGCCGCACGACCTCCCGAATCGTGCCCCCGTCCCCTCCGCCGATCACCAAGACCCGTTTCGGCGCCGGGTGGGTGTTCAACGCGACATGGGCGATCATTTCGTGGTAGGCGAATTCGTCCCGTTCGGTGCACATCACCATGCCGTCCAGCACGAGCATGCGGCCATAATCCACCGTCTCCAGCACATCGATCCGCTGATAGCGACTTTGTTCACTGTGGAGGGTGCGGACCACCTTCGCGGTAATGCCGAAGGTTTCGGTTTGCTTTTCGGTAAACCACAGTTCCATCGGGACCCTTCCTTTCTCCTGGACGCTCCATCCCTGTGCCGGTAGGTATTATACCAGAAACAGAAGGTCTGCCGACCCCGACCGCGCTAAATCCTTCGATGATGAGAGTTTGTTCGTTCAAATGGAGGTCCATACTGTCTACTAATCGTTTTGATCCGCGTTTCGAAAACCGAGAGGCGTGCGGCGGCGCCCGACCCGGCAGGTGCCGGGCGCGCCGGCAGGAGAGGTACGTGAAAGGATGAGACAGGAGCTTCCGATCCCGCCACAACCTCCGGCCGAAACGCCGGCGGGGCATTCCAACCGGAAGCGGGCGCGGCCCCGAAGGCGGCCCTGGTTGTTCCCGGCCGCTTTTGTCTTCTTGAGCGCCTTGGCCGGGATGGCGTATCTCCGCTTCGCCCCGTTGCCGCCCGGGGGGGATATCCGGCCCACGGCGGTATACGGCGCAGACGGATCGGTGATCGCCCATTTGTTTGTCGGATCGACCCCTCACCGGTATCTTTCTCTCGATCGCATCCCCAAGGCTCTCAAAGACGCGGTCATCGCGTCGGAAGACGCCCAGTTCTATCAACACGGCGGCCTGAACTGGCGGGGCATTCTTCGGGCGCTCTGGGTCGATCTGCGGGAAGGAGCCCCCGTCCAAGGGGGCTCGACGATCACCCAGCAACTGGTGAAAAACCTCTATCTCACCCAGGACCGGACGTGGTCGCGAAAAATTCGGGAAGCGATCCTGGCCCTCCAATTCGAGATGCACGCTTCAAAGGACGAGATTCTCGAACGTTATCTCAACACGGTCTACTTCGGTCGGGGAGCCACCGGCGCCGCCTCGGCGGCGCTGACTTATTTCGGCAAACCGTTGGAGTCTCTCGATCTGGCGGAATGCGCCCTCCTGGCGGGACTGCCCCGGGGCCCGGCGGTGTACGACCCCATCGACCACTTCGACGCCGCCAAAGCGCGACAAAAGGAAGTTCTCCAGGCGATGGTGCGCACCGGGGTTCTGAGCCCCGAGGAAGCGGACCGGGCGTGGAAGGAGCCGCTGCGGTTCTCGACCAAGCCTGTCCCGCCGGAGGAAGCGCCGTATTTTACCGATTATCTCGCCCGGGAGCTGTCCGCGCGGTACGATGTCCCGGAGTCTGCTTTAGCCAAGGGCGGCTTGTCCGTCTACACCTCCCTGGATTCGAAGCTCCAAAAGTGGGCGGAGGAGGCGATTCGCAAGGCGCTGGCCGGCCATGACGATCTCCAGGCGGCGTTCGTCGCCTTAGACCCGCGCACCGGAGACATCAAAGCCTGGGTTGGGGGCCGGGATTATCGGGAAAGCCCGTACGACCGGGTTTTGGCCCGCCGCCAACCCGGTTCTTCTTTCAAGCCGATCCTGTATTTGACCGCGCTGCACCGGGGCATGACCCCGGCCACCCGGCTTCTCAGCGAACCGACGACGGTGGAATACGACGGGGGGCGCCGTTACGAGGTCCACAATTTCGGGGATCAGTATCCGAACCGCCCGATCGGGATGCGGCAAGCCATCGCCCGTTCCGACAACGTGTACGCGGTCAAAACCCTCATGACGGTCGGACCCCAGGCCGTCATCGACACGGCCCGGCAATTGGGCGTGACCAGTCCGATGGAACCGTACCCTTCCCTGGCCCTCGGAACCTTCCCGGTAACTCCCCTGGAATTGGCACGGGCGTATGCGGCGATCGCCAACGGAGGATCCCGCGTGGAACCGCGACCCATCCGGCAAGTCCTGGACGGATCCGGGCGAGTCCTGGCCGCTGCTGAACCGCAGGTCACTCCGGTCACAGACGCGGAACGGTGTTTTGTGTTGACGGATTTGATGAAAGGAATCTTCGAACCCGGGGGCACGGGCTCCCGGGTCGCCGGAGAGCTCCGGGGCCGGCCCCTGGCGGCGAAAACCGGATCCACCGACACCGACGCCTGGATGGCGGGTTTTTCCCCGGATCTCGTGGCGGTCGCATGGGTGGGTTACGACCGCGACCGCCTGCTGTCGGCGTCCGACTCCCTGAAGGCCGCGCAAATCTGGGCGGAGGTCATGGCCCGGGCGGTGCCGCCGGGCAGCCCGGACTTCGCGCCGCCGAAGGGGGTGGTGCGGGTGGCGATCGACCCCGAAACCGGGGCACTGGCCACCGAAAATTGCCCGCAGGTGGAATGGGATTATTTCGTGCGCGGGACCGAGCCGCTGGAGGTGTGCGACGTCCACCGGGGAAATCATCCCCCCGAAGCGCCGGGCGATTCGCCCAGAACGCCCTTCGACCACCTGTGGAGGTGGTTCCAGGGCCGGCTCCGTTGACGAGCGTCCGGCATTTCAGTATGGTAAAAGGGCAAACGGACGCGGAGCGAAGGGTGCCGCGTTTCGCTGATGTGGGGGGATACGCGATGGGTTTGTCATTGTCGGCGCGGGCGCGCGGGATTGCCCCGTCCCCGACCCTGTCCATCGACGCGAAAACCAAGGCGATGGTCAGTCGCGGGGAAGACGTGATCAATCTGAGTGTCGGGGAGCCCGACTTCGATACTCCGGCGGAGGCCTCTCTGGCGGCGGTGGGCGCCATCGCCTCGGGATTCACCAAGTACACCGCCGTGGCGGGAATCCCCGAGTTGCGGGAACGGATTTGCCGGAAACTCGAAAGGGAAAACGGGCTCCGGTATGAACCGGATCAGATTCTCGTCTCCGTCGGAGCCAAACATTCGTTGTTCAATGCGATTTTGACTCTGGTGGACCCCGGTGACGAGGTGGTGATCCCGGCTCCTTATTGGGTCACGTATCCGGAACAGGTCCGGCTGGCGGGAGGCGTTCCCGTGATCGTGGAAACGGACGAGTCGACGGGGTTTAAAATCACGCCGGAACAACTCCGGCGCGTTCTCGGCCCCAAGACCAAAGCGGTGATTCTCAACAGTCCGAGCAATCCCACCGGGGCGGTCTACCGGCGGGAAGAGCTGGAGGCTTTGGCGGAAGTACTGCGGACTTGTGATTGCTACATTATTAGTGACGAAATCTACGAGAAACTCATTTACGGGGTCGAGCACGTCAGCATCGCCTCCCTGGACGAGGAGATTTTTGCGAGGACGCTGGTGATCAACGGTTTTTCAAAGGCTTTTGCGATGACCGGATGGAGGCTGGGGTACACGGCCGGTCCCAAAGAAGTGATTCGGGCCATGACCAGCCTCCAGAGCCAGAGTACGTCCAACCCCGTCTCGATCGCCCAAAAGGCCGGGATTGCGGCGCTGGACCACTTTGATCCGGGCGTCGTCGAAGAGTACCGGGCCCGGCGGGATTACGTCTTGGAGCGGCTTCGGAACATGCCGTACATCACGTGTGCCGAACCGGAGGGAGCGTTTTATCTCTTCCCCAACGTGCGGCAACTCCTAGGGGCGCGCTACCGGGAGGTCTTGATCGAGACGTCGGACCAACTGTGCGAGCTCTTGTTGGAGGAAGCCCGGATATCCCTCGTGCCCGGAACCGGATTCGGCGCCCCCCGCAACATCCGAATCTCCTACGCCACCTCCCGGGTCAATCTGGAGATCGCCATGGACCGCCTGGAAAATTTTTTGGCCGAAGTGAGGCGGTAGTGCCGCCGGGACAATCGCGACCCCCGCGTTCCGGGGGTCTTTTCCTTCTTGGGCGGCAAGTTGGGCGAACCGCCCGGCACCGGCCGCCGCCGGCGTCCATAGGATGGGGAGAGAACGGAGTTTCGCGGAATAGGGAGGTGGTGGCGATGAAAGGCGCTCCCCGTTCGTCCGGACTGCCCGCGCCCAGAAACCGTCCCGCTCCGCCGGCCGGGAGAAACGGGAAAGGGATGCCGCCCGCCAAGAAGAAATCGAAACCGGTCGCACCGGCGGCGCTGCCTCCCGTACGCATCTCTCCCACCTTTATTCAAGATTCTCTCGATTCTCTTGAAAATTTAAGAAATCTATGCAAACAATGCTTGAAGTACGTGCAACAGGCGGACACGATGATCGATACGCTGTTTTCGACGGCCCACTCCCTCCACGAGTCCGGTATCCTGCAAAAATTGATTCAACACCGGGGCCGGAATCTCAGTACGGCGGATTTGGCCACCATTCTGAGCGTCCTGATGAACTCCCCCATCGGCAACCGCCTGTTTGAGAAAATCGGCGGGGGAGGCGAAGCGCCCCCGCCGCCCGCGTCCTGACGCCCTGCCCGAAAACCCAAATGAAGGGGTCGCGCCGCACGGCCCGACCCCTCTTTTTTTCGTTACTGAATCTTTGGAATATATTTCTTCATCTCTTTGATCGTCGCGTCGTCCACTTGGTTGCCCCCGTATTTTTTCGCCAATTCTTCGACGCTCACCGGCCTTCCGGGCCGTGTGGCGTCCTGGAACGCATTGGCAAACGCGTTGAGCCGCTCTTCGGAGACGGGGATCCGGAACTGTTGGGCAAACCGGCGGGCCATCTCCTTGACGCGCTCGGGATTTTGCCAGTCCTCCGGCCGCGCGTTTTTGACTTCGTTGAGCATGTTGATCAATCCGTCTTTGCCGACGCGTTTGATGTTCTCTTTCAGGGCCTCCAGTCCGGGTTTCGGAGGGGGAGGGGCTTGGGCGCCCGGATGCGAGGCGCCGGAGGCCGCCCGCTGTTCCGCCGCCTTTCCCTGCGGGCGCTTCGGACGTTCGGCTTTCTTTCCTTTGGCCACAATGATTCCTCCTTTCCAGGGCCGCGGTTCACCTCCAGTCTATGGCGAACCCGGCCGGTAGGACTCGCATAAACGCCCGAGTTTGCGCCGTCCTCACCCGGGAAAGAGTCGTGACGCCCCCGGCCGCTCCGTCATACAACAAATACGGACAGGATAGACGGGAGGTCGAAGGAATGTGGCCAAGCAAGCCCCGTGCCGTCTATTGGGACTGGGGGACTCCATCACCGCCGGCGTGGGAGCCGGAAGCCCCGACCGGGGGTATGTACCGCAGTTGACCCGCGACCTGGCCAGGATCTCCGGATGCCATTGGTGGAGCTGGATCGCAGCGCAGCCGGGGTATCGAATTGTCGATCTCCGGCGGCAAGTGTTCTGGGAAACACTTCCTCCGGCAGAGGCGGTGGTGATGACCATCGGCGGCAACGACCTGCTGCATGCCGCGGCTACGGTGATGCTGCGTCCGGCCCGGCTGCCCGAAATCCTCGAGCGATCCCGGCGCCACCTCACGGCGGCTTTGGAAGGGATCCGGCGCCAAACGGGGGCGGACATTTATCTCGGGTCTGTCTACAATCCGTACCCGGAAAGCGCCTTGGCCGCCTGGGCGGTGGAAACGTTCAACCGGTGCGTGATCTTGCCCCAAGCGGGCCGAAACGCCACGATCGTCCCCTTGTACGAACTTTTTGAAGGCCGGCAGCCACAATGGATCGACGGATACCGCCGGGGGAGAATCTTCGATCGCCAGCGGCTTCCCTGGCGGCGGCCCGTCCACCCGAACGCCGCCGGTCACCGGGCCATCGCCGAAGCGTTTTTGACCGCCATGGCAGGCCGGCATCGCCTGAACCCTACCGCAGCCCGGATCGGTCATTCTCCTTCCGGTCGTCTCGATGGTTCGGCATGATCCAGGCATCATGAATGGACAGACGCACCTCATCCCCCGGTCGGTACCGCGGTTCTCCCAAATCGGTCACGACGAAGGGGCGCCCTTCCCAATGTACGGTATAGACGGTGGTCTGCCCCAGGTACTGCACTTTTTGCACGGTGACCCTCCACCCTTCTAGAGACGATGGGAACTCCGGATCACCCACACCCTCACCGGGCCGGGCCTTCCGGGCGGAAATCAGGGAGGCCCACTCAGGCCGCACGAGCAACCGGACCGCACCGCCGGCCGGCGGACATTCCGAACGCCCCCGCGCCAGCACGCATCCTCCGTCCGCAAGGTGGGCCAAAAAGAGCCCGGGCGCCGCCTCGGCATCCACCCATCCCTCAAGGTAATTCGATTCGCCGACGAAATCGGCCACAAAGGAGGTCGCAGGGCAGTGGTACACCTCCCACGGGGTGCCGTCCTGTAAAAGCCGGCCGTTATGGAGGACCAGAATCCGGTCCGCCAGCCGCATCGCCTCCTCCCGGTGATGGGTCACATACAGCACCGCGGGAGCCCAATTCTCCCGCATGGCTTCCAATTCGCTGAGCATCGTTCGGCGAAGGGCGGCATCGAGATTGCTGAGCGGCTCATCCATCAACAGCAGCGGAGGTTCGGCGATCAATGCCCTGGCCAAGGCGACCCGCTGGCACTGTCCGCCGGATAATTCCGCCGGCAAGCGATCCCCAAGACCCGTCAGGCGAAACCGGTGCAGCGCCTCTTCCACGCGCCGGTTCCGCTCCTCGCGCGACAAAGGCAACTGTTCCAACGGAAATCGGAGATTGCCCCGCACCGTCTTGTGCGGCCAAAGGGCATACGATTGAAACACCATGCCGATTCGCCGCCTCTCCGGAGGATCGGGCGGGGCGCCTCCCCGGGTGACACACCGGCCGGCAATGTGAATCTCACCGCCGTCCGCCTGTTCGAAGCCGGCAATCAGCCGTAAGAGTGTACTTTTCCCACATCCGCTGGGACCGAGGACAACGACAAATTCCCCTTGGCGAACCCGAAAGGTTACACCGTTGACAGCGGGATGCTCGCTTCGCGGATAGGTCATATGAAGATTCCTCACATCGAGAGCAGGCGGATCGGGAGCAGTTTCCGGCGCCGTTTCCCCCGGCGTCACGTCTCCCGGCACCCTGCCCACCTCGTGCCCGGGCTCCACACCGTCAACCGGACGACTCCCGAACTCCATATGTTTCATCGCGGTATCCCCCCTCTCCCACATAGACGACGCCCGACAAGGGGCGCCCGACCACGACAGCGGCAACAGCGGCGCACCCGATGGTGATGAGCGTGCCCAACGCAGCGCTTTCCAAGGTATAACCGCCCGATTCCAGGTTGAACAATGCCATGCCGATCGTCATCCCTTGCGCTCCTGCCAGCAGGGAAGAAACGGTCAACTCCGTGAACGAAAACATCACAATCAACAGACCGCCAGCCGCAGCATCCCGCCAAAACAAAGGCAGGATCAATTGCCGGGCCACTCGTCCGGGACCGGCGCCGGCGATCCGCCCGGCCTCCTCGAGCTCCGGAGGCAACCGGGTCCACGCGGCCGTCCAGATCCGAACCCCCAACGCAAAAAATCGAGCGACATAGGCGACAAACAAGAGAACCCACCCGCTCTGAAACAGGGGCAAACCCGGCCATGGACGCCACCACGTCAACAACATGGCCAACGCCGTCACCATGCCGGGCAAGGTGTAGGGCAGCATCCCGACCGCGTCCGCCGCTGCGACCACAGGGTCGCGCCGTCGCGCCCAAGCGCGTCCCACCGGCCACGTGAGAACCAGGACCGCCGCAGCCGTCGGCAGGCTGAGCGTCAAACTGTTCCAGAGCCCCTTCATCACGGCCGGTATCGACGACCATAGGGCCGCGTAGTGGGAAAACGTGACATTTTCCCACGACAACTCCACGCCGTACGCCGGGCTGATGGAAGTTAAACCCAACGACACAAACGGTCCCGCTGCGGTGAAACCGTGCCAACCGGCCAGAAGCACGACGACCCCGGCCTTCATCGGGCCAAGCGGCAACAGAGGCTTGGATCCTCCCGCCCCCTGGATCCGGTACCGGGAAGACCGCCGGAGAAACCCCTGCGCCATGACGGGCAGAAGGGCCGCCGCCCCCATCATCGTCGCCAGGGCCGCCGCCTGTTGAAAAGCGACGGGGCCAAGACCGATGGCGATCTGGTACAAAAATGTGCTCATCATCGCAATCCCATTGGGAATCCCGAGAAAAGCCGGAATGCCGAAGTTGTCCACGGCTCCGGCCAGGCTCAACAGAGCCCCGCCTGCCGCGGCCGGCACAATCAAGGGGAATTCCGCGGACCAAAAGCTGCGCCAGGGGCCCGCTCCTGCCGCTCTGGCAGACCGCCCGTAATCGGGCGACACGGCCTGCAGGGCGGCAGAGACCATCAAGTACACGATCGGAACATGAGTGACCCCCATCACGAGAACGATCCCAAAAAGCCCTTTCCCGAGGAAATCAGTGATCCCGGAAAGCCCCGTCAGCCGGTTGAACCAGCCCTCCGCCCCCGCCCACTGCAACCAAGCGATCGATAAGACGTACGACGGAATGAACACGGGAAACATGAACCACAGTTTCCACCATGTCCGGCCCGGCAAATCGGTCCGTTCGGTCAGCACGGCCCCCGCTGTGCCCAATCCCACGGCAATGGCCGTCGACAACACCGCAACGAGGAGTGTATTGCGCAACGCCTCCCCCCACAGCGGATGACGCACCACGTCCCTGTAGGCCCCTAAGGACAAGCCGCCGTCCGGTCCTTGGACCGAAATCCAAACCAACCGACCGAGAGGATACAGGACAAACAGGGCCAGAAAGACCGCCGTCCACCATACCCCGCGGTCCGGCGCCGGTTTAGCCACCGAACAAAGCACTCCAATCCTTTTTGTCCTGATCTCTGCCGGCAGCCAGGTCAGCCGTAGAAACGGAGAGTACCTTCAGTTCCGACGGAGAAGGACGGCCGGGAGGAGGCTGAATTCCCGGGCGAATCGGAAGATACCCCAATTCCGCCTCCAGCTTTTGTCCCTCCTCCGAGAAAAGAAAGTCGACAAAGGCTTTGGCGGCCGCAGGGTTTTGTGTATGTTTGGCAATCGCCACCGGCTCGGTGATGACCGGAACCCCCGTCTTGGGATAGACAAAAGATACGGGAGACCCCTGTTCTTTGGCACGATAAGCCATAAAATCCACGACGATACCGAAGGCTTTCTCGCCGGAAGCCACCCGTTTGATCACATCGCCGTTCGCCTTGACGGCCATGGCCCCGTTGTCTTTCAGTTGCTGGACAAACGACCACCCGAACTCCGGTTGCCGCCGAAAGATGCCGACAGCGTATGCCGCCGCCCCGGAGTAAAGAGGACTGGGGGTGACCACCCTCCCCCGATTTGCCGGATCTGTAAGAGACTTCCAGTCCACCAAACTCGGATCCGGCACCTGCTTGGTATTGACCACAATCCCGATGGGAATCATTTTTGTCGGGAGATACATGTGATCGGGGTCCTTCAACGACTGGGGAATCTGCTCAGCGCCGGGGGGGTCGTAAGGCATGAGCAGACCCTTCTTCTTGAGGGATTCAAAGGTCGGCGCATCGGCCAGAAGGATCACGTCCGCCCCAAGCGCCCCGGACTGGGCCTCGGTGTTCAGCCGGGCCATCACTTCTTCCGTCCCGGAGCGGAACATGTCCACATGAACCTCGGGATACTTGCTCCTGAAAGCTTCTACTAACCGGTTCGCGTCAGCGTCCGGTTGGGACGTATAAAAATGCAGCGTCCCGGCAACTGCGGAAGAACCGGAAGGAACATGGCCAGATCCCGCCGAGGAACCGGCGGAACCCACCCCACAACCCGCCGCTGCGACGGCCGCGACAACGGCCAGTATGGCGGCCTTGAACCCGACGAGACGCCGCAAAACGCTCCACCGCAATCGGCTCATTCCGTCCACCCCCACCATGGTCATGCAGATCATCGCGCCACCGAACTACACGATCCATGGTAGGAAAACCGGATGACCCAACGATGAATTTAGAACGAAAATTCATTGTCGATGTCACAAAGAAACCGTTAAGACCCGTTCTCCCGCCGAAAAAACCTTGCCGAAATCTCGGATGAACATTCACTGCAATTCCCCGGGGCCCGGTGTTCTCACCGATGATACTTGCCGCCGCGAAGAATCTGAAATGCCCGATACAATTGTTCCAAGACGATCACCCGGGCCAGTTGGTGGGGAAAGGTCAGCGGGGAGAGGGACCAAGTCGCGTTGGCCCGCCGGATCACCCGATCGTGAAGACCCAGAGTGCCACCGATCACAAAAACGTACCGACCGGCTCCTTGGCCGGTCCACGCGTCCCACTGGTGCGCAAATTCTTCCGAAGTCCACCGCCGGCCGTCGAGGGTCAGGGCCACAACCCAGTCCCGATCCCTGACCCGGTAGAGGAGTTTGTCCGCCTCCTCCCGGAGAATCCTCTCCTGCTGCCCTAGCGTTGGAGAATCGGGTACAGGTTGGTCGGGCACCTCCTCGACGGCGACGGCCGCATAGGCGGAAAGGCGTTTGATATACTCCTCTGCGGCTTCCAACCAGTATCTTTCCTTCATTTTACCGACACACAAGATGCAGATCTGCACGGCCCGCTCCCTTCTCAAACGAGACGGTATCCGGCGGCACGACCGCTCATTTCTCCATCCTCTTTCTGGACCCGCACCGGCTGTTCCACATCCGGAGCCGTTCCGGGCTCCCGTGAGAAAGGCCGGCAGCTGCACGCCGCCGGCCTTCTACGCCCTCAACGCTCGGTTTCATCCGTTTGCGGCGCCCGTCATGAGGCGGCCGACAACTTGACGTTCACCGTCTGTTTTTCGGTTCCACGGTAGAAAGTCACCGCTACGGTGTCCCCCGGTTTCTTCGTAAAGAGATATTTTCGCAGATCGGAGACGGTTCGGACCGTCCGGTCGTCGACCTGCACGATGACGTCTCCGGACCGCAAACCGGCCGCCTCGGCGCCCCCGCTGACCTGTCCCACCACGATGCCGTAGTCCACGGGCACCCTCGGCCGTTCCGTCAAGGTCAATTCCTGCAGGGACTTGGCGGTAATCCCGAGCACCGGGCGGATGACGCGCCCGTTCTGGACCAACTGTTCGATGACGGGTTTCGCCTCGTTGATGGGAATGGCGAATCCCAATCCTTCCACCGGGCCTTGGACCGTCTCCGTGATCTTGGAGCTGTTGATGCCGATCACTTGCCCCTTGATGTTGCAGAGGGCTCCGCCGCTGTTGCCGGGATTGATGGCGGCGTCCGTCTGGATGACATCCTGCTCCCAGACGACCTGCCCTTGGGCGTTGGTGATCGGAAGGGTCCGGCCGGTCGCACTGATCACCCCCACCGTCACCGTCTGCCGAAACTCCAATCCCAGCGGGTTGCCGATGGCGATCGCCGGCTCTCCGGGCTGCAGGCTGTCCGAATCCCCGAAAGCGGCCACCATCTCCGGCTTCACCTTATCCGCCGGAATGCGCAACACCGCTAAATCGGTCAGGGCATCCGTTCCCACCAGGGAGGCTTTGACCCGTTCTCCGTCTTGCAGCACCACTTCGACGGAACTGGCGTCCTGCACCACGTGGTTATTGGTGACAATCAGGCCGGACCGGTCAAAGATGACACCGGACCCGACCCCTTGATCCTTTTGAATGATCTGGCCGCGCCAAAAATCCGGAACTTTGGCCACGTTTACGACGCCTACGATCGAAGGCTTGACGCGGTTGACCGCCTCGACAATGGCGGTGTCCACCGTATAGCTAACCGTCCGGCGCTCGCCCTGCGCATCCGGCGCGCCCCCTTGGGTCTCATAGGCGGGAATCGGCAACAAATGGCTCCGGATCATCGCGGGGATCAGCATCAAGGTCGCCAGCGACCCGATCAACGCCGATACGACGATCACAGCCAGCCACGACGCGAGCCTGCGGCGCCTCGATCCGGTCCCCTCGATGCCGTTGTCGTAGAACCCCATCGACTCCGCCTCCTTTCCGGGCTGCCTTCCATGCGACCCACCGTCCCTCCCATTATAGCGGGCCGGCGGGGGGCTTCTCAATTGACGGGTGCTGCCGTCAAGGAAGATTCATTCCTATGGGGCGGAGGTCGAGAGGATTTGGAGATCTTTTGAATAGAATCACCCTTTCGGGATTAGAATGATCTTGTATGAATTCGCCTCATAATGGAGGGAGATGAATGGCCGTGCACAAACCGGACCTCGTCGATTGGGC
This sequence comes from Alicyclobacillaceae bacterium, assembly GCA_029961045.1. Lineage (GTDB taxonomy): Bacteria > Bacillota > Bacilli > Kyrpidiales > Kyrpidiaceae > JASBVN01. The sequence goes on along the minus strand of JASBVN010000010.1, from coordinate 33,481 downwards.
GGCGCAAATCGCCGACCTCCGAGAGACGGAATACCGCAACACCCTGATGCTCGCCGCCCTATTTGAATGGTTGGTCGAAGCGGGCATTGTCGATCGGGAAAAGATCCGCCAAAAAATCCGCGAATTGGACGTCATGGCCGCCTTTGCCACATCCCGGCCCCCGGAAGATCCGCACCGCCACTGAGGGCCCGGCCCCCGATGGTGTACAGAGCCGTCGCTTCGTGGCGCGGCGCCACGCGCACCGGGATGCGGTCCAATCCCCCTCGCTTCAGCGCCCGTTCGACGGCCGTCCGGGCCAGTTCGGGAAGGTTGTTTTCTTCGCTCAAATGGGCCAAATACACGCGCTCCGTACGGTCGTCCGCGAGGTCCAGCAGGGCTTCTCCGGCCGCCTCGTTGGACAGGTGGCCTTTGTCTCCCAATATCCGGCGCTTCAACGGCCACGGATATCGCCCCGCCCGCAGCATGGCCACGTCGTGGTTGGATTCCAGAATATACGCGTGGGCTCCGGCCATGACCCGTTTCAACCGGTCGCCGACAAAGCCCAAGTCTGTCGCAAGCGCCAACTTGGTCTCGCCCTGATAAAAGCAAAACATCACCGGCTCCCTGGCATCGTGCGACACGGGCACCGGTTCGACGGAAATATCCCCGAAAAAAAGCGCTTGTTCCGGCGAAAAGACAAAGCACCGGTCCGTCCCGATTTCCCCGGCGACCCGGGGCAGTTCCGCCCATGTGCCCGCCGTCGCCCAGACGGGCACGGCGTGACGGCGCCCGAACACCGCCAACCCCTTGACGTGATCGCGGTGTTCATGGGTGATCAACACGGCGTCGAGGCGTTCCGGCGAAATCCCGTGCGCCCGCAAAGCCTGTTCCAATCTTCGCGCACTGATGCCCGCATCGATCAACAAACAGGTGGTCTCCGAACGGACCAAGACCGCATTACCCGAACTGCCGCTCGCCAAAATACTAAAAGACAACACCGTCGTTCCCCCTAATAGCGACCAATCCCTTATCACGTCCATTATCCGCGTTCCGGGCGGGAATGTCCACCGCGATCCAAAAAGGAGGAGGGCCCTCGATGCCAGAACAAGCCATTCTCGCCTATTTCAAAAGCTACGAAGACGCTTCCCGCGCTGCGGAGGAACTGCGGGCCCGGGCCGTTCGAGACGTACAGATCGCCCCGGTCAGTTCCTTTCCCGGCGGCGGGCCGGAACCGCTCCGGAGACCGCCGATTCACGGGCACATTCCCAGTCTTGCGGCGTTGACTTTGAGCGGCGAGTTGACAGACCGGGACGAAAGTCCCCTGGCGGCCGCGCACCCCGGTGCCAGCGGCATGGCGGACGAGGGGGACCCGGACGAGACGGCGTTTAACTGGTTGGTAACGGCGGTGGTGCCGTCCTCGGACCAACCGTCGGTTCTTTCTCTGCTCCGCGACCTCGGGGCTTTGGTGTGACGGCGGCAAAAGGGAACCGGAAACAGAAAAAGCCACCCGTTCTCGGGTGGCGTTTTTGCGTTCGGCTGGTGGCTCGGGACGGAATCGAACCGCCGACACGAGGATTTTCAGTCCTCTGCGCTTACCGACTGAGCTACCGAGCCGGGCGATTGCCGACGGGTCCGGCCGACTGGCGGAAAGGACGGGATTCGAACCCGCGATCTCCTGCGTGACAGGCAGGCATGTTAGGCCTCTACACCATGCCCAAAGTAAATAAAATGCGGGCGGTACTGGGGATCGAACCAGACCCTCGCGTGTGAAGCGAGTGCTCTCCGCTGAGCTTAACCGCCCATTCTTCCCGCCTCATGGGGATTCGAACCCCATTCCCGAAGATCCGAGCCCCTCCGGCGCCGGCTACATGGTGAGCCATGGTGACTCGAACCTGCGACACCCTGATTAAAAGTCAGGTGCTCTACCATCTGAGCTAATGGCTCATGCTGTACGGCCGCCTCCGGCCGCAGACCAGCCGCCGGAGACAGTCTACACTATATCACGTATCAGGCCAAAATGCAAGCCCCGCCCCGGAAGGGAGGCGGGGCCTTTCAACACCGCGGGGCAAAGGCGTCCGATAATTCAATGGTCTGCTCCCGGTTCGGGCCGGTCGAGATCAGTGCCAAAGGCGTGTTTGTCAATTCGGAAATTCGCGTCACATACCGGCGGGCAGCTGCGGGCAACTCGTCAAAGCTGCGGGCGGAAGAGACGTCCTCGTCCCAACCGGGCAACGTCTCATAGACCGGTTCGCATTCCTGGAGCACCCGCAGACTGGCCGGAAATTCCTCCAACACCTGCCCGCGATAGCGATATCCGGTGCAAATTTGCAGTTCCTTCAGTCCAGTCAAAATATCCAGGCGGGTCAGGGCCAGTCCGTCCAGGCCGCTCACTCTTCTGGCATGCCGGACCACCACGGCGTCAAACCAACCGACCCTTCTGGGCCGGCCGGTGGTGGTACCGTATTCCCGGGCGGTTTCCCGGATTCGGTCTCCCACGTCGTCGCGGAGTTCGGTGGGAAAGGGACCGTCTCCTACTCGGGTGCTGTAGGCTTTCACGACCCCGATGACCCGATCGATCTTCGTCGGCCCCACCCCGGCGCCGATGCAAACCCCGCCGGCCACGGGATTCGACGCGGTGACATAGGGGTATGTTCCCTGATCGATGTCCAACATGCTGGCTTGCGCTCCTTCGAAGAGGACGTCCTTGCCCTCTTCGATGGCCCGGTTCAACACAACGGAGGTATCGACCACATAGGGGCGGAGGATTTCCGCATATTGGCTGTACTCATCCAGGATATCTTCCAACCGGAACCCTTCCACTCCGTACATTTTCTCGAACAACCGGTTCTTCTGCTCGAGATTCTGAACCAGTTTCCGGCTGAACTCCTCCGGTTCCAACAAATCACACATCCGGATGCCGATCCGCGCCGCTTTATCCATATAGCACGGGCCGATTCCCTTGCGGGTCGTGCCGATGCGGTCGACGCCCCGGCGCTCTTCCTCCACTTCGTCCAAACGGCGGTGGTAGGGCAGAACCACGTGCGCCCGGTCGCTGATCCGGAGATTGTCCGTCTTGACGCCCTGTTCATGCAGATAGCGGATTTCCCGCACCAGGGCTTCCGGGTCCACCACCATGCCGTTGCCGATCACGCACAGTTTATCCGCGTACAGAATCCCGGACGGAATCAGGTGCAGTTTGTATTCGCGACCGTGGATGTAAATGGTGTGTCCGGCGTTGTTACCCCCCTGGTACCTGGCAACCACCTGGGCTCGCTGAGCCAAATAATCGGTCACCTTACCTTTTCCTTCGTCTCCCCATTGGGTTCCCACGACCACCACGGTAGCCACCTGAGGACACCTCCGTCCCATAACCTGTCCCCGACACAGGTCCGTCAGTCCCGTCGGTCACCGCTCCAAGTGTAGCAATCCCACCGCCCGGTGTCAACGAAACCACGAACGTTTTTTAATGGAAGAGCGATAACGTTCGGGTTGACAGGAAAACCGACCGGCTTTGTTGAATGTTAAAAGGGATGTCCAAGGGGGAATGAATGTGAACCAGTCGACGTCTCCTCCTTTATTTTCTCTCGATATCGGGACTCGAACCGTCGTGGGGCTGGCGGCGGTCCAGAGCCCGAAAGGGCTGCAAATCAAGGCCGTGGAGATCATGGAACATCAAACTCGCTCCATGCTGGACGGCCAGATCCACGACGTTCCTCTGGTAGCGGGCCTGTTGCGGGAACTGCGGGCCAAACTGGAAAAAAAGGTCGGGCCTCTCCGGAAGGTCGCCGTGGCAGCGGCGGGGCGCGCGTTGAAAACATTCCGGGGCCGCGCGGTTCGCCCCCTCCAAGGCAATGCCCTCGACGCGGCGGGAGTCAAGGGATTGGAATTGGAAGCCCTCGAAGCGGCCCAGAAACAATTGCTGTCCGAACCCAACCAGCGGGGATGGTATCATTGCGTGGGGTATTCGGTGGTCGGTTATTGGCTGGACGGCGCGCCCATCGGCAATCTCGAGGGTCAAGCGGGTTTGGAGGCGTCCGTGGAAGTCATCGGGACCTTCCTGCCGCGGGTGGTGGTGGACTCCCTTCAAGCCGCCCTGGAGGCGGCGGGTATGGAAATGCACGCCCTGACCCTGGAGCCCATCGCCGCGATCCACGCGCTCATTCCGGCCTCCATGAGGCGGCTGAATTTGGTCCTCGTGGATGTCGGCGCCGGCACCTCCGACATCGCCGTAACCGCCGAAGGTACGGTGGTGGCCTATGGAATGGTGCCTTGCGCCGGGGACGAGATCACCGAGGCTTTGGCCGACCGGTGGCTGCTCGATTTTGACACCGCCGAAAAAGTCAAGCGGCAACTAGACCGGCCGGCCGTGTCGTTCGTCGATGTCCTCGGCCACCGCCGGGAAATCTCCTCCCGCGAGATTCTGGAGTCCATCGTCGAAGCGGTGGATCATCTGGCCGCTCTTATTGCCCGGGAAATTTTATCCCTAAACGGCCGGCCCCCTCAGGCGGTGTTGTTGATCGGCGGCGGCAGCCTCACCCCTGGACTCCCGGACGCCCTCGCGCGCCGGCTCGATTTGCCCGCCGACCGGGTGGCCGTCCGGTCGGTCTCCGAAGTCAAAGGATTCGCTAAAATTCCGACAAAACTGCGGGGACCGGACGGGGTTACCCCCCTGGGGATCGCCCTCGCCGCCTTGGAACACCCGGTGCACACCGCCGTCCTTACGGTTTCCGGGCGGACAATCCGGCTTTTCGATTTCCGCCCCCTCTCGATCGGAGACGCCCTGCTGCACGCCGGTCTCGACATCCGTTCGCTCTTCGGCCGGCCGGGGGCCGCGCTCACGGTTACAGTCAACGGACAGCGCCGGATCATCCCGGGGACACCCGGTACCGGCCCTCACATCCTGCGGAACGGAGAGCCGGCCGATTTGGACAGCCCCGTGGCCCACGGGGACGTCGTAGAGGTGACGCCGGGACAACCCGGCTCGGACGCCCGGTGCAAGGTGGGCGACCTCCTTCCGGAAACGGAAGGCTTCCCCGTCCGGCTGAACGGCGAAGAAGTGGCCGTTCCGCCCCGCATTTGGATGAACGGGCTTCCGGTCGGCCCCGAAACGCCGGTGACGGATCGGGCGGTGATTCAGGCCTATGTTCCGGAAGTCCTGTCGGAAGTGCTGGCCGTCCTCGGTCGGGAGACGGCGTGGGACACCGCCGAGATTCATTTTCGGTGGAACGGCCGGGAAGTCGTTCACCGTCGCCCCCGATTCCGGGTGTTGCGCAACGGCCAGCCCGCCGGACCGGACGACGTGGTGGCCCGCGGAGACCGAATCGAAATTGTCGAAATGCCTGAACCGGTGATCGGAGAATGGCTGGATGCGGCCAGGCCGGAGCTTCCGCCCTCCCGCCCGGCGATAACGGTGGAAGTCAACGGCCGGCCGGTACACCTGGAGGCCGGCGGAGAGACTTTGCTCGTCCGCAACGGTCAAATCGCCGGCCCGGATGCACCGCTGCGGGCGGGGGACGAGTGGGAAACTGCAGCTCCGGCTGGCCCCGCCGACTGGATCGTGAGCGACCTGTTCCGGGTGGTGGACATCGAAGCATTGCGCGGACCGGAGGACCGGCTGTTTCACGTGGAAGTCAACGGGGAGCCGGCGGAGTTTACCAGGCCGCTCCGGACCGGGGACCGGGTGCGGCTGTACTGGACGGGGGGACCGGCGGATCCGGGCGCGGAAAAAAGTTAAGAACCCGGCCCCGACACCGCCGTGCGCTCCAGACTGACAAATTTGTTGAAATTTTTAAGAAATACCATCTCGACTTTCCCGGTCGGTCCGTTGCGCTGTTTCGCGATAATCACTTCCACAATGTTCTTCCGTTCTGTATCCGGGTTATAGTAGTCTTCCCGATATAAAAACGCGACCAGGTCCGCATCTTGTTCAATCGACCCGGATTCGCGGATATCCGAAAGCATGGGCCGTTTGTCCTGCCTCTGTTCCACCGAGCGCGACAATTGAGACAGGGCGATGACCGGCACGTCCAACTCCCGGGCCAACCCCTTGAGCCCTCTGGAAATCTCGGAAATCTCCTGCTGGCGGTTGTCCGCCCGACCCCGCCCCTGGATCAACTGCAAATAATCGATCACCACCAAGCCGAGTCCGCGTTCCGCCTTCAGTCTCCTGCATTTCGACCGCATTTCGGCAATGGTGATCCCCGGAGTGTCGTCGATGTATATCGGCGCTTCCGACAGGTTGCCGATGGCCATCGTCAGCTTCGGCCAATCTTGTTCCTCTAAAAACCCCGTGCGCAATTTATGAGCGTCCAGGTTCGCTTCGGCGCACAACATGCGTTGCACCAATTGTTCTTTTGACATTTCCAAGCTGATCACAGCCACCGGAATCCGGTACCTCACGGCGACATTTTGGGCGATGTTGAGGGCGAAGGCCGTCTTCCCGACGCTCGGGCGGGCCGCGACAATGATGAGATCGGAGTTCTGGAAGCCCGATGTCATCCGGTCTAGATCCGGAAACCCTGAAGGCACGCCCGTTACGTGTCCCTTATTGGCGTACAGATATTCGATCCGCTCAAAGGTTTTTTCGAGCACCTCGCGGATTGGAGTGAACCCGCGCACCACCTTGGCCTGGGTCAGTTCGAAAATGCGGCGCTCCGCTTCGTCGAGCACCTCCGCGACATCCCCCGCGGCCTCGTATCCCTTGGCGGCGATTTGGGTGGCCACCCGGATCAGCCGCCTCAATACCGATTTTTCGTGCACCAGTTGCACATAATGTTCGATGTTGGCCGCAGCGGGAACAATGTGAGCCAGTTCGGCCAAATACGATGCGCCGCCCGCCTCTTCCAACTGGCCGACGGACTGCAGGCGCGCCGTCACCGTCACCAGGTCGATGGGGTCCCCGGCCCCCGCCACATCGAGCATTGCCTGGAAAATCTTTTGGTGGGCGCTCCGGTAAAAATCGTCGGGAGACAGCCGTTCCACCGCCGTGTAGAAGGCGTCCGCATCCAAAAGAATGGCCCCGAGCACCGCCTGTTCGGCTTCGAGGCTTTGCGGAGGTACGCGTTCTTCGATCGATTCGCTCAAAGCCAACCCTTCCCTCCGTAGGAACCGAAATTCCCATAAATCCGGCGCGGGTGCGCCGGGTCTCCCGTCAGGTCTGCGGAAGCACCCGCACGCGGACGGTCGCCACCACTTCCGGATGCAGGCGGACGGGGACCGTCACAGTTCCCGCCTGGCGGATCGGTTCGTCCAATTCAATCTTGCGCTTGTCCACGGAAATCCCCATTTTTTCCAGTGCCTCGGCGATCTGTTTGCCGGTCACCGCGCCGAAGAGTCTGCCGTTTTCTCCGGCTTTGGCATACAATTCTACCGTCGTTTCCCCCAATTTGGCGGCGACTTCCTTCGCCCGCTGGAGGCGTTCCGCTTCCTCCCGCCGTTTCTGTTCTTCCCGCGCCCGCAGCGCCTTGAGGTTGCCCTCGGTCGCTTCGACAGCGAGTTTTCTGGGAAGTAAAAAATTTCGGGCGTATCCTTCGGCCACTTCCTTTACTTCCCCGGCCTTTCCTTGCCCTTTCACATCTTGGAGGAAAATCACTTTCACATTCGACCCCTCCATTCTCCGGTCTCAACGGGTCGACCCGCGCCTACCGCCGGCGGAGGTGATCCTCCACCGCGCCGAGATCCCCAAACCACGTTTCGGCTTCGTGCCCGATTCGCCTCGTCTTGTCCAGTTTTTCGACCGCTCTCCGGTCGATTTCGCCCGGGCTGATCCCCAGTCTCCGGGCCAAAACGTATACCGATATGAGAATACCGGCCAGACAGTCGGCGATCAACGCCTCTCCGCCGGACTGCAACGCCCGAAACAGCGCGGAGACGTGATCCAACAGTTCAACCTTCAGCCATTCGACCAATTTGACCTGCCGACCGATGTCGATGTCGCGGCGTAAGGACAAGGAATCCCCCCCTTCCCGATCTCGAATACAAATTCAACGCCCGGTCGAGATTTCCTCTCGCCCATGGGAGCGGATTCCGGGCGGTCGGCAAAATAGGCGGGAAAAGAGAGAGGAGCACCCTTTTGCGTGCTCCTCCCGAGGTTCCCGTCACTCCACCGTAAAGGGCAACAGCGCCACTTGGCGAGCCCTTTTGATGGCCACCGTCACTTGCCGCTGGTGCCGGGCGCAGTTGCCCGAAATGCGCCGAGGCAGGATTTTGCCCCGTTCGGTCATATATTTGCGAAGCCGGTCGGCGTCCTTGTAGTCCACCCGGTCGATCTTGTCCACACAGAAGTTGCAGACCCGCCGCCGTTTTCCGCCGCGACCTTTCCGCGCCACCGATGTTCCTCCTTTCCGCCGTAAATCCGCTCCGTTTCAAAACGGCAAATCGTCTTCCGCAATGTCGATCTTGCGCGATTCGCCGCCAAAGGGGTCGCTTTCGTCAGTGCCGTACGGTTCGTCGGGCCAAGGTTTCCCGCCCACGCCGGACGCGCCTGTACCGGCATCACGCTCACCGGCCCGATCGAGAAACCGGACGTTGTCCGCCACGACTTCGGCCACCCGGACGCGCTGACCTTCCCGGTTCTCATAGGTCCGGATCTGCAGGCGTCCTTCGACGGCTGCCAGTCGCCCCTTTCGGAGATACTGGGCACAGAGTTCACCCAACTTCTGCCATACCACGATGTTGATGAAATCCGTCTCCCGTTCCCCCATCTGATTGACCCGGGGGCGATCAACCGCCAGCGTAAAGGTGGCAACGGCCACCCCGGACGGCGTATACCGCAGCTCCGGATCTTGCGTCAGCCGGCCGATGAGGATGATGCGGTTCAGCATGGGCGTTCCCCCTGTTTCATTCGTCCTCGCGGACGACGATGTAACGAATCACCGGCTCCGAGATGCGGAAAACCCGCTCCAGCTCTTTCGGCAATTCCGGACCGGACGCAAATTTCATCAGTACGTAATATCCATCCCGGAAGCCCTGAATTTCGTAGGCCAGCCGGCGTTTGCCCCAGGGGCTGACCTCGCGGATTTCACCGCCTTGGGCCGAGACCAACTCGGAGAACCTCTGCACCGTCTCCGCCGTGGCCTCCTCCTCCAGGTCGGGCCGGAGAACGTAAAGGGCTTCGTAATTCCGCACAACTGTCACCTCCTTTTGGACTGCGGCCCCCATTGCGGGAGCAAGGAGCAAGCGGCGAAGTCCGCCGCCCGAAAACCCTGCTATTGCACTAGTCTATCAAAGGAACGGGACCCTCGCAAGGCCGCAGGGAGCTGCGCGAAACGGTTTTCCGCGGTCATACGTTGAAGCGGAAATGCACGACGTCTCCGTCCTGCACGACGTATTCCTTGCCCTCGAGCCGCAGCCACCCTTGTTCTCGCGCGGCTGCCAGGGAACCGGCGCGAACCAAGTCTTCATAGGAGACCACTTCCGCCCGGATGAATCCCCGTTCGAAATCCGAATGAATGACCCCGGCCGCCTGAGGCGCTTTCGTCCCTTCCCGGATGGTCCAGGCCCGCACTTCTTTTTCGCCGGCGGTAAAATAGGTGATGAGCCCCAACAGCCGGTAAGCGGCGCGAATCATCCGGTCCAGTCCCGACTCCGGAAGGCCGAGCTCCCGGAGAAAAAGTTCGCGGTCTTCGCCCTCCAACTCCGCGATCTCCGCCTCCACTTTGGCGCTGACCGGAATGACTTCCGCCCCTTCCGCCGCCGCATATTCGGCAACTTGGCGGACCAGCGGGTGGTCCAATCCCGCGGCCACATCCCGTTCATGGACGTTGGCGGCGTAAAGAACCGGTTTGGCGGTCAACAGGTGCAGATCGCGAAGGAACGCCTTCTCCTCTTCGTCCCAATGGCGATGCCGCGCCCCTTTTCCCTCGTTGAGAAGCCGGTGCAACTCTTCGAGAACCGACAATTCCCAATCATACCGTTTATCCCCGCTCTTTCGCAGTTTGCGCGTCCGTTCCATCCGCCGTTCCACGGTTTCCAAATCGGCCAGGACCAGTTCCATGTGAATGGTTTCGATGTCCTCCAAAGGGGACACCCGCCCGGCCACGTGGGTGATGTCCGGATCCTCAAAGCAGCGGACCACGTGCACCACGGCGTCGACCTCGCGAATATGGGACAGGAATTGATTTCCGAGCCCTTCTCCTTTACTGGCCCCTTTCACGAGGCCGGCGATGTCGACAAATTCAAACGCGGCGGGTACGATACGTTGAGGTTGCACCAACTCCGCCAGTTTCGACAGGCGGAAATCCGGCACCTCCACCACGCCGACGTTTGGATCGATTGTACAGAAAGGATAATTGGCCGTCTCGGCTCCGGCCCGGGTGATGGCGTTAAAAAGGGTCGATTTACCCACGTTGGGCAACCCGACAATTCCCGCTTGCAAAGGCATCTCGGCCCCGGTTCCGCCTCCGGCGGGTCCGGGCAGCCTCCTTTCCCTAAGTAGATCATGCCGTTCAGCCGCATGGTTCGGCCCCATCCGGCCGATTGCATCCGATCGCGCTTTATTATACCATTTCGCGTAATTCGGCCGCCCACCCTTCTGTCCGCGCCACCGTTCAATTCGAATCGCGCGGTGCGGAGGAAGCCCCTTCGCCGACCGGCGGGGCGGAATCCGCTCGCTGGAGAACGCGCTTCAGACTGCGTTCGAATTTGCTCCGGGGCAACAGGACACTGCGCCCGCACCGGGTGCACTTGATCCGGATGTCCATGCCCATCCGGATGATGGTCCAGGCGTTCGCCCCGCAGGGATGCGGTTTTTTCATCTCGACGATGTCGCCGTATTGAAACGATTTTTCCCCCGCCATACGAGTCCGACCCCCTTGAATCGGCGCTCTTTCAACAGTTTAGCGGGGCCGGGCGAGCCTGTCACGCGGTTACCGGACGGATTCAATCAAGAGGGTAAACAGTTTAAACCAGAAACTGGAGGACAGCCATGGATCGACCCAGTTCAAGGACGCGGCGGCTGCCGCCCCTCGGCCCCAGTGCAGGAACATCCCCATGACCGCGAAACCCCACGCGGCCGATAATCCGGCGGCCGCAAGACTGGGTTTCGGCGGAAGACCCGCCCGGGGCGGCCGAAAGACGGCCAGCGCCATTTGCACGGCGACGGCGGCGAGAACCGCGGCGACCGCCGCCGTGAGGACCGACAAAACGTAAACCGTTTCTTCAGCAAGGGAAGGAGCCGGATAGGAACGCTCCGGGTGCACAAAGCCGGCGGAAAGGGAAGCGGCAAAGACCTGCGTTCCCCCGTCAACGGTCCCGAGAAGCGGCCGGGACCAGGCGAAGACCGCCAGCACCGCCGAATAGGCGGTGAGGTCGCCCAGGGTGCGGCGCAAACCGGCGCACCATCCCCGAAACCCCAGCCAGGACAGCCACAGAAATCCCGCAAAATCGAGCATACCCAGCACCTCCGGGAGGCGTCGGTCCATGTATATTCGCCTGTCCGCAGGCCGTATACTGATGTGAGTCTATTTTTCCGGAGGTTTCCTATGAACATGTCATGGATGCAGAATGAGGCGGTTGGTTCGCCGGTGCGCGTGTTTTACGACGATCCTTCGGCAACCTCGGTTCTCGGCCGCGCCGTGGCCGAGTGGATTGCCTTCCGGGCGGCAGGCCGCCCCCTTCTCGTGGTGTGCGTGGGCACAGACCGGTCCACCGGCGACGCCCTAGGCCCGATCGTCGGCACCCGGCTCAAAGAAGAAATGCCGCCCGGGACGGCGGCCGTGTTTGGAACCCTCGACGAGCCGGTTCACGCGGTGAACCTTCCCCACACCGTCGAGTCGATTCGCCGCATGCAGCCGGCTCCCTTCGTCATCGCAGTGGACGCCTGTCTGGGACAAGCCGGCCATGTCGGGCAAATTTCGGTCAATCCCGGCCCCCTGAAGCCGGGGGCGGGCGTGCACAAGCAACTCCCCCCGCTCGGGGACATCCACATCACGGGGGTGGTCAACGTCGGAGGGTATATGGAATATTTCGTCTTGCAAAATACGCGGCTGCACCTGGTGTTCCGCATGGCGACTTGCATCGCCCAAGGGATCGCCGCAGGAATCGCCCAAGGTCTGTCACACCCTCCCTCCCCCGGCGCAGGCGAACTTCGAATCCGCATCGGGAGGCGGGATGCGGAACACCGGTTCTCGGAGCGGTCATAGGGGCGGCCGCATCAAAAAGAGGGCGCCGGGCCACACCCTGGCCTCCAGTCCGCGCCGGGGCATGATCTCCCCGTCTGCGTGCACGGGCCACGGCCGCTCTGGATATACGGCGATCCGCCGCCCCTTTAAAAGGTGCACACCCGGCACCCCAACGTGTTTGCCCAGGAAAACCGTAGGAAACAAGCGGCAGAACTTGGGCTTGGTCATGCCGTCCACCACGCACAGATCCAATTCGCCGTCCTCAATGGAGGCGTGGGGCAACAACCGCATTCCCCCCGCGTATGTAGAGCCGTTCCCGATCACCACCATCCAAGTGGAGATGTAGGTATACTCCCGCCCGTCGACGACCACCCTCACCCTCTGGGGCTCAAATGCGGCCAGTTGGGCGATCACTCCCAGAGCGTAGCCGGCCGGTCCCCATCGTTTGAGCCAGCCGGAGTCGTTGACTCGTTCGGCGACCGTCGCGTCAAAGCCCGTCCCGGCCATGTTGAGAAACACTCCATCCTCCAAGCGGACGAGATCCACCGGGGTTCGTACGGATCGGACGAGTTGTTCAAGGCCCCTCCGGCCTTTCCGAATGCCCAGATGCCTGGCCACGTCGTTTCCGGTTCCCGCCGGAAGAATCCCGAGGGCCACTCGACTTCCCGCGAGCCCCTGTATGATTTCATGGATGGTTCCGTCTCCTCCCACGGCCACCATCACGTCGGCCGCCCGCTCGGCGGCGACCCGTTGCGCCATTTGCTTCGCATCTCCGGGGTAGCGGGTGTGGTAGATCTCCCACTCCGCCGGCAATCCCCGCAGATACCGCCGATACCGCTTCCACCGCTCGGCGGCCCTGCCCTTTCCTGCCGCGGGATTCACAACAAACAACCATCGTTCCATTCCGGGTTACAACCTTTCCTTCTGATCCGAGCCCCGCCGCTTCCCCCTTTCTCCGGCGGTGGCCGGTTGAATCGCTTGGGCCAAGACCGACTGTTCTTCTTCGCTGAGGGGGTAGGACGACCGGCCCTGGTGAACCGGCTTCGCATAGGTCCTCGATTCGTCGCGGCCGTAGATGCTGGAGATGATCACGCCGTCTCCCCGCCCGTCCAGCCACACCGCCGAGAAACTCAAGTCGCCTCCCAGGTCCGAAAAGGCCTTATAGCGAATGACTTTTACGGTCCTCACCGTTCCCGCCAACTGCTCCTCGATGTTCCGAATGTCCCGATCCAGGGCCGTCAGCCTTTCGGAAAGATCATTCAACCGCTCCATGATGTCGGGCAAAATGGCGTTCAAATCCGTGCCGGACCGTCCCACCCACTGCCGGTAACGCCTCTGGACCCTGCCCATGCGCACGCCCTGTACAATGACGACGACCCACAGGACGAGCAACAGGACCGCCAGAGTGGCGAGCCAATACCATATGGGAAAGGTGAGGATGGTGGTAAACATCACCCTGCCTCCTTTAGTGTTCCCGAATTTACCAACCTAAAACACTGGAAAGGGCGCCCCGCAGCCCCGCCGCGACCAAGAGAGCCGGCAGGAGATTTCCGATCCGGACGGTAGTCAATTCCAACAGATTGAGTCCGATGCCCAAGATCAACACTCCGCCGGTTGCGGTCACGGCAGCCGTAATGGGAGGTGTCATCCAGTGTTGAACCCACCCCGCCGCGAGGGCAATGGATCCCTGGTACAGGAGAACGGGAATCGCCGACAGCGCCACTCCGGGCCCCAGGGCCGACGCAAACAGTACGGAAGAAATTCCATCTAAAAGGGATTTCGTCATCAGTATGCCGTGCCGCCCTTGCAGGCCGCTTTCCAGGCCGCCCAGAATGGCCATCGCTCCCACGCAGAATACGAGACTGGCCGTCATAAAGGCCTGCGCCGTGCGGCCCTCGCTTCCCACCTGAGGGAACGCCCTTTCGAGGCGCCGGCCGACGCGGTTCAAAAGGGCTTCGATGTCCAGCCACTCTCCGATGACACCGCCGATCACCAAGCTCACAATCACCAAGATCAGGTCGTAGTCGCGGCCGGGACCCACGGCGTTGTGCAGAGTCATCGACAGGCCCATGATGACCACACACAAGGCGATCCCCTGCAATACCGTTTCCCGCACCCGCATGGGAATGTTCCGAAGTTTCCAGCCGATTAGCGAACCGAGCAAAATGGAGACCACATTGACCAACGTGCCCGTCAGGACCACTCCGCATCCGGCCCCGCGCCGAATCCCGGCGGACCGGCATATCCTCCTTTCGTACCGGAGAACGCCTGTACCCGGCTTCTTTACAATCGGAGCGCGGCGGCCAATTCTCCGACGGCTCCCACACACGCATCGATATCATCGACTGTATTGAACCAACCGACGCTCACCCGTATGAGCCCCGTTTCCAGGGTGCCGGCGACCTCATGCGCCAGCGGGGCACAGTGGAGGCCGGCTCGAACCGCAATATCGTAATGGTCGTTCAGAAGAACCGCCATTTCCGCCGCATCGACCCCCTCGACGGAAAAGGAAATCAAGTCGGCCCTCGGCGTCCCCCGAGGGGGGCCGGTAATGCGGATTCCGGGAATGTCGGACAGCCCGTCGTAAAGCCGGTCGATCAGGGCCTGATTGTGCTTCTGAATCTGATCCACCCCCATTTCCAACACAAACTTAACCCCTTCACCCAGTCCGGCAATTCCGGGAGTGTTGAGAGTTCCGGATTCGTACCGATAGGGGCGAACCGGCGGCTGATCGATCCGGTCGGAATATCCTCCGGTTCCCCCGTAATGAAGAGGGCGAACGTCGAGACCGGGTCTGAGGTACAGTCCTCCGGTTCCCTGGGGTCCGTACAATCCCTTGTGGCCCGGGAAGGCCACCATGTCGGCCTGCCACGTTCCCGGGTCCACCGGCATTGCCCCGATCGTTTGGGCCGCGTCCACCAGCAGGAGAACGCCGCATTCCTTCGCCACTTTCGCAATTCCCCCGATGTCCAACAGCGTGCCCAGTACATTGGAGGCGTGGGTTACGGCAATCAATTTGGTATTCGGCCGTAGGACCCTCCGGATATCATCCGGGTCTACTCCATTCCGTTCGTCCCCCGCTACGTAGGTCAAGTCGATGACCCCTGCCCGGCGCAAGGCTTCCAAAGGTCTGCGCACCGAATTGTGCTCGAAGGTAGTTGTCACGGCGTGGTCTCCCGGCATTAAGACGCCGAGGATCGCGAGATTGAGCCCTTCCGTCGCATTGTGCGTGAAGACGATATCGTCCGGATTTGAAACCCGAAGAAGGGTGGCCAACTGTCGCCGGGTATCTGCCACAGCAGCGGCCGCCCGTTGGGCGAGCCGGTGGGTTCCCCGGCCCGGATTCGCTCCGTATTCGCTTATCGCTTCCGCTACGGCGGTGGCCACTCGGGGCGGCTTCGGCCAGGTGGACGCGGCATTGTCCAGATAGATCACCCCAACTCCCCCCTTCCGTGCGCATAAACAAAAAAAGGAGGCTAGAGACGGAGATCCGGCGCAAGAATGTGCAACAAACGGGCCAGGTCCTCCTCGGAATAATATTCGATTTCGATGCGTCCTCTCTTTTTTCCTTGCTGGATTTTAACGGCCGTTCCCAGACTCTCCCGCAAAGCGTCCTCATAATACCGGAGGGTCGGGTTCTCCGTTTTCGACGGCCGTCGTGTTTCACGTGAAACAACGGCCGTGAGGCGGTGCACCATTTGTTCGACCGCCCGCACACTCAGATCATCCTTTGCAATCCTGTCCGCCAGGATTCGCTGTTGTTCGGGATCGTTCAGGCTGAGAAGCGCCCGGGCATGGCCCATCGACAATGTTCCACGTGAAACATGTTCCCGCACCTCCGGGGGCAAGTTTAACAATCTCAGCATATTCGCCACATGAGACCGGCTCTGCCCGACCCGTTCCGCCAACATTTCCTGGGTGAGCGAGAACTCTTTCATCAGGGTAGCGTAGGCCTCCGCAATTTCAATCGGATTCAAATCTTCCCTCTGCAGATTTTCAATCAGCGCAATCTCCATGACCTGCCGGTCCGTCAAATCCCGAACCACCGCCGGAACCGTCGACAACCCGGCGCGCTTAGCCGCCCGAAAACGGCGTTCCCCCGCCACGATCTCATACCCGCTTAGACCTTGCCGGACAATCAACGGCTGCAAAATGCCGTGCTCCCGGACCGACTCCACCAATTCCGCCAACTTTTCCTCGGCGAATTCCCGACGAGGCTGATAGGGGTTGGGACGCAATTCGTCAATCGGAATTTGGGAAACGGCATCCTCCGGACCGACGTTCAGCTGCGGAATCAATGCTCCCAACCCTTTGCCGAGGGACTGCCCTTTTGCCCTAGCCATGGGCGACCACTTCCCTTGCCAAGTCCATGTACACTTCCGCTCCCCGAGAGCGGGGATCGTATTGGATCACCGGCATGCCGTGGCTCGGCGCCTCGCTGAGCCGGACATTGCGGGGAATAATGGTTTTATACACCTTTTCTCTAAAATACTTTTTGACATCCTCCACCACTTGAATGGCCAAGTTCGTGCGGGCGTCAAACATGGTCAACAACACCCCTTCGATCTGCAACCGGGTGTTCAGGTGCTTCTGAACCAGCCGGATCGTATTCAGCAACTGGCTTAAACCCTCAAGGGCGTAATACTCGCACTGAATGGGAATCAACACCGAGTCGGCCGCCGTTAGGGCATTGACCGTCAACAACCCGAGGGAAGGAGGGCAATCGATCAGAATGTACTCAAAGCTCCCCCGCAAACTTTGAACCGCCCGCCGCAACCGGACCTCCCGGGACATAATCGGCACCAGTTCGATCTCCGCCCCGGCCAACTGAATCGTCGCCGGAATAATCGACAAATTTTCCACCCGGGTGGGCAGCATCGCATCGAAGGGATCGACGTCGTTGATGACGACATCGTAAATGCAATGCTTGACATCCGCCTTATTGATCCCAATTCCGCTGGTCGTATTGCCTTGCGGATCGATGTCGATCAGCAGCACCCTTTTCCCCAAACTCGCCAGGGAAGCACCTAAGTTCACCGACGTCGTGGTCTTCCCAACACCGCCCTTCTGATTCGTGACCGCAATCACCTTAGCCAAGGGTACCACCTCAATTCCTCTCTCACCGTACGGGAGACAATTTCATACCGGCACGACCGGGTTCCACAGCGAAAAAAGACCTCGACCGGTCAGCGAGGTCCTCCTCGACTACTGTCCTTTCGCCTTTTGCTTCGGCACCCGGATGATAAACTGATAAAAGTCCCCGTGATCTTCTTCTTCCGACGTGATGGGAAGACCGGTCTTCAAAATCATCTCCACCGATTGACGGATGGTATTCAACGCTATCCTTACGTCCCGCGAAACTCCCGTTCTCCGGCTCTTCGACCGCTTTCCACCCTTTTCGGCCAGTTGTTGGATCCGGGCCTCCGTCTGTTTGACGCTCCACTCGTGTTCCGTGATTTCCCGCAAAAGACGGCGTTGCAACTCGACATCGGGCACGCTCAACAACGCCCGGGCATGGCGCTCGCTAATCCGGCGCTCCATCAACGCCTCCTGGACCTCCTCCGGCAATTGAAGCAACCGGAGCTTATTCGCGATGGTCGACTGGCCCTTTCCCAACCGCTGGGCCAGGCTCTCCTGGGTGAGACCGTGCAGTTCCATCAACTGGCGATAGGCCCAGGCCTCTTCAACGGGAGACAGCCCTTCCCGCTGCAGATTCTCAATCAATGCGGCCGTGGCCGCCTGCGAGTCCGACATTTCCCGAACGATGGCCGGAACGGTGGCCATTCCCAGTTTCTTGGCCGCGCGCAACCGCCTTTCTCCGGCGATCAATTCGTATCCGGATCCCTTGGGCCGGACTACGATGGGCTGGATCATTCCGTGGGTCTGGATCGTGCGGCTCAACTCTTCCAAACCCTGCTCGTCAAATGTCGCCCGGGGCTGATAGGGGCTGGGCGAAATGACTTCCACCGGGAGTTCTCGAACGGCCTCCGCGACGTCTCTCCCCGCTTCTTCCCGCTCTCCAAAATGAAAAAATCGGATCCACGGGTCTTTGGCCACGCAACACCCCACCTTTTCCGTCCTTTCCCCACCCCTATCATTTCGCCACAACCCGGACGGACTCCTGCCACCCATCAACCCAGCGGTCTCTTTTCGGGTACTCCGGGTCGCCTCGGATATTCCGGCGGAGTCGGGGCCGTTTTCCGGAGCACTACCAGGCTCCGGCGGCCGCGGTCCCCGGGAAGGGCGTACCGGAAAACCCCCTCCACGGTCCCGCCCAACTTCCGCACCGCCCCTTCCGCCTCCCGAACTTCCTCCTCAACTTCCGGGCCCTTCCATGCGACCGCCCACCCGCCCGGGCGGACAAAGGGCAACAGATATTCGGCGAGCACCGGCAAACGGGCTACGGCCCGGGCTACGGCCACGTCAAAAAACTCGCGCCGCCCCTTCATCCGCCCGAACTCCTCGGCTCTCCCGTGGCACACCTCCACGTCGGGCATTTCGAGCTTCCGGCAGACCTCCCGAAGAAACCGGATCCGTTTCTGCAACGCGTCCAGCAGCACCAATTGATAACCCGGCCGGACCACCCGCAAGACCAATCCGGGAAATCCCGCCCCGGTCCCGACGTCGATGATCCGGCCCGACTCCGGCAAACCGGGCCACACCGCCACAGCCAGACTGTCGTAAAAATGCTTCCAGAACCCTTCTTCTCGATCCGTAATCGAAGTCAAATTCACTTCTCGGTTCGCCCGGATCAAAGCTTCCCAGTAGGTCTCCAGTGCTTTCCATTCCCGCTCTCCGAACGCCCATCCCAAGCGGTTCACTTCAATCAAAAACAGTTCCTTCCACCCTCGATCCGACTCCATCCGCCCGGCCCCTCACTCGTTGGCCGCGCGCCGGCGGTGTTCGAGATAGACCAGGAGAATGGAAATGTCGGCGGGACTGACACCGGAAATACGGGCCGCCTGGCCGACGGATCTCGGCCGGATCTGCATCAACTTCTCCCGGCCCTCCGAAGAGAGCCCCGGAATCTCCCGATAGTCGAAACCTTCCGGAATGACGCGCTCCTCCAATCTTCTCATCCGCTCGATGTTCTCCTGCTCCTTCTCGATATACCCGGCGTATTTGATCTGAATCTCCACCTGCTCCGCCGCTTCCGGATCCAATTTTTCCGGAGGAGGAGCAATCCGCTCGATGTCGCCGTAGTTGATCTCCGGGCGCCGGAGCAACTGATCCAACCGGACGCCGTCTTGCACGGGAGCCGTGCCCCGTTCTCTCAACAGGAATTCCACATCCCGCGCTTTGATCCTCGTCGTGGACAGCCGGTCCAGTTCCCTTTCGATCTGTTCCTTTTTGCGGCACAACCGCTCATACCGGCGCTCCGGCACGAGGCCGATGCGGTATCCCAACTCCATCAAGCGCAAATCGGCGTTGTCGTTTCTCAAGATCAGCCGGTGCTCCGCCCGGGAGGTCAATAGGCGGTATGGTTCATTGGTGCCTTTGGTCACCAGATCGTCGATCATCACTCCGATATATCCGTCCGCCCGGGACAGCACCAACGGCTCGCGTTCCAACACTTGGAGGGCCGCGTTGATGCCCGCCACAATTCCCTGACCCGCCGCTTCTTCGTAACCCGACGTCCCGTTGATCTGACCCGCCGTAAACAGACCCGGAATCTCCTTGGTTTCCAGCGTCGGACGCAGCTGGGTGGGCACCAAGGCGTCATACTCGATGGCATAACCGGGCCGCATGATCTCTGCCCGCTCGAGGCCGGGAATCGTGTGCAGCATCTCCACCTGAACGTCTTCCGGGAGGCTCGTGGACATCCCCTGCACATACCATTCGTCGGTAAACAAACCCTCGGGTTCCAAAAACACCTGATGGCCCGGCCGGTCCCGAAACCGCACCACTTTATCTTCGATGGACGGGCAATACCGGGGTCCCCGTCCCTTGATCTCTCCCGAAAACATCGGCGCCCGGTGCAAATTCTCATAAATGATGGCATGGGTGCGTTCATTGGTATACGTCAGCCAACAGGGCACCTGGGGACGGCGCGGCAACTGATCTTCGTGGGAAAAATGCAGCCATTCATCATCTCCGGGCTGCACAATCAGTTTCTCAAAATCAATGGACCGGCGGTTCACCCTCGGCGGAGTGCCCGTCTTGAACCGCACCAGCTCAAACCCCAGATCGGCCAGGTTTTCGCTGAGTTTGAGAGCCGGCATTTGCCCGGCCGGACCGCCGGGATAACTCACATCGCCGATGATGATCCGGCCGCGCAGATATGTGCCTGTGGTCAACACCACCGCACGGGCGCGGTATTCCGCCCCCGTCTGGGTGCGCACACCGGCGACCCGACCGCCCCGCACCAGAATTTCTTCCACCAGGCCCTGCCGCAGCGTCAGATTCGGCGTGGACTCCAACACCTGTTTCATCCGCCGGCCGTACAGCACCTTGTCCGCTTGGGCCCTCAGTGCCCGCACGGCCGGGCCTTTCCCCGTGTTGAGCATGCGCATCTGAATGTGGGTACAATCGGCATTTTTGCCCATTTCTCCGCCCAGCGCATCGATTTCCCGCACCACGATGCCTTTGGCGGGACCGCCCACCGACGGATTGCAGGGCATGTAGGCCACCGCATCCAAGTTGATCGTCAACACAAGGGTTTTACAACCCAACCTCGCGGAAGCGAGAGCCGCCTCGCATCCCGCATGACCGGCCCCCACCACGATCACATCGTAATCGCCGGCCACATACCGCATGACCCCTCCCCCTCACTTTCCCAAACAAAATCGAGAAAAAATTTGGTCCAGCAGTTGTTCGCTCGCCGTCTCGCCGATGATTTCCCCCAACGCCTCCCAAGCCGACCGCACGTCCACCGCCACGACGTCGAGGGTGAAACCTTCCTCCGCCGCCCGGGCGGCAGACACCAAATGTTCTCTTGCCTTCCGCACCAATTCGATGTGCCGGATATTGGAGAGATACGCAGGATCCCGACCCGCCACTTCTCCTCCGAACACCATCCGCGCGATCCGATCCTCCAGTTCCTCGACACCCTTCCCTTGGGAAGCGACCATTTCCACGATCCGGTCCTTCCCCAGATACTGCTCCACCGCCTTCCGGTCCACCCGCACCGGCAAATCCACTTTGTTCAACACCGCCAACACCGGAGAAGGAGAACTCCGCAACTCCTCCATCAACTCTACATCGGTCGGCTCAAGGGGCCGGCTCGCATCGAGGACCAACAGCACCAAGTCGGCCTGTTTCATCCGTTCCCGGCTCTTCTGCACGCCGAGTTGCTCGACCACGTCCCCGGTTTCCCGAATCCCCGCCGTGTCGAGCACGTTCAACGGAATCCCGCGCACTTGAATGAACTCCTGCAAAACATCCCGAGTCGTCCCCGGGATATCCGTCACAATCGCCCGATCCGCGCGGGCCAGCGCATTGAGAAGAGACGATTTGCCCACGTTGGGCTTCCCCACGATGACCGTCTCCAGTCCTTCCCGGATGATCCGCCCACTGTGCGCATCCCGCAACAGCCGGTCCATTTCCGGAACCACTTCATCGGCCGCACGCCTGACATGGGAAGCGGTCACCGCCTCCACGTCGTGTTCCGGATAATCGATCGTCACCTCGATATGGGCCAACACATCCACCAGCCGCTCGCGGAGCTTTCGAATCCTCTCCGACAAGCGCCCTTGAACTTGCTCCAGGGCCACCCGCCGCGCCAAATCGCTCTTGGCGCGGATCAAATCGATGACCGCTTCCGCCTGGGAAAGATCCATTTTGCCGCGGAGAAATGCCCTTTTCGTGAACTCCCCCGGTTCCGCCAGCCTGGCTCCCGCCCGCAAGACCGCTTCCAAAACCCTCCGGACCACGAGCGGGCCTCCGTGGCCGTGAATTTCCACGACGTCTTCCCCGGTGTAACTCCGCGGTCCTTTCATGACCACCGCCAATCCCTCGTCCACCGTTTCTCCCGACTCCGGATCGACGATGCGGCCGTACACCATGCGGTGCGACTCCGATTCCCCCAGCCGCCGCTTGCCCCGGAAGACCCGATCTCCGACCTCCACCGCGGCGTCCCCGCTGATCCGCACAATTCCGATACCGGCCTCACCGGGGGCCGTCGCCACGGCTGCAATGGTGTCCCATTCCATTCCGGACCCCCCTTTTAGGCCGACGGCCTCGGAGACGAATAAGAACAGAACGACGAGGTGGTCCCATCCGAAGACAGTTCCCCTCGCCGGCGATTGCAGCGCCGTCGCAACCGGTCTCCTCCGGACCGGCGGAAGACTCACGGCGTTTCCTTTTCGACCCCTGGACGGTTCCTTTTTACAAAGAAATAATACTGCACGATGGTCAACAGGTTTCCGTATATCCAATACAGGGCCAAAGCCGACGGCAGCGAAACGGCCCCGACAAAGACCACCGCGGGCATGAAGACCAGCATCATCCGCTGTTGCGGATCATTACCGGCCAGCATCATTTTCGACTGGATGTAGGTGGTCGCCGCCGCGATCACCGGAAGCAAGAAGTAATGGTCCGGCTGTCCCAGCGGAATCAAACCCAAGAACTTGTGCGTCCGCAACATCGGGTTGGAGAGGATCGCTTGATACAAGGCCCACAAAACGGGAAGTTGAATCAAGGTCGGCAAGCAGCCGGCCATCGGATTGACTCCCGTTTGTTGAATCAGTTTCACCGTTTCTTCGTTTATTTTTTGCGGGTTGCCCTTGTACTTTTCGCGGATCTTTTGCAGTTGCGGCTGCATTTCTTGCACAATCTTGGAATATTTCATCTGCCGCAAAAACAACGGCAATGTAATCAGTCGAACGATGATGGTGACCACGAGAATGGCAATTCCGTAATCGTGGGTCCACCGGGCGAACAAATCGATTCCGTCGGAAAACCATCCGACGAATTTTCCCCAAGGCCCTGACCGGTCCAAAGGGACGGCGGTGTCCGTCGCCGCGCAACCCGTGATCAGCAGGCCCAAGAACCCGAGGATCCCAAAAAACAGACCCTTTCGCCGATTAGCCAACCATACATCCCCCTTTATCGCTCACCGGTGGTCCCTCGGCGGCACCGGATCATATCCTCCCGGATGCCAGGGCCCGCATTTCAACAATCTTCGAACAGCGAGCCACGAGCCCCGCCACGCGCCGTGGACAGTGATCGCCTGGACCGCATATTCAGAGCAACTGGGATAGAAACGACAGGACGGGGGCTTGGCCGGAGAAATGAACCGCTGGTAACCGCGCAACAACCACACCAGCACGTGTTTCACCGGCGCCCCGCCTCCCTCTTGCCCAAGCCGGATGCCGCAACCTTTTCCCGCTTGCGCTTCCGCCACCGGCCCTCCCGCCGGTCTCTCCCCAGGCGATCCAGAAGCTGCCGGACCGACCGGCGCAATCGCTCAAACGGCATTTCCCGGCATCCCGGCCTGGCGATCCAAACGAGATCCCAGCCCGGTGCGATTCCGTCGCTTTCCGCCCGGACCGCCTCCCGCAGTCGACGCTTCACGGTATTCCGAACCACAGCCTTGCCGATTTTCTTGCTTACAGAAAAGCCCGCGCGCCAAGGTTCCCCGTCTCCCCGATCCAGGGCGTACACGACGAGGTCCCGGTTGGCCACGGCATGTCCCTGTTGAAAGACCCGGCGAAAATCCGTTCGGCTCCGCAGTCGGTTCTCTGGGCGCATGGCCACCCCTATCTTTCGTCCATCTATCAGTATAACGGACGCGATCGCGACGTAAACCCGAATTCAACCGGTCCTTCGCGAAGAAAAAGGCCACATCCGCGTGGCCTCAGGCAGACAAGACCTTTCTACCTTTTCTGCGACGGGCGCGAAGGACTTTCCGTCCGTTGGCCGTTTTCATCCGCTTCCGGAACCCGTGCACTTTTTTCCGGTGGCGCACGTTCGGTTGGTACGTCGGCTTCACACTCACACCTCCATTTCGCCGCATACGCGTCCATTCTACGCCATTCTAGCGCTCGGCCGGAGACCGTGTCAACCGCTGACCGCCGTCACACCGCACCACTTCTTCGACAAAATCCGATTCACAAACTTATCCACAATCCACAGCCTGTGATCGAACGAGGGCGAGAAAAGTGTGTAACTGTGGATAACGAACCGAATCCCCTTTTGGGGAAAGGAAAAGATTTTGTTATCATGGAACTACTTCTCCGTGGATAACTGGCACCTGTCCCGGTCATTTGCCCACACCTGTGGATAACTTTGTGGAAAACATATTCACACTGTGGACAACCGCACGACAATTATCCACAGAGTTCGACAAAAAATGAGGACACCGCCGAAAAAACCGCCGTCTCCACCCTTCTTGTTATCCACAGATTCTGTGCACAACCGCCGATGACTTGTGGATAAAACCTATGACGCGCATGTTTTTCACTCAAGGAGGAAAGCTTCGCCATGGATCCCCGAGCCGTCGAGTTGTGGGAGCGCTCCCTGTCCATTCTCCGAACCCAGATCAGTCCAAACACCTTCGAAACATGGCTCCAGAAAGCTTCTCCTGTGGCTCTGGACGCCGACACCCTCGTGGTCCGCGTCCCGAACATGTTGACCCGGGACTGGCTGGAACGCCATTACACGCCGCTCTTTCAGGAAGCCCTTTATACCATCAGCAAAACTCCGTTATACGTCCGGTTTGTTTTGCCCGATTCCGTCCCCGCCCAACCCAAAGAAGAGCGGATCGATCGGGCGGAACCGGCGGCGACCCCCGGAGAGCCCGATTTTCCGCCTCCACAGCTGAGCAGCAAATACACCTTTGAAAGCTTCGTCGTGGGGGAGAACAACCGTTTTGCCCACGCAGCCTGCCTCGCGGTCGCCGAAGAACCGTCCAAGTCGTACAATCCGCTGTTTATTTACGGCGGGGTCGGCCTCGGGAAAACCCACCTAATGCAGGCCATCGGTCATTACGTTCTTCGCCATCATCCCGAAAAACGCGTCGTATATATATCTACGGAAAAATTCACCAATGAATTCATCAACGCCATCTTATATAAAACGGTGCCCGAATTTCGCAACCGCTATCGCTCGGTGGACATCCTGTTGATCGACGACATTCAATTCCTAGCCGGAAAAGAACAAACCCAAGAAGAGTTCTTCCATACCTTTAACACGTTGCATTTAGAGGGAAAACAAATCGTCATCTCCAGTGACCGGCCTCCCAAGGAGATCCCAACCCTCGAAGACCGTTTGCGGTCTCGATTCGAATCCGGGCTCATCACGGATATTCAACCCCCGGATTTTGAAACCCGGGTGGCCATCCTTCGAAAAAAGGCGAAAGCAGAAGGCCTGGACATCGGCGAAGACGTCATTACGTACATCGCATCCAAAATCAGCACCAACATCCGGGAACTAGAAGGCGCCCTCATCCGGGTTGTGGCGTATTCTTCGGTGATCAACCGCGACATGACCGCTGAATTGGCGGCCGAAGCCCTCAAGGACATCATCAGCGCCGACCGCGGCAAAACCGTAACCGTCGCCGACATCCAAAAGGCGGTGGCCGAGTTCTTTTCGCTCAAAACAGAAGACCTGAAGGCCAAAAAACGGACAAAAGCCGTGGCGTTTCCACGCCAGATCGCGATGTATCTGGCTCGGGAGCTGACGTCCCTGTCCTTGCCCCGCATCGGCATGGAATTTGGAGGAAGGGATCACACCACCGTCATCCACGCGCACGAAAAAATCGCCGGCGCACTCGAGAGCGATCCCGATCTTCGCGAAGCGGTGAACCTGATCAAAGAACGGCTCTTGCACTCCTGACGTTTATCCACATGGGGACAACTCGCCCGGCCACACCGTCCACACGATTGTACACAACCGCCCCTTCCGCCGGGCCGGGAGTGCGGGGACATGTCCACAAATCCACAGACCTTAGATTTACGAGGACGACCTAAGAAAATTACTTCTACTACCTCTACCTCTTGCCACAACCGTATGCTTCGACCGGCGGATTTATGACAGCCGCCGCAACTCTCAAAGGGGGACCATCCGTCGATGAAACTGCGCGTCCAACAAGCTCAACTCGCCGCTGCTCTGCAACAGGTACAGAAAGCCGTTTCAACCCGCAGCACCTTACCCATTCTAAGCGGCATCCACTTCGCGGCGGGTGAGACAGGCCTCCGCCTTCTCGCCACCGATCTCGAAATCGGCATCGAGACTTGGATTCCCTCAGAACAACAGGAAATCCTGGACATCGAAGAACCGGGATCAATTGTTTTGAGCGCGAAATATATTTCCGAACTGGTGCGCAAGCTTCCCGACCCCTGGGTGGATCTTACTGTAGAATCAAATTTTTCTGCGACCCTCCGCTCCGGGTCGGTGGAATTCACGCTCCACGGCCAGGACCCCGAAGAGTTTCCTAAATTGCCCCAGTTGCCTCCTGCGGCATCGCTCACCTTGCAGAGCGATGTTTTAAAAGAGGCCATCCGCCAAACGATCGTCGCCGTCGCCACAGAGGACACCCGGCCGGTGTTGACGGGAATCTGCCTAACCTTCGACGCCGAGTCCCTGACGCTGGTGGCAACCGACAGTCACCGTCTGGCCACCCGGACCCTTTTCCTAGAAGTTCCCGATTCGGGAGAACGCAGGCAGGCCGTTGTCCCGGGCAAAAGCATGCAGGAATTGTTCCGGCTCCTGCCGGATGACGACCGCCTCATCGACCTGGTTTTCGCCGACCATCAGATGTTGGTTCACGCACCGCAGACGCGTTTTTATTCCCGTCTGCTGGAAGGACAGTACCCGGACACTTCTAAAATCATCCCGACCCAGTTCAAAACCCGGCTTTACATCAACCGGTCCGCATTCCTGGGAGCCCTCGACCGGGCCCACCTCATCGCCCGGGATACGCAAAATCACGTGGTGCGCCTCCAGATCGTGGGTGATCAGGTGGAAATCAGTACCAGTTCCCAGGAAATCGGCCGCGTGTCGGAGACGCTCCCGGCGGAGCGCCTGGAAGGGGAGCCGCTCAGTATCGCCTTCAATGCAAAATACATGATGGATGCCGCGCGTTCCGTTGACGGCGATCAATTGGTCATCGACTTCACCGGTTCCATGAGTCCCATGATCCTCCGCCCGGCGGACGATTTGCCTTACTTGCATTTGGTGCTGCCCGTGCGTACCGTGTAGGAGGACGGAGACCGGCCATGCAGGAGAAAGAGGTCGTCGTGACGAATGGATTCATCACCCTCGGTCAATTGCTGAAACGGATGCGGGTGGTTCCTACCGGAGGAGCGGCGAAATCCTATCTCGAAGAAAATGCGGTTTTCGTCAACGGCGAACGGGAAACGCGGCGCGGGCGAAAGCTGTATCCGGGCGATGTCGTCACCTGTCCCGAGGCGGGTTCGTGGCGGATTCGCGGAGATTGATCGGCCGTGTTCCTCGAATCGATCGCTCTGCGGAGGTTCCGAAACTATGGGGAGCTGGATCTGTCCACGGATGCGCCCGTCAACGTGTTTATCGGCGAAAACGCCCAGGGAAAAACCAATCTGTTGGAAGCCATCGCCGTGCTGGCGCTGACCAAGTCTCATCGCACACACCGTTCGCTGGACATGATTCAGTGGGGATCGGATGAAGCCGCTGTGTCGGGGGTGGTCCGCCGCCGCAGCAACCGGGTTGCCCTGTCCCTCCGCCTGACCTCCCGGGGAAAACAGGCTTGGGTCGGCGGCGTGGAACGCAGGCGGATCAGCGACTATGTGGGACATCTGAATGTCGTCCTCTTTACACCGGAGGACCTGCAACTGATCAAGGGCGGTCCGAGCGTTCGCCGGCGGTTCCTCGACATGGAAATCGGCCAGGTCAGCCCGGTTTACCTTCACGACCTCCAGCAGTATCTCCGGATTTTGGCCCAACGGAATCACTTGCTGAGACAGTCCTCGGGGCGCCGCGATCCGGCTTTGGAGCGATCCCTCGAGGTGTGGGACGAACAGTTGGTTTTTTACGCCGGCCGGATTGTCTTGCGGCGTCACCGGTTCGTGCAGACCCTGGAGCGATACGCCCGGCAGATTCACGAACAAATCAGCGGAGGCCGGGAGGAACTTTCGTTGGCGTACGAGAGCGTCCCAGAACCGTGGACTCCTGAGACCTTGGAAGACGCCCTCCGCCGCCATTTGGCCGCCCGGCGGGCGACCGACCTTCTCCGGGGCTCGACTACGGTCGGACCTCACCGGGACGAGGTTCAGATTCTCATTAACGGCCGCCCGGCGGGCACCTTCGGCTCCCAAGGCCAGCAACGCACCGCCGCCCTCGCGCTGAAGCTGGCCGAGATCGAACTGATTCGGGAGGAAGTCGGCGAGTATCCCGTCCTGCTGCTCGACGACGTACTGTCCGAGCTGGACGAAGCGCGTCAGATCCACTTGGTATCCGCTATGGGTTCCAAAGTGCAGACCTTTGTCACTTCTACCTCCCTCGGAGTGTTGGAAACCATTGCTTCCGATTTGCGGGTTTTCCGCATTTCCCAGGGCCGCGTCACCTTCATCTCCGGGCGGTAGGAGCCTCTCCTCCGGCCGGAGGCCCAAAGTTCACGGAAAAAGGAGTGGCGACCTTGTTTATTCATCTCGGCGGAGATGTCATGGTTCCGGCCAAAGAGGTGGTGGTCATCCTCGATGTCAAGACGAGCGAAGTGTGCGAGGATACCCGCGATTTTCTCCGCATCTCCGAGGAGGAGGGGTTCGTCGTCCGCATTGAGCCCTCTGACCCGAAATCGGCCAAATCGGTGGTGGTGACCACCCGGAAGGTGTATGTTTCACCCATCTCTTCCATTACGCTGAAAAAGAGGGCCGGTTACATCACCGACCCCGATTCGTAGGTTCGCCTCAAGGCGCGGAGGAAGCCATTTTTGCGCTTTACCGCGCCATATGTTAAAATTTGAAACGCTAGCGTTCTTCCGGTGCCTGAATCGGTTCAGGCTTCTTTTTTGTTGTTCCGGTCCTGACCGTGGCGCCCGAATGACTGTTCGCGCTGGGAGGAAGACCGATGCCGGATCAGTTCAACCTCACATACGATGAGTCTCAGATACAAGTTCTCGAGGGCCTCGAGGCGGTTCGAAAGCGCCCCGGCATGTACATCGGTTCGACGGGAAGCCGGGGTCTGCATCATCTGGTGTGGGAAGTCGTCGACAACAGCATCGACGAAGCTCTGGCCGGCTTTTGCGATTCCATCGAAGTGCGGGTACACCCGGACAACAGTGTGACGGTGGTCGACAACGGACGGGGTATCCCGGTGGGACCGCACCCGAAGCTCGGGAGGCCGGCGGTGGAAGTCGTCTTAACCGTTCTCCACGCCGGGGGAAAATTCGACGGAAAAGGCTATAAAGTTTCCGGCGGTCTTCACGGTGTCGGGGTATCGGTGGTCAATGCCCTATCCGAATGGTTGGAGGTCGAGGTCTGGCGCGACGGCTGGGCCTACCGCCAGCGGTACAGCCGCGGCACCCCCGTGACGCCTCTGGAGAAGATCGGGGAAACCGACCGGAGGGGCACCCGGGTGACGTTTAAACCCGATCCCGAAATCTTTGAAGAGATCACTTTTCAGTATGACGTCTTGCAAACCCGCCTGCGGGAACTGGCCTTTCTCAACGCCGGCGTGCGCATCCTGCTCGAAGACGAACGGGACGGTCGAAAACAGGAGTTCGCTTACGAAGGCGGTATTCGTTCATTTGTGGAATATTTAAACCGTTCCAAAGAAGTGCTCCACGAACCTCCCGTGTATATTGTCGCCGAAAAAGACGATGTCGCCGTCGAGATCGCCCTCCAGTACAACGACGGTTTTGTGCCCAGTATCTATTCCTTCGCAAACAATATTCACACCCACGAAGGGGGTACCCACGAATCGGGATTCAAAAGCGCCCTCACCCGGGTCATCAATGACTACGCCCGCAAAACCAACATGCTCAAAGACAGCGACAGCAACGTCGTCGGCGAAG
Source organism: Alicyclobacillaceae bacterium (assembly GCA_029961045.1). Lineage (GTDB taxonomy): Bacteria > Bacillota > Bacilli > Kyrpidiales > Kyrpidiaceae > JASBVN01. The sequence goes on along the minus strand of JASBVN010000010.1, from coordinate 3,451 downwards.
ACGTGCGGGAAGGTTTGACCGCGATTGTCAGCGTCAAGATCCCGGAGCCGCAGTTCGAAGGGCAAACCAAGACGAAACTGGGCAACTCGGAAGTGCGGGGAATCGTCGAGTCGGTGTTCGGCGAGCGGTTCAGCACCTTTCTCGACGAAAATCCTTCCGTCGCCCGCAAAATCGTCGAGAAGTGCATTACGGCGGCCCGGGCGCGGGAGGCGGCCCGAAAAGCCCGGGAGTTGACCCGCCGGAAGAACGCGTTGGAGGTCAGTTCTCTGCCGGGAAAACTTTGGGATTGCTCCTCCAAAGACGCATCGCAGTCCGAACTGTACTTGGTGGAGGGAGATTCGGCGGGAGGTTCGGCAAAGAACGGACGGGACCGCCATTTTCAAGCGATTTTGCCGCTACGCGGTAAAATTCTCAATGTCGAAAAGGCCCGGATGGACAAAATCCTGTCGAACAACGAAATCCGGGCGATCATCACGGCGATCGGGACGGGGATCGGGGAGGACTTCGAGATCAGCAAGGCCCGGTACCACAAGGTCGTGATCATGACCGACGCCGACGTGGACGGCTCCCACATCCGGACGCTGTTGCTCACGTTTTTCTACCGGTATATGCGGCCGCTGATCGAGGCCGGGTACGTCTATATCGCTCAACCTCCCCTGTATAAGATCCAAAAGGGAAAAACGGTTCGGTATGCCTACAATGACCGGGAGAAGGAGCAGATTCTCCAGGAATTGTCCGGCGGGGGAGAGATCAGCATTCAGCGCTATAAGGGCTTGGGCGAGATGGATGCCGAACAGTTGTGGGAAACCACCATGGATCCCGAGAGCCGCACCCTTTTGAAAGTGAGCATGGAGGACGCCATAGAGGCGGATGCGATTTTTTCCGTGCTCATGGGAGACCGGGTCGAGCCCCGCCGGGAATTTATCGAGGCCCACGCTCAGTATGTGCGGAATCTCGACGTGTAACCCGGAACGCGTGACCCGGGACCGGAAAGTTCGGCCCGCGGGAATCGCCGAGGAACGACGGACGGGGAGGGAACGGAATGCCGGATGCAGGAAAGATCGTACCGGTCGACATCAGCGATGAATTGCGGCAGTCTTTTCTCGATTACGCCATGAGCGTGATCGTGAGTCGGGCGATTCCCGACGTCCGCGACGGACTGAAGCCGGTCCACCGGCGGATTTTGTACGCCATGCAACAACTGGGGATGACGCCGGATAAGCCCTACAAAAAGTCCTCTTGGGTCGTCGGACAGGTCCTGGCGAAGTTTCACCCCCACGGAGACGCTGCGGTGTACGATGCCCTGGTGCGTCTGGCCCAGGACTTTTCTACCCGCTACTTGTTGATCGACGGCCACGGGAATTTCGGCTCCATCGACGGGGATGGAGCCGCTGCGATGCGTTACACGGAGGCGCGTCTGTCCAAAATCGCCCTGGAGTTGCTGCGGGATATCGGCAAGGAAACGGTCGATTTCGGCGACAACTACGACGGCAGCGAGAAGGAACCCCTCGTGCTTCCGTCCCGCTTCCCCAATCTTCTCGTCAACGGATCGACGGGGATCGCCGTGGGGATGGCGACCAACATTCCGCCTCACAATTTGGGCGAAGCGATCGACGGGGTGATTCATTTGATCGATCACCCCGACGCGACGGTGGACGATTTGATGCGATACATCAAGGGGCCGGATTTTCCGACGGGCGCCCTGATCCTCGGCCGGGAGGGTATTCGCGAAGCTTACCGAACAGGTCGCGGGACGATCCTGCTCCGGGCGAAAACCCACATCGAGGAAGCCCCGGGCGGGAAGGTGCGCATTGTCGTGACGGAAATTCCCTATCAGGTGAACAAGGCGCGGCTTGTGGAAAAAATTGCTGAATTGGTGCGGGAAAAAAAGGTGGACGGCATCACCGACCTTCGGGACGAATCGGACCGGCGCGGCATGCGGATTGTGATCGAACTCCGCCGGGACGTCAAACCCCAGGTGGTGTTGAACAATTTGTTCAAGCATACGGCCCTGCAAACCAGCTTCGGCGTCATTATGCTCTGTCTGGTGGACGGGCGCCCTCAGGTGTTGAACCTTCGGGAAATGCTGTACTATTACCTGCGCCACCAGCAGGATGTCATCCGCCGGCGGACCGAGTACGATTTAAGGAAAGCGGAAGCGCGCGCCCATATTCTGGAAGGGCTGAAGATCGCTCTCGATCACATCGATGCCGTCATCGAGTTGATCCGCAATTCGGCCACGGTGGACGAGGCCCGGAGCGGATTGATGTCGCGGTTCCGGCTGAGCGAGGAACAGGCCGGAGCGATTCTCGATATGCGCCTCCAGCGCTTGACGGGACTTGAACGGGAGAAAATCGACGAAGAACATGCGGAATTGCTTAAAAAAATTCAGGAACTTCGCTCCATCCTCGCCGATGAGCGAAAAATCCTCGCCGTGATCAAAGAGGAACTCTTGGAAATCCGCGAAAAATATGCCGACGAGCGGAAGACCCGCATCACCGCCGCCGAAGGGGAAATCGAAGAAGAGGATCTCATTCCAGTTGAAGAAGTGGCGATTACCATTTCCCATCAGGGGTACATCAAGCGCCAGCCCATGTCGTTGTACCGGAGTCAGCGGCGGGGAGGTCGCGGCATCACCGCGATGGGGACGAAGGAAGAGGATTTTGTCGAGCACCTCTTTATTACCTCGTCCCACAACTATTTGCTGTTCTTCACGAACAAAGGAAAGGCGTACCGGCTCAAGGCCTACGAAATTCCCGAGTTGGGCCGGACGGCGAAGGGAACGCCGATCATCAACCTCCTCAACATCGAACAGGGGGAACAGATCTCCGCCGTGATTCCAATTCGGTCGTTCGGCTCCGGCGAATACCTGATGATGGCGACTCGGGAAGGGGTCATCAAGAAAACCGCCTTGCAGGAGTTTGAGAACATCCGCAAGGCAGGACTTCTGGCCATCACGCTGCGAAACCACGATGAATTGATCGCCGTGCGGCGGACGGACGGCAACCGGGAAATCATCGTCGGAACAAAAAAGGGAATGGCGATTCGATTTCCGGAAACGGATGTCCGTCCGATGGGCCGGAATGCGGCCGGTGTGAAAGCGATGGAACTGGAAGACGGAGATGTGCTGATCGACATGGATGTGGTCGATCCGGAAGCTCAAGTCCTGGTGGTGACCAGCGGCGGGTACGGAAAACGGACGCCGATTTCCGAATACCGTCAGCAAAGCCGCGGAGGAAAAGGCATCAAAACCCTTCATGTCACTTCGCGGAACGGCCACGTGGTGGGATTGAAAATGGTCCGGGAGGACGACGATCTCATGTTGATTACCACCACAGGGGTGGCCATCCGGATGCACGTCAAGGAGATTTCGACTTTGGGTCGCAATACCCAAGGGGTCAAGCTGATCTCCTTGAAGGACGGTGAAGAGGTTTCCACCGTTGCGAAGGTC
>JASBVN010000001.1 GCA_029961045.1 Alicyclobacillaceae bacterium | reverse complement strand
GGAGGGGGCCTCTGCTCGCGATCGCCTCGTTGCTCATCATCCCTTCCCTGGTGGTGGCCGTCAATACGCCGTCTTTATACGTTTCCCTCGGGGCGTTCAGCGTCGCGGCGGCCGCGAATTGCGCCTGTCTCGCCATGTTGTGGGCCCTGCCCCTTGACCTTTTCCCGAAACAGCAGGTGGCGGTCAGCAGCGGCATTATGCTGACGTGCGGTTCCGTCGCCGGCATTTTGGCGCCGATCCTCATGGGTATCATTCTCGATAAGACGAACAGTTTCAACGGGTCGTACTACACCTTCGCCGTCATGTCCCTGATCAGCGCCGTCCTGGCGGCCTGGATCACCAGTAAGGAAAAGAAAATCAAGCCCGTGTCGTCCCGCCAAGGAGCGTAACGTTGAAAGAAGACTCCCCCAGAACGGTAAAGAGGGTCATCCGGTCGTTCTCCGGATGACCCTCTTGCCACTTTTAGAGGAATGACGGCCGCCTGTTGGATCAGCGATTCCGCAAGGCGGTTTTGAGCACCTTTCCTGCCGCATTCCGCGGCAAGGCGTCTACGATCTCGAGCAATCTCGGCACCTTGTAGCGGGCCAGTTTCCCTTCGCAGAACCTTTGAATCTCTTCTAAGGTGATTGTTTCCCCCTCTTTGAGCGCTACCACAGCCTTTACCGTCTCTCCCCATTTTTCGTCGGGGGCGCCGACCACCGCCACCTCGCGGATCTTCGGGTGGCGATAGAGCACCTGCTCCACTTCCGCCGGATAGACGTTCTCCCCGCCGCTGATGATCATGTCCTTTTTGCGGTCCACAATGTACAGGAATCCTTCGTCGTCCATGCGCGCGAGATCCCCCGTGTGCAACCACCCTCCGCGCAGGGCCTCCCGGGTCTCGGCGGGGCGGTTCCAGTACCCGATCGTGACCGTCGGCCCCCGCACCAACAGTTCGCCCACCTCTCCGACGGGAACATCCCGGCCGGCGTCGTCCACGATCCGCACGTCCACGTGCATGAGAGGCTTGCCCACCGAACCCCGTTTCCGGAGCGCATCGGTTCCTTCCAAAATACACACCGACGGAGACGTCTCCGTCATGCCGTACCCTTCAAAAAAGGGCACCCCCCGCTCCTGGAACCGCTCGATCACCGGAATGGGACACGGTGCTCCTCCCGACACCGCCAGGCGCAGGGAACGAAGATCGTACCGGTCCACACCGGGCACCTGGAGCAGGGCCAGCCACATGGACGGGACCATAAACAGGGAAGTAATCTTTTCCCTCTCGATCGTCTCCAGGACCTGGACCGGATCAAACCGGTCGTGAATCACCACCGTCCCTCCCCGGTACAGAACCGGAGTCGTTAGAATATTCATTGCACCAATATGAAAGAGGGGGGCGACGGTGAGCGTCACCTCCTCGTCCGTCACGGGCAGCCTACCCAAGGTGTTTACCACGTTCCACGTGGTGTTGGCATGGGTGAGCATCGCGCCCTTCGGCTTGCCGGTCGTCCCCGAAGTATACATCATCAGGTGCACCTGCTCGAGGGAGACGTCCCGGTCCGGTTCCGCATCGGAGGCCCGTTCCAGCAGGGATTCGTATTCGATCTCGCCCGGTCCCTCGCCGCCGACACACACCCGGTGCAGAATCTGCGGGCAGGTCTCTCGCAACGGTTCGGCCACCGGCGCCAAAGACCGGTGATAGAAAAAGGACCGGCTGGCCGAATCTTCGAGGACGTACCGGACTTCTTCGGCTGTCAGCCTGAAATTGACCGGCACGAAAATCGCTCCTAATTTAGCGCAGGCAAACATGATTTCGAGAATCTCGTTGCCGTTGGGCAGCAGGCCGGCCACCCGGTCCCCCTGGCGCACTCCCATCTCGTTCAGGGCATTCGCCAAGCGGTTCACCCTCCGGTTGAGCTCACGGTAGGTCAACCGGCGTTCCCCGTAAATCAACGCCAGTTTGTTTCCACTCCACTCTTCCCGCCGAGTCAACCAACGGCCGATTCCGGACGCCATCCTTCTTCACCCTCCCCTCCTTGATCTCCCTCCATCTCCCGACGCGCATCACTCGTACAATCGGCGATACCGGTCGCGCAGCACGTGTTTTTGGACTTTCCCGGTGGTGGTCAAGGGCAATTGGTCCACCACACAAATGGCTTTGGGCACCTCAAAGCCGCCGAGGCGTTCCTTGCAAAATTCGAGGAGCGCCTCTTCGCTGATCTCTTTCCCGGGCTTTGGAACCACAAAGGCGGTCACCGCCTCCGCCCATTTCGGGTGCGGCAACCCCACTACGGCGGCACCTGCTACATCCGGATGGGACAGCAGCACCGTTTCCACCTTGATGGACGGAACGTTTTCCCCACCGGTTTTGATCATGTCCTTCTTCCGGTCGAGAAAAATCATTTGACCGTCCTCATCCCACATTCCCAAATCCCCGGTGTGGTGCCAACCGAACTTCCGGCTCTCTTCCGTAGCCTCGGGGTCTTTATAATAACCGATCATCACATTGGGACCCCGGTGCACGATTTCGCCCACTTCCCCGGGACCGAGGATGCGCCCGTTCTCGTCCATAATCGCCGTATCATTGATCAGGGCCGATTCACCCCAATAAGAGCCGAAACGGCGCAATTGTTCCTCCGGGCGGAACAGCATGGTCGCCGGATACATTTCCGTCTGTCCGGTTCCGAGGGCAAAGTTCGGGCACAACTCGGCGACGGCCCGTCGCAAGGTGGGCTCGTCCATCGGGGCCATGGCGTACAGACAGTAGCGCAGGCTGGACAGATCGTAATTCGCCCTCTCCGGGTGATCCAACAAAGCGCGATACATCATCGGCAGGGCAAACACCCACGTCACCTTTTCCCGGGCGATGGTCGCCATCAACTGGACGGGATCGAAACCGCGCAGGATCACATTCCGCGCGCCGATATGGAAAAAGCTCGTTGTCAACACATGCTGGGCGCAATGGAAAAGCGGCAGCATCGCCGTTGCCACGTCATCCCGCTTCATACCGATTTCGATGATGTTGCTGAGGGTGGCCAAAAACACGGACAGATGGCTGTGCATCACCCCTTTGGGTCGGCCGGTGGTGCCGCTGGTGTACATGATTTGCGCCAGATCCCGCTCGGAGATGTCCACCAAAGGTTCCTCCGCGGGCTGTCCCTCTAAAGCGGCCGAAAAGGGCACGCCGTGACGGGGTTCGTCGCCGGAATAGGAAATTTCGACCACATGGCCGACAGCGTCAACCATCACCTGGCGCCGTCGAGGATCCGCCAGAATGAGGTCGTCGGCAACCACCGCCCTCGCTTCGGAGTGCTCGAGAATGTAGCGGATGTCGTCAGGACCCAAGGCCGGATTGACCGGGACCCACACCAACCCCGCTTTCTGGATGCCGAAAAAAGTCGTCACAAACTCATGGGAATTCTGACATACCGTGACGACCCGGTCCCCCTTCTCGAACCCCAACGACAGAAGGTAGTGGGCAAACCGGTTGCACCGCTCATCGAGCTCCCGGTAGGTGAGCCGGACCTCTCCGTCCACCAAGGCCACTTTATCAGGATACCTCCGCGCATTGCGCCGCAGGATATCCCCCAGAGCTACCCGATTGATCCACGACACCGAATTCAAGGACCGCACCTCCCTTTGTTGCTTCCGTTCGCCGCCGGCTTCCGGGATGTCATACCCGGCGCTCATCCCTTTGCCACGAGTACCTTCATCACGGCACTCACCACCACGTCCCCCGTCTGCTTTTTAATTTCCTGCCGGAAAGTGACGACTCCCCCCATGGGCCCCTTATCTTGTTTGTCGATCACCTCCGCCTCTACGTGAATGGTATCTCCGATAAAGGTGGGTTTCACAAACCGGACGCGGTCCATTCCATAAAAAGCCACCACCCAACCCGGTTCTAAACGACTCAGCCCGGTGGCGACGGACAGCACCAGCATCCCGTGGGCGATCCGCTGTCCGAAGGGCGTGTTCTTCACATATTCCGTATCGGTGTGAAGGGGGTACCAGTCCCCCGTAAAAGCCGAGAACAACACCAAGTCCGTCTCCGTAATGGTCCGAGCCCTGGAGACGAAACGTTCCCCGATTTCAAAAGAGTCGAATGGTTTATCGATCACCATGGGCCTTTCTCCTCTCCTTATGGGTTCTTTCAGCGCCCTTTCCAAACGGGCGAGCGACGCTCCAGAAAGGCCGCGGCGCCTTCTTTCAGATCCTCGCTCAGGAACGAGACGATGCGGAGGGTGCTCAGGTAGTCGAAAGACTTCATCAGGTCCATCTGTTCGGTGTTGTAGAAAGCGTCCAACCCCAGGCGTACCGCCAGAGGACTGAACGAAGCGATCCGCCGGGCCAGATCCCGAGCCTCTTCTTCCAATTGATCATGGGGCACCACCCGCTGCACCAGTCCGATCTCCTTGGCCTGCTCGGCGCTCATCACCTCCGCCGTCAACATCATCTCCAAGGCCTTTTTGTGTCCCACCGCCCGGCGAATCCAGGGAAAAATCACATAGGGCACGAGGCCCAAGCGAAGTTCGGTGGTCCCAAAGGTCGCTTGGTCCGATGCCACGGCGATGTGACACATCGCCGCCAGACCGCACCCGCCTCCCAGGGCGGGCCCGTTGACGGCCGCAATCATCGGTGTGCGTACCGTTGCCCCGAGTTTAAATAATTGTGACGACCACAAACCTTCATCGTACAATTCCGGTGCAGACTTATCGAAATTTTTCTTAAACTCGTTTAAATCTCCGCCGGCGCAAAAGGCCTTCCCATTTCCGGTGAGGATCATTACGTAGACCTCCGGATCCTCGTCAGCCCAACGAATCGCCTCCATCAACTCCCGGGTCAGTGGTTCCGTCAGCGCATTGCGCTTTTCGGGAGCATTGAGGCGAATGGTGGCCACATGCTCCGCGGTTTCTACCAGTACCAGCCGTTCTTCCACCACACTCACTCCCATCATTCGCCCATCAACGGGCATGTTCCTTTACCGCCGGTCTTCCCCATTCCCCGAAACCAAGCAAGCTTCGTGCCAACTTTCTTCAGAGGGCGGAAGCATCCCCGAACTGCGCCAGCGGCAGATCGGGTGCCGTCACCCGGTCCCCATTCGCTCCGGTGATGCGATGTATACAAAAACACGACGCTCTTGTTCCCCAACCCCAACCCCGATGCCATTCCGAGAGCAATGATTCCAACATCTTATCTCACCCGTTGGTCCACCGTGATCGCGCGGTTCCGGAGTTCGTTCTTCAAGGGTTTGCCGGAGTGATTACGCGGAATTTCTTCGATGAACTCAATATATTTCGGTGCCTTATACCTGGCGATGCGCTCATAACACCAATCTCTCAATTCCTCTCTAGTCACCTGTTTCCCCTTCGCCAATACCACAAAGGCCTTGATGCTCTCGCCCCAATCCCGATCGGGCACTCCGACCACCGCCACCTCCGCAACACAGGGATGGGCGGATAAGACCTTCTCGACCTCAGCCGGATATACATTTTCTCCACCCGTTTTAATTAAATACTTTTTGCGATCAACCATTTCCAGCGAACCATCTTCATGCCGGACGAACACATCGCCCGTATGGAGCCAGCCATTTCGCAAGGTTTCCCGGGTCTCCTCTTCGCGGTTCCAGTACCCGATCATCACGGATGGGCCGCGCACGACAAGTTCTCCCGGCTCCCCGGCAGGGACCTCCCGATCGTCCTCGTCCACGATGCGGACGGAAAATCCCATCAACTCCCGCCCGTAGGTGGCGGGTTGTTTTAAGATTTCTTCGGCGGAAGCCGAGGTGACAATGTTGCCCGCCTCGGTTTGTCCATAAATTCCGTAGAACGCGGCCCCCAGTTTTTTCTCCACCGCCTCCACTACTGAGGGAGGTTCGAATCCGGCTCCTCCGATCACCAAACGGAGAGTGGAAGGTTTGCCCAAGCCGATTTGATCCAGGGTTATAAGCTGCTGAAGCATGGGCGGCACTAAAAAGGTCGTCGTGATGCGCCTGTTTTCAATTTCCTGTGCCATGAGTTCAGCAGACCATTTCGGGATCGGCACCACGCATCCGCCCCTGTGAAGGTGGGCAAACAAGGTCCCCAATCCCGCCACATGGAAGAACGGCAATACAGCCCCGTAGATGTCATTTCTCGTAATGCCAAATTCGGACGCCATGTTTAAATTGTTGGCCACCCAAGAACGGTGGGCTAACATACATCCTTTGGGCTTTCCCGTAGTGCCGCTGGTGTAGAGAATGACTGCCGGATCTTCGGCATCGACCGGAGCACCGATAGAAGCGGAACCGGACACAGCTTCCAGCGCCTCTTCATACCGGCTGACCTGAGCCCACCCCCTCCGCCCGCCTTCCCCACTACCCACCAGCAGGACATGTTGAATCTCGCTGGATTCCGCCAACTCGTGTACGGTTTCGGCAAAGAAACCGCTACTCACGAGGATTTTTACACCCGCGTCCTCGAGGATATAGGTCAGTTCATCCCGGGAAAGGCGGACATTTAAGGGAACGGTGATACCGCCAAGTTTTGCAGCCGCAAAAAGAGCCTCAATGTAGGCATGGTTGTTTTCCATAAGGACGGCCAGGCGGTCCCCCTTCTTAAATCCTCGATGGGCCAGGACAGCCGCCAAACGGTCGATCCGTTGCCCCAATTTGCGATAAGTGAAGTGATGCTCGCCGCTGATCACGGCCAGGCGGTCCGGCTGATATTGAACATTCTTCTCCAGCACATCCACGAGAGTCAATGAGTAAAGTGACATCCCGATCACACTCCCAACCAGGCATGAGCCTTTTTAGAGGATCGTCGCGTGCTTTGCGCCGCGGCAATTCGATCCGCTTCTCGCGGTAGATCTCAAAATAGCGCACCAGCTCCTTCCGCAGATCGCGCGGCGGGATGAGATCGTCGACCACCATTTCGCCCGCCAGCTTGAAGATGTCATAGCCCGCGCGGTACTCCTCGCGCAGCTTGGCGACCACCCGGTTTCGCTCTTCTGGATCCTGGATGGACTGGATTTTGTTGTAGTAGACGGCGTTGACCGCCGCCTCGGGGCCCATCACCGCAATCTCGGCCGACGGCAGGGCAAGGGTGATGTCGGGGTCGTAAGCCGGGCCGGACATGGCATAAATGCCTGCACCGTAGGCCTTGCGCACGACGACGCAAACACGCGGGACGGTCGCGCTCGAGGTGGCAAAGATAAACTTCCGTCCCCGGCGCAGGATCGCGTTTTGCTCGGCGGCCGTTCCGACCATGAAGCCGGGTGTATCGACCAGGTAAAGCAGTGGAATGTTGTAGGCGTCGCAGAGCCAGACGAACTCCGCCCCCTTATCGGAGGACTCGGGAAAGAGCGTGCCGCCTTTTACCGCCGGCTGGTTGGCCACTACACCGATCACCTTTCCGTTCAGGCGGGCAAAGCCGGTCACCAGCTCCGCCGCGTACTGGGCCTTGACCTCCAAAAAACTGTCGGCATCCACGATCGCCTCGATCAGCCGGCGGACGTCGTAGGGCCGGTTCGGATCCTTGGGAATGATCTCGTCGATCTCGGCCGGATCGCGGGATGGTTCGCGAGGAGGCGCCTCCGGCGGCGCAGCGTCACAGTGGTCCGGCAGATAGGAGAGGATGCGCTTGACCAGCGCAGCGGCCTCCTCTTCGCGATCGACGACAAAGTGTGCCGAACCGCTTTTTTTGGCGTGCATCTCCGCGCCCCCCAGCTCTTCGGGAGTCACCTTCTGGCCGATCACCATTTCCACCATGCGCGGCGAGGCGATGGCCATCGCGGAATCCCTCATCATGACCAAAAGATCGCAGAAGACCGGTGTATACGCCGTGCCGGCGAAGCAGGTGCCGTAGAGCACCCCGATCTGCGGTACAGCGCCCGACATGATGCTGTGCAGATAAAAGAGCTGGCCGGCGCTGCCTTTATCGACATGGTGCCCACCCGTCTCGTCGATCCGCGCCCCCGAAGAATCCACCAGATAGAGGATCGGCTTGCGAGCGCGGATTGCGGCCTGCTGGGTGCGGATCAACTTCTCGCCGTGGTAGCGGCCGATCGACCCGGCCTTCACCGTATAGTCGTTGGCCGCGAAGAAAATCGTCCGTCCGCCGATCTGGCCCGTCCCCGTCACCACTCCATCGGCCGGCAATTCGGCATCCCAACTCCGGGCGAACCGGCCCGTCTCGGTATAGGGTTCCCCACCGTCAAAGAAGAGGGCCAGCCGATCGCGCACAAACAGCTTGCCGGCCGCGCGCTGCTTCTCATGCCCGCGCGGAGGCCCCCCTTTCTTGATGCGATCCAGCTCCTCCAGCACCCGCTGTTCCCGTTCACCCATTGGGCAGCACACTCCTTTCCAGAGAAAGTCCGCCATCACCGTTCGTTCTTTTCGCAGGGCCGGGGTTCGATCTCCATCCGCAACAGCGCTCCGCTCCAGGTTTTGCCCTGGTTGTCGGCGCGGATCGAACGCGACGCCCCGCCGTCGAGGGCATTCCGGATGACGAACTTCAAGGCCCAGATCGTCGGCACTTCGTAACGCTCCACAGCGCCGATCCCCAAAGGGGCAAAATACGCGGCCACCCGCTCGGCCGTAATCTGGCGCTCGATCAGACGGTAGCCCTCCTCGGTGTAAGCGAACAGGCCGATATCCACATGATTGCCTTTGTCCGAGCTCCGGGCAAAGGCCAACTCCTTGAGCTTCATGTTCGCACCTCCAGCACACTGATCCGCACGCCCGCATCGACCGGCTCGCGATCGATCAGACTGGGCCAGATGCCGAGCAGTGCCCGCGTACGGTCAAAGCCGATGAAACCGCTGGCGGTCGGAGGCCCGCCCAGGGCCAAGGGGACCATGACCCGGCTGACCTGCTCGGCGGCCCGCCGGTCGGACGTCCGGACCGTCAGCCGCAGGTAGACCTCGTTCAACTGATCGGCCTGCGCGGGATCGGCCAGCGGACCATGCAGCGAATTGTAGCCGAGATACTCAGCCCGGATTTCCTGCAGCGGAAGGCGCATCCGCTCAAGCTGCCGGCGCAGGATGGCCTCGGTCGCCTGGGCTTTTTTTAGGGCGTCCGGCCAACTGTATCCGATCAGCGCCTGGCCCATGTAGCCGTCCTCGTACCCGAGCAGGGCCTTGTAGCGCTCGGGACGCGGGTGGCCCACCACCCCGCTCACCTGCACCCGGTCCGGCCCGACCTCCGCCAAGCGCACCTGCGAGAAGTCGAGGACGACGTCCGGGGTCGCGTAAGCCCTCGGGTCGTGAATTTCATAGAGCAACTGTTCACGCACCGTGTCGAAGCTGACCCGCCCTCCCGTGTCCGGCGTTTTGGTGATGATCGCCGTGCCGTCCTCGCTCACTTCGGCGATCGGAAAACCGATACGATCCAGGTCCGGGATCTCCGCCCACCGGCCGCCGTGATTTCCGCCCGTCACCTGGGAGGAACATTCCAGGAGATGCCCCACCGCCGTGCCGATGGCCATGCGCTGGAGGTCGTCGAACGACCAGTCGAACTCGTAGACCAACGGAGCCAGGAAGAGCGCGGCATCCGCCACCCGGCCCGTGATCACGAGGTCGGCACCGGTCTTCAGGGCCTCGACGATCGGCCGGGCGCCCAGGTAGACGTTGGCAAACAGGGCCCGCCGGCGCACCTCCTCCGGCAGCGGTTCGCCGGTCTCCATATGGGGGAACGGTCGGAACTCCTCCAATCGCTCGAGAACGGAATCGCCCTCGACCACGGCAACCCGGGCCTCGATCCCCAGTTCGCGGGCGACGGCCAGGGCCGCCTCGGCAGCTCCCCGCGGATTCAGGCCTCCGGCGTTGGTGATCAAGCGGATTCCCTTCGCCCGGGCTTCTTTCCAGCAGGCCCGCAGCATCGGGACCAGGTCCTTCGTATAGCCCTCGGCGGGGTTGCGCTGGCGATCCTTCTGCAAAATCGCCAGGGTTAGTTCGGCCAGGTCCTCGAAGCAGATGTAGTCCACCGCCTCTTTCTGGATCATCTCCAGGGCGGGGAGAAACGTGTCGCCGTAGAACCCCACACCGCTACCGACTCGAATCGTTTTCATCCTCGCATCACCACGATGTCACCTTGCTCCTCCAACATGGGCATCCCCCTCTGTGCAACACCGGCGAATGTTTTCGTTCTCAGTAGGAGCGCGGCATCCCCAGGACGCGCTCGGCAATATAGTTGAGCACCATTTCGTTGTTGATCGGCGCCGTCTTCAGCAACCGAGCGGGAGCTAGCATTTGGATCATATGGTATTCCTTTACGAATCCGTTGCCTCCGTGGGTCTGGATGGCTCGATCGACCGCCTCGAAGGCCGTCTCCGAGGCCAAATACTTTGCCATATTGGCGTAGATTCCGATCTCTGCCGGGGGCAACCCCCGGTCGAAAGCCTCCGCCGCTTGATAGGTCAGCATTCGAGCCGCTTCCTGCTGGACCTTGAGCTTCGCCAGAGGATGCTGCACCGCTTGATACGCCGCGATGGGAGTATCGCCGAAAACCCGGCGCTCCTTCGCGTACGCGGCCGCGCGTGTGAGGGCGTACTCGGCCATCCCCACGCCCATCGCTGCAACGAGAATGCGCTCGGGATTGAGTGCATCGAACAACACTTCGGCTCCCCGGTGCTCCGGTCCGATGCGATTTTCTTCGGGCACTTCGACATCGTCAAAAAAGAGGAAGAACTGCCGATAGCCCTCGATGCCCATGGTATCCATCGGCCGGAAAGACAGTCCCTTGGCATGGGTATCGATCAAAAAGAGACCCAAGCCGTAAGTGCGAGGCAAACCCTGTTCGATCACCGTGTCGTAGGGCAGCGTGCGAGCCACAACCAGGACGTAGTCCGCGCGATCGACGCCGGTGATCCAAGCCTTTTGTCCGGTCACGCGATACGTGTTTCCTTCCTTCCGGGCGAGCGTCCTCATTTTAAAACTATTGGTTCCTGCATCGGGCTCGGTAATCGCGAAGGCCAGGCGGAGCTTGCCTTCGGCGATCTGCGGCAGCCAGTGGCGTTTCTGCTCCTCGGACCCGGCGCGGAGCAACGCCATGGCGTCCATCGTGGTCAACACCGCCAGGACATTTCCGAGCCCCTGGCTCGCGAATGTTTCCATCGCCAGCGTCATCGCCAGCAGCCCCAACCCGGTACCGCCGTATTCCTCGGGAACCAAAGCACCAAAGAGGCCGATCTGGGCCATCTTGTCCCACAATTCATCGGGAAAATACTGATCTTCGAAAATCGCCTTGAAATAGGCATCGCGGTTGGGCCTGATCTTGCGCAACAGATCCTCGACTGCCTCAACGACCATGCGATGTTCATCAGTGAGCGTAAATCCCAGGACCTTCACCGGCGTTCCTCCTCTCCATCCGCTCTGCCGGGAAATGCAACGAACATGTACCGGGCAGCTCAATAACGGATCACGGCCTGTGCCGGTCCTCCTATCCTCCGTGACTAAGCAAACTCCATGCCAACCACCTTGAAAAGAGCGGAAACATCCCGAGCCCCGTTATCGGCCGATCCCCCTCAGTAGCCTTGCACCCTCTTTTCCTCGATATGTGCAAAAACAATACATCTGTACATCCATCTGTGTATCGAAATCAAACACAAGGTATCTCCGGGTCTCCCGAGCCCCATCCTGTGGACGCCCTAGCCGTCCCCCGTCCCCCCAATCTGTATTCCAAAAATAAAAAAGACCCCCGGCCTCCTCAAAAAAGCCAAGGGCCACGAACAGCAGGTCCTTCCGGCGCTTTTTGAAACGGGGAGTCACCAGAGGGCCACCTGACCATCGGTACGGGTTTCCGTCCCCCCGACCAAAACCCCGTTTTCCTGCCGCCAAATGATCTGGCCGCGGCCGAACCCGCCGGAGCCCATCGCCCACCGGACGCGATGCCCCAAACGGGCGAGGGCCTCTACCAGATGAGCCGGGGTCGTCGATTCGACCTCCACCACTTTGCCTTCGATCCACTGCCAGCGCGGCGCGTCCAGGGCGGCCTGCGGGTTCAAACCAAAATCCACCGTGTTCACCACCACTTGGAGGTGGCCTTGCGGCTGCATGAACCCGCCCATGACCCCAAAGGGCCCCACCGGATTCCCGCCTTTGGTGAGAAAGCCGGGGATAATGGTATGATACGGCTTTTTCCCGGGCTCCAGCCGGTTGGCGTGGGCCGGGTCGAGGGTGAAATTGGCCCCGCGGTTGTGGAGGGCAATGCCGGTCCCCGGCACGACCAGGCCGGAGCCGAATCCCATGTAATTGCTCTGAATGAACGAGACCATGTTCCCCTCCCCGTCCGCGGTGCACAGATAGACGGTGCCGCCTCCCGGAGGCCGGCCCGGCAGGGGCTCCAGCGCCGTCTTCCCGATCAACCGGCGGCGCTCTTCCGCATAGGCATCCGACAGCAAATCTTCCACTCGAACCGACATGCTGCGCGGATCCGCGATGTAGGTTTTGCCGTCGGCAAAGGCCAGCTTGATCGCCTCAATTTGTTTGTGATACGCATCGACCGTATCCCGTTCCGTCAGTTCAAATCCCTTCAGAATGTTCAAGGCCATGAGCGCGACCAAACCGTGGCCGTTCGGCGGAATTTCCCACACCTCATACCCGCGATATTGGATATGAATCGGCTCCACCCATTCGGGCCGGAAAGATTCCAGGTCCTCTTTTCGCAAATATCCACCGTATTGCCGGGAAAAACGGTCGATTTTTTCCGCCAGTTCGCCGCGGTAGAAAGCTTCCGCACGGGTCTCGGCGATCAACTGGAGGGTGCGGGCGTGATCCGGCGATCGCCAGATCTCCCCGGTCCGCGGCGCCCTCCCGCCGGGCGCAAAGGTCTCAAACCAACTGCGAAATTCTTCCCCTTTCAGCACCCCGGCATAACGTTGAAATTCTTGTTCCCACAAAAATCCGAGCATCGGAGTCAACGGATAGCCGTTTTCGGCATATTCGATCGCCGGGCGCAACACCTCCGTCAGCGGCAGCCGGCCGAACCGGTCGGACAGGACGGCCCAGGCCGCCGGGGCGCCGGGCACCGTCACCGGAATAAAACCGTAGTGGGGGATTTCCCGAAGGCCCGCTTTTTCGAGGGATTCCGCCGAAATCCCCCGGGGGGCCGGGCCGCTGGCGTTCAGCCCGTGCAGTTTTCCCCCGGCCCAGACCAATGCAAAGGCGTCCCCGCCGATCCCGTTCGAGGTGGGTTCCACCACGGTGAGGGCGGCCGCCGCGGCGATCGCCGCATCGACGGCATTGCCCCCTTGCTGTAGGATGCGCAGGCCGGCTTGGGCCGCGAGGGGTTGCGAGGCGGCCACCATGCCATTTTTCGCGTAAACGGGCATCCGGCGAGAAGGATATGGATTATACAACGGATCAAAATTCATGACGGATCTTCTCCGCACCGTCCTTTCCAACGACCCAACCCGTCATCATGCGAACGATTCCAGGACAATTTTCCCAATCACGCGGCCGGAACGCAACTCGGCGAATGCCTCTTCGAGATTCGCGGCGCTGATGGGCGACATCCGGCGGTTCAGGGTCGTCCGGATCTCCCCCGCGTCCACCAAGTCCGCCAACTGCGTCAAAATGCGGTGGTGTTCGTCCATGTCCGGCGTCCGGTACCTCGGCCGCGTAAACATGCCTTCCATGCACCAAGTGAGGCATTTGTCGAAGAGCGGCCGGAGATTGAGGGAGGACGCCGGCGGCAAAATGGTGCACAATTTGCCCTGGGGCGCCAGAACGTCCATCATGTTGTCCCAGTTGTCGTCCACCACATTCAGGCAAAACACATATTCGACACTCGCAAAGCCCAGTGCCTGCACCTGCGGCAAGAAGGGTTCGAAGTGGTTGATCACGTGGTGCGCCCCGTAACGCTGCACCCATGCGGACGATTCCGGCCGGGACGCCGTGCCGATCACGGTCAGCCCTGCCCGGCGCGCCAATTGAACGGCGATGGATCCCACACCGCCGGCCGCCCCGATGATCAACACCGTTTTCGGTTCGTTCCCTTGGACCTTCAGTCCCATCCGGTGAAAGAGCCCTTCCCACGCGGTCAAACTCGTCAAGGGCAGCGCCGCGGCTTGGGCAAAATCGAGAGACTTCGGTTTTCTCCCGACCAGGCGCTCATCCACGAGGTGAAATTCGCTAAAGCCACCGGGGCGCGTGATGTCGCCCGCATAGTACACTTCGTCGCCGGGCCGGAACAGTGTGCAGTCCGGTCCCGTGGCCTCGACGACGCCGGCCACATCCCAACCGAGTACCCTCAACTGTCCTTCTTTTGCTTTCTGCTTTGTGTCCACCGGATTGACCGAGACGGCGCGGACCTGGACGAGCAAATCCCGGCCCGCCGGTACCGGCTTGGGAAGTTCGACCTCCGCCAACCGTCCGGAAGGTTGCAACGCGATGGCCCTCATCGTGGCTGTCATGACTTCTTCCCCCCAACGCTTCGATCTGTCGGCAGTTCCCGGTTGCGCGACCCGCTTTCATGGCTATGATCGCACACAGCCACCGGAACTGTCATCCGTTACCCTGCTTTTTCTTGACACGAACTTTATAATATATATACACGGATTAAATATTTCGAATGACGAAGGGATTGCCGGATGCTGGTGTGGAAGCGCAACTTGCTCATTTGCTGGATCGGGTCCTTTGCAACGACGGCGGGCATGAGCCTCGTCATTCCGTTTTTGCCCTTGTATATCGAAGAGTTGGGCGTGCGGGAAACCTCCGATATCGAACAGTGGGCCGGCATCGCCTTCGGCGCGACATTCCTGACATCCGCCCTGGTCTCCCCGCTGTGGGGGAAAGTGGCCGATCGACGGGGCCGCAAATTGATGCTATTGCGGGCCAGCCTCGGGATGGCCGTCGTGATGACGTTGATGGGCTTTGCGACCAACGTTTATCAATTAGTGGGCCTGAGGCTCCTCATGGGAATCGTCTCCGGATACATTGCGGCGGCCATCACTCTTGTGGCCGCCGAGACGCCCAAAGAACATTCGGGTTGGGCACTGGGAACCCTCTCGACGGGGACGGTCGGCGGGAATGTGATGGGGCCGCTCATCGGCGGATACCTGGCCGAATGGATCGGGCTGCGCCGCGTGTTTTTCGTCACCGGGGGCTTCATGATGTTGGCCTTTCTCGTTACCCTATTGTTCGTCCGGGAACATTTCCGGCCGCCGGCCACTCCATCTGTCCCTGCGGAACATTTTTGGAGACAGATCCCGGGGCGCCGCATCCTGTTGGCCATGTTCGCGACGACGTTCACCGTCCAGCTGGCCTACATGTCCATCGCGCCCATGATCGCGGTGTACGTCAAACTCCTCGCAAACAACAACGAGCCCATCGCCCTGATTTCCGGCGCCGTGGTGGCGGCCGCGGGGTTGGCCAATGCCTTGACCGCCTCGCCGCTGGGTAATTTGTCCGACAGAATCGGCCCGCAACGGGTATTGCTGATTTCCTTGTTTCTGGGAGGTCTTTTGTTCATCCCCCAGGCGTATGTCGAGTCGCCCTGGCAACTACTCGTCCTCCGCCTGATGACGGGCATGGCGATGGCGGGAATGCTGCCTTCGGTCAATGCGATGATCCAACGCGCCGTCCCCCATGAAGCGGCCGGCCGCGTATTCGGTTACAATCAGTCGGCCCAGTATCTGGGCAACATCGCCGGAGCCCTCCAAGGCAGCCAAATCGCCGCCCATTTCGGCATCCAGTACGTCTTTTTCTCGACGAGCTTTCTCCTGTTGTGCAACACCCTGTGGATCTATTTGATCGCCAAGCGGACCTCCCCGGCGTGACCGCTTCCGCCATTTACAGACCGTGAGCGTTGCTTTGTTCCATGTCCGACAGCAGCCGGTCCAGATTTTCCAAAACTTGTCGCGACGCTTGTTCCAGTTCATTCAAACGCCGTTCCGCTTCCATGCGGTCGTCTGCGAGGATCAGCCGGTAGATTTCCGCCGCAAGCCGGTGAACCCGCCGGTGTGGTTCGTCGACGGCGCGGAAAGAAGCAAGAGAAGAGAGGGACGCCCGGTGCCGGGCCTGCTCATACCATTTGCCCAGCCGGCACTGGCGGTGATCGACGAGTTGTTTCTCATCGACGGCGTGGTAGCCGAGCATCATGTTGTACAGCCACCACTTCCACAGGAGATGTTCCGTTTTGACAATGCGCACCAACTGTTTGTCTTGCAGCCTGCCCATATTTTGAATAAGCGCCAGGCGCAGGCGGTTGACCCGGACGCTGGTCTGGTAGATTTGGTTGCCCATCCCGTCCGCATGTTCTTTCACACGCACCGTATCTTCCAGCACGTGGCCGATGCGCGCCGTGATGTCTTCGGTGGCCGCCGCCTGTTCCTCGGTGGTGGCGGCGATGCGGTGGGTAAAGTCGCCCATTTGTTCGACCCGACTCACGATACCCCCCAATTTTTGCATGGCCTCTTGAGATTGCGCCACCCGGTCATGGAGTTCCTTCACGACCCGGTGAGTGAGTTCCCGGACCAACTGAGACTCTTGTTGCACCTGCTCGATGGTGGCCGTGATTTGGCGGACCGATTGTTTGGTTTGGTCGGCCAGCGAACGGACCTCCGAGGCGACGACGGCGAACCCGCGGCCGTGTTCCCCCGCCCGCGCCGCTTCGATCGTCGCGTTTAACGCCAACAAGTTCGTCTGTTCGGCGATGTTCCGGATGAAATCGGCGACGTGGGAAATTTTCTGGGTCGCGGTGGTCAACGAATCGACTTTTTCCCGCATGGCCCCGAATGAGTCTCCCAGGGCCAAAATCCCGCGCAGGGATTCTTCGATCACCTGACGGCCGTCCTCGACCTCCCGGACCGCATGACCGGAGTATTCGGCCACCCGGCCGGCGTGGCCGGCCACTTCTTTGACCGATGCGGTCAGTTGTTGAGCTGCGGAACTGATTCCTTCTGCATGTTCGGCGGCGGTTGAAGCAGATTCCAGTATTTCCTTTGTCTTGTCGATATTCAGAACGGATTCCATAATACTCGAGATACTATCAATCAGCTTAAAGTCGTTGGCCTCTTGATACCCCTCCATAATGAGCTGCATATCCAAGGTGATGACCTTTAGAAACGATAACAAAACATCCGCCAACCGTTCGGGATGTTTCGCATATTTTCGGACAAGGCCAGGGACGAGATATTCGTACAACCGGACATAAGAGCCGAGATACCATTCGGGGGTCAGCTGGATCCGGCTGTGGATTTCGCCGATTCTCAGACGACTATGAATAAACTCCAGATCCACTTCTTCAATTGTGCAGAGCGTCTGAAAATAGCGGATAAAGGTTTGCGTCAACCGCTGGCGATTGCTGTGCCGGTCTACGATGCTTTGCAAACGAGGAAAACGCTCAATCATGTCGTAGTGGCGTCTGGCTACGTTTTCAACAACCCCCTCCATGACGTCCTGGATTTCCCTCATATTCTCAAGATCCCGTCTGAATAATTGTAAAAAATTCAATTTATCCTTCATCCGCGCCGTCGATTCAATATCCGTTTCCCCGATCGGCTCCACTTTCATCTCTTTGTTCCCTTTGTTCGCCCTCAAAGCTTCCAACATGTAGAGGATCCCCCCGGCGAGAGATATTTTAAACGACAAAAAACGGCCAATATCTCTCAACAAGATATTGGCCGGTTGCGCTACTGGCTCCAAACTGTCCAAGCGCCCACCTTCAGACAGTTTTTCATAGCCTCCAATATATGGGATTGAGTGAAATTCGCCCACATCTCTCCCATTTTGTGTTTTATTCTATCGTGAAAATTATGGTCCGTCAATGAAAGGCTAGAACCACCACTTAGGCGACGATCATCTGGAAGTCAAACAGCCAAGCGCCATTTGTCCACTACAGCGCCTTCACCATCCCCCCGTCCACCAACAGCGCCTGGCCGGTGATGTACGTATTGGCAAACGAACCGAGAAACGCCACGGCACGGCCGAACTCATCCGGCGACCCGTAACGACCGATCGGGATTTGGGCCACCATCTCGGCTTGCACCGCTTCCACCGAAATGCCCTTTGCCCGCGCCTTGCTGCGGTCCAACTCCGCAACCCGTCCGGTTGCTATTCGCCCCGGTGCCACCGTGTTGACCAGAATGTTTTCCGGCGCCAGTTCGATCGCCAGGCTTTTCACCAACGCATGGACACCCGCCCGGAACACGTTGGACAGAATCAGCCCCTGCAGCGGCTGTTTGATCGACGAAGACGTAATCGCCACAATCCGCCCGCCGCCGCGCACCCGCATGTGCGGCAGGCTGGCCCGCACTAGCCGGATCGCACTGAGTAGGTTCAACTCAAATGCCCGCTGCCATGCCTGATCGTCAAAATCGTCAAACGACCCGCCGGGAGGCCCTCCCGCATTGGTCACCAGCACATCCAAGCCGCCGCCCGCCTGCACGGCCGCCTTTACAGCCCGCGAAATATCCGAATCTTTGGTCACATCCAGTTGAACCACGTTCACTTTCTGCCCGGTGGCCGCTTCAATCTCGGCCGCCGCATTTTTCAATTCCGCCTGGCTGCGGCTGGCAATCGTGACCACTGCCCCCTCGCGCGCAAACTCCAAAGCGCTCGCTTTGCCCAAACCTTTGCTGGAGGCCGCCACCAGCACCGACTTCCCCTTCAGCCCAAGATCCATGCCCACTTCCCCTTTGCAACCGATTCCTGTTGACGTTACTCCGTAGCGCTTCCCCTTGCGGGGGGTCCTGCCGGAGCCAACCCGCATGCCTCGTGGAGCAGATC